>CALWZO010000019.1 GCA_944386045.1 uncultured Clostridia bacterium | reverse complement strand
ACAACCAAAATCAAATAATAAATATCAAAAAACATTATATATTATCTCCTTTGGCAGATATCCTGCCAACCAAATTTTTCTTATGGTTTTATTTTATTATCCATTTTTGATAATTTGGTAAAAAAGAGGTTAAAAATACTGGAAATTTTTACTGAAACAAATCTCCTTTTTTCAGCCTGCGTCCGGCGCACCATGCGGTGCCGTCCATGGCCTTTGAGCCCCGCGGCTGGACTGTAACCAGTTCCAGCGCTCCGTCGGCGCATGCAACGACCAGCGGCTTTGTGGACAAAATCTGTCCGGGTACGCCGCTTTCTTTCCTCAGCCTGCTTTCCAGAACTTTGACAGTTTTATCCCCATAGGTAAACTGTGCACCGGGCCACGGAAACTGGCCGCGGATTTTATTGTGCAGGGTCTGTGCGTCGGCAGTAAAGTCAAAATCTGCCATTTCCTTTTTCAGCGGAGGAGCCAGGGTGGCTTTCTCATGGTCCTGGGGTGTAAGGGTAAAGTCGCCCTCTATGACACAGCCGACCACATGGCTTAAAAATTCTTTTCCTTTTTCCGCCACCTTTTCAAACAGCCGGGGCCGTGTTTCATTTTCGTCAATATCTATGGTAAGCACATCTATCACATCGCCGGTGTCCAGGCCTTCGTCTATTTTCATCACGCTTACGCCCGTGCGTTTTTCGCCGTTTATAATGGCCCACTGTATCGGCGCAGCTCCCCTGTATTTGGGCAGCAGGGACACATGCAGGTTAAGGCAGCCCAAAGCGGGCATATCGATTATTTCTTTGGGCAGAATACGGCCGTAAGCCACCACAACTATCATATCCGGCGCCAGGGCGGACAAATCGTCCTTCCGGCTGCCTTTCAGGTTTTTGGGCTGGAATACGGGTATATCATGTTCCTGTGCCACCAGCTTTACCGGCGGAGGTGTCAGTATCTGCTTTCTGCCCACCGGTTTGTCCTCGCGGGTGAACACACCCACAATATTGTATCCGTCCTCTATCAGCTGTGAAAGGCACTGCCGGGCGATATCAGGCGTGCCCATAAATACTATTTTTGTATCCTTTTTATTCATAGTCCTCGTCAAGATTTAACCGTTTTATCTGCTCCGGTGTCAGGTCTTCATAAAATACTTTGGCATGGTCCATAATTGTCACGCCGTCCAGATGATCGTTTTCATGGCAGATTGCCCTGGCCAGAATATCTTCGGCCTCCAGTTCAAACCATTCGCCATATCTGTCCTGAGCCCTTACTTTTACATACTGCGGGCGGCTGATGGCGCCGTTTCTTCCGGGGAATGACAGACAGCCTTCAAAAATTGTCAGCTTGCCGCTGGTTTCCAGTATTTCCGGGTTTACAAATTCCAATATTTCATCCACTTCGTTGTCATCTTCGTCCAGATACTGGTCCAGCACAACAAAGCATCTTTTCAGCATGCCAACCTGGGGGCCGGCCAGGCCCAGGCCGTTGGCGGCGATCATGGTTTCTCCCATGTCGTCCAGCAGCTGTCCCAGTTTTTCATTGAATTCTGTCACCGGGCGGCATTTCTTTTTCAAAATCGGGTCGCCGTCCTGTACTATTGTTCTTATTGCCATAATAATTCTCCTTATTCCTGCAATGGATTTATATTTATATAAATAGACGATTTGTTCCGCTTATCCGACAGATAAGCCTGCATTGCCCGGTTCAGAAACTGTCTGAACCGTTTGTTGTTTTTACATTTTATGCTCAGGCGCCAGCGGTATGTCCTGCTGACCATGGCCACATCAAAGGGCACAGGCCCCAAAACCACCAGCGGAATTTTGCTTTTTGGCGCCGTATCTTTTATTATCTGCAAAAATGCACCGGCATCCCTGGCTGCCGCCGTCTGTGACGAATGGGTAAAAGCCACAGTGACCATGGTGCAGAAGGGCGGATAAACATTCAGTCTGCGATAGGCTATCTCCTCTTTATAAAAAGAGATATAATCCTGCCTGGCGGCCAGGCCGATAATTGGGTTGGACCCGTCATAAGTCTGTATAACCGCCTTGCCGCCCCGGTTTTTCCTGCCTGCGCGGCCTATAACCTGTGTCATAAGGTCAAAGGCCTGCTCGTTGCAGTTATAACCCGGATAATTTAGCATTGAGTCTATGCCCAGCACGCATACAAGGCTGACATCCTCAAAGTCCAGGCCTTTGGCCACCATCTGGGTGCCTATCAATATATCATACTCCTTTTTTCCAAAAGCTTCAAGCATTTCTTCATGGTCCCGATGGGAAACGCTGTCGGTGTCCATGCGCATTATCCTGGCGGAGGGCAGGGCAGCCTGTATATATTCTTCTATATGCTGGGTGCCGAAACCGCTGTAGGAAATCTCGCCGCCGCACACCGGGCAGGTGTCTGTCACCGGATAGCTTCTGCCGCAATAGTGGCACATCAGCTTGTTTTGTGTCTTGTGTTTTACCAGGTTTACCGAACAGTCCTCGCATTTCAGCGTCCGCCTGCATTCTTTGCATATTCCCACAGTGGAATATCCGCGCCTGTTTATCATCACTATACTTTGTTTTCCCCGGGCAAGATTTTCTGCCATATAGCGCAAAATCACACCGGAAACAGGCCCCGTATCTCCGGTGAGCGCCTGCTGGGACATATCAATTATTTCCACAGAAGGCAGAGGCAGTCCGGCATATCTTTGCCGCATTGTATGAAGATGATAATACCCCTGATTGGCCAGGTAAAAGCTTTCTACACTGGGCGTAGCACTGGCCAGCACCAGCCTGGCTTTTGTTTTTTGCGCTATGTGGTAAGCCACCCTGACAGCCGAATACCTGGGAGCACTTTCGCTTTTAAAACTTTTTTCGTGCTCTTCGTCTATTATTATCAGACCCAGGTTTTGCAGCGGGGTAAACACCGCACTGCGGGTACCCACAACCACCTTTGACTGTCCGCTGACGGCTTTGTTGTATTGCAGCAGCCTTTCTGTGGCTGACAGCCGGGAATGTATGACACTGACAGTGTCGCCGAAAAATTCCTTCACCAGCCTTATCATCTGCGGTGTGAGGGATATTTCCGGCACCAGCACCATGGCACTTTGTCCGGATTGCAGCGCGTGTTTTATAAGTTTTATAAATACCATGCTTTTGCCGGAAGAAGTTACGCCGTATATCAGATGCGGCTTTGAGTCTTCACACCGGCATATATCATCATAAACTTTCTGTTGCTGCGGCGACAGCTCCACATCGTCCCTGCACTTTTTTATATGGGAATAGGCCGTTGTCCGCTTGTCTTCCTGCCCTGTCGTCAGCGCTCCGGCTTTCACCAGGTTAGCCAGCACAGACGGGCCTGCGTCTGCCCGCCGGCACCGCTGCTGCTGTGTAAGCCAAACGCCCTGCAGTGCTTTATACATTTTCTTCTGTTTGTCAGTTTTCAGTTTTTCCTCATCAAATGGCCGCGCGGTGTAAACAGTCTGCCGGTACCTGACAAGACTTCTTACCAGTGAGCCGTTTTTTATCTTGTACAGCGCACCGTAGGGCACCACCGTTTTTACCGCTTCGTACCAGGTGCAGAATGTGCTTTCTTTCAGGTGTTCTATCAGGGAAAAGGTGTAATCGGTTATCACGCTGTCCTCGTTTTTCACATCGATTATCTCTTTCAGCCTGCCGTTTTCCGGCGCGTCCCCCAGGGAAAGCACGATACCCAGCCTTGGCCTGCTGCCGGCGCCGAAGGGCACCAGCACTATCGACCCGCGCTGAATTGTATTACGGAAATTGTCCGGGACAGCATAAGAAAAAATTTTGTCAAAATCAAGGGTGGCTTTATCCACCGCAACACCTGCTGTCAACATAAAGCCACCCCCTTTTCATTATTATTGTTTTCCGTCAAAAATATCAATTATTGACTGAGCACACTGCTCCACATAATTGTTTTCGACTATGTAATCATAGCTGCTTTTAAAGCCCAGCTCTTCATTTGCCTTGTAAAGACGCTGTTTTATGACGCCGTCATCTTCGGTATTTCTTTCGCGCAGGCGGCGTTCCAGTTCCTCCAGGGAAGGAGGAGCGATAAATATGGTCAGCGCATCGGGATAAACTTTTTTCACATTCCGGGCGCCTTCCACCTCGATAACCAGTATAACCACCTTACCCCGGGCTACCTTCTGCTCTATCTGGGACCTGAGTGTGCCGTAATAGTTGTTGCAGTACATTGTGTGTTCCAGAAATTCGCTTTTGGATATTTTTGATATAAACTCCTGGGTGGTGAGGAATATATAATCCACACCGTCTGTTTCATAGGGTCTTTTGGCCCTGGTAGTCGCAGACACGCTTAAAACAAACCTGGGGTCTGTTTTAAGTATATGCTTTACAACCGTATCTTTTCCGCAGCCGGAAGGGCCTGATATAACAACAATATTTTTTCCTATATCACTCATCATCTGTCTCCATAAATTTAATCAAACTGTCCGCGGCGCCAAAAATTCTTTCCGCGGTGAAAGCGCATATAATAACCTGACCTGTGTCAGTGACTATAACCGTTTTTGTCTTTCGGCCGAAGGTGGCATCTATCAGCCGCTTGTCCGCTTTTGCTTTGCTGACAATCCTTTTTACCGGAGCCGAATCCGGACTGAGGGCAGCAGTAACCCTGTCGGCGTTTATCATGCTGCCAAAACCTATATTCAACATTGCCATAGGTCACCTACTCGATGTTCTGTATCTGTTCTCTTATCTTTTCGATCTCTGCCTTTATGTCCACCACTGTGTTTGTTATGGACAGGTCGTTGGATTTGGAACCGATAGTGTTGGTTTCCCTGTTCATCTCCTGGGTCAGGAAATCCAGTTTTCTGCCCCGCGGCCGGTCGCCGGACAAAATGTCGCGGTACTGGGAGATGTGGCTGTACAGCCTGGTTATCTCCTCGTCAACAGCCACCCTGTCGGCAAACAAAGCCGCCTCTGTCAATATTCTGGCCTGGTCAATGCCGGTGTCTTCCAGGATGGTTTTCAGCTTGGCATACAGCCTTTCCTGATATGCCGCCACCCTGTCCGGGGCTTCTTTTTCAATTTTTTCCACCCGTTTTTGAATTGTATCCAGCCTTGACATAACATCCAGGCGCAGCTTTTCGCCCTCGGCCCGTTTCATGGCAATAAATTCTTCCATGGCCTTGTGAAGGACGGTTTTTACATCCAGCCACAGGCTTTCGGTGTCCTCTTCGTTTTTGACCCGGGTCAGCACGCCGTCAAAGTGCGCTATGGACAGCGCGTCAGCATTGTTTTCCAGCCCCAGCGCCCGGGCAATCTGCCCCAGTGCGGCGTAATAATTTTTGGCCAGGGGCAAATCCGCCTCTATGTTGGTGTCGGACCGTTCCACAGCCCTTACCATAAGGCTGACTTCCACCTTTCCGCGGGAAATCATGCTCTGCACTTCTTTCTTTATTCTGTCGTCCAAAAAGTTGAAAAATCTGGACATTCTGCCGGTATATTCAAAATATCTGTGGTTGACGCTTTTCACCTCGACGGTGATGTCTTTTCCGTTCAAAACACAGTTGGCTTTACCGTAGCCGGTCATGCTGTAAACCATACGCTATCCCTCCGATTAGTAGTATATTTTACACTATTTTATACATTTGTGTCAATTATCAAAATTGTTCAAAATACAGAAAACAAAGGCCAAAACTTTAAATACTTTGTATAGTTGCACAATAAAAAATGTATGAAAAAACCGCCTTTTCAGGCGGTTATGTACACTGTTATTCTCCGTGACAGGGTGTGAAAAGCTTGTCATTGGGAATTATATCCCCCTCGTTTTCAAAAAACACCTGCTTGTACTTGGCAAAATCTGATATATCCATATTCAGTGAAAAAGCTGTGGTGCCGCGGCTTTCACCCAGGGCAACGCTGGCCCTGATAAGACCGTCCAAAAATTTGAAATCCGGTGCCAGCACATCCAGCATGACGGTGACATCACTGTCCACCCTGAACAATGACCATCCGAAAAGGTCTGCGCCGTCAGACAGCACATATCCGTCCAGGTCGCCTTCAAAGCGTCCGTTGTTCAGCAGGTCTATTACATCCTGTTCCAGTATGGGTTTCATGGAATACATACTTATTCCCCCCTGGCTCTTTTTACTCTTCTGGCTTTGGTGGCTGCCGCCTTCAGCGCCAGAATTTCTGACGGTTTAAGCTCGCGGTATTTGCCCGGTGCAAGCATGCCCAGTTTTACCGAACCGGCAATGGATTTGCGGCTGAGCCTGGCCACCTGAAGGCCGACTGCTTCGCACATGCGGCGTATCTGACGGTTTTTGCCCTCTTTTATGGTCATTTCCATAACTGTTCTTTCGTCGTCTTCCGCCACAACCCTGATAACGGCCGGCAGGGTTTTGCTGCCGTCGTCCAGGTATACACCGTCAGACAAAGCTATTATCTGTTCTTCCTCCGCTTTGGGGTGTACCGTCACACGGTACATTTTTGCTATCTCATGGGACGGATGTGTCAGGGCATTGGCCAGGTTGCCGTCATTTGTAAACAGCAGCAGGCCCTCGCTGTCCTTGTCCAGCCTGCCCACCGGATAAACCCTTTCGGGTATATCCGAAATCAGCTCCATAACGGTTTTTCTGCCTCTGTCGTCTTTGGCAGTGGTTATATAACCTCTGGGCTTGTGCAGCATGTAATATTTGAATTCTTTCTTTTTGGGCGGGCGCACTGTCTGACCGTCTATGCTCAGCACATCGGTGTTCATATCCATTTTGTCTCCCAGCTTTACAGGGCGGCCGTTCAGCTTTACGCGTCCTTCCAGAATAATCTGCTCAGCCCGTCTTCTGGAACACAGGCCCATGTCTGCCATGGCTTTTTGTATTCTTGTATCTTTCATATTATCTCCGATTATTATAAGTTGTTCCGGGCACTGCCGCCGTCCCGTGCAGAACCGCCCCGGGGCCGCTTGTCCTCTTTCTTTGTAGCTTTATTGATAAATCCTTCCACCTTGTCCATGACTTCCGGCACCATGTTGAGCACACGGTCGATTGTCTGTCCGCCTTCGGCCAGCTGTATCAGCCTTACATTTGTGCCCCGGATCACCAGAAAGCCCACAGGTGTTATGGAAGCGCCTGATGAAGCCGCTCCGCCGAAAAGATCCTTTTGCTTTTCGGTGGCAAAATCGGTGCCGCCGGACACAAAGCCAAAGCTGATTTTGGACACCGGCAGAATGGTTACGCCGTCACCGGCAGTTATCGGGGCGCCTATTATTGTGTTGGAATCCACAATTTCACGCATTTTTCCCAGGGCATTTGCCATAAGTTCCTGTATAGGGTGTTGCTGTTCCATAATCAATTCTCCTTTTCATTTGCAGGGCCGGCGGCCACTGCCGTTATCTTTCTGTATTGTCTGAAAGCAAATATTGCCGCCGCCAGCAGCATGACCGGGCTGGCGGAAATTTTGCAGTAAAAATACAGGCTGTTACTGTGAAGATTGGCAAAGTCTGCTATAAAAATAGGTTTTTCATAATATATCTGCAAAAACTGCTGCAAAAAGATATTAAAAGTATAAAAAACCGATGTTATCCCCGCATATTTTTTCTGTGTCTCCTCCGGCCGTCCGCCGTAAACAGGGACGGTAAAGGAAACGCGGGAAAACTTTATTGCTTTCAGCACTCTTTTCATCACGCCTTTAGCGGCACTGAGTATATCTTTGACCAGCCGGAAAGAAAATTCCGGAAACTGCGGCAGCTTTTTGTCTTTTTTTGTTTTGCCGTCCTTCGCAGATATTTCTTTCTCCTCCTGCTCCCGCGGCTTTTTTTCTTCTTTGCCTTTTTTTATAAAAGACGGGAGGGGAAACAAAGTAATTTTAAAAAAAGCAAGATTTACCTGTACAATCAAGCCGTCTGTTTTGCAGTACTCCACCCAGAAATGCCTGGGCACCAGTATCACCCACAGCACCAGCAAAAGTAAAAATGCCAGCACCGCGGCCAAAAACAGTAAAATATCAGCTATCCAGCTCATCCTTATCTTCCTTTACGGGTAAATCATCTGTGGAAATCTGCCCTTCTTCCCTTTCGGCTTTCACCTTTGGCAACTCGCTTAAATCATTCAGCGAAAAGCTGCGCAGGAAAACCGCCGTTGTCCTGTAGCTCAGCGGCTTTCCCGGAATATCCAGGCGGCCGGCTTCTTCTATCAGGCCGCGGGACAGCAGCGTCTGCACGCTGGAAGAACTGTCCACACCTCTGACCTGCTCCACAAAAGCGCGGGATACCGGCTGGTTATAGGCTATTATCGCCAGTGTTTCCATGGCCGCCGCAGAAAGCGGGCTGTTCTTTTTCACGCTCAGCGCCTGGTGTACAACAGCACTCAGCCGCCGGTTGGTGCCGAAAGACAGGCTGTCCCGGTTGATATACAAAGTTACGCCCGAGTCTTCACTATTATATTTTTCCTTCAGATTGTCAATTATAAACCGCAGCTGCCTGGAATCTATTTCCAGTACCTGCTTCAGGTTTTCCGGAGATATGCCGTCTCCGCTGGCAAAAATAACGGCTTCTGCCTGTTTTATTTTTTCCTCTATGACCATTTATCTTTTCTTTCCCTTTCTGATAAGCTGCAGGCCGCCGTCGTCCTCTACTACCACCCTGTTGGCGCGCACCAGTTCCAGCACAGCCAGAAACATGGCCACCGCTTCGCTTTTTGTGCGCAGTCCGCTGAAAGCAGTGTATATATTGTTTATCTGCTTTTTGAGCAGCCCTTTGAGCAGGATGTAAATTTTACTTCCCACAGACACCACGGGTGCGCTTACAATGGGTTCAAACCTTTGCCGCCGCGGCGGTGTTCGGCTGAGACTGCGGTCTGACAGGCGGCTGTAAGCATCTGTCAGGTCTGTTATCGGGTGCACATGCCTGTATGTGTAATCCCGCGGAATGTCCATGGAAGTCCTGAGAAAAATGCTGTCGCCGATAAATCTTTCCCTCAGCAAGGCCGCCGCCTTTTTGGCCCGGGAATACTCTATCAGCTGCCCTTGCAGCCGTTCTTTCAGTTTCCGGCCTTCATCGTCCTTGGGCAGCAGAAAAACAGACTTCATATAAACCAGCCTGGCAGCCATGTCGATAAAATCGCTGGCCACATCCAGGTCCCGGTCCTGGGCCGCGGATATAACCTGCAGATACTGGTTGATTATTGTGATAATCTCCACATCCGCAATGCTCATTTTATTTTTTGCAATCAAAGCCAGCAGAAGGTCCAAAGGGCCTTCAAAATCATCAATTTTATAATTTATCCGGTTCATCTGCTCACCGTCACATCACAAGGTGGAAAAACGCATCCACAAAGAATGTCCGTTTGTCCAGGGCAACATAAACCAGGCCGTTCAGAAAGCTCAGCGGCCGGTCGAAAACGCCCATATACAACAGCAGGAATATGCCCAGGAAAATGTATCTTTCGTATTCCATTATTTTAAAATAGAACCTGTCGCTTAAAAAATAATTGAAAATACGGGAACCGTCAAAAGGCGGGAAAGGCATAAGGTTGAATATGGCCAGTGATATATTTATAGAACACATGGTGGAAAATATCATATAAAGATTACCTGTGACAGAGCCATATCCATATATCAGGCTGTAGCCGCCTGTATATACTATTATCTTTGTAATTATAAGGCTGATTGCGGCCATAACCAGGTTGGATATAGGGCCTGCGGCAGCAGAAAGTGCCATGCCTCTTTTGGAGTCGTCAAAATTTATCGGGTTTATGGGCACCGGTTTTGCCCAGCCTATGCCGGTAAACAGCAGCGCCATGCTGCCTATCAGGTCAAAATGTGCCAGCGGGTTCAGGGTGAGCCTGCCCTTGTATCTGGCAGTGGGGTCACCAAGTTTATCCGCCATATACGCGTGTGCCGCTTCATGCACGGGTATAGCTGTAAGCAGTACGATGGCCCTGACCATCAGTGTAAAAGAATTCATTATATATTCCTCCTAGACTATAATTATATTGTCTTTGCTTTTATTTTTCAAGAGTTTTTGCCCGCAGGTCATCAAAAGGACAGTTTTGCGCACAGTATAACCTTATTGTGTGTTGAAATTTAAAAAAATGGAAAATATTTATACTTTTAGTCAAATTGGGACTTGATATTATCTATTTTTTGTGATAAACTTATTGAGCAATAAAAATTGTCTATCTACTATTGCCATATGGCAGATTATCTGTTATAATAGTATAGTTATCAAATTTTAGGAGGTGCAGCAGAATGGCAAAATGTGATTGTTGTGGTAAGGGTGTAACTTTTGGTATCAAAGTTTCTCACTCTCACAGACGCTCTAACAGAGCTTGGAAACCGAACGTAAAGAGAGTTAAAGCTATCGTAGACGGCTCTCCCCGTTATATTCACGTATGCACCAGATGCCTTCGCTCTGGCAAGGTTACAAGAGCTATGTAATTTAACATGCATTTTAAAGGGACAGTCTGTAAAGGCTGTCTTATTTTTTTACAATTTGTCATACAGGAAAGGAGACTTATAATGAATAAAAAGTTAAAATCGACTGCATGGCATTATATAATACTGCTGGCCGGCAGCAGCATACTGTCTTTCGGCATGTATAACATACACAGCCAAAGCAGGATAACCGAAGGCGGCGTGCTGGGCGCCATACTCCTTTTACAGCACTGGTTTGGAATATCACCCTCTGTTTCCGGGTTTATAATGGATATGAGCTGTTATTTTCTGGGCTGGCGCTTTTTGGGCGGCGGATTTCTGAAAAGTGCAATTATGGCCTCGGTTTCCTTTTCCCTTACATACAGATTATGGGAAAGCCGGCGGCCGGTAATTCCGGACCTGTCTGCCTGCCCGCTGGCAGCCGCGGTGCTGGGCGGAATTTTTGTGGGAATGGGCGTCGGCATGGTAGTGCGCGAAGGCGGCGCCGCCGGCGGTGATGATGCGCTGGCCATGGTGATATCCAGGTTTTCCGGCTGCAATATATCCAAAGCCTATCTTTTTACCGACATAACCGTACTGACACTGTCACTGTCATATATACCGTTCAAAAATATATTTTTCTCTTTTATAACAGTGACAATATCATCATTTCTTATCGGACGGATACAAAAAAGCAAGACAGTGGCAAAAGCCTGATTTTGTAATACTCTTTTAATTGATTTATATATACATCAAATATATAATGAAATCAAAGGAGGGGCAGACTGTGAAAAAATTTATAAATATATTGTTGCTGTCAGCAGCACTGTTTTGTATTTGCACACCGGCGGCCTTTGCGGACTTCGGGTCCAAACCGAGGGTGGAAATAAACCTGGAAAATGCTCCGCAGGAAGAATATTATCTGGATTTGTTGTATCAGCCGCCAAGAACCACATCAATGTATGACAACCTGGACAAAGGGACAGAATATAACGAAGATATGCTGCGGGCTTTGCGCTCTTACGAAAAAGACGGGTGGTATGCGGCGATGGCATCGGGAACTCTCACCCCTGTTTTTGGCTCTCTTACCGGCGAAAACGGCAGGCATGTATTCTCCTATGTGGGGGTGCCGGACGAATTTAAAATAATAATCGTCACTTCCGGCGGCGATGTGAAGATCAGCCGGCCCGTAAAACGCCGGACGATGGAAATAAGCCTGGATGTGGATTTTGCCGATATGTCGGTAAACAAAAAGTCCGCCCGGGTTATGTATATTGTTCAGTTTGCAGGCAGCCTGTCAGCCACGCTTATAATTGAATTTATAATATTGCTGCTGTTCGGATACAAAATCAAAGAAAACCTGAAAGTTTTTCTGCTGGCAAACATTTTCACCCAGCTGGTTTTCAGCGCTTTGTTTTCCACCATATTTCTGTTTGGCGGCACTTTCGGCACCCTGCTGGCGTTTATACCGCTGGAAATCTGTGTGACTGCGGCAGAAATTTTCATTTACAAAAGGAAACTGTCCGGCAAAAGCAGGAAAATAAATACTGCGTACGCTTTGTGTGCCAATCTGGCAAGCGCAGCGCTTACCTATTGGAACCTGGAATTTATATTGACACTGATGACAAAACTAATCAGATAAACAAAAGGCAGAGGTTACTCTGCCTTTTTTGCTTATTATTTTTTCTTTATCCGCTTTTTTGCCTTTTTCTCCGGCTCTTTTTTCAGGTTGGTTGCTGAAGATATATGGGTCTGCACCGCCTGATTAAGCTTGTCCCGGGGAGCCGGTGCGGTTTCGTACCAGCCTTTGGCCTGCATATTTTCAAAAATTTTAAACTGTATGTCATGTTCCTCACTGAGAATTTTCATCAGTTTGCTTTTGGCCTGTTTGGAAGCACATTCGCCGGCATAGTTGTTGTAGTTTGACGCGATAAACTTCTGTGTGGAAAGCATATCGGTCATCATTGTTTTATCATCGTAAGCCATTTTTACCTCCTAATTTATCTGTGCGAATATGATGTTGAAGTGTTCCTGATGGCGGTTGGCTGCCTCTTTACACAGCTTCTTCAGGTTTGGGTCCTTGCAGTTCTGGGCATAATAGTTGAATTTATCCACCGCCGCTTTTTCCTGGGTGAGCAGTTCATTATAGGCGGACAGCTCTTTTTCTGTTATTTTTTTCATAGAAAAATCCTTTCATATAAATTTACTATTATTATCAACCGCCGCAAAAATTTTATGCAAAAAAAATACAGCCGCAAAACACGGCTGTATATTTTTTTATTTTTTCCGTCCGAACCTGTATTCTGTTCCGTTGATAAGTCTTTTTATGTTGGAACGGTGGGCGTATACAATTATGGCCGGAACCACAATTCCTATAACCAGGTTTGGAAGTGAAAATGTGCCCGTCAGTTTAAATGATATAAGTATAATTACCAGATAGCTGCAGGAAGAGATTATTGACGCCAGGGAAACAATCCTGCTTATAAACACAATTACAATAAAAATTCCCAAAGCCAGGCTGGTGTACAGCGGTGTTGCCGCCATCATGGCCCCGCAGGCAACGCTTATGCCTTTTCCGCCTTTGAAACCGAAGTATATCGGATACAGATGGCCGATGAATGCGCCGAAAACAGCTATATACACAGCACATTCGTACAAAAAGTTGTAAGACAGCTCCCGGGGAATTTCCACTGTCCAGTAATGGGCCATAAACATTTTGGCAAAACCGACAGCCAGCGCGCCTTTCAGCATATCGCCTGTCAGTGTGAGGGCGGCGGCGGTTTTTCCGAAGGTGCGCAGTATGTTTGTCATGCCCGCGTTTCCGGAGCCAAACTTTCTGATATCTTTTTTGTATATGCCTTTACTGATTATAATGGCAAAGCTGAGTGAACCCAAAAGGTAGCTGACGGCAAATATAATTGCCAGTTTGACATATATCACCGCTACTCACCCCTTTCCCTTATCAATATTCTTATAGGTGTACCTTCCAGTCCGAACACTTCCCTTATCTGGTTTTCAATATATCTCTGATATGAAAAATGGAACAGGTCCTTCTGATTGCAGAAAGCCACAAATGTGGGCGGTCTGGTTGAAATCTGCGTCATATAATAAATTTTCAATCTTTTGCCTTTGTCGCTGGGAGGCTGTACCCTGGCCACGGCACGGGCCAGTATATCGTTGAGCACACCTGTTGTGGTGCGGAAAGAGTTCTGCTCGTCCACAAATTTTATCAGCTCAAACAATCTGTCCAGTCGCTGGCCTGTAAGGGCAGATATAAATATTATCGGCGCATAGGACATAAAGCTGAAATCATTCATCAGCTTTTTGCGCATAACATCCATGGTTTTGTCGTCCTTTTCCACAGCGTCCCATTTGTTGACGGCAATTATACACGCCTTGCCCTGCTCATGGGCATAGCCGGCAATTTTGCTGTCCTGTTCGGTGAAGCCGACGGTACCGTCTATCATTATCACGCACACCTTGCTGCGTTCCACAGCAGCCAGGGCCCTGATGACCGAAAAGCGCTCCACGCCCCGGTCCACATTGCCTTTTTTTCTCATTCCGGCTGTGTCGGTAAAGATAAACTTGCCGTATTTGTTCTCCACAAAGCTGTCCACTGCATCGCGGGTGGTGCCGCTTTCATCGCGGACTATCATTCTTTCCCGGCCCAGAATTTTGTTTATCAGGCTGGATTTTCCCACATTGGGACGGCCGATAACCGCCACGGAAATTCTTTCGTCATCTTCCGCGTCCTCCCGGTCAAAATCAATGTGCCTGAAACATTCGTCCAGCACATCACCTGTACCGTGGCCATGGACGGAAGAAACCGGGTATGGTTCACCCAGTCCCAGGGAATAAAAGTCGTATATTTCATCGGGCACACGGCCTATTGTGTCGCATTTGTTTACCACAAGAACCGTGGGCTTGCCGCTTTTCAGCAGCATGGTGGCTATGTCATAATCGTTGGCAGTAACGCCGCTGCGTATATCCGTGACAAACATAATAACATCAGCTGTGTCAATGGCTATCTGCGCCTGCTGTTTTATATGTTTCAGTATGCTGTTGTCGGTTATCGGTTCAATACCGCCGGTATCCACAAGCATAAACTTTTTATCCAGCCATTCGCCTTCGGCGTATATCCTGTCCCTTGTAACACCGGGGGTGTCTTCCACTATGCTTATACGGGAACCGATTATCTTGTTGAACAGTGTGCTTTTGCCCACATTGGGGCGGCCCACTATGGCAATGATAGGTTTGGCCATATTTACTCTCCTTTAATATTCTGTGTTAAAAAGACGCTGCGCCAGTGCCAGACCGTCGTTGGGATAAAACTCTGTTGTGACACCCAGCCGGTTTTCCACATCCTGCGGTGTCATATCGTCCAGGAACATATCCTTTTCGCTTCTCAGCATATCTTCGCACAAAAGCAGGCGGTCTGTTTTCAGCTTTCCTTTCAGCTGGTCTATCAGGTCGGTGGCGGTGATAAGCCCCGTAACCCAGACATTTCCGCCGAAGAAATTGTTTACTATTTTATGCACATGTATATGCAGTTTTCCGCCCAGTTTGTCGTTGGCTTTGGATATGACATCGCACATGGTCGGGTACATTGCCTCGCCCACAGCCATATCCGCCTGCACCGGCTGCCGCAGGCTTTCGGCATAATCTGCCTCTTCCAGGAAATTGTCAATAAAATTACGCACCATTCCGACCCCGTTTTCCAGCTGGGCAAAATCCCCGTAATAGCCTGCCGGCGGAATTTCCACCCCGCCCCTGATATAAAATTCATCGGCAAGGTAAACAATTCTCTGGCCGTGCCGGGCCTCAAAGTCCCGCGTCCACCGGTCCACCTGCTTTATCAGCCGGCGGCAGTCCTCCGCGGAAAAGCTTTCCAGCTGCGGCAGGCCGTCGCGGTATCTGGTCATACCAAGGGGAACTATCGAACAGCTTTGCACCTGCGGATACAGCCGGTGCATCCTGTCAATGGTATTTTTCAGCCGCTGTCCGTCATTCACCCCTTTGCACAGCACTATCTGGGTGTTCATAAATATACCGGCTTCGTAAAATTCGTCCATAAGCCGGTTTATCTGGGCCGCAGCCGGGTTTTTCATCATGAAAACGCGCAGTTCCGGGTCTGTGGTGTGCACAGATATGTTTATGGGCGAAATTTTCATCTTTTTAATTCTGTCTATTTCATGCCTGGACAGGTTGGTCAGGGTGATATAGTTGCCGAAAAGGAACGACAGTCTTTCATCATCATCCTTGAAATACAACTCTTTCCTCAGGCCTTTGGGCAGCTGGTCTATAAAGCAAAAAATACATTTGTTTTTGCAGGAGTGATGCTTGTCTATCAGATATGTTTCAAATTCCAGTCCCAGCGGAGTGTAGGTATCCTCCTTTTGCAGGTGGATTTTTATATCGTCTCCCCCGCGCCTGAGCAATATATGCAGGTCCGTGTCGGCGGAATAGAACTGAAGGTCCATCATGTCATTTATCTCTTCGCCGTTTATGGACACCAATTCGTCGCCGGGCAAAATCTTGTATTCCCGCGCCGGACTGCCCAGGTCCACGCCGGTTATGCGAACAGCCATAGTTTACCTCCTGCTGAATAAAAATTTCCAATTTAATATTATATCATATATTTGTGTGATTTTCCACAATTTATAACCAAACAAAAAAATAAAGGGCAGGAAAAACCTACCCTTTCCGTTGCTGATTAAAGAATTAAGCTTCTTTTCTGATAACAGCCTTGCCTTTGTAATAGCCGCAAGATTTGCAAACTCTGTGTGGAAGTGTCAATTCGCCGCAATGTGGGCATTTTACAAATGAAGGAGCTTCCAGCTTCCAAACATTTGAGCGTCTTTTATCTCTTCTTGCTTTTGAAAGTTTTCTCTTTGGTACTGCCATTCTTAGCACCTCCTCTATTAGTCGTCATTATCCAGTAATTGTTTTAAGATTTCTAACCTTGGATCAGTCCGTTGCCGGGGCTGACAGCCGCAATTTTCTTCCAACGGCCTGCCGCACACCGGGCAAAGTCCCGGGCAATCCTCTCTGCAAAGCAATACAGAAGGCACGGCCAACGAAAGTTCTTGCAACACAAGCTGTTTTACGTCCAGTGTATAATTGCTGTCCACAGGTATTTCGGGCTCCGATTCTGTGAGGATAGCCGGAGTGACCACAAATTCCTGCGTAAAGTCAAATTGCTTCTCAAACAGCTTTAAACACCTGGCGCAGCTGCACTGGGCAACCGCTTTTATGCTAAGCGTAACGGATATCTCGTCCCTGCCTTTTTTCAAATCCAGCACGGCGTTTACCGGCTGCCGGAAAACGGCATCAAAACTGATATTTTCGCCTGAAAAATCAAATTGCGCACAAAGCTGTTTTTCATTCTCCCCGCGGGAGAACACTTTATTGAGATTAACTAGCATAAAGCACCTCATAGGTCACTTAAATATTATATATAGCTTTAAAACTTTTGTCAAGGGAAATTTTGCCCAAAAACAGTGCAAATTTACCCTGTGTAAAAGCTAAAACAAAGGCGGCTGTAATGCCGCCTTTGACCTGTTTTGATTACAGATATTTTTTAACACTTTCCGGCAGTGCTTCTTCGTCTGCGGAAACTGTAACAACAACCAGCTTATCTTCGCTGATAGAGTCCATTTTTTCCATCAGATCGCCCAGTTTATCCAAATCTTTTTCGCCGACTTTCATCAAGCCGTCAACATAAACCTGCTCAATGTCATAGTTGCCTGCCAGCACACCGGCAAAAAATCCGTAAAATCTTTCGTATGTGTCTATTTTATATTCATCCACATCAATCAGCCTTACGCTGGCATTGATGTTGTATGTGGACTCCATGGATTTTGCGATGCAAACGATGTTTCCGTTAACTTTGGCAAGATTTTCGTTGATCATGTCGATCATCTGTTTTGTTTTGCCAGAGCCTTTTGCGCCAACTATCAATTTTATCATAAAAATACACTCCTTTATTTTACGCCGATGGCGTTAATCACTGATTTTTTTCAATAACTCTTCCCTTTGTTTTTCGTAACCCGGTTTTCCCAGCAGGGCGAACATATTCACTTTATAAGCTTCCACACCCGGCTGATTGAACGGGTTTACCGCCAGAAGATAGCCGGATATTGCGCAGGCTTTTTCGAAAAAGTAGATTATGTAACCCAGGTTTTCTTCGTCTTTGCCGTCCATTTCCAGCACTATGTTGGGCACTCCGCCGTCGCAGTGGGCCAGGATTGTACCCTGCATCGCCATGGAATTTACAACTGACATATTCTGGTTTGCCAAAAAGTTCAGCCCGTCGGCATTTTCCGCATCAGCTTCCAGGAACAGGTCATTGACAGGTTTTCTGATGTTTATAACCGTTTCAAACATTGTGCGGCTGCCGTCCTGTACAAACTGGCCCATGGAATGAAGATCGGTGGAAAATATTACGCTGGCCGGGAACAGGCCTTTTTTGTCCTTGCCTTCGCTTTCGCCGTACAGCTGTTTGAACCATTCGTTCATCATTGTCCAGTCCGGGTCATAACAGGCCATAAGCTCGATGGCTTTGCCCTTGCGCAGCAGTATATTTCTTGCCGCTGCATATTTGTAGCAGTCGTTGTCCGGTGTGCAGTCTGCAAAATCTTTACAGGCCTGCTGTGCGCCGTGCATCAGTTTATCTATATCAAATCCGGCCGCTGCTATGGGAAGAAGTCCCACAGCTGTCAGGACAGAATATCTGCCGCCCACATCGTCCGGTATAACAAAGGTTTCATAGCCTTCTTTGTCCGCAAGGGTTTTCAGCGTTCCTTTTGCCTTGTCGGTGGTGGCGTATATGCGGCCGGCAGCCTCTGCCTTGCCGTATCTGTCCTCCATCAGCTTTTTGAACACCCTGAAAGCCAAAGCCGGTTCTGTGGTGGTGCCGGATTTGGAAATCACATTTACACTGACGCGTTTGCCCTCGCACAGCCGTATAATCCTGTTGAGATAATCCGGACTGATGTTATTGCCGGCAAAGTATACTTTCAGGCCCGAAAATTCGTTATGGTACTGTGAGCCAAGAAATTCTATCGCCGCCCTGGCTCCAAGATATGAACCTCCGATGCCGATAACCACCAGGACATCACTGTCCGATCTGATTTTTGCCGCTGCCTTTTTAATCCTTCCAAACTCCCGTTTGTCATAATCAAAAGGCAGGTTAAGCCAGCCCAGATAGTCGTTTCCGGCGCCTGTCTTGCCGTGCAGCAAACTGTGGCCCAGCTGTACCTGTGGGTATATATTGTCAAATTCCTGCCGGCTGACAAAGCCGTCCAGATATCTGCCGTTGAATTTTACAGCCATTATTTCACCTTCTGTTTCAGGTATATTAAATGTAAAAAGTTACATGTGTTTATATAATCATACAATAGTAAGTTAGCAGTGTCAACAGAATTTTGCCGTTTCGACTTTTTGGTTACATACATGCGGACTTCTTTGTTAAAATTGACAAAGCTTTATTAAAATCTATTTTAACAACATCTTGTGATAACAATATGTCATACTCTTTTATTTTCCCGTCGGAGGAATATAATTCCACGCTGCCTACCTTCATGCCCTTGTACATCGGTGCGCTTATGTATTCCGGCAGTTGTATTTTGCAGGAAAGCTGTGTGGTGGCGCCTTTGACAAAAAGCAGGCTGTCGGGCAGCCGGCATTCTATATCGGCAGTTTTTTCCACACCCAGCTTTACCGGCAGGTTTTCCGGCAGACCGTCCACTTCCGGGAAGGATTTGGTCTCAAAGTTTGAAAATCCGAAATCCAGCAGCTGCTTTGCCGCAGAAAACCTTTCCTGGCTGGAATTTGCGCCCAGCACCACCGCCACCAGGCTCATGTTTTCGCGCTTTGCCGTGGCACATATACATACCCCGGCTTTGCTGGTGGTACCGGTTTTAAGGCCGGTTATTCCGTTATAGGAGCGCAGCAGCTTGTTGGTGTTTACTATCTGTGTTTCTCCGCCGCGCAGATAGTCCATCCATATTGTGGAATACTCGTATATCTGCGGATGCTTCATCAGTTCCAGGGCCATTTTTGATATATCCCGGGCGCTGGAATAGTGTCCGTCTGCATCAAGGCCGCAGGCGTTTACAAAGTGGGTGTCGGTCATTCCCAGCTGCCGCGCCCTTTCGTTCATCATCGCGCAGAACGCCTCTTCACTGCCGCCCACAAACTCTGCCAGCGCAACTGCCGCATCGTTGGCGCTGGACACCGCAGTGGCTTTCAGCATTTCATGGACGGTAAACTGCTCGCCCGGCTCCAGCCATATCTGGCTGCCTCCCATGGAAAAAGCATGTTCAGAAACCGGCACAATGTCATCCAGGCTTATTTTTCCGCTGTCCAGCGCCTCCATCACCAAAAGCATTGTCATGATTTTGGAGATGGAAGCTATCGGAAGTTTTTCCCGGGCATTTTTGGCATACAGCACCTGCCCTGACTGCTCTTCAATAAGATAAGCAGCCTTGCAGGGCACATCAAAACTGTTCTGGTCGGCTATGCTGTCAACAAAACTGTCGGTGCCGGCCATCGCCCGTATTATCTGGGGCGAAAACACAAATTCTTCCTCGTATTCGTACTCTGCCGTGTCCTCCTCGCCAAAGCCCATGGGCACATCCGCCGCCAGTGCCCTTGGCATTGCAGAATATATCAGCAGTAAAACACAAAGTATGTAGATCAATCTATTTTTCATAACCTGCTCCTTGCTTTTTTATACATACTTATGTTAAGTCCGGGCAAATTATTAAAGTTATTGAGAAAAGCGTATCCATTTGATATAATTATTGAAAAGATTATATGGAAAAGAGATTGATATGAAAGCATGTTTTTTCACCTTGGGCTGCAAGGTAAACCAGCAGGAAAGCGCTGCTATGATAAATACATTTCAAAAAGCCGGATATGAAATTGTTCACGGAGAGGAGCCGGCAGATGTTTATGTGGTGAACAGCTGTACCGTAACCCTTTCCGGCGACAGAAAAAGCATACAGTGGATAAGGCGCGCCAAAAGACAAAACCCACGGGCGGTGGTGGTGCTGTGCGGATGTATGCCCCAGGCTTTTCCGGACAAAGCCACAGCGGTAGAAGAAGCCGACATAATAATAGGCAGCAAAGGCAAAGGCGAAGTCCTGGACCTTGTAAACAAATATCTGAAAGACAGGCAAAGGTATATAAATATAATTCCCCACAGTGACAATGACAAATTTGAAGAGTTTGCCAGCGATACCGACAGCCTGCACACCAGGGCATTTTTAAAGATAGAAGACGGCTGTAACAGACACTGCGCCTACTGTATAATTCCCACAGCCAGAGGCCGTGTGAGAAGCCGCCAGGTGGAAAGCATAGTGGAAGAAGCCCGAAAGATGGCCCGGGCCGGCCACAAGGAAATTGTGCTCACCGGCGTGAATATATCATGCTACGGCCAGGATATAGGCAAAAATGTGTGTGATGTAATAGAGGCGGTGGCCGAAATTGAAGATGTGCAGCGCATAAGGCTGGGCAGCCTGGAACTGGACCTGTTCACAGACGATATGCTGGTGAGGATGAGCAAGGTGGAAAAATTCTGCCCGCATTTTCACCTGTCTTTGCAGAGCGGCTGTGACAAGACACTGAAAAATATGAACAGACTGTACGACCGCCGGCTGTACACCAATATGATGAACAGATTAAGGCAGCTGTTTGACAAACCCAGCTTTACCACAGATATAATCGTGGGCTTTCCCCAGGAAAGCGAAGAGGATTTTCTGGACAGTGTGCGGTTTGTACAGCAGTGCAGGTTTTTGAGGGTGCACTGTTTTTCATACTCTCAAAGGCCGGGAACAGTGGCGGCGGATATGACCGGGCAGGTTGACCGGCATACCAAGCAGGAACGCAACAGGATAATGACATACAAGTCCAACCAGACAAGGCAAAAAGTGTATGAAGATTACATCGGATTTACCGAGCAGGCACTGCTGGAACAGAAAACACCCGACGGCTATTTTACAGCCTATACAAAAAGATATATTCCGGTGCTGGTAAAGGATGAAGGCTTTACCAGCGGAGATATAGTAAATATCAGGCTGACAGGCATCGAAGGGGATAAAATGAGCTGCGAGATAATAAAATAATCCTCCAGCAGTTTACAAAGGCACAAAAACACCTCCCAAAGGAGCATAAAAGCTCATGGGAGGTGTTTTTTATTTTATACTATAAGTAATATTGTGGAAATATATAACAAATCAAATTATTCCTGCCGCTGTTCTCCACCTGTTTGGGGCTGGCTTGCCGGGGGCTCGGCCGACGGAGACGGAGATGGAGTTGGGGATGGCGCCGGACTGGGAGAAGGTGTGGGGACAACAGCACTTTCATCTTTTATTACAGTTATTGTAACTGTGGCTGTGTGGCTGCCCACTGTGCAGGTGATGGTGGCTGTACCCGGTGCAACACCTATTACAGTTCCGTCCACAACCGTGGCAACGGCAGTATTGTCGCTGGACCACTTTGCGGTTCTGTCGTCTGTCGTATCTGATGGATTGTAAGTTACAGACAGCTGTATATTTGTGCCCTCTGTGACCTGTGTTGGGCCGCTGATTGTTATACCCTGCAAAGGTTTGGGCTGTGTGACATTTATTGTTATCTGTGCAGAAAATCCTTCCAAAGAAACGGTTATTACAGCACTGCCCTCTTTTTTGGCTGTGACTGTGCCATTCCGGGAAACCTGTGCGACCGATTCGTCAGAAGATTTCCACACGGCGTTGTTTTTGTCAACGCTTGCGCCAATGGGTTTTACAGACAATGTCAGCCGTGATGTATCGCCCACTTTAAGGCTGGTATTGCCGCTGAGGGACAAACCTTCCAGTTTCCGTGTTACCGTAACGGTACAGGAAGCGTATATTTTGCCGCCCAGTATGGAGGCATATATCTGTGTTGTGCCGCCGCTTACTGCTGTCACTGTGCCGTCAGAACTTACTTTGGCTATGCTGGAATCATCGCTTTGCCATGTTACTGTTTTGTCGCCGGTAAATTTATCTGTTACATCTGCTGACAGCTTTACACTTTTTCCGTTTTCCAGCGTCACGGAATTGGTCTGCCGTCCGTCTTTTTTGATGGTGACGCCGGCTTTGGCAAAGTTGGCAGTTATGTATATGTCTGTAACGCTGTCATCAACCTGGGGCACGGTAAATGTTACATTGGTGCTGTCGGAAGAAGAAAGTCCTTCGTAATTGCAGCTCCAGCCGGTGAAATATCCGCCCTCTGCCACATTGGGAACAGCAGTAACTGCCTGAGAAGTTATGGTGCGTTTTATTTTCTGTTCTATTTCCCCGTCAACGGTACCCAATGAGGTATCTGATGACTGGAACAAAATTCTTATTTTGGTACCGCGTACGGCCAGCGGATCTTCGGTTATTATACCTGTGGGAGTTTCTTTCCTTACCGGGACTTCTTTCAGCGGTTTGGGGCGTGTATCCTCTGTTATATACGCGTGGGTGCGTATATATTCAAACAATGCGTCCATGCCCAGCTTGCTTAAATGTATGCCGTCACCTATTGTATAATCTTTTTTGGCAAATCCTGTATCTTCATCTTTCAGCGCTTCGGAAGAGTTCAGGAATTTATACCCTTCTTCCTGTGCCATTTCGGACAAAGCCTTGTTGAATTTGTCTATTGTCTGCATGGTGACTGTCAGGTTTTCGCGCTCTTTATCAATTGGTGGGATTGCATTTATTATTATATCTGCATAAGGGTATGCCTCGTGTATTGCATCCAGGCCTTCCTTGTACATGCTGATAAAATTATCAACGCTGTAGCCCACGGTGTTGTTTGTACCGTATGTAATGATAATTCTTTGAGGCTGTATGATTTTTACAGCTTCCGGAACTGTTACAGGGTTGGCATATCCTTCAAAATATGTCATCTCCAGTGATGTTATGTGCTGTACACCCATGGATATCGCAGCAACAACATTGTCCCAGGTGGTATGGCCGTACGCCATGGAACGCACTGTGTTGGAGTCGCCGATAAACAGTGTGCTGTCAACATACTCCTGGCCTGCATCCTCTGTCCGGGCCAGTATGGTGTTGCCCAGCTGTTCCACATCCAGCGCTTCCCGGTTTTTGTCATACCGGTTGTCAATTTCATTTTCGACAGTCTTTTCCCCGCCGAAAATTCCCATCAGCACCAGGGCCACAACCAGGATAACTGTCAGGACACTGCCGGCTATCATGGCTATATGCACTTTGCTGCCGTTTGCGGCCTGACGCAATATATAATTCAGACTTTTGGCAAAACTGTTTTTGCTTTTATTTTGCTTGTTGTTTCCCATTATTATCCTCCTGCTTTGAAATCGGACAGTAACATTATACAAAAAATTCATATATGTTTACAATAAAAAATATATTTTTTTATTATTTTGTCATTTTTGGTAAAAATAAAAGCCGCCCGATAAGGCGGCTGTGGTGGACGCTAAGGGGCTCGAACCCATGACCTTCCGCACGTCAAGCGGATGCTCTACCAGCTGAGCTAAACATCCTTAAATGCTAAATTATTATACTATATAACTTTACCAAAAGTCAAGAAAAAAATACAAAAGGTGTAAAACGCCTTTTGTATTTCAGCTTTCATATTTGTTCAGATAATATTCCAGTGCCCCCAGCAGGATGACCTTATCATTTTCAAAGCTGACAAAATCAGCCGCCCGGTCGGCATCTGCCCATTTTATCCGGCTTATTTCGCTTTCCTGTGCGGTCCGGTTTCCGTCCTGTGCCACAGCCACAAAATAAACCACATCTTTTACCACATCTTTTTTGGGGCTGTAGGTGACTGTTTTTCTGTAGTCGGTATCCAGCATTACAGAAAGGCCTGTTTCCTCCTTTATTTCGCGCAGGGCTGTCTGTTCTTCGGTTTCGCCCGGCTCAACATGGCCTTTCGGAAAAGCCCAGTGTCCCCCGTTTGTATGCTTTATCAGCAAAACTTGCAGCCTGCCCTGGTTTTTTCGCAGCACCACCGCGCCGCAGGATTTTTCGGTTTTCATAAAAGCACCTCTTTCCTGTTATTTATTCAAAAGAAAGTTTTTCCATTCTGTCAAAGGCCTGCGCCAGCTTTTCCACTGACACAGTACATGATATCCTGATGTGATACAGGCCGCTTTCGCCGAAGGCGCCGCCCGGAATAACCCTTATATGACATTCGTCCATCAGCTTTTTGGCAAACTGTGCTCCGGTCAGGCCGGTGCGTTTTACCGACGGGAAAAGATAAAACCCGCCGCCCGGCCGCGGCATATCTATGTAGGGAATGTTTTTCAGCCTGTTATAGGCATACTCCACCCTTTCTTTGAAAATGGCAGAAATTTCGCCTTCAAACTCGTCAAAATGTTCCAGCCCGTGCAATGCTGCACGCTGGGATATGGAAGGCGCAGTGTAAACCACATTTTCGTTTATCATCTTAATAACATTTATTATATATTCCGGCGCAACTATATTGCCTACCCTGAAACCGGTCATGATAAAGTTTTTGGAAAAGCTGTTGATGGTAACAGTCCTTTCAAACATGCCCGGATAAGAGGCTATGGGGGTAAATTTCTGCGTGTAGTCAAAGGATGTGTATATATCATCCGCCACCGCAACCAGGTCATGCCTTATGGCAAAATCGGCCAGTTTTTCCAGGGTTTGCGGTGTATAGCACACACCGGTGGGGTTGTTCGGGGTGTTTATTATTATAGCTTTTGTTTTTTCGGTGACAGCCTTTTCCAGCCTGTCAAAATTTATCTGAAAATTTTCTTCCAGCACAGTTGAAACAAACACCGGAACACCGCCGGCCATTTTTACCTGATCCGGGTAAGGGAAAAAGCCCGGCTCGAAAATCAGCACCTGGTCGCCCTCGTCCAGCAAAGCCTGCATGACCAGAAACATGGCCACACTGCCGGCAGTGGAAACAAATACCTGCCCGTCTGTTATCTCCATGTTATATCTGTCTTTGTAAAATTTGCATATGGCCTGCCTGAGCTGTGGATAACCGCGGGAGGCGGTGTATTTTGTATGGCCGGCCAGGGCGTCGCGGAAGGCTTCTTCCACTATCACCCTGGGTGTGGGTATATCCGGGTCGCCTATGCTGAGGTTTATAAGGTCGTCATATTCCACCGGCACATCGCCGCTGGTGGACCGGTCAATGGCTTTCCCTGCGTATTTTGATGAGAGAAATTTATAGTTCATAATATCACCTTTAATTTTCCAGTTTTTCGCTGAGGGCCGCCCATTCTTCAAACAACCGGTCCATCTTCTTGTTGGCGCTGTCCAGGTCCCGCCACAACTTGTTCATCTTTTCAAAGTCTGTGGTTATATCGGGGTTTTGCATATCCCGGTTATATCCGTCTATTGCCAGCTGCAGCTCTTCCATTTCCTTTTCGCACCGGCGCAGCCTTTGCCTGTCTGCGGCGGCCTGTCTGCGCGCCTGTTTTTGGTTTAACTGCGGGCTGTCTGTATTCTTCTCTTTTTCTTCTTTTTTGGCCGGCTTCGAGTTAAAACCGTCAGTTTTGTGCTTGGCCATAAAGTCTTCAAAATTCTGATAGAATACCCCTTTTCCGCCCTCGATATTCAATATGGGGCAGGCCAGCTGCTGCATCAGGAACCTGTCATGGGTTACTGTAAGTATACTGCCCTGATAGGCGCTCAACGCCTGGGTAACCGCCCGTCGCATATATATGTCCAGGTGGTTGGTGGGTTCGTCCAGGAACATAAGGTTGGCCCTGTCCAGGCTCATCTGGCAAAAGCGCAGCCTGGCCCTTTCGCCGCCGGACAGCGACACACAGCTTTTGAACACATCTTCGCCGCGGTATCCAAACCTGGCCAGATAGCTGCGTACCTCCAGCTGGGTCCATTTGGGCCTTAATGCCCACACGGAATCTATAACGGTGCTTCCGCTGACCTTTACATGCTGATCAAAGACAGTGGGAATAACCCCCATGCCCAGCTTTACTTTTCCGCTTTTGGGCATGATTTTACCGGTTATGGTGTTTATCAGAGTGGTTTTGCCGCTGCCGTTGGGGCCGGCTATTATCAGCCTGTCACCGCGGCGCAGCACAAAATCCAGCCCGTCTATCAGTTCTTTGCCCCCTGCCGCCACACACAGGTTTTCCACCGTCAGAACCTCGTCATAAGGTTTGACATCAAATTCAAAAGAAAATTTCAGCGGAACCCTGGGCGCTTTCGGCTTTTCCGTTATCTCCATTTTTTCCAGCTGCTTGCGGCGGCTCTGGGCCATTTTTGTGGTGGAGGCCCTGACCAGGTTGCGGTCGATATAATCCTGCAATTTGGCGGCTTTTTTCATATCCGCCTCGTACTGTCTTTGCTGCTGCTTCAGCTTTTCCCGCTTTTGTACTTCAAAAGCAGAATAATTGCCTTTGTATTCATACAGGAATGTATCCTCCACTTCCCATATTTTTACCGCCACCTTATCCAGGAAAAACCTGTCGTGGCTGACTGCTATAATAGCGCCCTTGTAGCTGAGCAGATAATCTTCCAGCCAGTTGAGGGTGTCAAAATCCAGATGGTTGGTGGGCTCATCCAGTATCAGTATATCCGGGTTTTCCAGCAAAAGTTTTGCCAGGTTCAGCCTGGTGCGCTCTCCGCCGGACAGCACTTTGACCTGCTTGTTATACTCCTCTTCCCCAAAGCCCATACCGGCCAGCATCTTTTTTATCAGAAAATCCGAATTGTAGCCGTCTTTGGCGTATATAAGATTTTGCAGCCGGTGATGACGCTCCACCAATTCTGTATTCCGGGGGCTGTCTGCCAGCTGTTTTTCTATCTTTTCACATTCTGCTATCGCCGCAAAAACATCCCGGAAAACCGTCTGCATCTCGCTGTAAATCGTATTTTCAAGATTGAGGCCGTCAATCTGTTTCAGGTAGCCGACAGTGGCGTTGTCGGAAAATATAATATCGCCGGTGTCATTGTCATATATGCCCATCAGCATATTCAGCAATGTGGTTTTGCCGGCGCCGTTTTCCCCTATGACGCCTATCCTGTCGCCTTTGTTCACTGTGGCGTTTATCCGCTGTAATATTATGTCGGTGCCATAGCTTTTGCCGACATTTTCCAATGTTATCAGCATTGTTACTCCTTGCAAATAAATTCTGTTTTTGCCTTTGTCAGGCTTATCAGGTCACTTACCTTCACCTGCACCTGTTTGCCTATCTTCCCTGCGGAAAATATTATGCTGTCAAAATTTTCGCAGGATTTGTCTATATAAGTGGGGAAAAGTTTTTTCATGCCTATAGGGCTGCATCCCCCTTTGATATATCCTGTGGTGGGCAGCAGGTCTTTCTGGTGCAGCATTTCGGTATATTTCTGTCCGCTGACTTTGGCCGCCTTTTTCAGGTCCAGTTCCCGGGCCACCGGTATTACAAAAACATGGACGCCGCCGCTGCCGGTGCACACCAGCGTTTTGAACACCTGCTCTGCCGGTTTGCCTATATATCCGGCAACTGTCACTCCGTCGGAAAATCCGTCCGCCGGATATGTATAGCTTTCGTAAGCAATTTTTTTCTGATCAAGAATTTTTTCAACTATTGTTTTCTGTACTTTCATATATCTCGCCTTTAAATTTTCAGATAGTAATACATAATAAGTATATCATTATTTGCCGCAGGTGTAAACTGGAAACCGGACAAAAGAACAGCCCGCCCGTATATTGGGCGGACTGTATTTTATTTTTTAAATCTGTTGCCGGTATTTGCATATATCAGACCGATGGCTATGACAAGGCAGAAAGCGGCGATACCTGTGATGATGAAAATCTTTTGATAATTTATCGTGTACAAAGTAATCGGTATCCAGCACACCGCCAGCGCCAGCATAAATTTTGCCATAAAGTGACAGAGGGCCACCTCGTCATATTTTTCTTTTTCGCTTTTGGGCATCGTATTGTAGCCGGATATCAGCCATGCGCCCTTTCCGCGGGAAAACACCCCGGCAAGCACCAGGAAAAGCAGGATAACTCCCATACTTACTATCATAATAGACGATGTTCCCCCTTTACTGCCGGAATATATCCGCCAGCCTGCCGTTTATCACATCCACCAGGCCCTTGTCGGTTATCTTTACATCCATTGACACCGGCAGGCAGGTGGTTGCCAGGCTCATAACCGGGTTGTAGTGAACATAGCCTATGTCCCTCATGGCCTGTTCCACAGCCTGTATCTCCGCCGCCGTGGCATAGGGGTCTTTTTCGCTCATAAGACCGCAGACTTCCAGGCGGCACCGGGCCAGCACCTTGCCGTCCTGTACAACTGCCAGACCGCCGCTATTGTCTATAACCCGGTTGGCCGCTGCGGCCATATCATCCCTGTTACTGCCGATAACCACCAGGTTGTGATGGTCATGGGCATAGCTGGTGGCCACTGCGCCTTTTATCAGACAATCGCCGGCGGCTATGGTGCTGAACACATTGCCGTTTTTGCCGTGGCGCTCCAGCACAGATATGGTAACGCAGTTTTCGTCCGGGACAACCCGGCCGTCCTTTACATCCAGTTCCATGGTCACAGCCGGTGTTCTGGTATAATCTCTTTCAACTTTAAGGCCGGTTACTTTAATCCTGCCCTTTTCCACCGGGGCTTTGATGATAAATTTTTCCGCATTTACATGCTCCAGCTTTACCGTGGAATAAAAATCTTCCGGGAATGCCTTTTCCGCCTCAAAGCTGTTGCCGGCTGATTTGTCGTAGACAAGGCGGCCGTTTTTATATGTCTGCAACGGTTTTATTTCTTCCAGGCTGTCCAGTATACAAAAGTCCGCCAGCAGGCCGGGCATTATCTGCCCGCGGTCATACAGGCGCATACGGCGCGCAGGTGTTGCACTGGCGCAGTAAACCGCCTTTTCAAAATCCAGGCCGCATTTTACCATTTCCATAACAACAGCGTTCAAATGCCCGTGGTTTATCAGGTTTGACGGGGTTGTATCATCTGTTACTATTGATATGTTTTCATACAGTTCGTATTCTTTTATGGCCTGTGCTATTTCAGGTTTGGCCATTTTGTCCTGCACCTGGAATATCATTCCGTTGAACACCCTTTGAAGGAAGGCGTCCAGTGTATGCTCTGTGTGGTCAGAACCTATGCCGGTGTAGACATACTGGTTCAGGTCACTGCCCACAATGCGCGGACAATGGCCTTCCAGCGGCATGGCCGGTCGGTTTTCTTTCAGGTATCTGACAAACTGATTTTGTCTGTCATCAGGGTCGGTCAGTATTTTGTATGTATTCATAACTTCGCCCAGGCATACAACCTCTTTGTGCTGTATCAGCTGTTTAAGCCGGTCCATATCGACGACACCCCCTGTGGTTTCAAACTCGTCGGAAGTGGACGGAACACTGCTGGGAACAGCGTAAAATATATCCATGACTGCACCTTTGGCGGCCTCTATCATGGCCAAAACACCCTCCATGCCTTTTACATTGGCAATTTCATGAGGTTCGCTGACCACAGTGGTAACGCCGTTTTCCACCATCAGCTTTGCAAAAGTGCGCGGGGCCAGCATACTGCTTTCCACATGCATGTGGCTGTCAATAAGGCCGGGGATTACCCATTTGCCGCCCAGGTCCACCAGCTTGTCCCGCTGCACATCCTCCGGCGGCCGGCCTTTGCCCAGATGCAGTATCTTATCCCCTTTTACTGAAAAATAACCTTTTACAAAGCGTTTGAATGGGGTGTTGTATATATATCCGTTAAAATATAAAGTATCTGCTTTGATAGACATTATTTATCGCCTTTCTTCTGTTTTTTCGTCCAGCCACAGGGCTATATCTTCATACACCTGCCGCCTGTTGGTTTCGTTGAGCATTTCATGTCTTCCGCCGGGGTAAATTTTTACCTTTACCTCATCGCAGCCGGCAGTTACATATCTGTCAAAAACCTGCATAACTCCCCTGCCGTAATCCCCCACCGGGTCCATGGAACCTGAAAATATAAAAATGGGAAGGTCTTTTGCCGTCTTTGAAAAAGTGACCTTTTTGTTTGCCAGCATATTTATTTTCATAAGGTCCTCAAAAGCGCTGAGTGTAAACACAAACTGACAGTATTTGTCATTTACATACCGGTTTACAATCTCTTCGTCGCGGCTTATCCAGTCGCTGTTTGTGCGCGGGTTTTCTATTTTTGACAGAAAATTTCCGAAAACTGTTTTGTTTATAAAACCGGAACGATATTCACCGCCGTGGACAGTTTTTGCAGTCTGTATCAGTTTCAGGCCCAGGGGAGCTATCTTGTTTTCGCCGCCTGTGCCGGAAATAATCAGCCCGTCCAAAGCATCCGGATATGCCGCCGCAAAAACCCTGGCGAAAAAAGAACCCATGCTGTGCCCCAGCAAAAACAATTTCTTGCCCGGGTTTTCCTTTTTGGCCATCTTAGCTGTATGCAGCAGGTCCGCCAGCACATACTTATACCCGTTTTCCGGCGCAAAATATCCCAGCTGCCGGTCGTTGTGTACGCTGCCTTTGTGCCCCAGGTGATTATGGGCATACACAGCATACCCTCTGCCTGCCAGATATCTCATAAAATCTTCGTACCTGTCAATATGCTCCACCATTCCGTGAGAAATCTGCATAACGGCTTTGCACCGCCGGCCGTCATCGAAAATTTTAAAACCTGTTATGACATTTGTGCCGTTGGAGGAAGGAAAATAAAATTCTTCTTTGACAATACTCATAGCTGTTCTCCCAAAATTATATTTTTCAGTTGCGTAAAATCGTAGGCAGTATAAGTGGGTTTTATGCCAGTGTTGTTTTCCGCATTTTCAAAATTTACCCAGCAGGTGTCCAGCCCTGCATTTATTCCGCCTTTTATGTCAGAATTAAGGTTGTCTCCCACAACTATAACCTTTTTATGGTTTTCTATACCCAGCGTTTTCAGTGCGTTGAGATAAATTCTTTTATCCGGTTTGTTGAAACCCATTTTTTCGGATGTAAAAACTTCGTCTGCAAAGTCTATCACATGGCTCAGCTTCAGGCGGTTTTTCTGTATTTCCTCAAATCCGTTGGTCACAATGGCTATGGTCACATAATCTTCTATGTCCTGCAAAAATTCCAGTGCCCCGTCAATAAGTATTGCGCTGTTTTTAAGATAATTTTTATAGTCCCTGTTAAGCTGTTCACCGCTGACATCTTTCAGGCCGAATTTTTCCACAACCTTCTGAAATCGCACCTTTTCTATGGTGTTTTTCTTTATTTTTCCCTTTTCAAACTCGCGCCACAGGCTTTCATTGGTGTCATAGTAAAAGCGGATATTTTCTTGTGTTACCGGAATGTTGTATTTGTTGTACACCTTTGAAACAGAATGTACAGCGCTTTCTTTGAAAGAAACCAAAGTGTCATCAAAATCCAAAAGAACGCAGTTGTAATTCATCCTCATACCCTCAAACTATCTTTTTTTCGATATGATAATTATATACTAAACATCTTACAAAGGCAACAAGACCGCAAAAAAATAAAACCCGCTATATGCGGGTTTTATTTCAGTTTGCAAGAAAGTTTGCCACCGCCAGAATGGCGTACCAGCTTTTTTCATCAATCACACCGTCTATCGGCAGATTTACTATTCCCTGGACGCCTCTTACAGCGCCTTCCGTAAGGGTGCCGAAATCCATTTCACCGGTTATCATCGGGCTGACAGGATAAACATTTATTATGTAATTCAGGCATGCCTGCATAATGTTCACATTCGGGCCCCAGTCGCCGTTTTTCAGCGGCCGTCCGGGATAAGCAGGAAAAATCATTATTATCACCTCTGTGTAATAATATGCTGTTTTTCCCGCCTTTGTTAATGCTGCTGGCCGTATGGATTTACATGCACCATGCAGTGTTTCACTGAAGTGAAATTGGCTTCCAGCGCATCATGCACCCTCTGGGCTATCTCATGGGCCTCGTACAAAGACTGGGAGCCGTCTGCGGAAATTTCCACATCTACATAAATTTTATTGCCGAACAGCCTGGTCCTGATCTCGTCAACACCCATGACGCCCTGCTGCCGTGATATCAGCCCGTTCATCTGCTTTACTGTTTCATCATCGCAGGATTTGTCCACCAGCTTATCAACCGCATCCATGAATATATCATATGCGGCCTTTATTATGAACACACATATTACAAGGCTGGCCACGCTGTCCAGGACGGGATATCCCAGCCTTGCGCCGAATATACCCACAAAGCTGCCAATACTGCTCAGCGCATCAGATCTATGATGCCATGCGTCCGCCATCAGTGCTCCGGAATTTATCTTCTTTGCCGCCCGTCGTGTGTACCAGTACATCCATTCCTTTACAGCTATGGAAATGACGGCGGCAGCCATTGCCAGCATGGACGGGGTCCGGATAGTGCCGCCGGCAAATATTTTTTTCATTCCTTCTACGCCTATGCCTGCGCCGGTGACAAACAGCAGTACTGCCAGAAGCATACCGGCAATGCTTTCCATTTTTTCATGTCCGTATCTGTGGGTGCTGTCCGACTCTTTGTTTGCCACGGCCACACCGGCCATAACCACAAAGGTGCTCAGAACATCGCTGGCAGAGTGCACAGCGTCCGAAACCATTGCCGCCGAATTGCCAACAATACCGGCAAACAGTTTGAATGCGCTCAGCAGTGCATTTATGACAATAGTCACAACAGACACTTTCATAGCCAACTTCTTTTCACTCATAAAATCCTCCAAAATGTTTGTTATAGTATAAAAAAACACATCCATGGATATAAAATCCCACAGATGTGTCTGCTGCTTTCGCCCACCGCATAGCGGCTGATATATTGTTTTTTATTATAACAAAAAACTTTTTAAAGTCAATAGCTTTTTTCGGACTTTATTGTACAACTTCTATCAAAAAATTACTATTGTAAAACCACGGTCATATTTATATAATTATATTCAGCACAGAAATATATTCTATTGACCAGGAAACTCCCCTGTTTTATACACAGGGGAGTTTCCTTATATAATATTACAAAAAGTAAAGGGCAGCGTCATTTAAGACTGCTGCCCTTTTATATTTATTATTGGATAATTAAACCAATTCAATGATTGCCATTTCGGCTGCGTCACCGCGACGGGGACCGATTTTGATTATTCTTGTATAACCACCTGTGCGGTCTTCGTATTTGGGTGCGAGTTCGTCAAAAACTTTTTTGGCTACATCTTCTTTTGTGATATAGCTGTATACCTGTCTCTTTGAGTGCAATGTATTTGTTTTGCCGAGTGTAATCATTTTTTCGGCCACTGCTCTAACTTCTTTGGCTCTTGTAACTGTTGTTTCAATCTTTCCGTTTTCGAACAGATATGTTACCATAGCTCTCATCATAGCTCTGCGGTGGTCGCTGGTTCTGCCCAGTTTTCTTGTGCCTGGCATGTGAGTCACTCCTTTACTTTATAGACTAATCTTCATCTTTGGGGAATTTGTAGCCCAGAGAAGCCAGCTTCTGCATAACTTCTTCAAAGCTCTTTCTACCCAGGTTTCTAACCTTCATCATTTCGCTTTCGGTCTTGTTTACAAGATCTTCTACGGTGTGTATGCCGGCCCTCTTCAGGCAGTTAAAGGAACGAACAGACAAATCCAGATCTTCGATTGTCATTTCCAGGGTTTTCTCCTGGGTTGTTTCGTCCTTTTCAACCATCTTGGGCATAGCAACATCATCTGAAAGACCAACAAAAAGGTTCAGATGTTCGATAAGAATTCTTGCACCGATGCTCATCGCTTCGTTGGCATTGATAACACCGTTTGTCCAAACTTCAATTGTCAGTTTGTCATAGTCTGTTATCTGGCCTACACGAGTATTTTCCACCGAATAGTTTACCTTCAGCACAGGTGTGTAAATACTGTCTGTGGGCAAAACACCAAGGGTGGTAAATTCCTGTGTTTTCTTGTTCTTATCACCAGGAACATAGCCGCGGCCGCGGTCAAATGTCAATTCCATAACCAGTTTGGCGCCTTCGCTCAAAGTGGCGATGTGCCAGTCGGGATTCAAAATCTCTATATCTGCATCTGTTTCAATAGAGCCGGCAGTAACCTCGCAGGGGCCTGTGGCGTTGATGCGGACTGTTTTTGCCTCGTCGCAGAACAGCTTTGCTGTGATACCTTTCACATTCAGAACTATATCTGTAACATCTTCTTTTACACCGTTGATGAATGTAAATTCATGCAGTACGCCGTCAATTTTTATGTTTGTAACTGCGACGCCGGGCAGAGAAGACAGCAAAATTCTTCTAAGGGAATTGCCAAGTGTGATGCCAAAACCTCTTTCCAGGGGTTCAACAACAAATTTGCCGTACTGTCCGTCTTCGGACAAAACCGCTGTTTCTATTCTTGGTTTTTCGATTTCTAACATTTATAAACCCTCCTATTATAAAACTAAGGCTGCTTTTATAATTGCATTCCCGATGCTGGGGTGGGTTATTTTGAGTAAAGTTCAACGATAAGCTGTTCTTCAACATCAAGATCGATCTCGCTTCTTTCAGGCAGACGGTTGATTGTCACCTTCAGATTGTCTTTGTCCATAGACATCCACATGGGAGTCGGTCTTGCAGAGTTAAGTTCAACATTTTCTTTGATTTTGTCACATGCTGAGCCGTGAACTGCCACTACGTCACCTGGTTTAACAAGGTATGACGGAATGTTTACTCTTTCACCGTTTACGGTGAAATGACGATGCAAAACAAGCTGTCTGGCCTGACGACGGCTCATACCGAAGCCGGCGCGGTAAACAACATTGTCCAGTCTGCTTTCAAGGATCTTAAGCAGATTTTCGCCTGCCATACCTGTTCTGTTTTCGGCCATAGCAAAGTATTTTGCAAACTGGCTTTCCAGAACACCGTAATATCTCTTTGCTTTCTGTTTAGCTCTCATCTGAATACCATATTCAGAGCTCTTCTTTCTTGCCTGACCGTGCTGGCCGGGAGCGAAAGATCTTCTTGCAAGTGCACATTTGTCAGAGTAGCAACGTTCGCCTTTCAGGAAAAGCTTCTGTCCTTCTCTGCGGCACTGGCGGCATACTGCGCCTGTATATCTTGCCATTGTAATTCCTCCTTATTAAACGCGTCTTCTTTTAGGTGGACGACAACCGTTGTGCGGAATAGGGGTAACGTCCTTGATCATATTTACCTCTAAGCCTGCTGCCTGCAAAGCTCTGATTGCAGATTCTCTGCCCTGGCCAGGTCCTTTTACATATACTTCAACGGTTTTCAGGCCGTGCTCCATAGCTGCTTTTGCTGCTGCTTCTGCTACCATCTGAGCTGCATAGGGTGTAGCCTGTCTTGAACCTCTGAAACCGAGGCCGCCTGCGCTTGCCCAAGAAATAGCGTTGCCCTGGATGTCTGTTATTGTAACAATTGTGTTGTTAAATGTAGACTGAATGTGGGCTGCACCGCGCTCAATGTTCTTGCGCTGCACTCTTTTGCGACTAGCTGTCTTTTTAACTGCCATTGCTGTTTAGCCTCCTTGATTATTTCTTCTTGTTTGCTACAGTCTTTTTGGCGCCTTTGCGTGTTCTGGCGTTGGTCTTTGTTCTCTGACCGCGAACCGGCAAACCTTTGCGGTGTCTTACACCTCTGTAACAGCCGATTTCAACCAATCTCTTGATGTCCAAAGCTGTCTGTCTGCGAAGATCGCCTTCTACTGTAACCTGCTGTTTTTCAATCTGATCTCTGATTGCCTGTACTTCATCATCTGTAAGGTCTTTTACTCTTGTGTCCGGATTTACGCCGGCAGCCGCGAGAAGTTTCTGTGATGTGGACAGACCTATACCATAGATATAAGTAAGGCCTACTTCAACACGTTTTTCTCTGGGCAAGTCAACACCTGATATACGAGCCATATATCTTACCTCCTGCTCAAATAATTGTCAGATTAGCCCTGACGCTGTTTGTGTTTGGGATTTGTGCAGATTACCATAACTTTACCTTTGCGTTTGATAACCTTGCATTTTTCGCACATTGGTTTAACGGATGGCTTTACCTTCATATTTGTAACCTCCTATTAATGCTGTGTTATTTGGAACGCCATGTAATGCGCCCCTTTGTTAAATCGTAAGGCGACATTTCAACTGTTACCTTATCGCCCGGTAAAATGCGAATGAAATTCATTCTCAGTTTTCCTGAAATGTGAGCAAGCAAACGATGGCCATTTGCAAGTTCTACCTGAAACATGGCGTTGGGCATAGCCTCTACCACTGTTCCTTCCACTTCAATTACATCATCTTTAGCCATAATATTCCTCCTAATTATCAGATAGGCTGTCAATAGCCTTTTTCAGATGCTTATTCACTTGCAAAGCCTCTGATTGCAATACTTTCGGGGTCTTTATAACATGCTTTATGTTTTTGCGCTTGGGTTTTTCCAGCGGGTGGATTTTCCCGTCCCGCACAAAACAATAATTGCCTGTCAGCTCAACAACACAGAAATAACTGCCCTTGTCTTTGCCTGCCGTGGACAGGACTATACTGCCGACCTGCAACTCCATCAGAAGTCACCGTCAGCGCATGTCAATATAACCGGACCTTTTTCAGTGATGGCAATTGTATGCTCGAAATGAGCAGACAGTTTGCCGTCTGTTGTCTTTACGGTCCAGCCGTCCGGCATGACTTTAACATTGGCTGTTCCTTCGTTTATCATGGGCTCAATGGCTATGGTCATACCCGGCACAAGACGCGCAAGGTGGCCCGGTTTGCCGTAGTTGGGCACTTCCGGTTCCTCATGCAAATCCCTGCCGACACCATGGCCGACATATTCTCTTACGACAGAAAAGCCGTTTTCCTCTGCATGTTTCTGAACAGCATATCCAATGTCACCCACTCTGTTGCCTGGTTGTGCAGCCGCTATCCCCAGATGCAGACATTCGTTGGTAACACGCAAAAGCTTTTCAGCAGAGGGACTGACAGCGCCTACTTTATATGTGTAAGCGTTATCACCGTGGTAGCCGTTGATATAGGCTCCCACATCTATACTGACAATATCACCGCTTCTGATGATGGTCTTTTTGGAAGGTATTCCATGTATAACCTCATCGTTTATAGAGATGCAGGCACTTCCTTTAAAGCCATACATGCCTAAAAAGGAAGGGCGAGCACCAGCTGCGGTGATAAAGTCGTATATAAGTTTATCCAGCTCGTAAGTAGACATACCTGCATTGATTTGTTCCCCGGCGTATTTTAACACATCCGCGCTGATTTTGCAAGCGGTTTTTAATTTTTTTATATCTTCGGGGCTTTTTATAATAATCACGGTATTACACTCCTAAAGCTTTCAGCACAAGTGCTGTTGTGTTTTCCACACTGCCTTCGCCGTCAACTTCAACCAAAATTCCCTTTGCCTTGTAGTAATCTTTCAAGGGCTCGGTCTGTTTGTGATAGTTTGTCAGGCGGTCCAGCACTGTTGAAGGTTCATCATCTTTGCGTATAGTCAGCGGCTGACCGCATTTGTCGCAAACACCATCTACTGCGCTGGGTTTGTATTTGATGTGATAAGAGGCACCGCAGGAGCAAACTCTTCTTCCGCTTACGCGTTCGATTATTGTTTCATCCTTTACCTCTATATCCAAAGCTATATCAATCTTGATGCCCATTTCGTCAATCGCCCGTGCCCGAGCAATTGTTCTGGGAACACCGTCAAGAATAAAGCCGTTTTTGCAGTCATCTGCTGCCAGTCTTTCCTTTACGATGCCGATAATAACATCGTCCGGAACCAGGGCACCCGCTTCAACAAAGCTTTTGGCTTTTTTGCCCATCTCTGTGCCGTCTTTCATGGCCTGGCGAAGTATAGCGCCTGTGGAAATGGTGGGGATACCAAGTTTTTCGCAAATGATTTCTGCCTGTGTGCCTTTACCGGCACCCGGAGCACCTAATAATATAATGTTCATAATTATTGTCTCCTTATTTAAAGACTATCGGTTATTATTCCAAAAATCCTTTGTGATGGCGTGCAACCATCTGGCTTTCAAGCTGCTGTGAAGTTTCCAGAGCAACACCTACAACGATAAGCAGTGAAGTACCACCCATCTGAATGCCTGTGTTGGTCAGGTTGCCCATTATTATAGGCAGTATTGCAACAACACACAGGAACAATGCGCCAATAAATGTAATTTTGCCCAAAACTTTTGTTATAAAATCCTGGGTCTGTTTGCCCGGACGGAAACCGGGGATAACGCCGTTGTTTTTACGCAGGTTGTTTGCAATTTCCAGCGGATTATACTGCATTGTAACATAGAAGAAGTTAAATACAATAATCAGGAATACATACATAACCGCATAAACTGCGCCGTTGTAGTTGAATATAGCCAAAAATTCATTCCAGAAAGCACTTTCGATGGTGAAAAAGCTTCTTATTGTGCCGGGTATGGAAACCAGTGCACTGGCAAATATGATAGGCATAACACCGGACATATTTACTTTTATCGGAAGATGTGAACTCTGGCCGCCGATCATCTTTCTGCCTACCACCTGTTTGCCGTACTGAATTGGTATTCTTCTTTCAGCGTTGTTGAGAACAACTGCAAAAGCGATTACCAGAACGGAGAAAACAAGGAACAGCGGAACCAGCAAAAAGTTGATGGTATTTTTGTTCTGTACAGCATCCTGCAGCATGGCGATATAAACCATTGCAGTGTCTGACAGCCTGGAAATAATACCAGTGAATATGATAAGAGATACGCCGTTGCCGATACCTTTCTTATCAATCTGTTCACCCATCCACATAAGCAGCAGTGAACCTGCCACAAATGTGATAACAATTACCAAGCCGGTGAAGAAGCCGGCCAGGCCTTCGTCATACATAAGTATACTTCTGCTTTTAAGTACTGAATAGTAACCAAAGCCCAGCACAAAGGCTATACCGATACTTACATATCTTGTTATCTTTGCAATTTTCTTTCTGCCTTCATCACCCTGTTTTGACAGGTTTTCCAGATACGGAATGGCCACTGTCAAAAGGGTAATGATGATAGATGCGTTGATGTAGGGTATAACACCCAAGGCGAACAGAGTGGCATTGGCAAATGCGCCGCCGCTCATCATGTTTATAAAGCCCAGACCAAATGTATTGCTGTCGACCACTGAAAACATGTTTTTAAGAGCGGTGGGTTGGATAAAAGGAACCGCGATGGCACAACCAAGACGGTAAATTACCAGAACGATTGCTGTAAAAATCAGCTTTTTACGCAGATCCTCGATTTTCCATGCATTTCTAAATGTCTGTAACACTCTTATTTCACCTCTGCCTTTCCGCCTGCTTTTTCGATTTTTTCTTTAGCAGATGCAGAGAAAGCTTTAAGCTGTACTGTCATCGGCTTTGTGATCTCGCCGTTGCCCAGAACTTTAATGCCGTCTTTTACTTTCTTTACAAGACCGCTGGCTACTACTGCAGCTTCGTCAACTACGCTGCCGGCTTCAAATCTTGCTTCCAGATCTTTTACATTGATTGTTGCGTAAACTGTGGCAAATACGCTGTTGTTAAAGCCCACTTTGGGAAGTCTTCTCTGAAGAGGGAGCTGACCGCCTTCAAAACCGGCTTTCTTTGCGCCGGAACGGGCTTTCTGACCTTTGTGGCCGTAACCGGCTGTTTTGCCGTTACCGCTGCCGTGACCACGACCTTTTCTCTTAGCAGCTTTTGTAGAACCTTCTGCAGGTTTCAATTCGTGAAGCATCATAATTGTGCACCTCCCTGTTAAATTACTTTACTACCTCTACAAGGTGAGCAATCTTTCTGATTTTACCCTGTGTGGCGGCGTTGTCAGGATGAACCTTTACATCGCCGACTTTTTTGAGGCCCAGGGCTGCCGCACAATCTTTCTGATTCTGAATGCAGCCTGCAAGGCTTTTTACCAGTTTAACGGTTACTGTTGTAACCTGGGCTTTTTTGGGTTTTCTACCTCTTTTAGCAGGTGCTTTTTCAACTGCTACTTCCATGATTTTCTCATCAGCCATTTCAAAGTACCTCCTATTAGCCTAATATGTCTTTCTCGTCAATACCGCGGATTTTTGCAGCCTGAGCAACTGTTCTTACAGAAGCAAGACCTGCTACTGTAGCAGCAACAACATTACCGGGGTTTCTTGAACGAAGAGATTTTGTACGGATATCTTTGATACCGGCAGCTTCCAGAACAGCACGAACAGCGCCGCCTGCGATAACACCTGTACCGGGAGCAGCAGGTCTCATCAGAACTCTTGCAGCACCAAAGGAGCCTACTGTCTCGTGGGGAATTGTTGTTCCCTTCATAGATATTCTTACCAGATTTTTTCTTGCATCCTCAACGCCTTTGCGGATAGCTTCCGGCACCTCGGCTGCTTTACCTATACCATAACCTACAATGCCGTCGCCGTTGCCTACAACTATCAAAGCTGAGAACTTCATTATACGGCCGCCTTTAACGGTTTTTGATACACGATTGATTGATACAACCTTCTCCTGAAGGTCCAAAACGCTTGCGTCAATTCTTTCCATTGTATCCCTCCTACAGCACTAAGCCGCCTTCGCGGGCGCCTTCTGCCAATGCTTTTACACGACCATGATAGATATAGCCGCCACGGTCAAACACTACTGTTGTAATGCCTTTTTCAAGAGCTGCTTTTGCAACTTTGATACCAACTGCTTTTGCAGCTTCTATGTTACCGCCATAGCTTGTAAAATCTTTGTCCATTGTTGACGCGCTGGCCAGTGTTACGCCGGCTACATCGTCAATAATCTGAGCATAGATGTGCTTTGAGGAGCGGAAAACATTAAGACGAGGACGTGCAGCTGTGCCGCTGATTTTTCTGCGAACTCTGGCATGTCTTCTAAGTCTTGCCTGGTTACTGTTTGGTTTCTTTACCATAATTAGCTCACTCCTTTATTATTTACCTTTACCTGTTTTACCTTCTTTGCGGATTACATATTCGCCAACATAGCGGATACCTTTGCCCTTGTAGGGTTCCGGCGGGCGTTTTTCGCGAATTTCAGCCGCAAACTGACCGACTTTCTGTTTGTCGATACCGATAACTTTGATTTTGTTAGCATCCGGACATTCAATTTTGATGCCGTCTACTTCCGGAACGATAACCTGATGTGAGTAACCCAGGTTCATAACCAGGTTTGTGCCCTGTTTTGCAACCCTGTAACCAACGCCAAGTACTTCCAGTTCTTTGGAGAAGCCTTCGGAAACACCTGTAACCATATTGCTTATAAGTGTTCTTGTCAATCCGTGCAAGGATTTTGATTCGTTTTCGTCATCAGGACGGGTAACTACAACTGTTTCACCTTCAACCTTTACGGTCATTTTGTTGTGAAAAGTGGAATTGAGTGTACCCTTAGGGCCAGCAACTGTAACATTATTTCCATCAACTGTAACTTTTACACCTGCTGGAATAGCGATGGGTTTTCTTCCTATTCTCGACATAACTATTTACCCCCTTACCATACAAAAGCGAGAACTTCGCCGCCCACATTTTCTTTGCGGGCTTTCTTGTCTGTCATAACGCCTTTAGGTGTAGAAATGATAGCTGTGCCGATACCCTTCATAACCTTCGGCATATCTTCGCAGCTGGTGTAGATACGAAGACCCGGTTTAGAAATTCTGCGCAGGCCTGTGATTACAGGTGCGTTTGTTTCTGTGTATTTCAGTGTGATGGTGATAACGCCCTGTTTGTTATCTTCCTTCACTGTAAAGCTTTTGATATAACCTTCATCAACAAGAATCTGAGCAATAGCTTTTTTCATGTTGGATGCAGGTACGTCAACTGTTTCGTGTCTTGCCTGTGAAGCATTTCTGATTCTGGTCAGCAAGTCCGCGATAGGATCAGTGATATTCATAATCTTGCCTCCTTATAATTTTAAAAGTTAATTACCAGCTTGCTTTCTTTACTCCGGGAATTTCGCCTTTGTAGGCCAGTTCGCGGAAGCAGATACGGCAAATGCCGTATTTTCTCAGATAAGCATGCGGTCTGCCACAGATTTTGCATCTGTTGTACTGTCTTGTTGAAAATTTAGGTTCGCGCTGCTGTTTAACCTTCATGGATGTTTTTGCCATAGTTTATATCCCCCTTAGTTTGCGAACGGAGCGCCCAAAGATTTCAAAAGAACCTTGGCTTCTTCGTCTGTGTGTGCAGTGGTTACGAATGAGATATCCATACCACGGATAGCGTCGATTTTATCGTACTCTATCTCAGGGAATATCAGCTGCTCTTTGATACCGAAAGAGTAGTTGCCGCGGCCGTCAAAGCTGTTGCCGTTGATGCCGTGGAAGTCTCTTACGCGGGGCAGAGCTACGTTGAACAATCTGTCAACGAACTCGTACATTCTTTCGCCGCGCAGTGTTACTTTAACACCGATGGGCATACCCTCACGCAGTTTGAAGTTAGCAACGGATTTTTTGGCTTTGCAAACGATCGGCTGCTGACCTGTGATTTTTTTGATATCCTCAACAACTGATTCGATAACTTTGGAGTTGTCTTTGGCTTCTGAGCAGCCAACATTAACAACAACTTTTTCCAGTTTGGGGATCTGCATTACGCTTTTGTAGTTGAACTGCTTCATAAGAGCAGGAGCAACTTCTTTTACATATAATTCTTTCAGATTAGACATTTAAAGTTCCTCCTTCTTATTATAATTCTGCACCGCAGTGTTTGCAGATACGAACTTTTTTGCCGTCAACCATTTTGTGGCCCACTCTTGTGGCTTTGCCGCATTTGGGGCATACGGGCATAACCTTGCAAGCGTAGATAGCACCTTCTGCATCTACTATGCCGCCGCTTTCGCCCTGTCTTCTGGGTTTGACATGTTTTTTAACCATGTTCAGACCTTCAACAATAACTTTGCCTTCTTTGGGGCTTACAGCGAGCACTTTGCCGGTTTCACCACGATCTTTACCGCTTATAATTTTTACGGTATCACCAGTTTTTACATGAACTTTATTCATTTATAACTCTCCTTACAGTGATTCCGGTGCAAGACTCAAGATTTTAAGGTAACCTTTGTCGCGCAGTTCGCGGGCAACAGGTCCAAAAATACGAGTGCCTCTCGGATTTTTATCATCTCTTATAATAACTGCTGCGTTTTCGTCAAAGCGGATGTAGGAACCGTCTTCACGGCGGATGCCGCTTTTTGTACGAACGATAACAGCTTTTACAACTTCACCTTTTTTAACAACGCCGCCGGGTGTTGTCTTTTTAACGGAAGCTACAACAACATCGCCGATGTTAGCGTATCTTCTGCGTGTACCGCCCAGAACGCGTATGCACATCAGTTCTTTTGCGCCGGTGTTGTCAGCAACCTTTAAATAGGTCTGCATCTGTACCATGTGTACATATCCTCCTTTTCAATAGCTTATTTAGCTTTTTCTACTATCTTGACAAGTCTCCAATTTTTGTCCTTTGAAAGCGGGCGTGTTTCCATGATTTCTACACGGTCGCCGATACCGCATTCATTGTTCTCGTCATGAGCTTTGAATTTAACAGCCTTTTTAACTATCTTTTTGTATAAAGGGTGTTTAACTCTGTCTTCGATAGCAACAACAATTGTTTTGTCCATTTTGTCAGAAACAACTGTGCCAACTCTTGTTTTTCTCAAATTGCGTTCCATTGTCTTACCTCCCCTTATTATTTGTCGATAGCGCTAAGAGCTGTGTTAACTCTTGCGATGTCTTTTTTGACTGCTTTAATTCTCATTGGATTTTCCAGCTGATTGATAGCATGTTGAAAACGAAGATTGAACAGCTCTGCTTTTAATTCTTTCAGTTTGTTTGTCAGTTCTGCAGCTGACATGTTACGGAGTTCACTTGCTTTCATACTATTCACCTACCTCATCCTTTTTAACGAACTTGCACTTGATAGGCAACTTGTGCATAGCAAGACGCATAGCTTCTCTTGCGAGCTCTTCGGATACACCGCCGATTTCGAACAGAACTCTGCCCGGTATAACAACGGCTACCCAGTATTCCGGGCTACCTTTACCGGAACCCATGCGGGTTTCAGCCGGTTTTTCTGTAACCGGTTTGTCCGGGAAAATCTTTATCCAAACCTGACCGCCACGCTTGATGTAACGGGTCATGGCAATACGGGCTGCTTCGATCTGGTTGGAGGTGATCCATGCCGGTTCCAAAGCCTGCAAACCAAACTCGCCGTATGTTACTTTGTTACCGCGGGTTGCTTTGCCTTTCATGCGGCCTCTGTGAACTCTGCGGTATTTTACTCTTTTTGGTAAAAGCATTATCTGTTGCCTCCTTCTTTACGAGGTTTAGCACCTTTGAGCACTTCACCTTTGTAAATCCAAACCTTAACGCCTACTTTACCGAAAGTTGTGTTTGCTTCGGCAAAACCGTAGTCGATGTCAGCGCGCAGTGTCTGCAGCGGGATTGTGCCCTCGTGGTAATGTTCGGTTCTTGCGATATCAGCACCGCCCAGACGGCCTGAAACGCTTGTCTTGATGCCCTTTACGCCGCTTCTCATGGCTCTGGACATGGACATTTTCATAGCTCTTCTGAAAGCAACGCGTCTTTCCAGCTGAGCAGCAATATTTTCAGCAACCAGCTGTGCATTTGCATCAGCCTGTTTGATTTCTGTTATGTTGATCAGAACTTCTTCAACAGGTCTCTTTACCTGTTTTGCAACCTGAGCGCGAAGTTTTTCGATCTCAGAACCCTGACGGCCGATAACCATACCGGGTTTTGCACAGAAGATGTTCAGTCTCAGTACTTTTGAGTCTCTCTCAATCTCAATTTTAGATACACCGGCAGTGTAAAGCTGAGCTTTGAGAACTTTTCTTATGTTATAGTCTTCTACCAGAGTGTCGCCGAAAGTTTTCTTTTCAACGAACCAGCGAGAATCCCAGTTTTTGATTACGCCTACGCGAAGACCGTGTGGATTAACTTTCTGTCCCATAGCTTCCTCCTTATTCCTCGATTTCTTTGAGAACAACTGTCATGTGGCTTGTTCTCTTCAGAATTCTATATGCTCTGCCCTGTGCTCTTGGCATAACTCTTTTCAGAGTCGGGCCGGGTGTTACAAAACACTCTGCAACATACAGACTGTTTTTATCCATTGAAAAATTGTGTTCCGCATTAGCCATAGCTGATTTAACCAATTTAAGTAAAGGTTCGCAAGCAGCTTTGGGTGTGTGCTGCAAGATAGCAACAGCTTCGTCAACCGGCTTATTTCTGATAAGGTCCATAACGATCTGTACTTTCCTTGGCGCTATGCGGGCGTGTCTAAGGTATGCCCTTGCTTCCATAATTATACTCTCCTTTTACTTAGATGATTTTGCACCTGCGTGACCGCGGTATGTTCTTGTCGGTGCGAATTCGCCCAGTTTGTGACCAACCATGTCTTCTGTTACATATACCGGCACATGTTTGCGGCCGTCATGAACAGCAAATGTGTGACCAACGAAATCCGGGAAAATTGTAGATGAACGGCTCCAAGTCTTTAAGACTCTTTTTTCGCCAGTTGCGTTCATTTCTTTTACTCTTTTAAGAAGAACAGGCTGAACGAAAGGGCCTTTTTTAACGCTTCTACCCATATCTTAACTCCTTTATTAACCGTTGCGGCGTCTGACGATGAATTTATCAGATGCTTTGTGTTTGTTTCTGGTTTTGTAGCCCAAAGTAGGTTTGCCCCAGGGTGTAACCGGGCCCGGACGACCAACAGGTGATTTACCTTCACCGCCGCCGTGAGGGTGGTCAACAGGGTTCATAACGCTACCACGAACGGTAGGTCTCCAGCCCATGTGGCGTTTTTTACCGGCTTTGCCGATTTTTACATTGTCGTGGTCCAGGTTGGATACCTGACCAACTGTGGCGTAGCAGTTCAGGGGAACATTTCTCAGTTCGCCGGAAGGCAGACGAACAAGGCCGTATTTGCCTTCTTTTGCTATCAGCTGAGCAAAGTTACCTGCGGAACGAACCAACTGACCGCCTTTGCCGGGGTACAGTTCGATGTTGTGGATAACAGTACCAACCGGAATGCTGCTGATGGGCAGTGCGTTGCCGGGTTTGATGTCGGCGCCTTCACCGCTCATAACTGTGTCGCCTACTTTGAGTCCGTCAGGAGCTACTATATAGGATTTTGTGCCGTCCTCATACTGAATCAGAGCTATAAAAGCTGTTCTGTTAGGATCGTATTCAAGTGTCATAACCTGTGCGGGAACACCTGTTTTGTTTCTTTTGAAATCGATTACACGATATTTTGTTCTGTTGCCGCCGCCATGGTGACGAACAGTGATGCGGCCTGTGTTGTTGCGGCCGGCTGTTGTTTTCATAGGTTCCAAGAGGCTTCTCTCGGGGCTTACCTTTGAAAGAACCGAATAATCTGTAACGGCCATATTACGGCGAGACGGAGTAGTCGGTTTAAACTTTTTAATAGCCATTTAGGTTCACTCTCCTTATGAGTCTTTTTGCGAGAAGCGCCTTTTGCGCCTCCCATACTTAAAAACGCCTTTTATGTCAGGCGGAGGGCCGGTTTATTAGTTCATACCTTCGAAGAACTCGATGCCCTTTGAATCGGCTTTCAGTGTTACGATAGCCTTCTTTGTAGCAGGTGTGTAACCACCTTTGATGCCCTGACGGCGGAAACGGCCGCGAACATTTATTGTGTTTACTTTGCTTACTTTTACTCCGAACAGCTCTTCAACTGCTTTGGCAATTTCGATTTTGTTGGAGTCCTTAGCAACCTGGAATGTATATTTTCTTTCAGAAACGCCCTTCATGCTGTTTTCAGTGATGATTGGCTTGATGATGATATCCTGTGCTAATTTCATTATGCGAATACCTCCTCAAGTTTCTTCGCGGCTTCCAGATTTACAACCAGTGTGCCGGCGTTGATTGTGTCATAGGCGTTCATTGTTGTTGCCAATGTTGTTTGTACACCAGGGATATTGCCTGCTGACTTAACAACCTTCTTATCTGCAACAGCCTGTACCATCAATGTTTTGCCGCTTACGCCCAGATTGCTGAGCATTTTTACAACAGCTTTTGTTGAGTAATCTGTGATAGCGAAGTTGTCAACTATAACCAATTTGCCTTCGCTTGCCTTAGCGGAAAGAGCAGAGCAAATTGCCAGTCTTTTAACTTTTTTGTTCAAAGAGTAGCTGTAATCGCGGGGTTTGGGGCCCAAAGCGATACCGCCGTGTGTCCACTGAGGTGAACGGATAGAACCCTGTCTTGCACGGCCTGTGCCTTTCTGTCTCCAAGGTTTGCGTCCGCCGCCGCTTACTTCGCTGCGGGTCAGTGTGGAGTGTGTACCCTGTCTCTGGTTAGCCAGGAAGTTTACAACTGCCGCATGCATAACCTTTTCGTTAGGTGTGATACCGAAAACTGCATCAGAGAGCTCAACAGTGTCAACTTTTTTACCGTTAATGTCTAAAACATCAAATTTTGCCATCTTGTCTTCCTCCCTTAAGCTTTAACGCTGTCTGTCAGAACAACAATTCCGCCTTTTGCGCCGGGAATTGCGCCCTTGACAGCAATGAGATTATTTTCTGCGTCGATTTTAACAACGGAAAGGTTCTGAACAGTAACTCTTTCAGCACCCAGGTGACCAGGCAGTCTTTTGCCTTTGAAAACTCTGGACGGTGAAGATGTGGAACCGTTGGAACCGGCGTGTCTTGCAACCGGACCTGTACCGTGGCTGGCTTTCAATGAATGATTGTTCCAGCGTTTGATTGTACCGGCATAACCTTTACCTTTGCTGATACCGCATACATCAACTTTATCGCCGGCAGCAAATACATCTGCCTTTACGATATCGCCGACATTGATTTCGTCGATAGATTCAAAGCGGAATTCCCTGAGAGTTTTCTTGGGAGCAACGCCCGCTTTTTCAAAATGTCCTTTTGCAGGTTTGGACAGACGGTTTACTTTAACCTCGCCATAACCCAGCTGAACTGCCTGATAGCCATCGCTTTCAACAGTTTTCTTCTGTACGACAACACAAGGACCTGCTTCGATTACTGTTACAGGCACTACCATACCTTTTTCATCGAAAAGCTGTGTCATACCGATTTTCTTGCCGATAATTCCTTTTTGCATTTCTAAATGCCTCCTGTTAGGTTATTGGTTGGCTTTGCCAACATGACTCCAACTTGCGGTTGAGAGAGCGCTCTATATAAAAATGTATATATTAGAGCTTGATTTCAATTTCAACGCCTGCAGGCAGCTGCAGTGTTGTAAGAGCTTCAACAGTCTTGTTTGTAGGTTTCAAGATGTCGATCAGTCTTTTGTGAGTTCTGTTTTCAAACTGTTCGCGAGAATCTTTGTCCTTGTGAACAGCTCTCAGAATTGTGATCACTTCTTTTTCTGTGGGCAGCGGGATAGGACCGGATACTCTTGCACCTGTTCTTTTTGCTGCTTCAACAATCTTTTCAGCTGCTGTGTCGATCAGCTGGTGGTCATAACTCTTCAATCTGACTCTGATTTTTTCTTTGACTGCCATTGTAACGCCTCCTTATAGTTTTAAAAATGTAGCGGCGGTTATAAAATATTGAACACTGCGCCGGGTGTTTCGCACCCTTTCATGATAAAAACCGATTAACCGCCAAGCAGTTAGATCGGAACGCAGGGCAAAAAGCCCTTTAATCACAAAGTTTACGGCCAGTGGACCTGTACAGGTCATACACCCTTTGCATTTCAATATTTACTCGCCCGGTTCAAAGATCGGACATACTCAGCGGAAAAACCCTCGCATATTGCGCGGCAACCTCCCGCTTCAACGCATAATCTTTGCAGTCGCCTAATTATGATACTATAAAAAGAGAAATAATGCAAGTTTTTTTGCAATATTTCAAAATTTTGTATACATAACCTATAATTTTGACTTTTGACATTAGATTTTTATTGAAACTGACAATATATTTGTCGTTATTTACCAAATCAATATCAAAACCTTGTGTATAATACCAAATTTAAAACAAATTGTCAACATCTTATTAAAAAAATAATGGCAGAAGTTTTCACCTCTGCCATCATTGCAAAAATCATCTGTGCACGCCGGGGCGGTCATCATTTTATTCTGATCAGCTCTGCCAGCACCTTTTCATCCACAGTCACAGGGGCGCTTTCGTAAACATCATATATAACCATTCCGGGTTTTAAGTCCGCGGTTTTTCTGATGTTTTTTACAAATGTATAGTCCACTTCAACTTTCGGACTGCCTTTCAGGCTGGAATGATGCACCGCCAGCATCGCCGCTTCGTTCTGGGTTTTCAGCGGTATGTCCCTGCCTTCGCTCATGACAACCACATGGCTGCCGGGAGCTTTTTTAACATGGAACCACATATCCTTTCCGCGGGCGGTTTTCATGGTAAGACGCTCGTTTTGCAGGTTGTTCCTGCCTACCAGGATAAGAAATCCGTCTGAAGATGTGTATCTTATAAAATCCCGCGGCTTTTGTTTTTTATCGCGGTTCTTGTAATATTTCAGATATCCGGCGCCGTGCAGTTCTTCCCTTATGGCCATAAGTTCCTTTTCACCAGACGCGCTGGCTACATTGTAAGCGACGCTGTTAAGGTATTCCAGCTCTATTTCACCCTGCCGTATCAGCTTTGTAAGCATCTTTACAGCGGTCTGTTTTCTTTTGTACTCCTTGTAATACTTCTGTGCATTCTGATTGCCGCCCAGTTTCGGGTCAAGGGGAATGGTAACGGTACTGCCGTCGTAATAATTTTCAACGCTGACGCTTTTCATACCTTTTTCCAGCTTGTAAAGATTTGCTGTCAGAAGCTCGCCGTATATTCTGTATTTATCGTTATCTTCGCTTTGGGCCAGTTCCTCTTTTCTGGCAATCTGCTTGCGCTGTGCCCTGTCCAACAGATTTTGGACCAGCTTGTGCAGATCTTTGCCTTTTTGACGAAGGCGTTCTGCCCTGTCTTTTTCGCTGTAATATTCATCAAGCAAACGATTAAGGCTGTCATAACTGCGGCTTTCCAATCCCCGATACTGGCTCAGCGGCATAAAGCTGTATTCCGCCGGCATACCGTCATGGCCGTAAACCACCGTAAAAGACGGGTTGTGATAATATTCCAGAACTTTTTCTGCTGCCCGGCGTACCTGCCGCTGCTGACCGTCAGTCAGTTTTGAAGCCGGTGTGTCTCCTACACCGGAAAGGCTGGCTATCTCCCTGGCTATCACAGGGCTCATGCCCATGCTGCATTTCAGCAGCGCCTTGTCTACAGTGCCGTCAAAAGCAAAAACTTTTTCCAGGACCTGCTGTGTCCGGCTGACAAAAACCGGGCTGTCCTTTCTGGGAGGCAGTTTGTACATCAGGCCCGGCAGAAGCTGGCGCAAGGCCGACGCATCGGCATCAACCCTTTTCATGGCGTCTATTATCCTGCCGTCCGAGTTTATCAGCACCAGGTTTGCATATCGGCCCATAAGTTCTGCGGCTATATCCAGCTTTATGGTGTCTCCCATTTCGCTGGTGGCGGAAAAGGTGAGCATTATCAACCTTTCGCCCTCCACCGCCCGGGCACTGACAAACCTTGCACCGGAAAAATATTTTCTCATCAGCATACAAAAGGACGGCGGCGAGGCAGGGTTTTCAAACTCCTCCTGCGTCACACAAATCCTGGCTGTTCCGCTGCGGGCAGACAAAAGCAATTTAAAAGAACCGCTGCGCCTGCGCATATGAAAAACCATCTCATCCTTTGACGGCTGATGTATCTTGTCCACTCTGCTGTCTGCCAGCTGCCGGTTAAGCTCCCCGGCCAGCAGAGCCATAGTCATTGAATCTAATGCCATATAAAAAACTCCTATACACTTTCGGTCAGTGCTTTCTGTGTAAACACACTGACCTGCAAACCGGGCATCCGTCCGCTTATCAGACCGGCCAATACAGGCAGGCTGACCCTTTCGGACAAATCATGCCCCAAGGTGATTACGCCCACACCTGCATGCCGCAGGTCCAGCACATCATGATAACTGCACTCGCCGGTTATAAAGCAATCGGCTCCGCTGTCCAGCACTACTCCTGTCAGGCCTCCGCCGCTTCCCGGGCATAAAAAAACATTTTTAACTTTTTTATCCGGAAGGCTGCACGAAGCGGCCCCGAATATCTCCTTGCATTTCAGCGCGGTATCCGAAACAAGGCTTTCCTCAGGCAAATCGCCTGTCAGGCAAATTCCGTCCTCGCAAAATTGTATATTTTCCAGTCCCAATGCTGCGGCCATGCAATATCCTGTGCCCTTTTCGTATTTGTCAAAATTCGTATGGGCGCAAATAACGCTTATCCCCTTTTCTATCAGCCTGTACACCAGGTCCTGCTCCGACAGTTTTTTCAAAGGAGAAAATATCAGCGGATGGTGGGAAACTATTATTCCGGCTCCGGTTTCTTCAGCCCGGCGCACCGCTTCGGATGTAACATCCAGGCACACCAGCACCTTGTCACTGTCCTTTCCGCTGTCCAGCAGCAGGCCGCTGTTGTCCCAGCTCTCCTGATTTTCAAAAGGTATTATTTCATTCAGCGCCATGTAAAGCTGTTTTGCACTGGCCATATTATCCCCTCCATATATTACTTATTATATTAAATCATATTTTTTCAATCCGGGCAACATAAAAACAGAGCGATAACGCTCTGTTTTTATTTATCTGTCAGATTTTTGATTTTATCCATTGCCTCGGATATATCCCGGCTGGCAAATCCGTTTTCTATGGTAAAACCCTTTTGCTTTTTTTCCAGCTGAGAATAAACCATGGAAAAATACCCTTTGGCTGCATATCCTTCACACAGCCGGCTTTTGCCGATATAGCAGGCGAAAATGTCTGCCGTACGGGTGTTTTGGGTGTAAACAGCGCTGATGCAGCTGTAAAACTTGCCCTTTTCTTCCACCGTTTCCTCTTTCTGTATATCAAACCCGTTTTCGTACAGGTACTTTCTTATGGTGTGCCCGCTTTGGGCCGGCAGCAAAACCAACCTGACTTTATTCTCTTTTATAAAAGGCGCCGAATGTATAATCTGTGCCATTGTCTGCCCGCCCAGGCCGGCTATTACCACATGGCTTATATCATCTGTTTTTCCTATATTCTGCAGCCCGTCAGTGAGATAAAATTCGGCCTTTTGACCGCACCCTGCCCCGGTTATCAGGTCAACCGCCTTTTGCAGCGGCGCTTTGTTTATGTCGGTGGCAATTATTCTTTCGGCCTTTCCGCTTTGCAAAAGAAAAAGGCTGAGCTTCCCGTGGTCACAGCCCACATCGCACACCGTTTTACCGCTGTCAACAAAAGAGGCAGCCATTGATAAACGACTGCCTATATTTGCAATATTCACAGATTAGTTACCGAAATGGGCGTTCAGCTTTTCAACCAAAGCATCCGGGTCAACGCCGTGCACCATGCAGGCCTGCTCAATGTTTTCGCCTCTGGCAGAGGGGCAACCCAGGCAGTGCATGCCGATTTCCATAAAATAAACCGCTGTGGACGGATCTGTATCTAAAATTTCGCCAAGATTTGTTTTTCTTGTTACTACCATAATAAATCAATCTCCTTTTATGATAAAATCATAATTTTTTATGCAAAGATATTATACCAAACAAGTAATGGTTATTCAACTGTCCTGTGATTAAATCACATTATAAACCAGAACTCACTGCCCTGGCCCAGCTGTGAATTTACCCCGTAGTCAAAACCGTGGTTTTCCATTATGGTTTTTACTATTGCAAGGCCCAGGCCTGTGCCCTGTTTTCCGCTTTCTTTTCTGGCGCGGTAGTATTTTTCAAACAGGTGTTTCTGGTCCTCTTCGCTTATGCCTTCACCGGAGTCTATAACGCTGACCTTTACCTTGCTGTTTTCCAGCAGGGTTATCCTGATTTTAACTTCCGTTCCCCGCGGTGTGTGCAGCAGCGCGTTGGAAACAAGGTTGTGCATAACCCTTTCAATCAGCGAAGCATCGGCAAATACATAAACTGTATCCGGGCCCTCGTATGTTATGGTTTTGCCTTCGTTTTGGGCTTTGTTGGAGTAAATATCCACCACATCGGCGCACATATCCGCCATATTGTACTGGACAATATTCAGCTTTACGGCACCCTGGCTGATTTTAGCATACTCCATAACGGAATTTACCATCTTGGATAGCCTGTCGGTTTCGTCTATAATTGTATTCAGCTGCTGTTCCCTTATCTCACGGTTTTCGCCGGTTATGTCCCTTATGGACTCGGCATAGCCTTTGATGATTGTCAGCGGTGTGCGCAGGTCGTGGGATATGCTGGCTATCAGCTCTTTCTGGACCTGCTGTGAAGCCTCTATCTCTCCCACCATAACATTGAAATCCTGTGCCAGCTGGCCAAACTCATCCGCCGGCCCTTCCGGCACCTCTATATTTACACCGTAGTTGCCCTTGGCAATTTCTTTGGTGGCTTTTGACAGCACTGTTATGGGCTTTATAAACCAGTTGGACATAAGGGCAGATATTATCAGTGCCAGGATAATTGAGAAGAATGTAGCCGTACGCAGCTGTGACAAAACTATCCGCACTATCGAATCCGTCCTGGCCAGGTTGGTTGATACTATTATCACATATCTGTTGTTCCAGTAAGTGCCCTTTACCAGCTGGCGGTTGTTGTAATCGTCAGTTATGCTGCCTGTATAATTTTCGCTGGAACGCACCAGCTGTCTTAATTCCAGCGCCTCCTGGGTGTTGAGGCGACGCTGGTCTATATACAGGCTTTCTGCACTTGTGTCCTTTGCCCCGTGCAGCTGGCAGGCATCGCCTATACCCTCCAGCAAAAGCAATCCGGAACCAAACTCGTCAGAAATTTCTATACATACACCGTGATTGATATAAGAGGAAATTTCGTCTATGACTTCCTGGCTCAGCACCCCGTCGCTTTCCTTTACAACCTTTACCGCTTTGGACAGTATGGCTGTCAGCTCGCTCTGGGTCATAGCATAATACATCGGCTTGAACAGCAGTGCCGTTGTCAGCCATATTATTACGATTATGGATAAACATATCGCCAATATAAGGGCCGTCAGCTTGTTTCTTATACTGGTTTTCATGTTTTATTCCTTTGGTTCAAATTTATATCCCACACCCCATACGGTAACAATGCAGTCGCGGTAGTCCTTCAGGTGGCTGCGCAGCATTTTGATGTGTGTATCCACTGTTCTGTCCTCGCCGAAATAGTCGTAATTCCACACTTTCAGAAGTATTCTTTCCCTGCTCAGCGCCACGCCCTTGTTCTGGACCAGGCACACCAGCAGATCAAACTCCTTGGGTGTCACATTTATGGTTTCGCCGTCTATTTTTATGCTGTGGCTGGGCACATCTATCACCAGACCGCCGAAAATATATCTTTCCTTGCTTTCTGCCATTTCCGGGTTTGTGCGGTTCACCACCGCTTTTACCCTGGCCATCAGTTCCTTGGGTGAGAAAGGCTTGACCACATAGTCATCAGTACCGGCATCAAAGCCGGCAATTTTGTCGTACTCCTCGCCTTTGGCAGAAAGTATGATAACCGGTGTTTTAAAGCCACGGCTGCGCATCTCCTTGAGGCATGCTATACCGTCCATAAAAGGCATCATAACATCCAGTATACACAAATCTATATCGCCCTTTGACACCTTGTCCAGCGCTTCTATTCCATCCTTTGCCTCGTCCACATCATATCCGGCAACCCTGAGATACTGTCCGATAAGTTCCCTTATTCTCTGTTCATCGTCAACAACCAAAATTTTCATAACCATACCATCCTTTTCCATTTTATTTATATAATAAACTGATAATTTAACAGATATACTCATCTTCTTATTTATTTTACACCCTATAAGTTATAGTTTTGTGAAAATAACTGCTGTATATTCCTCTAAAACCTTACCTTTGGGTTTTCCCCTTGACTATAAACGGGAAAATGTTTAAAATTACAGTTATAATACATTCTTGGAGATTTTTTATGTTTATAGCTGTAACAATTTTTATCATTCTGATTTTTCTGACAGTAAATATGTTTTCCGGCGGCGGTGCCCCCCGCGCCCTCAGGGAACAGTTCTACGGCTGGTACTACGCCGAAGATGCCGTTACCGACAGTCTTGACAAACCCAACAGCCCTCGGGCGGTGGAAAAATGTGTAAACAACGGTATAGGCATCAAAACAGAGATATTTATGAGCCGTGACAGAAAGCTGTTTGTCAGTGCCTATGACAACCTGTCCAAAGAATACGGCAAAGACATTGTTATTTCCCAAAGCGAAAGTGAAGATGTGGCCGCCTGCGGAGTGATGACCTTCCCGCAGTTTTTGCAGATGGTAGACGGCAGGGTGCCGGTTGTGGCAGAGCTGAAAGTGTGCGACAGCAACGAAAGGCTGTGCCGCCACGCCGCTGACGCCATTCTGGCATACGGACACGAAAACGCTGCCGTTGTCAGCTTTCACGCCGGCATCATAGCCTGGTTCAAACAAACCGAAAAAACAATATTCCGCGGAATTATGTCAGCTCCGGCCAAAGATTTCAAATCCTTGAGCAAAGTTGACCGGTTCACCACCGGAAACCTGGTAAACAATTCTGTCTGCCGTCCGCAGTTTATATTGTACCGCAACCACCCCGAAAGCCTGCTGGTAAAATTTGCATTATCTTTGGGTGTAGTTACCGGTGTGTGGACAGTTACAGACGCACGGGAAGGCAAAGCCAGCGAAAATAAAAAAGATATGATCGTCTGCCGCGCCTTTATGCCGGAAAAACCCAACTTCAAGGATCTGCCGGCCAGGGAAAAAACCCAGGTGGAAATAAATATCGAACAGCGTGAAGCAGAAAAAGAAGCCCGCCGTATGGCAAAGCTGGAATATAAATTACAGCAAAAGGAAAACAAGAACAAATAGCAAAAACCGCCGCGTCAAAGCGGCGGTTTTATTTTATCTGTATCAGAATACTGTCAAAGCTTTCCTTTTATTCTGTCCCAGTAGGTTTTGGCGGCTTGCTCGGTGCGGTTTTCCCCGGGGTGATAATACACATCGTCCTTTATCTGCCGCGGCAGGTACTGCTGTGCCACCCAATGATTTTCAAAAGAATGGGGATATTTATATTTTTCTTCCCGCTTAAGGCCGGCCTGGGCGGGGTTGTTGGCGTCTTTAAGATAATCCGGCACATCGCCGAACCCGCCTTTTTTCACCCTTGCCATAGCGGCGTCAATGGCGGCTTCGCCGCTGTTGCTTTTTGGCGCAGTCGCCAGAAGTATAACCGCATCTGCCAGCGGTATCCTGGCCTCCGGCATACCCACCTGCAAGGCTATATCACAGCAACTTTTTACAGCCGATATTGCCCGCGGATAGGCCAGGCCTATATCCTCACAGGCGCACACCAGTATTCTCCTTATCGCCGGCAGCATTCCGTCGCCGTCCAGCAGCCTGGCCAGGTAATGCAGTGCCGCATTTTCGTCCGAACCCCTGATGGATTTCTGCAAAGCCGACAGCAGATTATAATGCTCGTCGCCGCCGTTGTCAAACCTGTTGGCGCTGCGCTGACTTACCTGTTTTGCCATCTGCGCGCTTATCTCACAGTTTTCCGAACCATAGGAAGCAGCGGCTATCAGCAGCTCCAGCCGGTTAAAGGCTTTGCGCATATCTCCGCCGCAGCCATAAGCCAATACTTTTGCTGCCTCGGCGGACAGTTTTACGGGAGAGTTTCCGGACGCATTGTATCTGTCCACCGCCCTTTCCAGGCCCCGGCTTATATCCTCCGGCTGCAGCGGTTTGAACTCAAATATGGTGCTGCGGGACAGTATGGCGTTGAATATGGAAAAATACGGGTTTTCGGTTGTGGAGGCTATCAGCGTCACGCTGCCGTCCTCCAGAACTTCCAGCAGTGACTGCTGCTGCTTTTTGTTGAGATACTGTATCTCGTCCAGATACAGCAAAATGCCGTTTTCCGCACCCAGGGTGTCGGTCTGGGCTATTATCTGTTTTATGTCAGCAGTGGAACTTTGGGTACCGTTCAGCTTGAAAAGCATTTTGTCCGCCATTTTGGCTATTATACCGGCAACTGTTGTTTTGCCGACGCCGGAAGGGCCGTAAAATATCATATTCTGAATGGCACCGTTTTCCACGGCACGACGAAAAACAGCATCTTTTGACAAAAGATGCTGTTGTCCGCATACATCATCTAAACTTTGCGGTCTCAATGCCGCTGCCAGGGGTTGACTCAATCCGCTTCACATCTCCAAAGCTCTATTTTCTTTTTATCATACCCGTTTTTGAGGAAAAATGCAATAGCGTGCATCATGGCTCTGTCCCAGAAGCTGTAGTCGTGAACGCCGTCCCATTCCATATATTTATAGTTTTCAATAGGAAGGCTTTGTATATATTCTTTCAGCCTGCGGTTTTGGTTATAAAGGTCCGCCAGGTCATCCTGCTTTCCGCAGCAGGTGAATATCCTGGGCTGCTGTTCCGGCGGCAGCTCTGACACCTTTTTGGCCAGAAAGAATATATCCTGCTCGTCGCTTATTTCCAGGTCTTCGCCGAATACCGGCAGGAATGAAACAGAGTCGCCTTCCAGCTTTCCCGCCGCTTTCAGCCGATTGGCCATCCCTCTTATGTCGCAGGCGCCGGAAAAGGCTGCAACAGCGCCAAAAATGTCCGGGCGTGACAGGCCTATTCTCAGCGCGCCGTATCCGCCCATGGACAGGCCGGCGATAAATGTTTTTTCCCTGGGGAAGCTGAGATTGTACAGCGAGGCCAGCAGCTGCGGCAGCTCCTCTGTAATATATGTATAGTATTTCAGACCGTATTTCATATCATTGTAAAAGCTCTGGGGTGCGCTGACATAAACCATCGCCATGTGGTTTTCCCTGGCGTACCTGTTGGCGGCGGTATACTCCCTGAACTGTTTTTCACTGCTGCCCAGGCCGTGCATGAAATATATGACACCCCTGGGTTTCTTTATAGGGTGTTCGGGGCGGTCGTTTGGTAAGAACAAATCCAGATGCACATCCTGACGAAGCACATTGGAATAAACTGATGTGTCTATAAAAGCCATTTGAAATTCTCCTTCGTTTTTTACTATTTTCACACAAAAATAAGAAAATTGTATGTGCTTTTCAGCCAAAGCTATTTTAAAATTTCAAAATATATGATAACATATTAAATCATAGTCAAAGGAAAAGAGAGAGTTTATGAAAAGCAAAAAACAAGCCGCCGAAGTGGTGGCTCTTCTGGAACAGGAATACCCGCTGGCTCCGTGCTTTTTGGACAATGACGGCGCGTGGCAGCTGCTGGTGGCGGTCAGACTGTCGGCCCAGTGTACCGATTTAAGGGTAAATGCCACAACCCCTGCACTGTTTGCCAGATTTCCCACAATAGATGCCCTGGCAGAGGGGGACCTGGCGGAAATAACGGAAATAGTCAAACCCTGCGGTCTGGGCAACAGCAAGGCCAGGGATATAAAGGCCTGCATGACAATGCTGCGCGACGAATACGGCGGCGTTGTTCCCGATGATATGGACAGCCTGCTGAAACTTCCCGGGGTCGGCAGAAAAAGCGCCAACCTGATACTGGGGGATGTTTACGGCAAACCGGCGGTCGTTGCCGATACCCACTGCATACGCCTGGCAAACCGCATAGGCTTTATGAAAAAGAACGACAAGCGCTCCACAGACCCATATCAGGTGGAAATGCAGCTGAAAAAGGTAATCCGGCCGGAAAAACAGAACGACACCTGCCACAGGTTTGTAATGCACGGCAGAGCCGTATGCACAGCAAGAAAGCCCTATTGCGAAAAATGCGTGTTGGCAGATGTGTGCGATTACAAAAAATCTGCCGACAAAAAATTGGCACAGCGGTAAAATTCTGTTTTTGTTGACAAAATTCTTTTACAGTGATATTATAAATTGAACATAAAAACAGGGGAGCATATCGCTGAGATTAGCCAAACGGCTTAAACCCTTTACCTGATTCGGATAATGCCGACGGAGGGAGTTTTACATATCAGGAACCACCCATGTTTTGTTTATACTTTTTTATAAACAGCATGGGTGTTTTTATATCTAAAGCTTGCGCTTCGCCTGTTTTCGGCGGGCGCTTTGTTTTTATGCTCGGCAAATTTTATTTACGGCTTTTGCCGGAGAAGGAGTATCTTTATGCAACAAAACAAAACAAAAACAATGGTAGTTTGTGCCATGATGGTCGCAATGGCCACAATACTTTCAATATGGCCCAAATTCAACGGTATGTGGCCCAACGGCGGCTCCATCACAATTTGCAGTATGCTGCCGATAATACTGGTTTCATATCTTTACGGATTCAGATGGGGTTTTATGGCTTCCGGAGCCTTTGCTCTGATACAGATAATGTCAGACCTGCGCGGTATAGCCGGAATGGACGCCATGACAACTTTTTTGGTTATCCTCATTGACTATATCATCGCATTTTTGGTGCTGGGCTTTGGCGGTATTTTCCGCGGCAAGCTGGGCAGCAGCGCAAAAGAATTGTGCCGGGGCAGTGTTTTTGCCATCGGTTTAAGGTTTTTAAGCCATTTTATCTCCGGATACCTGCTGTACTCCAGCTATGCCGAATGGTTTTTCACACAGGAAGGCTTTACTTTGGGCAACAGCATTTTTGCCAGTCTGGGCAACGGCACTCCCCTGTTTGTGCTGTACAGCTTTATGTACAACGGCTCTTATCTTATACCGGAAATGATAATCACCGGCATAGTGGCATACATGCTGGGAAAACAGGGTTTTATAGAAAAGCTGAAAGCGTAATATTCCACTTTATCATATAGCTTTACCGGATTTGTCCTTTATAAAAAATCAGCGCCTTTACGGCGCTGATTTTATTTTATCTGATATTATTCGCTTTTGGATGCTTCGTAGCATTCGCTGCACAGAACCGGACGGTTGTCCTTGGGCTTAAAGGGAACTTTGGCTTCCTTGCCGCATCTGGCACATGTGGTAACAAAATATTCTCTTGCGCCTTTGGCCCGGTTTTTTCTGGCTGTGCGGCATTCTTTGCATCTCTGGGGCTCGTTTTCAAAGCCGTGTTCTGCATAAAATTCCTGTTCGCCTGCTGTGAAAACAAATTCTTTTCCGCATTCTTTGCAAACTAATGTTTTGTCCTGGTACATCGGTGTAACTCTCCTTCTTTATGAAAAAAATGTATTCAGCCAGGAGTGAATTTAAACCAATGTATCGTTTAAAAACCGCCTGGGTGCAATAAGCGCATTACGCCTATTTTCTAAGTTTTGCGTGAATTCTCTGAATTGCATTGTTTACCGACTTTTCGCTTTTGCCGGTTATCTGTGAAATCTCTTTGTAGGAATACTGCATTGTGTACAGGCTGAAAACCAAAAATTCAAACTGTGACAGCCTTTTCTTTGCAATTCTGATAAATTCCCTGTTTTGCTCTTTGACCAAAAAGTCGGTCTCAAAGCTTTGCAAAAGAATACTTTCGTCAAGTGGCAGGGCCTTGGTCAGCAGTTCGTGCTTTTGCGCGGAAGCAGACCGCCTTGCCGATAACATATTGTTTAAAATACATTTTTTTGCATAGGTGTAAAAAGATGCACCCTGATGCGCGCGATATGACAATATCGCTTTGAACAAACCTATATTACCTTCTTGAACCGCGTCGTCAAAATCAAAATTTTCCGTGCGCAGTTTTGCGGCACAGGCAGAAATTTCCGGCTTCATGGCATCAAAAACAGCCTGCACGGACTTGCTGTCGCCGCTTTTGGCCATATTCAGCACTTGCCGGGAAATGTCTATCATCTGTTGTACCGCTCCGTATTATTTTACAGTATCTATTATATACAGAATTTTTTTACATGTCAATTTATTTTATTGCATTTTGCATAAAAATGCTTTAAATTACATCATCCCTGGTCACTGCACGGATCCACTTTCCGCTGATAATACGACGAATGGCAATTATAATTTTGATAAATGAGTCACTTCTCATGGACAGGAATATAAACTGCGGAGGAACCTTCAGCACAAGACCGGTCAGTATTCCAAGGGGAATGTTGACAATCCACATACCGCCGCCGTCCAGCATAAGCGCCAGGCGTGTATCTCCGCCGCCGCGCAGTATGCCCACTATGTTTATAATGTCCAGCGCAGCCACCGGCTGTATTATGGCAAGTATAAACATCATTTTATATGCCGCTTCCTTTGCCCGGTCGGTTACATCATATATGGTAAGGAACGGGTTGCGCAGCAGCAAGACAATGGCAGTGCTCAGCAGACCGAAACCAAAAGCCATAATCAACAGGGTGTGGGCAGTTTTCTGGGCCCTTTTAAAGTCACCGCTGCCGATGGTTTTGCCGCATACAACAGCCGCCGCATTGGCGATACCGAATATAAATACCTGTGCCAGCTGAGATATTACACCTGTAATGCTGTTGGCTGTAACAAATGTTGACCCGATACGGCCCATTATCATGCTGGTGGCAACACTGCCCAAGCCCCACATCATTTCATTGCCCACAACAGGCAGCGCATGGCTGATATAGTCTGACAGCAGGGATGTATCCATCTTGAACATGCAGTGCATCTTGTAGCCGATCTTCTTCTCGACAAAATACATGTATGATACAGCGCATATAAATTCAAACATTCTGGCGATAACGGTACCCATGGCCGCGCCAACTATGCCGTAAGCCTTGAAGCCGAATTTGCCGAATATGAAAATATAGTTGAAAAACACATTGACAAAAAATGACATGGCGTACACGGCTGTGGACATTTTCACGCTTTCCACTGCACGCAGGCTGGACATGTAGTTGGAGGAAAGGGAGTAGAAAATAAATCCTACCGAAAGCACTTTCAGGTATGAGGCAGAGGCCTGCACCACTTCCGGCTCATGGCTGAACATGCTCATAACCTGTGTGGGGAAGAAAAAGCACACCAGTGAAAACACCACAGATACCACCAGCACCGCCAGCATGGAAATTCTCATAACCCTGCGGATTACTTCCACCTGACCTTTGCCCCAGTACTGGGCGATAAGAACAGCGCCGCCGCCGGCCAGGCCAAAACCTATTATCATAAGCAAAAAGAAAGGCTGTCCGCCGAGATTAGCCCCGGATACGGCTATGTTGCCCAGTTTGCCGAGCATTACCGAGTCCATGGCATTGACGCCGAAGCTGATTACATTCTGCATAGCTATCGGTATAGCTATTGAGAAAACAGCTTTGAAAAAATCTTTTTCAAACAAAAACTTTTCTTTTAACACAAAAACCTCCTGAAAATAAATATAGCAATATAAAAAGATATATGTCCAGGCCAACGCCGCAACACATATCCTTTGTATACCATCATTGTAGCATTTAAAAATATAAAAAGCAACCCCCGCACCGCTTTTCGCCTTTTTGCATAAACTCTGTCAAATTCGGCAGTTTTATTTACAGCATATTGTTTTGAAAAACAAATTCCAGTTGCATATAAATCGGTTTTACTTTATACTTTTATTTGAAATATTATTTATTTTGCGAGGTTTTGGAATGAAATACAGACTGTGTGCCCCCTGTTCTTTCGGCAGTGAATCGGTTTTGCGTTTTGAACTGGGAAAAACAGGCGCTGAAAATATAGTTGTAAAAGACGGCATGGTTTATTTTGAAGGTGATGAAAATATCATTGCCGCAGCAAACATAAATTTGAGAAGTGCCGAAAGGGTGCTGATATTGCTGGCCGAATTTGAAGCTGCTGATTTTGACAGTCTTTTCGACGGTGTATATGCCATAGACTGGGGATATTTTATACCGGCAGACGCGGCCTTTCCGGTAAAGGGGCACTGTCTTTCCAGCATTCTTACCAGTGTGCCTGCCTGCCAGGGCATTGTAAAAAAAGCCATTGTGGAAAAGCTGAGAAAACAGCACGGCATCAATATCCTGCCGGAAAGCGGACGGCAGTATAAAGTGAGATTTTCAATAATGAAAAACAAAGCGCAGATAATGCTGGACACCACCGGCGACGGACTGCATAAACGCGGTTACCGCCGCCAAAGCGGACTTGCCCCGATTAAAGAAACCCTTGCCGCCACAATAGTGGACCTGGCAAGAATAAGGGAAAACAGCCGGGTTATGGACCCGTTCTGCGGCAGCGGCACCCTGCTTATCGAGGCTGCGCAGAAAGCGATGAATATGGCGCCGGGGCTGAAAAGAAGATTTTTGGCCCAGCAGTACCAATTTATCAGCCGGTCCGCCTGGTCACAGGAAAAGGAAAAAGCCACCGCGGCAATCAGAAAAGATATAGACTTTACCGCCAACGGGTTTGACATTGACCCGATGGTCATCGATACAGCCAAAAGGAACGCTGACCGCGCAGGAGTGTCAAAGTATGTCAGGTTCTGGCAGGCAGATGTAAAAAGCTTCTCCCCGGCAGCCGGCTCTGTGGTCATAACCAATCCGCCCTACGGCGAAAGGCTGGGCGATGCCGCCCGGGCTGTTCAGCTGGCCGGCGTACTGGGAAGAAGGCTGGAGCAAAATCCCGTAAAAAGTGCCTATATAATAACCGCCGACCCGGATTTTGAAACTCATTTCGGCAAAAAAGCCGCCAAGCGCCGCAAACTGTACAACGGAATGATCCCCTGCCAGCTGTACATGTATTACTGATGAATGTTATTTAAATAACACAATGCTTGCATTTTAAATGTTTATATAATATAATTTTATTATCTTATCAGAAATTTGTACGCGAAACTGTCCTGCCGGAATGCAGGATTAAAGAGAGGTTTTTATGAAAATTGGTATTATAGGGTTCGGCAATATGGGCAGCGCTATAGCAACCGGACTTGTAAAACGGGGTGTATCACAGGATGATCTGCTGATCAGCGACAAGCTGGAGGGCGCAGTAAAAAGAGCTCATGCGCTGGGCATAAACAACACCGGCACTGACAGACTGGTGGAAAAAAGCGATGTTGTATTGCTGTGCATCGACAAGTCTGTTTACGACAATTTGGAACTCACATCCAATCAGCTTATGGGCAAAACCGTAATCAGCTGTATATCAGATGTAAACATGAACGAACTGTCACGCAGATTTAAAACACAGATAGTGCGCGCAATGCCCACCCTTGCAGTGGAAAACAATGTGGGCATCACAGGCTTGTGTTTTGACGAATATGCCCGGAATAAAGAAGAGATCACCGCTTTGTTTGAAAAACTGGGCTATGTTTACACAGGCAGCGAAGATGATATGGCAAAAATTGCCGCCCTGGGCGCCTGCGGTCTCAGCTATGCGGCTTACATACTTAACAGTTTTATAAATTCAGCACAGAATATCGGTTTCAGCGAAGCTGACGCCCACAGCCTGGTGTACAGGACATTCAATTCTGCCATGGATATGGGCGATTATGAATTGCTAATGGGCAGGGTGTCTGCCCGCGGCGGTGTAGCTTCCGTCGGCCTGGAAACTTTGGAAGACAACAATGTCAGCCGCCTTATAGACAACATTATCAAAACATCATATACCGCTCTGAACAAATAATAATGCAGAAAAGCCGGCAAATGCCGGCTTTTTTATTCTGTCTGCCTGTATTTATCCAACAGCGCTGGCCAGCGGCTGTCGGCATTCATGTAATTGTATTCTTCACTGTCAAAGCTGTCCAGCAGAGTTTTTCTGACTTCGTTTTCATAGTCATCTGTCACAGGTTTAAACTTCATATGCCTGTAAAGAGGTGACCTTGTAAAATCGCCCAGAGTGCCGACAGACGACAGCAGTTTTTCTGCACAGTCATAAGTTTTCTGCACATCTTTTGCCGCCGTTGCAGCCTGTATGAATGAAGACCGCCGGCAGTATTCTCCCCTGACAAACAGATTTTCCAAGTCGGATTGTTTTTGGCTGTAATAAAATGCCATGTCCATATCATTTTGCCTTAAACTGATAATGCTAAGGTCATTGAACACATTTTCGCACACCAGGCACATCTGCAACAGCAGTTCTTCCAGCGTACGCATTGCCATTTCACTTTTGCCCTGTCCCTGATATATCCGGGCCTGTCTGCGTTTTCTTTCCGGGTTTTGTATTGAAAAATAATCCAGGTATTTTTGCGCCTTTTCGTAATCTTTTTTATTTATAAAAAAGTTGTAAAGCTGCTGTGCGGCACCGATCCTTATGGCTTCATCGTTATTTTTAATCAGTTTTTCGTAGTTTTTATAAATAAAGGCCTGCTGATCGTCATTCAGCGTTATATTCTTTGCCATCCGCCGGCCTTCCAGAATTATGCAAAGATTGTATGCCAGCTGCCGGCAGCCGGGCCAAGTATAAATCTGCCTCTGAGCCCAGGTGAACACATCTTCATATTTTCCGTCTTTCAGCTTTTCCTCCGCCTGTGCGGTAATCCGGATTATTTGTTTCTCGTCAGGCTCCGGCCGAAAAGCCAGCAGCCGGTCCAGTGATATTTCCAAAAGCCTTGCTATCGGTGCCAGCAGGGTTATATCCGGCAGGGCCGAACCGTTTTCCCATTTGCTGACTGCCGGGGTTGAGACCCCCAGGAAATCGGCCATTCCCTCCTGGGTCATTCCCAGCTCTTTTCTTCTTTTTCTTATTATCTGCCCTATCGGCATAAAAGCGGCACCCCCTTTGTTTACCTTATTTTACCACAGCGGAAGAATATATGTAATTGAAACCTGTTCAACAAAAACCGCCGGCATTTTAACCGGCGGTATATTTTTAATAACAATAAAAACAAAAATTCGATAAATGCTGGATTTTTCTGTACTCACTGACGACTATATATCTATTAGAATTTCTTTGAAAGTTCTTTTTTCTCCATATCAAAATACTGATAATAAATAGGTAACTTATAAATTTTCCTAAGTTTATTCAGATACTTTACATCATCTTCCTCCGGTTCCAACCCTGTGACTATAATCAGATTCTCCGCTTTATCTGTATCAGGGTAATGGTTGTATTCCAGCAACTGCCCTATTGCATTTCTTATGGCAGATTTTACGGTCATGCCCGTTTTCAGCTCAAAAAATATATTTTGCCCGGATTTATCATTACATTTTATATCGACATAATTATCTTCAGTCTTGATATTTCTGTATCCGTGGGTATCCAGGTATTTCACTAGAGCATTTGACAATTCGTTATGCCGGAATGTCATCATATATTCTGACGGTCTAACCATGACAGACCCGGTCTTTTTATCTGCACGCACCTTTTCCATAATCCGTGTATAACATGGCAGTTTTTTTACATATTTATCATTGGTACTTCTGTCCGCAAGCGGAATACCGCTTTCCGGGTGCCGTTTCAGATAGCTGTCTATCATGGGTTTATCTTTGGTGACAAAATCTTTCAGCGTATTTAAAAAATGTTCTTCTTTTGGGTAGGTATATATCCACTTGTTTTTTCTTACCGGACTGAATTTTCTCTCCGGGTTTTCCAGCATATCTTTTATTTCGCACAGATAGCGGAATTTTTCATCATCGCTCTTACTTGACAGTTCGATATATGACTCTCCGTTGCTTCTGCACGCCCAGTTGATATTGTATATTCGCTCCCGATAATCTGCACTGTCCCAAAATGACAACACCAGATAGGACTCATTTCCGAGAAAATACATACCTTTTTCCAGTCTTTTGTTCTTGTTGCTCTTTCTTGGTACAAAGAAAAATTCGTCATTTTCCGCCTGGCATTCCAGCAAAAAATCAAGGCAAGATTTATGTATGCGCAAAATATCTGATTCCATTGTCATGCTCCTTTCAAGTACTGGCAGTTAAAAATATATGATAAATTTTATTAAAACAGGGCAGATAATATCTGCCCTGTTTGATTATTTCTTTTTTGCGGACACCAACAGCATCATCGGGCGGCGCATTTCATCAGCCATACCGGGTATATCCATCATCTCCCGCGGCGGCCGTGGCTCCACCACATGACATATTTCAAAACCGGTCTGTAACAACAGCTCCAGGTAGCCGGTCAGCGTTCTGTGATATTTTATCACCTTTTCCCCAAGGAAAACGGCTTCACGGCGGCCTTCATAATAATAGTTATCCACCGGAAAATGCATTATGTTGCCGTCCTTGTCATAAAACCAGTCCTGAGATCCGCTGCTGGTAAATACCGGGTGCTCCACAGAAAACACCAGCAAACCGCCTGTCTTCAGCCAGCGGTGTATATTTTTCACCAGACGGTCAAAATTTTCCACATAGTGAAAAGCCAGCGAACTGATTACAACATCAAAACTCCCGCCGTCAAAGTCCAGGTCTTCCATGGCGCACAGACGGTATTGTATATTGGGCGCAAAATTCTTTTTCTTTGCAACAGACAGCATTTTTTCTGATATGTCCGTGCCAAGAACCTTCAACGCACCCCTGTCCGCAGCATATTTACAGTGCCAGCCATAGCCGCAGCCCAGGTCAAGTACACTTTTGCCGTAAAAATCCGGAAACAGCTTTTGGAATTCTTTCCATTCTCCTGCCCCGGACAGTCCTTCCTTTGAACGGCTCATCTGGCTGTATTTTTCAAAAAATATATCGTTGTCGTATTTATTCTCTTTCATTCTCTATCTCCCATGTAAAATTCAGCTGACATTCAATCCACATGGGTTTATGCAATCTTCCGGCCTTTTATACCACGCATTTTCTCACTTCCGTTTCTATTGCTGTGCCGCGGTGTTCAGCAGGTATTCTTTAAACTTTTCGCCGCTGATTTTGGTGATAAGGGTAACATTGTGTTTTTCCTTGCTGTCAAAATCATACACTATCTGGCCATAGCCGGCTTCGCTTTTGGTTTCGCATCTGGCTGTGCATGTTTTGCTTTCCAGCACGACACCTTCGCACAGAGCACAGGCGACCGCAGACGGGTCAGGCTGGCTGATTATGTCCTTGCCGTAAAAGTCTATATTGAATTGCAACAGCTTTGAGTTTGCATTTACTATAAAATCTCCGCACCTTGTGCCGAAAGAAAGCAGTTTTTCCCTGTCGGCGCGGTTGATTTCCGCCACACCGTAACAGGCGTCCAGCGGTACAAATGTAACAGGTATACCGCTTTGCAAAACTATATCACAGCTTTCAGCGTCTACCCATATATTGTACTCTGCATTGGCGGTGACCGGGTTTGGCATACGGTACTGTCCGCCCATTGCAATTATTCCTTTTATCCTTTTCATGGCTTGGGCATCCAGCATTACAGCCATGGCTATATTGGTCATGGGGCCCAATGTTATAATTTCCAGATCGTCGTATTTTTTTGCCAGTTCTATTATTCTGTCCACCGCATGTCCTTCTCCCATGGGAAGGCTGGTTTTGGCCAGGCCTATATCAGACAGGCCGTCCTCACCGTGGGCGCTTTCTCCGGTAATCTGCTTTCTCCACAAAGGTTTGGTCATGCCGGCATAAACAGGCGGCTGCTGTCTGCCTGCCACCTCTATGGCTACTCGGGCGTTTACAATTCCCTTTTCTATGGGCAGGGCTCCGGCGCAGACGGTTATGGCTTCCACAGTACAGCCCTCATCGCGCAGGGCCAGTATCATAGCAACAGCGTCATCGCTGGCAGCATCTGTATCTATTATAAATCTTCGCATATCTGTCTCCTTATTTCAAACTGATTACAACCGTCTGTTTTTCGCCTTCGACTGTCCGTCCGTCTATCGGATTGCGTCCCACCAGGTCAACTACTGTCTGACCCCTGGTAAAGCCCAGGCTGGTGTCAACAGACAGATAAGCCTGCCAGGTTTCCCGCTGTGCTCCGGCCGCCACATCAAAAGCTGCGGCAAAGATATCCTGCGCCGCGCTGTCCGGTATCATTGTAACCGGAATACCGGATTTGAACACCGCCCGTGCCGCTTCCGCGTCCGCCAGTATATTTTCGTGGGAAGTGGGAGTGGTTGACCGGTATCCCAGCAAAGCGCCGCCGGCCACATAAATTCTTTTGACCTTTTTCATGGCCGCCTCGTTTTTCATAACAGCCAGCGCCACATTGGACAATGCACCCAGGCAGATTATCTCCACATCGCCCTTTTCAGCACATTCTATCATGAAATTGGACCGGTGCTGCGGTGCAAACTGCCCGCTGTAATCTGTGGACGGGCAGCTTCTGCCAAAGGCAAACTCCCGGTTCAGCAGAGGGCGCTGGGCGCCTTTGTACACAGGAACATCCTTTACCTGTTTAGCACCGGCGGCCACCGTATTGCACAAATCTTCATAGTTTTTCACATCAGGCGCAACGCACACACCGGCTATATCCAGCCTGTCTTTTTCAAGTTCACGGCACAAGGCCTCCTGTCCGGCCAGGCCCACATCTACAATTATCTTTTTCATCTTATCCTCCCAGATGATATGTTTATATAATAATATCATTTTACCGGCAGTAAAATCAAAGGCGGCGGCGTTTTTATCCGCCAAACTTTAACGCCGTTTTATGTGCAATATGCCTATCACCGCTGCCAGTAGTAGAGGGGAACTCCCTGCAGCCGGGAAGATGTAAGCTCGTTTATGCTTTCCATATCACTTTTGGGCATAATTTCCTGTATGGAATAAAAAATGTAGTCCAAAAGTGACACAGACCTGGTGAAAACTTTTTCATATCCGGGCACGCCTGTCAGCTCTTCCATCCTGGCCAGGGCTTCTTCATAGCTTTCCACATTGTCTATCAGGCCGTTTTCCATCGCCTGCTTTGCGGTGCAGACCCTGCCGTCTGCCAGGGGCAGTACATCCCGGGCGTCCATCTTTCTGGCCAGCGCAACAATGGTCACAAACCTTTCATAGCTTTCGTCCACCAGCGACTGATATATCCGCCTCTGCTCGTCAGTAAGAGGGGATGCAGAAGAACCCATGCCCTTGTTTTCGCCTGTGGATATTATGATTTCTTCCATGCCCAGCTTTTCGTACAGGCCGCTGATATTGGTGTAAGATATTATCACGCCGATAGAGCCTGTCCAGCAGTTGCGGTTTGCGCTGATGTAATCCGCCGCGCAGGATATATAATATGCGCCGGAAGCCGCTGTCTGCTCAAAATATGCGTATATCGGCCTGCCGGTTTTTTCTTTGTATTCCAGCAGTTTTTCATACATTTCGTCAGAATGATAAACTGTACCGCCTCCGCTGTTTACTTTCAACAGTATTCCGTGATTGCCCTCATCTTCCATAAGGCTGTCCACATAGCTCATCAGCCGGCTGTGGTCATAGGAATAGCTGTCCAGCGGAGACGAGGGGCTGGCCTGAATGGTGCCGCTGATGTTGATTATGGCAAAGCTGTCCCGAGGGGCGTCATCATAGCTCCGGCTGCCGGAGACGGAAAACAGGCTTCCCAGTGAAGAAGCGAATATATAAACCGCCGCCAGAACAGCTACAGATAAAACTATCAGCAGATTTCTTTTGTTTTTACTGTTTCTTTTCATAATTCCTCCGTAACAAGTTTCTACATTTCATTATTTATATTATCCCAGCTATAAAAGGAGATAATGTGAAAAAAGCAGGGAAAAATCCCTGCTTGTTATTCCTCAGACCGGATATCCTGATAAATTTTTTCGCCCGGATAGGCATAGCCCAGCTTATCCCTGGCTATCTGTTCGATATATTCGGATTTGTCTTCCTGCTCTGCCAGGCGCTGTGTTTCATTCACCTGCTCCTGTATTTTTTCCTGCTGCCGAACCAGGTTTTCATATTCACGCTTTTGGGTCATCAGCTCAAACTGGGCGCTGATAAGGCTTACTGTAAGGTAAACAACAGCGGCAAACAGTACCAGAGTGCGAAACCTTAATCCTTTTATTAACTTTTTCACATTCTTCACCGCCCGGCCATATTTATATTTGCTTTTAATTATACAACACTATATCGGGCTTTTTCAATAGTTCTTTATCCTTTTCCTGCCGCTTTTGCTCATTTTTCACTTTTTGCTTTTGCATAGACCGGCTTATATACCGCCCGCCTTTTTTTAACTGCGCGGCTGCAGCCCGGGCTGCATAATTTCCGGCACATGCAATAATTTTTCTCAGCGGCCGCGCAAATACAGGCGAAAAGCACACCAGACCTATCAGTGCAAAAAATACATTATATAATCTTACCAGGCGGTAGTTGGCAAAGGAAACACAGTAGCTGAACAAAGCTGTCCGGAAAAACCGTGACACCAGCATATCCTTTGCAAATGCTGCAATCCTGTTGCCGTGCAGAAAAACCGAAAGCACCTGGGCAAAAAGTGCACAAACAAAACCTACCGCCATGCTGTAAAGGGCATCCTGCAGCATGAAAAAATAGCTTTGGGGCCGGAAAATCATCTGAATATCCTGGAAAACAAACCGTCTTTGTCACCGGCGCCTTTGTACACAAAAGTCTGTATATCGCCGGTAAGCTTTAAGGTGTTCCGGGACGAACTTATCTCTCCGGCCACCAGATTTCTGCCCTGTATTATCAGTCTGCCGCAGTCTGTTTTCAAAATTATATGAAATTCGTCGTAAGCAACCACCTGCAAAACACCTGTCACGGTCATTTTGCTTCTGTTTTCCAGAAACAGTGTATGGTCAAGCAAAGTTTTCTCAGACATAATATCCCCCCTTGCATAAAATATATGCGCGGGGGGATATGTTTATTCTTCTATGACAGTGTACATTTCTCTGGCGCCGTCCTTGCTGTTGGTGTTTTCCACAGACAGAACCTTTACTTTTACAGGCTTGTTGCCAAACATTATCTGCACTTCGTCGCCCACCTTCACCTGATAGGAAGCCTTTACCTCGCGGCCGTTTACCACGATGCGCCCGGCGTCCGCAACCTCATTGGCAACGGTGCGTCTTTTTATCAGGCGGGAAACCTTTAAAAATTTATCTATTCTCATACTTATTTAATCCTTTCAAAAAAAATATTGCCGTGCAGGATGCAGCGGCAATAAAGGCTGATTATTTGTTTACAGCATTTTTCAAAGCTGTGCCTGCTTTGAAAACAGGAGCCTTGCTGGCGGGGATTGTCATTGCCTCGCCTGTCTGAGGATTGTGACCCATTCTTTCAGCTCTTTCTTTTACTTCAAAAGTGCCAAAACCAACCAGGCTTACTTTGTCACCTTCTGCCAGTGCAGATGTTATTGCATCTATAACTGCTGATACAGCTTTTTCTGCATCCTTTTTTGTAATCTGTGCTTTTTCGCTGACAATAGCTGTCAATTCTGTCTTTGTCATTTTTATCCTCCGATAAATTATACTATTCTTTTTTTTTTCAAGCTCTTGTGCTTGTTGCCATAGTTTTTCAAACTTAACAGGTTCTATTTTATCAAATACAATACCGTTTTGCAATGCCAAATTTTCAAAAACATTAAATATTTGCACTATCTGACGGCTGTACAAGGACAAAACTTCCTCTGCATCCATGCTGTTCTGCCTGGTGATATTCACCGCACCAAACATCAGCTTTGCCAGGTCATCCCGGCTGAGAGGCCGGTTTTCCGGTATTTGTTTCATCTTTTGAAGAACTTCTATCATTCTGTCAATTTCCTGCCGGCGTCCCGGAACCGGAAGTTTTCCGGCCTGTATTCTTTTTTGTATTTTCTGCGCGTACATCAGCGCCGGAAAAGCGGCGGGAACTGCATTGAGTGTCCGGCTAACGGTATTATGGCCGTGGGAAGCATTTTTAATCTCTTCCCATTTGTTCAATATTTCCTGTGTGCCTTTCAGCTTTTCGCTTTTGAACACATGGGGGTGACGCAGGACCAGTTTTTGCGCCAGGCCGTTGACCACCCGGTCAAAGTCAAAACTGCCCTCCTCTTTTTCAAACTGGGCATGAAGCAAAACTTGCAGCAATACATCGCCCAACTCCTCCTGCAGCAGCTCTTTGTCGTTTTTGTCTATGGCGTCCACCGCTTCGTAAGTCTCTTCAATAAAATTCTGTCTGATGCTTTGGTGGGTCTGCTCTTTGTCCCAGTCACAGCCGTGTTCCTTGTCCCTCAGCATATCCACTATATTCAACAGGTCATTTATATCATAAAAATCCTTTTTTTCAAAATTCATAAATTTCACTTCCTTTCCGTACCTTATATTTTATCACCGCCGGCTGCTGTTATCAACGAAAAAGCCGGACAAAAACAAAATTATTCCGTACAGCACAACAAACAATCCGCCGCAGCAAAACATTCTGAAAAACAACGGCATTGTGTACAGTAATTTTTCAGCGGCTATTTTTACAAAAGTAAGCAGCACATAGGATATCATCACAGGAACAGCCAGCCTTTGCCGCACCTTCAGCCTGACGCCCGATTTTTTTATTTTTGCTGCAGACATGACAAAAACCATGATGTGAAACAGGACGCCGGAATAAACACACCCCATAATATTTATGCTGTCCACCGAACACAGCCGCGCCCCCACAGCGGCTTTTACCACACAGCAGACGAGAAGTATCCTGAATATGGAGGAGGACTTTCCCAATGCGTGCAGTATGGAGTTGAGAGGGAAAGAAAAAGCGGAAAGAACTGCAACCGGCGCCATTATTTTTAAAAATTCCGATGCAAGGATTGTCTGCGAACCTTTATCCCCAAACAGTACGGACAGCACCTCATAAGGGAAAAAAGCCACAAAAGCGCTGACCGGCACCACGCTGGCGGCTGTCAGTTTTATCAGTTTATCCGTCTGCCTGGAGGCGGCGCGGGTGTTTTCCCGCCGCAGGCTTTTGGTCACCACCGGAAGCCCGGCGCTGCCTATGGCGGAAGAAAGGGAAGGTATAAGATTTACCACCGACAGGCAAAGCCCCTGATAGACGCCGAACAGCCATATTGCCTTTTCCTGCCGCGCTGTAAATGATATATACGGATACGCCGCCGCCAGCCGCCGGTCCGGTATTGCCTTTACTATGGAAAGGCAGACAACCGTATCAAAAAAATTGGACATGGCTACCACCAAAGCCGATGCCGATATCGGCCGTGCCATGGAAAAAATCAGTCGCAGTCCGGCATCTGTTTTTACAGGTTTTACCCCGGCATACCTTTTTTTAAAATCCGACTTTATGTACAAAAGACAGGCCAGTCCGCAGATGCTTATGGTTGCATAAGCGCAGGCCAGCTGTGCCGGCGGGCAATATTCTTTCAGTTTTATGCCGGCGAAATACACCGAAGATATTCCCAGCACCACCTTCAGCGCGCTTTCCAGTATATTGGCCCTGGCTGTAACGGCCATCTGGAATGTTCCCTGGCTGATACCTTTGTAAACTGCCTCCTGGGCTGCAAAAATCAGGTTTGGACACATCAGCGCCACACCCCAAAACATAATCGGTGAAGACAGATGGGATGAATATACTCCGGCCACAACCAGCCGGCAGCATGCCATGACCAAAGACAACAGGCCGAAATAAACTCCGCTTTTCCTTTGCAGGTAAAGTATCTCGCCTTTCCGTTCTTCTTTTGTTCTTGCGCTCAGCCTGGACAGCGTGGGTGTTATGCCGGCGCAGCAAAAGGCGAAAAACGGCATAAAAATATTAAAGGCAGCGCTGTACTGCCCCATTCCTTCCGCACCCAGCATTCTTGTCAGCGGTATTCTGTAAACCGCCGACAGTCCTTTTACTATAATTCCCGAAACAGCCAGCACAGCGGTATTTTTCAATAAAGTGTTGTCTTTTGTCATAATTCAGCCTGCCTTCTTTTTTAATGTATATTTTTTTAAAAAGAAAAATATACAAAATTTGTCAGCAGGCATAGACTTATACAGACAAATGGTTTATACTGAAAATCAAAAGGGAGGATGACAAATATGAAATTTATTGATATGCACTGTGATACTCTGATGCCGTTTGCCGCCGATGCAAATTACAGCATATACTCCAACGACAAACAGGTGGATTTTCTGAAAATGCAGAAAGGCGGTGCCCTGGCACAGTTTTTTGCGGTATTTTTCCCGCCGGAAAAAGCCTTTGCAGAAAGCGGAATTGCCGGCATCACCGACCGGGAATATTTTGACAGGCTGACAGGAGGTTTTTACCGCCGGCTGGAAGAACACCGGGATATTATCGCTTTTGCCTCCAACGCGCAGATGATAGAAGAAAACCGGAAAGCCGGCAAAATGAGCGCTGTCCTGACAATAGAGGACGGCAGAATGTTAAACGGAGATATGGATATCCTGCACAAAGTATATGACAAAGGTGTAAGGGCCATTTCCCTGACCTGGAACTTTGAAAACTGCCTGGGCTTTCCCAACAGCAAAGACAAAGAGATAATGGAAAAGGGGCTGAAGCCCTTTGGAATTGAGGCGGTAAAAGAGATGAACCGTCTGGGAATACTGGTGGATGTTTCTCACCTGTCCGACGGCGGATTTTACGATGTGGCCAGATATTCCGAAAAACCTTTTGTGGCAACCCATTCCAACGCCCGCGCTGTTTGCCCTCACCAGAGAAACCTTACAGATGATATGATAAAACTGCTGGGAGAAAAAGGCGGTGTCACCGGCCTGAACTTTGCCCCCACATTTATGGACGCAGACCACATTCACGCCACCCACACACCCATATCAAACATTGTAAAGCAGGCACGCCATATAGCAAATGTAGGCGGTATAGACTGCGTGGGTCTGGGAACAGACTTTGACGGAATATTCGGCACACAGGAAATCAGCGACAGCTCCATGCTGCCTTTGCTGTGGGACGCACTGGCAAAAGCCGGCTTCCACGAAAGTGAAATAGAAAAAATATCCCACAAAAATGTGCTGCGCGTGATAAAGGAAAGCATGAAATAATATAAAAAAGAAAGTGACCCGGCGGTGAAGCGGACATACTGCTTGCAGACAAAATACATAAAACCCGATGACCGCAAATACAGTCTTGCGCAAAAAGTCAGTAACGGGTTTTAACCACCGTCTGTGTAACGGCTGGCGCGTCGGCACTTTTACCCTGTAAAATAAAACGGAGCTTTCACAGGCTCCGTTTTATGTATCAGCATGTAATATCATTAAACCCGGATGACAGCTTGTAGGTTTTGCAAACAAAAAAACCTTGCAGAAACTGCAAGGTTTTTGGAGCTGTTGAGCAGATTCGAACTGCCGACCTCTTCCTTACCAAGGAAGTGCTCTGCCTGCTGAGCTACAACAGCAATATAAAGCAACTTCCTGAGAAGTTGCTTTTTTTGGCGACCCGAATGGGGCTCGAACCCACGACCTCTAGCGTGACAGGCTAGCGCTCTAACCGACTGAGCTACTGGGCCATTTGCAAAGTGCTTATTTATAATACTTCAAAAAGCGATATTTGTCAACAGTTTTTTTAAATTTTTTAAAATTTTATTTTGATACACTTTTATTTACTTTTAAATGTTATAGTAAGAGCGTATAATATAAATATATTAAATGTTAATTATATTCATAAGAAGGAGGCGATTTTTATGAATACAAACAAAATATTAAAACTGCTAAAAAGACCATTAAAAATTGATGAACTCAAAAAATTTTTCCCTCAGACTAGCAAAAAAGAGCTTTTATCAGCACTTGATGAGCTTATGGCAAACGGTGAAATAGTTAAAAACAAAAAAAATAGGTATGCCCTTTCATCACATTTTGGCTGTGTCTCAGGCACATTTCTTTCAACCTCCAGAGGATTTTCTTTTGTAGAGCCAGATGAAAAAAAAGATGATGAAAAAGATATATATATCCCAGCGGGAGCAAGCTTAGATGCATGGCATGGTGACCATGTGCTTGTAAAACTTACAAACACACGAACTTTCAAAGGTAAAAAAGGTCAAGAAGGCGAAGTTATAAAGATTTTAAAACGTGCTACAACCGAAGTTATCGGAAGTATAAGAAAACAGCGTAAATCATTTATACTTGTTCCAAATTCAAATAAATATCCTACAATGCTTATACCAAAAGCACATATGTCAACCGCTATGGTTGGCGATAGTGTAGCTGCAAAGATAATGTTTTATGGTGATAGGCGAGTTTTACCACAAGCCAGTGTAACTCAAGTTTTTGGTAAAAATGGAGCTATGAAGGCATCTATTGCTGCAATTTTGCATGAAAATGGAATTACTGTTCCATTCCCTGAGGAAGTTTTATCCGAAGCTAAAAGTTTCGGCGATAAAATACCGCCTAACTCTATACATGGTAGAAAAGACCTTAGAGATGAACTTATTTTTACAATAGATGGCGATGATGCACAGGATTTCGATGATGCAGTATCACTTGAAAAACTGCAAAATGGAAATTTACTGTTGGGTGTTCATATAGCAGATGTATCACACTATGTAACAAAGTGTAGCCAGCTTGATAATGAAGCGTTTTATAGAGGAACATCTGTTTATTATCCAGGGCATGTAGTGCCAATGTTGCCGTTTGAATTATCAGCCGGACTTTGCTCACTTAGACCAAATGAAGATAGACTTGCATTTTCTGTTTTTATGGAGCTTAAGCCAAATGGGCAAAGAGTTAAATCACATTTTTATAAATCTGTTATCTGCTCAAAAGCTCGAATGACATATCGTAATGTCAATTTAATTTTAAATGATGACAAAGAGCTTTGCGAAAAATATTCATTTTTAGTTGATAAAGTTAAGGAAATGGGTATTTTAGCCGATACACTGCATAAAAGACGTATTGCACGAGGAGCATTAGAGCTTGATATACCTGAGCCTGAAATTTTAACCGATGAAACAGGCGAACCTGTAAGCCTATCATATAGAGCCAGAGAGCGAGCAGAACGCATGATAGAGGAATTTATGCTTATAGCAAATGAAACAGTTGCAGAATATATGGAGCGTAATAACTATCCTACTGTTTACCGTGTGCATGAAAACCCAGACCCACAAAAGCTTAGAGTTTTTGCACAGTTTGCCAAACCTTTTGGGCATAAAATAGATGCATCAAAACCTAATGACACCCATCAGTTTCAGCTTGTGCTAGAGGCAGTTAAAAATGACCCAAAACAAAAAGCACTTCCAACCTTGCTTTTACGCTCACTTGCTCGTGCAAGATATTGTGATGAAAATTTAGGACATTATGGCTTGCAAGCTAAGTATTATTTGCATTTCACCTCCCCTATCAGGCGTTATCCTGATTTAATAACCCATAGAATGCTTACAAGAGCATTAGAAAATGATACTTTTACAGCAAGTGATATAATGGCAGTAGACAATGCGGCTTCACAATCTACTACAAGAGAACTTGCAGCAGATAATGCCGAAAGAACAATAGATAGACTTTATATAGCTGCTTATATGGAAAAGTTTCTTGGTGAAGTTTTTGATGCAGAAATTTCTGGTGTACAATCTTTTGGTGTGTTTGTAACACTTGAAAATAGTGCAGAAGGTCTAGTTAGAATAGAAGCTTTATCAGGATATTATGAATATGATGAAGAACGAATGCAACTTATAGGCAAAAATGGAGTTAAACTTACTATGGGAACACCTATGAGAGTACGTTTAATCAGAGCCGACCGCATTTCAGGTCAAATAGATTTTGCACCAGCAGCAGAA
>CALWZO010000018.1 GCA_944386045.1 uncultured Clostridia bacterium | reverse complement strand
AAAATCCTCCTGCTGTATGCCGTTAATCTCCATCAGCCTTTCAAATCTTTTTTCTGTCAGCGGCTTTTGATACAAATAAATATTTGCTTCTATCGCCAGGATTATTCCGGCGATAAAGCATACCAGCACCACCGACAGCTGGGCGGTGACGGACAGTCTGCTCCATATTTTCTTTATCATCGGTGTACCTCCTTTGTGTGTTGCACGGTAAATTGTTTGTTTAATTTAATTATAACCTATGAAAACTTTATTTTTGTGCAAAAAGTATGGAATGAGAGATAAAAAAATCTTCATATATTTTGTATAACAGGTACAAAACAGAAAAAATGCCTGTTTGTGCGGAACATAAGAAAAATACAGCCGGCAGAAAATTGCCGGCTGTATTTATATTTTGCTTATAGGGTCACCGTTTTTGTCAAAGGCGGCTTTCAGTGCTTTTTCGGTGAGAATTACCGAAACAATCAGCATAATAATCTGAATTGCGGCGGAGATTGAAGCGACTGCTGTTACGGCGCTTTCATCTCCATTGTAAACAAGCGCCATGGCCCGGGCGGTAAGAACTGCTGACAAAACAGCCAGTTTTGCCGCCAGCCTGCCCCAGTATTTGTTGGCAAACGCCCATGTGTTTTCATTTTTCATCGAGCGTTTTGTGCGATAGCCGCAAAAGGCGTTTATGCCCATGGGTACATCTTTGGAAAAGAATTTTCCGAACAGAAACAGCACCACAGGGATAAGCATTACGCTGACAAACATAAACCACCAGTAAAACATACACCCTCCCGCTTCAGCTTACAGATATTTTACACACAGTTCGCAGATATCCGCGGCTTTGTCGCAATAGGCGGAGGTGTCGAACTGCTTTACCACCAGCTCTTCGGTGGCTTTTTCGTCTGCATTGTCGCTCATGGCGCGGATAATTACGAAGGGGATATCATTTTTGCAGGCTATGTGGGCAATGGCCGCGCCCTCCATTTCCACACAGTCGGGGTCGCAGAAATCTTTTATAGATCTTTTAACCGCGCTGTCGCCGATAAATTTATCGCCGGTGGCAATTTTACCCACTATGTATTTTATGTCGGTGTCACGGCAGGCTTTTTCAGCGGCGGCAATCATCTCTTCTCCGGCAAAATAGCTGTCCATATTGGGATAGTGCTGGTTGATCATTGTTATTTCTGCGTCGTGGTATGTTACCTCTTTGGAGATAACCACATCGCCCACGCCTATTTTGCTGCTCATGTTGCCGGCAATGCCACTGTTTATAATGGCGTCAATGCCGTATTTTGTTATCAGCAGCTGGGTGGCGGCGCCGGCGGCAACTTTGCCCATTCCGCTCTGGCACACCAGTACGGTTTTGCCGTGAAGGCTGCCTTTGAATATTTCCAGACCGGCAACCTTTTCGCTTTCCAGGTCTGACAGCCTGCTTTTCAGAAGGCTAACTTCTGTCGGCATCGCGCCGATAATTCCTATTGTTTTCATAATACCTCATCAGTTTGTGTAAAAATCTTTGTCCCAGGGGTCTTTTTCTTTGGGCAGACAATCATCCCAGGGTTCGTGCCCGTCGTATGTATGGCTGTACTGCATACCTAAATTATATCGGTGCGCAGCAGAGCCGTCGGCATAATTTCTGTTATATCCGCTGACATAGTCTGTCTTTGGCCCTTTGGCACTGACCGAGGAATAATCGTCAAAATCAGAGTTGAAAAATGAAGCATGAGCTTTGCGGCTGTAAATGCGTTCTTTCAGGCGGTGCAAAGGGTCAAGAGAGGTGAATACCTGGTCTTTGGCCCGCGGTTTTTTCCTGTTGTATGACCGCCCGTTTGCAGACGGCCTTGAAGTTTGCACAAAGCCAGCTGACCTGTTTTGCGCACCTGTGCGCACGCTGGCATGTCGCTGAATGGTCCGCCGGCGGGCAGATGTATTGCGATTTGGTGTGATGGCTGACCCGGTAATATTTTTTACAGCCCGTTTTAAAGCGTAAACTATAAACATAAATATAAAAAGTCTGAACAACATACCGCAACCTCCCATGAAAATATTTAAAGTTTATTTTTTATACATTGAAACGGAAAAGTGTAACATCTCCGTCTTTCATCACATAGTCTTTGCCCTCGCTTCTTACCAGGCCTTTTTCTTTGGCGGCAACCATGCTGCCGCAGGCCATCAGGGCATCAAACGCGATGATTTCGGCGCGGATAAAGCCTCTTTCAAAGTCAGAGTGAATTTTGCCCGCCGCCTGGGGTGCCTTTGTGCCCTTGGTAATTGTCCAGGCCCTGACTTCTTCCGGACCGGCGGTCAGAAAACTGATAAGACCCAGCAGGCTGTAGCTTTCCTGTATAAGAGTATCCAGGCCGGAAACTTCCAGTCCCAGTTCGGACAGAAACTGCCTTTTTTCCTCCCTGGACAGGCCGTTTACATCCTCTTCAATCTTTGCGCAGATGGGCAGGCATCCGCTTTTGTCTTCGGCGGCCTTTTTGGCAACCAGCGGATAGTAGGGGTTGGCGTCGATGCCGTTGAGCAGGTCATCCTCTGACAGGTTGCAGGCGTAGATCACCGGCTTTGCAGACAGCAGGGGCATTTCTTTGAACCAGGCCTCTTCGTTGTCGTTCAGCCTTTCAAAACCGCGGGCATTTTTGCCTTCTGACAGGTATTCTTCCAGCCTTTCCAGCATAACTATCAGCTCGCCCAGGCTTCTGTCGCCTTTGGCGGCTTTTTTTGTGCGGTCTATGCGGCGCTGAACTATTTCCAGGTCGGACAGAACCAGTTCCAGGTCGATGGTTTCGATATCCCTCAGCGGGTCAACACTGCCTTCCACATGGATGATGTCGTCACTGTCAAAGCAGCGCACCATGTGGATTATGGCATCAACCTCGCGGATATGGCTGAGGAACTTGTTGCCCAGACCTTCACCATGGCTGGCGCCTTTTACCAGGCCGGCTATATCCACAAATTCTATTGTTGCCGGTGTGTATTTTTTCGGATTGTACATTTCGGCCAGCTTATCCAGCCTTTCGTCCGGCACGGCAACTACGCCCACATTGGGTTCGATGGTGCAGAAAGGAAAGTTGGCGCTGGCGGCGCCGGCGTTGGTTATGGCGTTAAAAAGGGTGCTTTTGCCCACATTTGGCAGACCCACAATACCTAATTTCATTTTTATCCTCCGTAAAGCTGTGGCAAAAGACCGCTGGACAGCCCGCGCCAAAGCATAATATATCAATATAATCATACTACATTTGCCGGTAAATATCAATATTCCTTTCTTTAAGGCATCGCGCGAAAAACATCTGCTGTAATGAAGATGTCCTGCCGCGAAAAACAAAATATGCTGACAGCACGCCGCGTGCAATTTTACGCTAAAAGAAAGGAGAAAGTCATGGGAAGCTTACTGCTGAAAGAGGTCTGCCGGCGGACAGGGGTAACACGACGAGCCGTACAGGGGTATGAAAAGTTCGGCCTGGTATCCCCCTGCGGCAGAAATAAAATGGGCTATATGCTGTATGACAGCAATGCCCTGCAAAAGATACGAGAGATAAAACAACTGCAAAGGCGGGGATTTTCCCTGAAAGAGATAAAAACACTGGAAAATGTCACCGCAGCCCAGCGAAAGCGCACATTGGAACTGAAGCCGGAAATTTTACAGAAAAATCATTGCATCATGCACGAGACGATAGCTATTGTTCAGTCGATGATTGACAGTCTGTGACAGATGCGGCGGCATTACATCTTCGGCCTGGAAAAATAAAAAATATGGAGGAAATTATGAAAAAAATATTTATACTTATGTTGGCGGTTGTATTTGCATTATCGGCATCTGCGTGTCGGGAAAGCGAGAAAAATTCAGACATTTTCATCGGAGAATGGAAGATAAGCGGAGCACAAATTGGCGATCGGTATATTGACAGCCGGCTGTTTATAGAGCTTGGTGTAAATGAATTTGAAAGTTTTTCACTGGTTTTGGAGCCCGACGGGAAAGCGATAATATCTTCAGAAGGTCAGCAGCAGGAGACAGACTGGCAGGAAAATGAAAATGGCGTCAAAGTGGGCGACGCAAAGCTGGAGTATCGTGATGAAGCATTGTGGATAGATACGGAACAGGGAAATCTGCGCCTTGAGAAAGCCGGTAGTTCTGATGAAGAAATTACAGACGAAAGCAGCCGGTTCCGCGAAGAAGAAAGCGATGCAATCAGGCCAGAGTTCAAACGGGCAATGGACAGCTACGAGCAGTTTTTCGATGAATATATTTCCTTTATGGAAAGGTATTCCAATGCGACAACAGAAGAGATGCTGTCGCTGATTTCCGATTATGCCGATTATATGACAAAATTTACTCAGACAATGGAAGCGCTGGAAAAGCTGGAGAACAGTGAGATGAATGAAGCGGAAGCTGTTTATTATGCCCAGGTATCGGCAAGAATAAGTGAAAAGCTGATGTCAGTTGTCGGGTAAATCTTAAAATATGTACTTGAATACAGAAATATTGCAGTTGTGTTTCTGTCATGGGATCAGGCATTGCACATTATGACCGGATGAGTAAAAAAAGCAGGCAAACGCCTGCTTTTTTGTTGCAAAAGGCTTTTGGCAAAGGTATAATTTTATTATCAGAAAGCAGGTGCATCATGGAAAGATATGATATATCAAAACAGCTGTCGTTTATAGATTACCGGAAAAATTTTGCGGCTGAAAAATGTGTGAGTATATGGTTGGGCGGTTCGTTCAAAAAAGGGACGGCCACGGGGTATTCCGATGTGGATATTTATATAAACTGCAATGCAGGGCAGCTGAAAGATTTTATATACGGCCGGGGAAAACCGGTGTATATCGCTGTCACTGCTAACCCGCCGGGCATATTTGTCATCATATATGACAGCGGCCTGGCCCTGGACCTGCGGGTGGTGAAAAACCTGGGCGGGCAGCAGTATTTTTCACTGTCAGACGCAGCGGCTGTGTGGGATATAGATGACCGGATATACAAATATTTTCCCCGGTGCGCAGGACCTGACACAGGAAGACTTTTCCACCGCGCCCGGATAAAACATCTTCGGGGCAAAAGCCGGCGGGCCTTTTCGCTCCTTTCCGAAATTGCCCGGGAAATTGGCTGCGATTATATTCCGACGGAAAATTTTGCCGAAGATTTTGACTTTGTGCTGAAAGAGTGGAAGAAAAAGAACACAATGGCCGAAGGATTGGAAAGAGAAACAGAATATCTGAAAAAAGAATTTGAAAAAATAAAAACAGGGGTGTGAAATGATAAAAATACTTTTTATCTGCCACGGCAATATATGCCGCAGTCCTATGGCGGAGTTCGTTTTTAAAGATATGGTAAAAAAGAGGAGACTGGAAGAAAGTTTTTGCATAGCTTCTGCGGCTACCAGCGGCGAGGAAATATACTGCGGTGTGGGCAACCCTGTCTATCCGCCGGCGCGCCGCATGCTGGAAAAACACGGTATTTCCTGTGACGGCAAACAGGCTGTGCGACTGCAAAAGGAAGATTATGAAAAATATGATATGCTGGTATGTATGGACAGCGCCAATGTCAGAAACACTTTGCGTATAACAGGGGCAGACCCGCTGGGCAAAATTTCAAAGCTGGGCGATTTTTCCGGCCGCGGTGATGTGGCCGATCCCTGGTATACAGATGACTTTGACAAAGCTTATGAAGATATATATGCAGGGTGCAGCGGAATTCTAAAATTCTTATTTAGCTGTTAAATCTGTTAATCGCTGTTTATTGATGATTTTTGATATTTATGCTATAATAAAAAAATAATTATAGAATGAGGTGTATTTGTGGCAAAAAATAAATTGGTTGCTCCTGTGGTAAAATGGGTTGGGGGAAAACGCCAGCTTATAGATACTATTAGTCCTTTGCTTCCGAAACGAATATCATCTTATTGTGAACCTTTTTTAGGTGGCGGAGCTTTGCTTTTTTTTGTACAGCCAAAGAAAGCGATTGTTAATGATCTAAACCAAGATCTAATGACTATGTATAAAGTTATACGAGATGACATAGATAATTTATTAGAGTCTTTGAAAAAACATGAAAATAATTCTGAATATTTTTACAGTTTGAGGGACCTTGACAGGAATAAAGATGTATATAATTCTCTTTCTGATGTTGAGATAGCTTCAAGACTAATTTATTTGAATAAGACATGCTTTAATGGCCTTTTTAGGGTAAATTCAATGGGCGAATTTAATACACCGTTTGGTTATTATAAAAATCCCAATATAGTTAATGAACCAGTTTTGAGAGCTGTCAATAAGTACTTCAACACAAGTAATATTACTTTTTACAGTGAGGATTTCTCTGATACATTAAGTAGAGTTAGTAGAGGGGATTTTGTCTATCTTGATCCTCCATATGACCCGATTTCTGATACAGCCAACTTTACGGGATATAATAAGGGCGGATTTGGTAAAGAAGAACAAATTAGATTAAAAAAATGCTGTGATGAATTATCTGAACGCGGTGTTAAATTTATGCTTTCGAATTCTTCTACAGATTTTATCAAGGAATTGTATAAAGACTATGATATTATAAATATTCAGGCTAAAAGATCTGTAAACGCCAACGCAAATAAGCGTGGAGCTGTTGAAGAGGTAATCATAAGGAATTATGGGATTAAATGATAGTGCTTGGGGAAAACTATTTGAGAAATATGATATTTTAGGTGAAATAGAGCAAAGAGGTCACTTTGTAGTCACTGCTGATCAAATTAAAGAATTTCGCGAACCTAGGCTCATGACTAAATTTGATCACAAAGTAAATCTTCCGGAAATTTTCTATAAAAATAAATTATCAATTCTTCCGCTTACACGAGGAAGCTATATAATATCATCTTTTTCAGCATATGAGAATTTTCCTGAGCCAAATAATAATATTCAAAGAGTTTCAATACCTTCACATATTCAAAGCTTAATACCACAATTCATTGTAAGTGAGGCTATTGCTTTGAATTGCGCCTATGCCTGTGGGATACTTCAAGATTTTTTGGAAGATGAAGAACTTATACCGACGGTCAGCGGTAGAATGAGCTCGGGCGCTTTTAATTTTAGTATAGATACGGCATATGGAGACAAGGAAATTTCAGTCTTGAACTCACAGATCGAAATCGATGCTGCATACGAAGGTATTAATTATTTGTCGCTATTTGAAGCAAAAAAAGAATTATCTGACGACTTTCTAGTTAGACAACTATATTACCCATTTCGTACCTGGTATAAAAAAATATCTAAACCTGTTAAATCGGTTTTTCTTACTTTTTCAAATGGTACTTTTAGCTTGTATCAATATTGTTTTGAGGATCCTTATAATTACAACTCACTGAAATTGGTCAAGCAAAAAAGCTATGTAATAGAAGCAAAGATATGTCTTGCAGATATAGAAAATATTCTTGATAAAGTTATTGAGATTAAAGAGCCACAAATTTCATTTCCGCAAGCGGACAACATGTCAAGAATTATAAATCTTGCGGAGCTTTTATATGAAAAGCCGATGACAAGAAATGAAATTACAGAGAGATATGCTTTTGATGCAAGGCAGACAAACTATTATACTGATGCAGGTAGATATCTCGGGCTAATAGATAAAATTAGCAATAAGAATGGTATAGTTTTTAAGCTTTCTGATAAAGGGAACCACTTTATGCAACTTCCTTATAAAGAAAGACAACTGGCTTTAGCATCTCAAATTCTTGCACATAAGCCATTTAAAGAGGTGCTTAAAATTCATTTAAGAACTGGTGAAATGCCTAATAGAAATACGATCATTAATATTATGAAAAGATCTAATCTATATAATATTAGGGCAGACAGCACATATTTTAGACGAGCATCTACAATAATGTGCTGGGTAAACTGGATTTTAGGAATAATTGATAGTGAATAGTACGGATAAAATTACTTTAACATGCATAGGCCTGTAAAACAGAAAAATGAGGGGGAGCAGATATCATCTGTACCCTCTCTAAGTTTTTATGGCGCACGAATTGTTTAAATTATATAATAAATATAATTAACACAACGGTTTGTCATATTTGACGAAATAACCTGTATGTATTTGGTGAATACAAGCAAAAAATGGCATAAACAACAAAAATCTTTATTTGTTCATAATTTTAATGTATACTAATTATATATATGCAAATTTACTCTTTAAGGAGGAAATTATGGATAAGGAAAGAATACTTATCGTAGATGATGATAGAAATATATGCGAGCTGCTGAGGCTGTATCTGGAAAAGGAAGGTTATGAAACTTTTATAGCCAACGACGGTGAAGCGGCGCTGGCTGCTTATGACGAGAAAAAATTTGACTTGGTTTTGCTGGATGTTATGATGCCCAGGGTGGACGGCTGGGAAGCCTGCCGCCGCATCAGGGCCAAGGGCAACACGCCCATAATAATGCTTACCGCCAAGGGTGAAACCTTTGACAAGGTGCTGGGCCTGGAACTGGGCGCCGATGACTATGTTGTAAAACCTTTTGACACAAAGGAAGTGGTGGCCAGAATAAAGGCTGTTTTGCGCCGCAGCGGCCGTAACGGCGGCGGCCGGCGGACAGAAGGAGCCCTGGTATTTGACAACCTGGTTGTAAACATAACAAAGTACGAGCTAAAAGTAAGGGATGAGGTGGTTGACACCCCTCCCAAAGAGCTGGAGCTGCTGTATCACCTGGCTTCCAACCCCAACAAGGTGTTCACACGCGACGCATTGCTGGACGAAGTATGGGGATTTGAATATTACGGTGACAGCCGCACCATAGATGTGCATATAAAACGCCTGAGAGAAAAGCTGGAAGGTGTCAGCGATCAGTGGAGCCTGAAAACAGTATGGGGCGTAGGATATAAATTTGAACTGAAAGAATAATTTTTGATATTTTCATAAAAAAGCGAAACAGGAGAGATAAAAAATGCTGGAATACAAATTTGACACACAGCTGCTGATAGAAGGCGAAGGCCTGGACGAAGACGAAATATACGATTATTTTGTTTCACATTTCAAAGGGGACTGCCTGCTGGCTGTGGGCGACAGCGATCTGATAAAAATACATTTTCATACAAATGAGCCCTGGCAGGTACTGGAATATTGCGCCGGCCTGGGGGATATACATGATATTGTAGTGGAGAATATGCAGCGTCAGGAAGATGGCCTGCACGGCTGATAAACGGTAACAGATGAGAAAAACCATTGTCACAAGCTATTTTTCCGCCATGAGCCTGGTGCTTGTGGCGTCCATCAGTGTGCTGGGCGTGTTTTTCATGTTTTTCGCCAACAGGTACTTCCAAAGCGACAGGCTGAACACAATGGACCTTTGTGTGGACAGTGCCCAGGACGCTTTTGAAGATTCGCTGGAATATTCCCGGATGCTGGATGCGGAAATGCGGAGGTCAAGGCTGAGGGATAACCTGCGCCTTATTTCAGACACCACATCCACCATTGTCATACTGGCTGATGAAAACGGAAAGTGCATTGTCTGCACAGAAGATTCCCTGTGCGGCCATGAGGGGATGTTTGTCCCGGACGAAACCATGAGCACACTGGCCAAATACGCCGCCAGTGTACAGCTGCCGGAAACCTTTGATGATATATATGCCGGCACATACTATACGGTGGGCCGAGCCGCCAGGGATACAAACGGGGATATAATCGGTTACATATTTGCCTTTTCCGACGCCACCAGCATCACTGTGTTCAGCAATGCGCTGCTGTCCATATTCATGGTGTGCGCCGGTGTCATGCTGCTGATATCCAGCGCTGTTTCCATATTGGTTACCGGAAGGCTGACCACGCCGCTGAGAAATATATCCGATGCTGCCAAAAAGTTCAGCCAGGGAGATTTTTCCGCCAGGGTAAAGGTGGAAGGAGATGACGAGATTGCGCATCTTTCCTATACATTCAACCAAATGGCCAGCTTTGTGGAGAAAAATGAAAAATCCCGTTCCAGCTTTGTGGCCAACATAGCCCACGAGCTGAGGACGCCCATGACCAGCATAAAAGGTTTTGTGGACGGCATACGCGACGGCACCATACCGCCGCGGCAGCAGGACAAATATCTGGCTGTCATAAGCGATGAGGTGGGCCGCCTGGCAAGGCTGACCAACAGTATGCTGGACATATCCAAGCTGGAAAGCGGCGAATTTATGATGAATGTCCAAAATTACAATATATGGGACACTATAGCAGCTGTGGCGTTTTCTTTTGAAAGCCGAATGGAACAGGCGGAAATACAGCTGATAGGATTTGAACCCCAAAAGGTCATGGTATATGCTGACAAGGATATTATTCACCAGGTGGTGTATAATATATTTGACAATGCGCTGAAATTCACACCCAAGGGCGGGTATATCGCTTTCAGTGTCACAGAAGAAAAAGCGGCCAGCTCTGTTATGGTAAAGATAAAGAATTCCGGCCAGGGTATCAGCAAAGAAGCTTTGCCTTATATCTTTGACCGCTTTTACAAAGCAGACGCTTCCCGCAGTGTCCACACCCGCGGCGCAGGTATCGGCCTGTTTATATCCAAAACACTGGTACAGCGCTCCGGCGGCGACATATATGTAGAAAGCGAGGAGGGTCAGTATACACAGTTTATATTTACCCTTCCCAGCGGTAAAGCCAAGGGCAGACCAAAGGAAAAAAACACAGATTAACTCAAGACCCGGCCGGATTTTCCGATAGCAGCCGGGTCTGTGATTTTCAGCTGAACTTTGGGTGAAAAATAATGGAAAGTTGTTTTTGTGACAAGAAGTTTTCACAAATTGACTATATCATTTAGCTTAGAAAACAAAAGCAAAGGAGCATGACATATAATGAAAAGCGGCAAAAGCAAACTGCCTGTAATATTTTTGCTGGTTGCCTGTGTGTGCCTCAGCCTTCTGGCAGGCATATATGTGGGAAAAAGCGAAAATTTCGGGTTTTTGAATACACGGATAAATAATATCAAAAAGGACTCTCAAAACGACGGACGGACACGGCGGCCTATTATAGAGCTGCAGCCGGTGCCGGAAAATACAGACGACGGATATGACACAACAGAAATTTTTGAAAAGGTCAATCCGTCTGTGGTAAGTATAAATGTTTATTCCGGCACATCCCTGTCACCTATCAGCAGCGGTACCGGTATAGTCATGACAACTGACGGATATATTATAACAAACGCTCATGTTGTGGACGGCGGCACCAGTGTCAATGTGGTGTTCAACGATGACACACAGCTTCGCGGTACAATTGTAGGTGCAGACAGTGAAACAGACCTGGCCGTTATAAAGGTGGACGCAGACAACCTGACAGCGGCAGAGTTTGGCGACAGTGACGGTTTGAAAATAGGCGAAAGAGTTGTTGCCATAGGAAATGCCGGCGGACTGTCCGGCTCATGCACTCAGGGTATCATATCCGGCCTGAACAGGGATGTGGATACAAATGCCCGCAGCCTCAGCCTGATACAGACAACAGCGGCTATAAACCCCGGTAACTCCGGCGGCCCGCTGATAAACCGTTTCGGCCAAGTAATAGGCATAACATCTTCCAAAGTGGCCAGCGTTGACTATGAAGGTATCGGTTTTGCCATACCGATTACAGATGCGCTGCCCATAATCCAAAGCCTTATCCAGAACGGCTATGTTACAGGACGCGCAGTGCTGGGTGTACAGGTAATAGAACTGAACGAAAGCAACGGCCCGCGCAACGGACTGCCCAGCCAGGGTGTGTATATCGCCGCCATAACAGAAGGCAGTGATATGGCCAACAAAGGTGTAAGGGAAAGAGATGTTATTGTACAGGCAAACGGCGCAACCATCGTCACCACCGATGATTTGTATGCCGAGCTGGAAAAATGCTCTCCCGGTGACACAATGAACCTGGGTATATACCGCCCCGAAACCGGCGAAACTTTTTATGTGGATGTTACTCTTATAGAGTCCAACGGTTAAAATAAAACAGCCCGCTTTTACGGCGGGCTGTTTCTTTGTTTTCAGACAAAACAAAAAGACCCTTGGGGAAAGGGTCTTTTTGTTGGGAAAAGTATATTTTATTAAGAGGAGAGAAAAATTCTTTTCAGTGTCTATATTATATACTATCCCAAAGGTGTAATTGTTACGATGTTGTTAAGTAATTGTAAAAAAACACAATTTTAATAGGAAAAACCGCCTTTTGGCGGTTTTGTCATTCTTTTATTCCCTTGTCTGCCAGCACTGTCAAAGATCCGTCGGGCTCTTTGATGGTAACATTGTTCAGCTGGTCTATCAGGCTTTTGCGGAAAGATTTTACATATTCTTCCCTCAGCTGTTTCTGTTCTGCTTTTTCCCGGTCGGTCAGACCTTCATTCTGGCTTTTTCTGTACAATTCGTTTATTCTGGCGATTTTTTTATCCATTTTGTCACCCCTGTTTATGATTTTAATATTTTACCAAAATATTCGACACAAGGCAATAGGGATTGTTCACACTTTTTTAGCAAATGAAGTGTATAATAATAAAAAAGGCGGTGATTGTTTGTCTGCAAAGCAAATAAAAAGATATACAATAGGTGAGGAGATATTCAACAGTGTTACCCACGGGGTCAGCGCATTGCGGGCGGTGGTGGGCTGCACTGTCATGGTCACTTTGGCGGCCTGTTACGGCGATGTAAAAGCGGTGATTTCGGCGCTGGTGTTTGGCCTTTCGCTGATAATATTGTACACAATGTCCACCTTATACCATGCGTTTCCCTTTGAAAAGGTGAAAAAAATATTCAGGATTTTTGACCATGCCTCCATACCGCTGCTGATAGCCGGCTCTTACACTCCATTTTGTCTGATAGCCCTGGAAGGCAATCCGAAAGGCGTGTTTGTGGTCAGCCTGGTATGGGCCTGTGCGGTGCTGGCGGTGGCACTGAATGCCATAAACCTGGAAAAGTTTGAAAAATTTACACTGGTCTTGTATGTGGTGATGGGCTGGGCTGTTGTGCTGGCGTTGAAAGATGTTGTGAATGCGCTTCCCCAGCCGGCGTTTATACTGCTTTTGCTGGGCGGCCTGTCCTATACCGTGGGCATAATTTTTTACAAAATGACCAAAGTGAGATATATGCACAGCGTATGGCATATATTTGTTTCCCTGGGCAGTGTTCTGCACTTTTTGTGCGTTGTGATATATGTACTTCCCATGACTTTTTAAAAGGTTGTTGATAATTTTTTCGCCAGGTGGTATAATTTATTAGCTGTTATGTTGTTTTTCACAGCTTATATCAGGAGATGTATCGAAGTGGTCGTAACGAGAACGACTCGAAATTTTTTGAAGAGTTGGCTGTTTCCTCCGCTTAAAAAGCCCATAATTTCAGGCTTTTCTCCGGTTCGAAAATTAAATATTTTGTTGTTCTTTCCGTCAGTTCTTCCCAAAAGTTTTTGGAAGAAATGCGGAATTACATACACGGAGAGTTGTCCGAGTGGTCGAAGGTGCAGCACTCGAAATGCTGTGTTCCCAAAAGGAACCTAGGGTTCGAATCCCTAACTCTCCGCCAAAAAGTCCGGTAAACAAGCGGGTTTGCCGGACTTTTCTTTTTTGCCCTTTTGCTCAAAATCGGCTCAAAACTATGGAAAGAACAGCCTGTTTTTTGGAAAGAACAAGGCGTTTTCGGGCATTTTGGCGTATTCGAACCGTAAAAATCAGTTCTTTCCGTCATCATCTGAAATTTCGCTCCACTTGCTGCCGAATTTCACCGATTCGGGAAGCGTCATTCCGCTGACCATTGCCTTTGCCGAGGACAGCTTTGAAGTGTAGTCAAGGTGGGCATAGATGTTAGCGGTGGTGGAAAAATCACTGTGTCCCAGCCATTCCTGAATTTGCTTCAGCGGAACGCCGTTTGCAAGAAGCAGGCTTGCGCAACTGTGCCTAAAATCGTGAAAACGCATTCTTTTACAGCCGTGCTTTTGAATAAACTGCGGAAAATAGCTTGTCAAATATTCCGGTCGCATTAAATCTCCCAGCTCGTCCACAAAGACATAACCGTCATATTCGTAGTTGTAGCAGTTGCCGCAGACCTTCTTGTTGACTTCTTGTGCCGCTTTTACTTCTTTGAAATACTCAGCAAAGCTGCCGACAAGCGGAAGTGTACGCATACTGGATTTTGTTTTGGCAGAGTCCTGTGCGTACATTTTTGTTTTTCCGTCCACTTGCAGAGAAGTGACCGTGTGCCTTATGGTGATTGTGCCACGCTCAAAGTCAATAGCGTCCCATTTCAGTCCGCAGACCTCGCCACGACGCAAGCCGTAGAAAGCGGCGACTAAAACAGGAAGTTCCAGCTTTGTTCCTTTGACTACTTCAAATAAATGCTGCAGTTCTTCTGCATCAAGGAATACAGGCTGATAATCATTCTTTTTCGGGCGATCCACTTTCATTGTCACATTCTGCGTAACAAGGTCGGTTTTCATTGCGTATTTAAGTGCCTGATGAATAACGGCGTGATAGTGAATAACCGAGTTTGGCTTGACTGTTTTCAGCTTTTCGGAATAGAATTGCTGAATGTGTCTTGCCTCCAAGCCCTGAAGCGTCACCGCTTTCTTTCGGAAATACGGCTCAATCACCGATTTTACCATTTGCTCGTAAGAGCTGAATGTGGTTGCCTTTACACGCACCTTGACAATGTTCAACCATTCAAGCAGATAGTCTGCAAACGGCATATCGGATGCAAGCTCGCCGACTTCCTGCGGCGGTACAAATTCACTTCTGATTCGTGCAAGCTCGGCTTCGGCTTTTCGTTTGTTGCCCTTTTCGGGAAGTCTCGTGGAAAAGTATTTCACACGGCGTTTTCCGTTGTTGTTATAGTAGCTTAGCACTACATAATAAAAACCTTTTTTAACTTGTAGGTGTCCTGATACCATTATTTTTAACTCCTTTCATTGTACATCACAGGAAAGACCTACACCGACAAGCCTATTATAGCTTGCCGGCATAGTTCTTTCCATTCTGCAAAAGTCACTCGCTGTACACTTT
>CALWZO010000017.1 GCA_944386045.1 uncultured Clostridia bacterium | reverse complement strand
CAAATATAATTATTTTTCTCATTATTGCTGTTATGTTCATTCGGCCAACATTCATCATTGAGTTTATATACAAATAGGTAAAAGCCCGCACCACCCTAAAAAATATCCAATCGCAGGCTCCTGTCGAAATTGCCCCTGAAAGCAAGATTGTGCCGGAAAATAAAGAATCACCGGGTGGATTAACTCGCGAAGAGATAGAATTTTTGGTAAATTCAACTTTGATTTCATTCGATGATGACAAAAATGAAGAGGAAATTCCACGGTATAATTCTTTTGTTGCAATCGATTTTGAAACCGCGACAAACCATTACAGCAGTGCATGTTCTGTCGGACTTGTAAAAGTAGTCAATAAGACCATAGCGGCTCAGGAATACTTTTTGATACAGCCACCTGATAATCATTATTTCAAAGAAAATACATTGGTACACGGTATAAACGCTTCAATGACAAAAGATGCGGATACTTTCCCGGTTATATGGGCAAAGATACAGCATTATTTTAAGGACAGTTATATTGTGGCACATAATGCGCTGTTTGATATGAGTGTGTTGAAAGCCTGCCTTGACTATTACCAAATACCGGAGCCTGACTTCTGGTATTTTGACTCAATTTCCATCAGCTCTGCATTTTGCAAAGGCATAGGCCGTAACCTGGAGGAGAGATGCAAACATCTCGGAATATACCTTGAACATCACAATGCCATGTCAGATGCAAAGGGCTGTGCCTCCTTGGTGCTACATGCGCTGAATACCAAAAATCGTGATGATATAGGTGACTATATCAAAAAGAATAATATTCTGAAAGAGTTCTGTAATGTTTCGTTGAAAAAGTCATACAATTTTTTACATAAGGCTCCAGCCACAAAGGCCAGTGAGATCAATAATTCGATTTCCGAAGACGAAAAGATTTTTGATGATGACTTTACAGGTAAAACCTTCGTCTTTACAGGACAGCTGGAAGAACTGACCAGAACAGAAGCCTACAACATAGTTGTAAAAGGTGGCGGCACAGTCAAAGACGCTGTATCCAAAAAAGTTGATTATCTTGTAAATGCCGGCGACACTGAAACAACTAAACTACGCAAAGCCAAAGAATTGCAGGAGCAGGGACACAATATTCAGATTATTTCCGAAGCTGAATTTATGAACATGACCAGTAATTAAAACTGAAAAAGCAGACTATTAACCATATTCTGCGATATATTTTTAAGGCAGATTTGTTATAGTATTTTTCTAATATTCTATACAAAAAAAATCCCCCTCACGGCTGGCACCGTGAAGGGGTGTTATAAGAGCCTACCGAAAATGGTAAATACTCCTAATCAACATAAGTATTTTACCATTTCCCAGTAGGCTTTGTAAAGTATTCAAAAATTACAGGAAGGTGGTTTTTTTATGGCTAAAAGAAAAACAAATCTTTACCAGCGCCCGGATGGGCTGTATGAAAAGGGCCTGACCATAAACGGCAAGCGTGTGCGCTTCCGCGGCCGCAGTGAAAAAGAAATCATGCAGAAAATAGCGGCATACCAGGAAAAGGAAGACAGAGGCCCGCTGTTTTCGGACATTGCCTGGGCATGGTATGAACTCAAAAGTGAAGAAATACAGCCTACTACATTAAAGCGAGCGTATAAGCCGCTGTTTGAAAGAATTGTAAATCATTTTGACAGCAAGTATATAAGACAGATAAAGCCGATGGACATACAGCGGTTCCTGGCTGAAATTCTTACATATTCACAGAAAAGCGTCAATAACCATTTGTCGTTGGTCAAACAGATTTTCAATTATGCTGTCATAACCGGAGTAATTGAAAATAATCCGGCGGCGTCGGCCAAAGTGCCAAAAGGCTTGAGGAAAAACAAGCGCAGTATGATAAACCCTCAGCAGATGCAGGCAATAGAAGATAATATTGACTACCCGGTTTTCGGGCTGTTTGCATTTTTCCTGTTATACACAGGTTGCCGCAGAGGCGAGGCTCTGGCTCTGAACTGGACAGATATAGACTTTGACAACAAACTGATACACATTACAAAATCAGCCTATTACAACTCAAATAAGGCACAGTTCAAAAAGCCAAAAACCGAGGCCGGAAACAGAGATATAATTTTGCTGGATAAGCTTTCCGTCGAACTTTCAAAATGTGAAAATAAGCGTGGATTTATCTTTTCTGTTTCTGATGGGCAGCAAGCCCTAAAAGAAAGCCAGGCCACAAAGGGCTGGAACAAATATACCGCTGCCATAGGAATTGATGGGGTAACACCACACATGTTACGCCACACCTATGCATCGCTGCTGTACGAGGCCGGTGTGGATGTTAAATCTGCACAGGATCTGCTGGGGCATGCAGACATTACCACAACTCAGAACATTTACACCCATATCACTAAGACTAAAAAAGAAAGAACAGCAGATAAATTAAACCGGTATTTTAGCAAGTGATTTACTGTGTCAATACTGTGTCAATAAACATTGACTTTCAGGCATTTCCAGGCATTCCCCGGAGTGCCTGATTTTTTATACATAAAACTAATTTTTCCGCTGTATATAAGCAAAATGCCCATATATCAACAAAAAAAGCGGCAGTCATAAGACTGCCGCTTTTGGTCGGGATGACAGGATTCGAACCTGCGGCATCCTGGTCCCAAACCAGGCGCTCTACCAAGCTGAGCCACATCCCGATAAATTTTGTGCGTATGACATTATACCATAACATTCATAATCTGTCAATTATTTCATTTTCGACGCAACCGAGGAATGTGTCCAGCCGGCGCTGGTTTTTTATAATTATTACTTTGTCTTTGTGGCTGTTTACTATATTTTTGTAGCTGTCGGTATGCTCCTTGTCCCTGCCGTCCCAAAGTATCCAGCGTACAAACTCCATATCCAGTTTTTCCGGGCAGTTTTCGGCCATGGAAGGTCTGGTTGTGTTTTTGTATTTCATATATCTTTTGGCCGCACGCCAAAGACAGACAAAGCGGTTGAATTTAAGAAAAATTATAAAATCTGCCGCTTGTAGCCTGGCTTGCTGGGCCATGAAAGAGTAATTTCCGTCTATAATCCACCGGCTGTTATACGCCATAAAATCTTCGGCTATACGACAGCTTTCCCGCCTGTCCCTTTCCTGCCAGCCGGGCAGAAAATTCACCCGGTCAAGATGCAGCACAGGCCGGTTCAGTTTTTGCCCCAGTATATCGGCAGTGGTTGATTTTCCGGAACCGGAATATCCTATAACGGCAATTTTCATTTCTGACACCTCGCTTTTACATCATTATACAGTAACCAAAAGAAAAAATCCACAGGTCTGAAGCCGGCGGCATGGTGATGTTAAATGCGCAAAAGCTGATTAAAAACGCAAAAAAGAAAAAGGCGGTTTTATCCGCCTTTTTGATTATATTTCTCCGGTTTTTACCCCTTCTCTTACCAGAGCACGGGTAATGCGCTGTTTTGCCAGCTGTACAGACTTTTCATCTGTGGCAGCGGCCAGTTCTTCCTTGCCTTTTGCAAGGTCTTCGCGGGCGCGTTCCAGGTCTATTTCTTCCGCCCATTCAAAAGTGGAAGCCAGTACTGTGACATCGCCTTTGATAACTGACAGCACGCCGCCGCTGCACGCGGCATAGCGTCTTTCACCGTCAACTGTAACACCGGCTTTGCCGATGCCCAAAGCAGTTACCGCATCCACATGGCCTGACCATATCGACATATCGCCGCCGACAGTACGAACTGTAATGCCTTCTGCCTGGCCGTCAAAATGAACGCCGTGAGGTGTGACAATTTTAAGGTTGAAGGACCGCATTCATCATTCCCCCTTCTTTGCTCTTTCCACAACATCGTCTATTGTGCCGGCAAAGAGGAATGCTGATTCCGGCAGGTCGTCGTGTTTGCCCTCCATGATTTCTTTGAAGCCGCGTATTGTTTCGTTCAGCGGAACATATTTACCTTTCATACCGGTAAACTGTTCGGCAACAGAGAACGGCTGTGACAGGAAACGCTGAATTTTTCTGGCGCGGTTTACAATCAGTTTGTCTTCGTCAGAAAGTTCGTCCATACCCATAATGGCTATGATATCCTGCAGTTCTTTGTATCTCTGCAAAATGCTCTGAACGCCGCGGGCAACATTGAAATGCTCTTCGCCCACAATAGCGGGTGTCAGCACACGGCTGGTAGAGTCCAGCGGGTCAACAGCCGGGAATATACCCAGAGACGAAATGCTTCTGGACAGTGTTGTTGTAGCATCCAGGTGGGCAAAAGTTGTGGCCGGGGCCGGGTCGGTAAGGTCGTCAGCCGGAACATATACAGCCTGAATTGATGTTATAGAGCCTTTCTTTGTGGAGGTTATTCTCTCCTGCAAGGCGCCCATCTCAGTGGCCAATGTGGGCTGATAACCAACAGCGGAAGGCATACGGCCCAGCAAAGCTGAAACCTCACTGCCTGCCTGGGTGAAACGGAAGATGTTGTCGATAAACAGCAACACATCCTGATGTTCTTCATCGCGGAAATACTCCGCCATAGTCAGACCGGACAGGGCCACCCTCATTCTTGCTCCGGGCGGTTCGTTCATCTGACCGTATACCAAAGCGGTTTTGTTGATAACGCCGCTTTCAATCATTTCATTATAAAGGTCGTTGCCTTCCCTTGTTCTTTCGCCAACGCCGGCAAATACGGAAATACCGCCGTGCTGGTTGGCAACATTGGAGATAAGCTCCTGTATAAGAACGGTTTTGCCAACACCGGCGCCGCCGAACAGACCTATTTTACCGCCTTTTGTATAGGGGCAGATAAGGTCTATAACCTTGATACCTGTTTCCAGTATTTCAGCGCTGGTGGCCTGATCCTCGTAAGAGGGAGCCTTGGCATGTATGGGCATTCTCTTGGCGGTTGTGGGCTGCGGCTTGTTGTCCACAGCTTCACCCAGCACATTGAAAATTCTGCCCAAAGTTTCCTGGCCGACAGGAACTGTAATAGTGCTGCCTGTATCCACAGCCTTTGCACCGCGGACAAGTCCGTCAGTGGAAGCCATGGCGATACATCTGACGACATCATCGCCCAGATGCTGAGCTACTTCTACTATCAGTTTTTTGTCGCCGTTTTCAACTTCAATAGCATTCAGCAAGGCCGGAAGGTGGTCGTTTTCAAAACGGATGTCGATAACAGCACCCATTACCTGAATGACCTTGCCTACATTTGACTGGCTCATTTAGTTTCTCCTTTTATCAGAATTTAGTATGCAAAATATTTAAGCGTCGCCGGCACCGGATACAATCTCGGTGATCTCCTGGGTGATTGCCGCCTGTCTTGCGCGGTTGTACTGCAATGACAGCTGTGCCACCATTTCGTTGGCGTTTTTGGAAGCGGAATCCATCGCCGTTCTGCGGGCAGCCAGCTCGCTGGCCCAGCTTTCTGTAACGGCGCCCCAGGCAAGTCCGGCCGTATACTGAGGTACAATCAGGTCAAACAGTGTTTCGCTGTCCGGCTCGTACTCTGTTACGGACTTGGGCTTTTCGTCCTTTTCGGCGTTTAAATTTACTATCGGCAGCACCTGTATCATTTCAGATCTTTGGCTGAGCATGGAAACAAATGTGGTGTATCCGATATAAAATTCGTCTATTTCCCCTGTTTTGAACAGATCAGACATAATGCTGCCAATCTCTTCGCAGGCTGTTATGGTGATGTCCTCCACCAGGGCATAGTCTTCTGTTATAATTTCAATGTTTCTTCTTTTGCAAAAATCTACCGCTTTTTTGCCCACAGGAATTACGCATACATCTCTGTCTCCTTTGTGCTGCGTAAACAGCTTGAACATATTGTTGTTGTAGCCGCCTGCAAGGCCTCTGTCACCGGCTATTAAAACATAACCGATTTTTTTAACCGGGCGTTTTACCAAATAAACAGATGAGAAATCGGTGTTGGAAGCCGCAATATCGTTAAGAGTTTTGTACAGCGCCAAAAAATACGGGCGTGCCTGCTCTACTCTTTCTCTGGCTTTTCTCAGTTTGGAAGAAGCAACAAGCTCCATGGCTTTGGTTATCTGCATGGTGCTTTCCACACTTTTAATGCGGGATTTAATTTCCTTCGTTGAACCGCCTGCCATAGCTTACACCTTCCTTTCTCTTATTTTACGGGTACAAATTTTGCTTTGTAGTCTTCGATGGCCTGTACTATGGCCTTTTCGGTTTCTTCGCTTAAATCTTTTGTCTCGTTGATTGCGTTTATGATTTCAGGTCTTTGAGAAGTGATAAATTCAAACAAGCCTTTTTCAAACTGCGCTATATCACCTACGGCAATATCTTTAAGGTAGTTGTTGGTTACAGCATATATAATGATAACCTGCAATGCAACCGGAACGGGCTGTGTCTGGGGCTGTTTCAGCACCTCCACAATTCTGGCACCCTGGTCCAGACGGCTCTTTGTATCCCGGTCCAGGTCAGAACCGAACTGTGAGAAGCTTTTCAGCTCTATATACTGTGAGTACAGCAGTTTCAGCTGGCCGGCAACCTTTTTCATCGCCTTTATCTGGGCGCTGCCGCCAACACGGCTTACGGATATACCGGGGTTTACAGCCGGGCGCACACCGGAGTTGAACAGTTCTGTTTCCAAAAACAGCTGGCCGTCGGTGATTGATATAACATTGGTGGGGATGTAAGCAGATACATCGCCTGCCTGTGTTTCGATAATCGGCAAAGCAGTGATTGAACCACCGCCGTATTCAGGGGCAACCCTGGCTGCACGCTCCAGCAGACGGGAGTGCAGGTAGAATACATCGCCGGGGTAAGCCTCGCGTCCCGGAGGACGGCGGATAAGCAAGGACAGTGCACGGTAAGCAACCGCATGTTTTGACAAGTCGTCATAAACAATCAGCACATCTTTGCCCTGGTCCATAAAGTACTCGGCCATTGTAACGCCGGAATACGGGGCAATGTATTGCAGAGGAGCCAATTCACTGGCTGTGGAAGCCACAACTATTGTATAGTCCATGGCGCCGGCAGCTGTCAGAGTTTCAACCAGCTGTGCAACTGTGGAAGCTTTCTGGCCTATGGCAACATAGATACAGATAACATCCTGTCCGGCCTGGTTGATAATTGTGTCGATGGCAATGGTTGTTTTGCCTGTCTGACGGTCGCCTATGATAAGTTCACGCTGGCCGCGGCCGATAGGTATCATACTGTCGATAGCTTTGATACCGGTCTGCAGCGGAACGCTTACGCTTTTTCTTTCTATTATGCCGCGGGCAGGGGCCTCTATGGGGCGCACCTCTTTGGCATCTATTGGGCCTTTGCCGTCTATCGGAGCACCCAGGCTGTTTACTACACGGCCGATAAGGCCTTCACCTGTGGGAACGGAAACAACTCTTCCGGTGCGTTTTACCACATCGCCCTCTTTGATGCCTTCATCGGCGCCGAGGATAACCAGTGAAACGCTGTTTTCTTCCAGGTTCATGGCCATGCCGTACTCTCCGTTGGGGAACTGTACCAGCTCGTTTGCCATACAATTTTCCAGTCCGTAGGCTTTGGCAATACCGTCGCCTACCTGTATTACGGTGCCTGTTTCGCTCTGCTCAATTTTACTGTCGTAATTTTTTATTTGCTCTTTGATAATTTTACTTATATCTTCAGGTTTGAGCTGCATTGATACACCTGCTTTCTTTTAAATTTCGGATAACCCGATTGGTCAATTTTAATTTATGCTTTTTAACTGTTGTTTTAAAGAGTTCAGTTTTTCGGCAATGGAATCATTGTACTGCACATCATTCATTTCCAGCACAACGCCGCCTATACAACTTTCGTCCACCTTATTGGTCAGAATTATCTTTTTGCCGGTGACAGCCTGCAATTTTTCCGCCAGCCTGTTTTTCAGCTCTTCCGACATGGGAACTGCTGTGATGGCAGTGGCTTTTTCTATATTGTTGTAATCGTTGTAAAGATTTTCAAACTCTTTAAGACTGTCTTTCAGCCGCAAGGTTTCCTTGCGGGAAATCATGACCTTGACAAAGTTCAGCAGCCGTTTTTCAATCTGCCGGCCGAACACCTTGTCCATCAGGGCGATTTTTTCCTCCTTTGTCACTGTGGGAGCATTCAGCAGTTTGTAAAAATCCTCGTTGGAATTTAATACCTGTGCCAGCACGGCTGACTGCTGCATTACGCTGTCCAGAATGTTTTCCTCCAGTGACAGTTCAAAAAGGGCGCTTGCATAGGAAGAAGACAAATTACTCATTTTTCTTCACCCACATTCTCTATAAACCGCCGGATCAAAGCCTCGTGGTCTTTGGCATTGATCTCTCTTTGCACCATCTTGCCGGCAATGGCAACGGATATATCGGATATTTCATCGCGTATATTCTGATATGCCTTTTTGCGTTCCTGTGCAATTTCGGTTTCGGCTCTTTTTGTCATAATATCGGCCTGCTGCTGAGCAGAGGCAATAATCTCCTCTTCTCTTTTCTGCGCTGAAACAGTGGCCTGCTTTATGATTTCACCGGCCTCTTCGCGGGCCTGTGCCATTTTTTCATTGTATTCTTTTTCCAGTGATGCGGCCTTTTCATTGGCTTCGTTGGCCTGTGCGTACATCTTTTTCACTTCTTCATCTCTCTGCTGCAGCACCTTGGTAACAGGTTTGAACAGCAGTTTTTTGATGATTGTCAGCAATATAAGCATGTTTGCCCAGGTGAATATTATCGTCCATACATCAATGGTGAAAAAATCAAGATATTTCAATTAAAAGCGCCTCCTTTCACCGTTAATCTTTTTTAAATTGATTTATTCGCAATTTAAACAAGACTTCCTGTTACAGAAGGTTGACCAGGGGGTTAGCGAACAAAAGAATAAGTGAAACAACCAAAGAGTAAATACCTGTTGATTCGGCGATGGCACAACCAAGGATCATTGTAGATGTAACTTTGGACTGTGCTTCGGGCTGACGGCCGATGGCTGCACAAGCCTGGCCAACTGCATAACCTTCACCGATACCAGGGCCTATACCTGCGATCATAGCAATACCTATACCGATTGCTGATGCTGCTAAAACTATTGCTCTTTCCATAAATAAACCTCCAAAAAATTTCAAAAAAGTTGTTTTTTAATTTATTACTATTCTGCCGCGCTGGCCACATTGGCCATTGTAAGCATGCAGAAAATGTAAGCTTGAATTGCACTTGAAAACATATCAAAGTACACTGACAATACCGCCGGGATACCAACCTGGAAAATGGGTATATTGGCGATGAAAGTATTCGGTATCCAGCCCAGCACCAGGCGTGAAAAAGCCGCCAGGGCACCGTATACCAGCGCGGTGATAACCGTACCTGATGTTATGTTACCGAAATGACGCAGGGACATTGACGCCGGCAGCGAAACCTCGCCGATTATGTTCATAGGAAGCATTACCGGTACCGGTTCGACAAAGCGTTTGAAAAATCCGAACACACCTTTTGATTTCAGATGATACAGCTGTATCAGTGAGAAGGTGATCAGCGCCATGGCCAAAGTCACCGAAAAATCAGCAGTAGGGCTGCGCAGGCCGGTGATGCTCAGCGCACTGGAACAAAAGCTGTAAGCCAGTATCGTGGCCACCAGCGGTGCAAAATGCTGCCAGTTTTGTCCCATATTGTTTTCCACCAGTTCCTTCACCATAAGAACAAGTTTTTCCGCAGCTATCTGGCGTTTGCTGGGGTTTGTCACAGACATATCGTGGGTAAGCCACAGACAAAACACGGTGACCAGAGCCAAAACCACCCAGCTGCTTACAACAGACTGAGATACATCAATACCGCCAAAAAACGGCAAAGTGAAAAGCACCTTTGGGCCGTTTATGGACACATCCATTTTCTATTCCTCCTCTCCATTGTTTTTATAATACAATATAGATATAGAAATACGAGTGAACAACAACGGTATAACCGCCGCCCAAGAATGTATAAACGAAACTTTGAAAGCGATTATCACACCCAGTGCAATAACCAGCATGCGTTCCAAATAGGTGGCCTGGATGTGTTTGCGCGCCACCTTTGCGTCTGTATTGTTCAACGCCCTGGGCACGCTGACGCATATCAGATAAAAATACGCACTGGTCATAAGCAGCCCCCACAATGAGCCTATGAGCACCGTAAAATCCCATTTGCTCAAAAGAAGGAAAACAATATTTTCCACAGCTGTCAACACTGCATTGAACTTGGTAACTCTTACAAAATGTTTCATTCCAACCGGATGCATTCCAACCATAATTTAACACTCCTATCTGAATTTACTTTCGTATTCGCTCTGTTCTTTTTCCGCATCTTTTATTGCTTTTTTTAAATAGACCCATACACTGGAAATACCGGAAAACAACCCCCACAGTATGCCCACAACCATAATCCAGTTGCCCAGGCCGAATTTTTCTTTCAGCCATGAACAGATGACCACAGTCAAAAGGCAGGGTGTTACCAGCGACAGGGCCAGCTGACTGATAAGACTTATGTAGCGCAAAGCCTTAAAAGTATTTTTGTCAAGCCCCATCCTTATCCCCCTATATGTTTCTATCGTATATTATATTACATTACCAAAACAAATATCAATTATTTTACTACACAAATTTTTTTAATATAATCGATATTTTTTTATCAATTTAACAAAAATCTTCAACACCTTTAAAGCAGGCCGATGCTTTGAAATATTTGGCGTGTGAGGCGTGTTGAATTATGCAGGCCCTCTCTGATTTCTATATCTGCTTATGATATTTATATTTTGTGTAAAAAGTGTTAAATATTGATATTAAAAAAAGCGGCAGATGCCGCTTTTTCATTTATCTGATACAAAGGCAAATCTGGGCTGTAAAACACCGTCCACTTCCACATTTTCAAAAAACATATCCAGCGGGCGTACCCACAGGCCGCCTTCGCCGTAAAGCGGGCGATAAAGAGCCATATACTCGCCGCTTTCGCTGTGCCTTGCCACATCCAGCAACATATATTCGCCGCCTTTAAAGTGTCTGTATCTTCCTTTTTTTATCTGCATTGCCAGTTTAACCGCCTATCGTAATTTTGATTTTGGAGGGCGAATAATATTCCAGCGCCTGCCGGTTTATCTCCACCTGCATTGCGTCACAGCTGTCCCGGATGTAGTTTTGGAACTCATCGGCCTTGATGTTGTTTACCACGCTTTGTTTCAGCTGGGAGTATTCCTCGTTGTCTGATTTAAAATCAACTTTTTGACATATATAGAAATTTGCGTCTGTTTCGTAGTATATGCACCGGCCTTCCTTCTCGCAGAACAATTCGCTGGTAAACACCGGCACTGCATCTATGTTGTTGCTGTTCAGATAAAAGGTTTTTACTGCGTCAGTCCGCCGCCGGATGTCATATTCAACACCCGAAAGCTCTGCCAGCAGCCGTCGGCTTTCCCGGGCTGCCGTCTGCATGTCCAGCCCTCTGTTGACGGCCGTAACCGTATCTTCCACCTGCCGCTTCAGCCGCCGCAAATTCTCTTCCGGCAACGGCTGTCCGTCTGCCCCGGTTTTGGATAATGTGAACACCGACACCCTGCACAGCCTTTGGCAAAGATATTCGTTTATTTCTTCTTCGCTTACTTCTTTTTCGCCGCCGTCCATGTATATATCATTGAAAACCATCTGCTCTTTGCACAAATGGTCCAGATATTGCAGGTAATATTCCATGGGTATGTTGTTTTCTTCATATATCCGGGAAATGTTTTCCCAGCCGCTTTCACCGAATGTATTCAGAAAATCTTCGGCTTCGTCGCTGATGACCAGGCCTCTTTTTTCAAACTCTTTTTCGATAAAGCAGAAATTTTTCAGGTGCTGTATGGACTTTTCATTTATCCACTGCTTTGCGGGAATGCCGTTTATTTCGCTTTCCATAACATTTCTGCCGCCTTCGCCGACCACAATCATCTGCGCCTCGATGTAAGACTGCATCTGCGCGGTGACAAACATATTGGGAGGTATTTCCCTTCCGTCGATTTTTACCACCCATTTATAATCCCGGCCTGCCGCACAGGATATAAACAGAGAACAGCACAACGCGGCAAAAACCGAAAAGGCAATTCCTTTTTTCAACACATACACCCCCAAACTGCCGGATTGTTTTGCAATTTGATTGTAGTAAATATTTGTGTTAATTTATTGTACTTTTTTAACTATTTTTTTACATTTTCTTTTATCACCAAAAATCAGGCGGTAAAAAAACCTTTGTAAATTTTATTTTTGGCTTTCCGGCGGGCGTTTGTTGCCGTCCAGTGTTTTCAGCACTTCTTTCATAACTTCCAGCGGCGGGTTTCCTGCGGGTATAAGCACCGAAACATACGGCTTCGGAGATGCGCTGACACCTATTTTATATTTGATTTCCTTTAGAAATCCGGCCATATCTATATCGGAATACTTCTCCCCGTAGAAAATTATATTGTCTTTTCGCTGGACTATTTCGGTAATTCCCAGCGAAGCGGCGGACACACGCAGCAGTGATATATCAATAAGACCCATGACGCTTTGTGGCACATCGCCGTATCTGTCCACCAGCTCGTCAATCAAATCGCTTACATCATCTTCGCTTTCCAGTGAGGCGATGCGTTTGTACGCCTCTATCCTGTTCCGGGTGGAGGATATAAAACTGTCGGGTATAAAAGCGTCCACGGAAATATCTATCACACAGTCGCTTTTTTCCGTCTTTGGTGCTTCGCCCCTTTCCAGGGCTATGGCCTGGTTCAGCAGCTTTATATACAAATCATATCCGATAGACGCCATAAAGCCGCTTTGAGTTTTGCCCAGTATACTGCCGGCGCCGCGTATCTGCAAATCTCGCATGGCTATTTTGAAGCCGGAACCAAAGCTGGTAAATTCCTTTATGGCATTCAGGCGTTTTACCGCCACTTCGTTGAGGACTTTGTCTTTGCGGAAGGTAAAATAAGCATAGGCTTTTCTGGTGGAACGGCCGACGCGCCCTCTTATCTGATACAGCTGCGCCAGACCCATCCTGTCTGCATCTTCGATTATCAGCGTGTTGCAGTTGGAAACATCTATGCCTGTTTCTATTATGGTGGTGCACACCAGGATATCTATCTCGCCGTTCATCAGCTGTCGCCACACTGATGACAGCGTGGCTTCGTCCATCTGTCCGTGAGCTATGCCTATGCGTGCATCCGGCACCATTCGCTGCACTTTCCGGGCACACAGGTCTATGGTTTCCACCCTGTTGTGCAGATAATAGCACTGGCCGCCGCGGTTCAGCTCCCTGTTGAGGGCTGCTGCCACAACGCTTTCGCTGTATTCGCTGACATAGGTTTCTATGGGTATCCTGTCCACCGGCGGCTGCTCTATGGTGGACATATCCCTGATACCGTTCAGGGCCATGCTCAGGGTCCTGGGTATCGGGGTTGCGGAGAGGGTGAGCACATCAACACCGGTGAAACCTTCCACCAGCTTTTCCTTGTGGGCCACACCAAACCTCTGTTCTTCGTCTATTATCAGAAGTCCCAGGTCTTTGAACTTTACACTTTTCTGTATCAGCGCGTGGGTACCGACGACTATATCGGCCACACCGCTGTTTATATCCCTTATGGTTGCCTGCCTTTGTTTTGGGGTACGGAAGCGGGACAGCAGCTGTATATTCACCGGGAAGTTTTCCATCCTCTGCACCAGAGTGTTGTAGTGCTGCCAGGCCAGGACGGTGGTGGGCACCAGTATGGCCACCTGCTTGCCGCTCATAACGGCTTTGAAAGCGGCGCGCAGGGCCACTTCGGTTTTGCCCACGCCCACATCACCGCACAGCAGCCTTTCCATGGGATGGGAAGATTCCATATCCCTTTTTATTTCGGAGATTGACTTCAGCTGATCTTCCGTTTCTTCATAGATAAACCTGGCTTCAAAATCCCTCTGCCATTCGCTGTCCGGGTCAAAGGCAAAACCTTTTGCTTTTTCCCTTTTGGCGTACAGTTCTATCAGTTCTTTTGCCATTTCCTGGGTTGCCTTTTTGGCTTTCCGCTTGGTTTTGTTCCAGCTTTCGCCGCCCAGCTTTGACAATGACACTTTTTCATTTTCCGACGCATAGGTATAGCGGCTGATAAGGTCCAGCTGGGTTACAGGCACATACAGGCTGTCCTTGCCGGCAAATTTTATCAGCAGATAATCTTTGGTGACCCCCTGCATGCTGACATTGTGTATGCCGTCATATACGCCGATACCGTAATTCTGATGCACCACATAGTCGCCTTTGGATATCTGATCTATGGAGGTTATGGCGTTTTTGTCCTTTTTGCGCGGTTTCTGGGAGGATACATTCCGCTTGTGTCCGGTTATCAGGCACAGTTTCTGCCCGGGCAGCTGAAATCCCTGTCCGGTTCTGCCCCGGCTGACCGCAACAGTGCCCGGGCGCAAAAGGCTGTCCTTTTCCATATACACACTGTCAAAGCCCATATCCTTTAAATCGTCTGACAGCGTAAGGGCAGATTTTTTTGTGCCGGCCAGCACCACAATTTTATAGTTCTGGCTTACCAGCCGCTGCAAATCTTCCGCCAGCAGTTTGTATTCTCCGTTCCAGCCCGTGGTGGCATGGCAGGATATGCTGACTATCTGTGACAGCGGAAAATCTGCTGTACTGCGCACAAAATCTTCCCGTATTACAGTGGGCAGGCTTTTTCCTTTTTCAATCAGATACTGCATGGAGGCAAAAAATTCGTCCATACCTTTGGACAAAAGCCCTTCTTCCATAAGGGACCGTATTTCCTGCCGGTTTTGATGTAAAGTGTTTGTATAGCTCTCCTTTACCGCCGTCCAGTCGTCCAGGAATATAATGGGGCTGTCCATGTAATCCAGCAGGGTGGCTTTCTGTTCATAACAAATATTTATATATTTGTCCATGCTCCGTGGCATGATGCCGTTTTCCAGGGATATGATGTCCTTTTCCGCGCTTTGGTCAAACTGCCGCCTGCTTCTGGCCGGCAGCCGATCTCTGAACCGTTTCAGCCGTTCAAGAGCCTGCCGGCAGTCTGTAAACAGCACCTCTTTAACCGGGGATATATGCACCTTATTTATCTGTTCCAGGCGGCGCTGGGTCTGTATGTCAAAGGTGTTTATCCTGTCTATCTCATCCCCCCACAGCTCTATCCTGACGGGGTGGGGCATATCCGGGGTGTACAGGTCCACAATATCACCCC
>CALWZO010000016.1 GCA_944386045.1 uncultured Clostridia bacterium | reverse complement strand
TAAATACAACCGCCGAAAAAGTGTTCTGCACCGACATGGGTGCTGTGCTGTCAAAGGAATTTTCCGTAAAGCCGTGGCAGATTGAAAACACCATCAGCCTGCTGGACGAAGGGGCAACCATTCCCTTTATCGCCAGGTACAGAAAAGAAAAAACCGGAGAGCTGGACGACCAGACAATACGCAATATTTCAGAACGCCTTGCCTACCTGCGCGGACTGGATGAAAGAAAACAGGAAGTGTACAGCGCCATAGCGGCCCAGGAAAAGATGACGGCAGAAATTGAAAAAAGTATAGAGGCCGCCTCCACCCTGGCGGCGGTGGAAGATATATACCGCCCTTACAAACCCAAAAGAAAAACCAGGGCAAGCATTGCCAGGGAAAAAGGGCTGGAGACTTTGGCACAGCTGATACTGGCCCAGGACAAAGCCACAGACATACAGCGGCGGGCCCGGGAGTATGTAAACGGCGAAAAAGGCATTGAAAGTGCCCGGGATGCCATGGCCGGCGCCAGCGATATAATTGCCGAAATCATATCCGACGATGCAAAGGTGAGAACAGTGCTGAAAAGGCTGTACCGGCGCACAGCCAGCCTGTCCAGCAAGGGCGACGAAGAAAAAAACAGCGTTTACAGCCAATACTATGATTTTTCCCAGCCGGTGAACAAAATCGCTTCCCACAGGGTGCTGGCAATAAACCGCGGCGAGAAGGAAGGCTTTTTGAAAGTAAGCATTGATGTTGACCGGTCCGCCGCAGTAAGCGAAATAGAAAAACTGTATGTAAAAAATGACAGCCAATGCCGGCAGCTGGTAAAACAGGCGGCCGCAGACAGCTATTCCCGTCTTATTCACCCCAGCCTGGAAACCGAACTGAGAGGACGGCTGACCGACATCGCCGACAAAGGCGCAATAAAACTGTTTGCCGATAACCTGAGACAGCTGCTGCTGACACCGCCGGTAAAAGGCAAAGTGTGCCTGGCGCTGGACCCGGGCTACCGCACCGGCTGCAAAATGGCTGTGGTAGACCCCACCGGCAAGGTGCTGGAAGTGGGTGTTGTGTACATGACACTGCCCAACCACAACAAGGCACTGGCGGAAAAGGCACTGAAAGAGCTTATTAAAAAGCATGATGTGGATATAATATCCATCGGCAACGGCACTGCCACAAAGGAAACAGAACTGCTTGTGGCCAACCTTATAAAAACACTGGACAAAAAAGTGAGCTATATGGTTGTCAGCGAAGCCGGCGCTTCGGTTTACTCCGCTTCCAAGCTGGCCGCGGCAGAGTTCCCTGACTATGATGTTTCACTGCGCAGTGCTGTTTCCATAGCCCGCCGCCTGCAGGACCCGCTGGCAGAACTGGTAAAAATTGACCCGAAATCCATCGGTGTGGGACAGTATCAGCACGATATGCCCAAAGCGCGGCTGGAAGAAAGCCTGGACGGCGTGGTGGAATACTGTGTAAACACCGTAGGCGTTGACCTGAACACCGCCAGCCGGCCGCTGCTGGAAAGGGTGTCCGGCCTGAACAAGACCATAGCCAAAAACATTGTGGCTTACCGCGAGGAAAACGGACGGTTTACCAAAAGAAGCCAGCTGATGAAGGTAAGCAAGCTGGGGCCCAAGGCCTATCAGATGAGCGCCGGCTTCCTGCGTATACCTGACGCACAAAACAAGCTGGACTCTTCCTCTGTTCACCCGGAAAGCTATGAAGCGGCAAAACAGCTGTTGAAAATTGCCGGTTACAGTGAAAACGACATCGGCACACCGGCTATCGCAAATTTGCAGGCCGATGTGGAAAAAGCCGGTATGGAAACTTTGGCAGAACAACTGGGAATAGGCGTGCGGACACTGAAGGATATCGTCAGCGAACTGATAAAGCCCGGCAGGGATATGCGTGACGAACTGCCCAGCCCCCTGCTGCATGAAGATGTGCTGGATATAAACGACCTGAAAGCCGGAATGCAGCTGAAAGGCACAGTGCGAAATGTTATCGACTTTGGCGCATTTGTGGACATAGGCGTACACCAGGACGGCCTGGTACACATCAGCCAGATATGTGACCGATATATCAAACACCCTTCCGAACGGGTAAAGGTCGGCGATGTGGTGGATGTGTGGGTTTTGTCTGTCGATATCGCCAAAAAGCGCATATCGCTGACTATGAAAAACCCTAAAAATGAAAACCGGACGCAAAAACATTGATACATCTCACCCTTTTGTTGTATAATTACATTAACAATCAAAACAGAGGTGCGATATGACCAGAAAAAAGAAGATATTTATTGCTGTAATTGTACTTCTGGCAGCAGTGCTTGCTTTTTCAGCACACAAACTGGCCGGAATGTATGTTGAACAAAAACAGATTGAAAAGGAATACGAGGACCTGCGCGGACTGCTGAGTGAAGAAAGCGAAAACCGGCAGGCGGAGAATATGACTCCGCAGGAGAAATACGCATCTGTTTGGCGGGCCAACAACGATTTTGTAGGCTGGATAAGCATTGAGGACACCCCGCTGGACTATCCGGTGGTTCAGACCAAAGACGAGCCGGAGTACTATCTGCGCCGCAGTTTTCAGAAAGAGTACAGTTATTACGGCGTACCGTTTATGGACTACAAATGCGATGTAAAAACCAGCGACAACCTGATTATTTACGGCCACAATATGACCAACAAAACAATGTTCAGTGCGGTGGAAAGCTATGCCGACAAGGAATACTGGCAGGAACACAGGTACATAAAGTTTGACACTATGGACGAATACGCCACATACGAGGTGGTCTGTTCTTTCCGCATAGATGTCAGCAATTCAGACTTTTATTTCAACACATACACCACTTTTTATTCCGAAAGTGTTTTCAACGAATTTATGGACAATGCCAAGGCACTGGCCACCTATGATACAGGTGTGACGGCAGAATATGGTGACAAGCTGCTTACACTGTCCACCTGTGAATACAGTTACGAAGACGGCCGATATGTGGTAGTCGCCAAAAAGCTGGAGACCCCCGTGAAGCCTGAATAAAAACCAAACCCGGCAGACAGCCGGGTTTATTTTTATTATAAAAAATTGTTATTAAATTTAAAGTTTATTTAATAATTGTTCATCAATACAAATTATAATTATATTAAATTCTACAGTTAAAAGGAGATTTCACCGTGAAAATCAGGGACTTTCTCAGAAAACATTTCTTTTTTGTTTTATTTTTTGCACTGTGTATTATACAAAGCATTTTCATGAATATTGCCGATGTCTTTGACAGGGATTACCGGTATATTTACCCGCTGCCGGCAGGTGGATATGACAATACATTTATAATTTATTTTGGCGGTTTTTTTGCTGATGCCGATAATATATTACCGGCTGAAAAACAGGCGCCGGTTTCAGCTGGCTTTGTCTGCGGTTTTGTGCGCGGCCATGGCCGTATCCACCGGCATGTATGCTTACAGGGTGGCAGTGGGATACCGGAGAATAAACAGCATTTCACAGGAACGCTTTGAAATAAACCAGATAAACCTTTCCGATATAGCAGATTACGAGGCCGGAAACTCCATAGAAATAGTCCTGGTCGGAGAAAGCGGGTCGGCCTATTGCCGGGATGTTTATGAAGATGTAAGCGATTTATGTTCAAAATATCCCCTTGCGGTAAATTACTACGATTACACCGCAGACCCCGGCAGCCGGCAGGAGGCGGACAAAATGCTGGATAAATACGGGATTGACTCCCTCCCCGCCTTTATCCTGATGGAGCCTGAGGAATTTCAAATCATACCATCTTCACCGGATATGGTGCAGCAGCTGGAAAATCATATAATATCCTGCGCCGACAACAATTTTTATTATACAGATTTCTGAACAAAACCGGGGAAATTCCCCGGTTTTTATTTTTATAAATATTTCCGGCAATTGTCCCTGAAATCAAGTTTTATAAACGGTTTTGGGCAGATACATAATATTTTTAAACAATTTTCTGTATGTTTGCACATTTATCCGCTTATTTAAAGATGTTAAAATATAAATATAGAACACAGATGTATAATACACTGCAATTTACACAGAAAGGTGAATATTCATATGAAACCTTTGGCGATAGAGTATATGCAATCGGAAGCAACAATGTGTTTTACTGTGCAGTCAAAGACGGAACATATATTCAGCCCGTGCCTCGGGCATAAAGCGCTATACGGCGCCTAAACAATAAAAAGCACCGACCTGAAAACTGATATTACGCCAAATTTGTGAAAACAATACAATTTTCTTTGTTTTTTTGTAAATTATACCGCTTGAATCCGTGCAGAAGGCAGTATATACTGATACTGAATAAAATATATACAAAGCGAGGAATATATTTATGAAATTTGGCAACAGACTCACAAAATTTCTGGCATTGGTTGCCGCTGTGTCACTGTCTGCATTTTTATACGGATGCTCACAGGAGCCGGGCAGCCTGCCGGGCGAAAGCGAAACGCAGTCCGCAGTAAACTATGCCAACAACTGCAACACCTTTGTTTCTGAAAGTGACAGCACCGTATTTGTGTCCGACACAACGAAAATAACAGCGGTGTCAAAAGCTGACGGCAGCACAGTGGAGATTTACAGCACCGGTACAAATCAATATATGGCGATACCCGCTTTCGAGGCATTCGGCGGTAGAGTGTATTTTGTCACAATGGACAGTATGCTGTACAGCGTGGCCGCTGACGGAACAGACCTGCAATCCGCGCAGCTGCCCCGGGGGCTTGTCATTGACCACAACACAATGGCAGACGGCTATACCTACGACGGAAACCTTTATTTTGTGTTTGACAATGTAAGCACACAAAGCGTATGGCAGGTAAGCGAAAATCCACTGTCGCTGACAGAGGTGGATGCATCCATAACAACAAAAATGGTGACGGCTGACGGCAGTGTATTTGTCTTGGAAACCGACCCGGCCACAACCGTAACCCACCTATACAGGCAGACCGCAGACGGAAAAACCGAAATCACCGGCGCCAAAGAAGCGATAATGTCAAACATGATAACCTCCGATGAAAACAATCTGTTCTACGCGGCGCATGAAATGGATGATATGGCACTCAATGTGTACAAAGTTTCTTTTGACGGCAGTGAAAAAACTGTGCTGGCCAGCGTGCCGATAGGCATGTTCAAATATATCTATTATGACAGCGAAAATGTTTATATTGACACATTCGACGGAGTTCTGATGTTCAACAAAGAGACCGGAGAACAGACAGGAGCATATACTTCGGACAACTCGAATTTCGAAATTGCCGCAGGCAAAATATTTTATTTTGCAGACGGTTTTTTCGTTGACATACAAACCAGGCAAGTTACTCAGTTCAGGTAAATATCTTTAAGCCCAAACACACAGGCCCGGGACAATGCACCCGGGCCTGATTTTATGCAACTTATTTTCAGTATAGCGGCTGTGCATACGCTTTGTATGCCAGTAAAATCATTGTCCGGCATCACAGCGTATATGATATCCCATATGTATTTACCGAATACAGTCATTGACAATAATGTTATTAGGCATTCCGGCCTGCTTTCAGTCGGTCAGTGCGGCTCGCCACCGTTCCAGCTTCTCCCGGTATTTCACCGCCGCGTTGGCCGGGCTGGTGGACGGCAGGCAGATAACCTGCGCTGTACATTCCGGTACATTTTTGACAAAAACACTGTATGCTTTCTTGCCGTTCAGCAGTATTTTTTTGATATTCGGATATTTTGCAAGGAAAGACGCCATATCGTTGGAGCTCATATTTTTAATATTGCTGTCCAGCGACCCCTGTCTTTCCCCGCTGTATACCACATCCCACAGGGCAATGTGATGTTTCAGCATCATCCGGCATTTTCCCCGGTAATCGTCTGTGTATTTTTCCCCCAGTATTTCAAACATTATCTTCCAGAAGCTGTTTCGCGGATGGGCATAGTACTGCTGCATACGCAGTGACTCCTCCCCCGGCAGGGACCCCAGTATCAGTATTTCGCATCGCTCATCCCGCAATGGGGCAAAGCTGTATTTCATTATAGTTATACCTTATTTTCCACTCAGAATTTTAAAATTTATATTTATTTCTTTATCGGAATCATATTTGTGCAGTTTTTGCCTGGAACCTTATAATTTGTACACCCATAAAAAACTTCTCCGTTGTTTTTATTGCTTTTAACTATAAGATATCCGTCATCGCACTTATTGCACTTTAAAATATCGTGCTTGTGTGTTCTGCTGTTAGTCATAAAATCACATATTTCCGGCTCATTTGTACATATCCAGAGGTTTAACCCATAATTCTTGTTAAACTCATACCTCAATGGAAAACCACATACCGGACATCTTAAACTGAACAGATCTGAAACTTCCATATTCATTTCATCATGTCGGAGATTATAATCATTTATAAGTTCTACAAGAAATCTTGATGGCCTGGTTTTAGGTGCCATCAAATAGACCCTGTTTTTTGTCCTTGTAAGCGCAACATAAAACAGGCGTCTTTCTTCTGCAAATGGCATGCTTGTATCCTCATAAGTCACAAGTTTGATTATAGGATCATCTTCTATCTGACATGGAAATCCGTACTTTCCGTCAAATAAATTTATCAATATTACATTGTCGTAACCTAGGCCTTTTGAACTGTGAGCAGTCATATAATATATATTAGCACCGGGATATTTCAAGCTGTAAACCCTGTTGTTGGCTCCCTCACTGAATTTTCTAGTATTATACAGCTTATACATATCATAGTTGTATCTTCCTATAAGCAATATCGACGATTTTTCGCCATACTCCCCGATAATATTGCCTATAACTTTCTCTATAGCTTCGGCCAAATAATACATTGGTTTCTGTGTATCATCAAAAACCTTTACAACAACCGGATCATCTAATTTTTTGGGCGATATAAGCTGCTTTCTGATCTGGGATGAGTTCTTTTGTATAAATGAGCCGGCTATGTTTATCAATTCCTGAGAATTTCTGTATGTGTGAGTGATTTTAAGCTCTGTTCCTGACCCCATAAGCTGTAAAAATCTGGTGAACAATGTTATATCCGAGCCGGAAAAAGCATAAATTGACTGCCAGTCATCTCCTACAGCAACCACTTTTGCATTTGTAACTTTTGACAGTCTTTTGGTCAGGTTAAATCTTTGCCTGGCTATATCCTGAAATTCATCTATAATTATATACTTATACGATAAGTCTATATGCTGTTTTTCGATTTCCTGAAGATAAAAATGAGCATCGTTTATCATATCAGCAAAATCTATCTGGTTGTTCTGTTTTAAAACAGACTGATAATAGGTATAGACTTTCTGTGCAATATCAAGAAACAACAGCGTCCTTTGATTGTCGGTTCTTTTGCGTAAAATATCAAAACCTCCTTCATCATATCCGGAAGTCTTGTACTGTTCTATAAAATTCATCATGAAAAAAATAAGTTTATAAATGTACTTATCTTTTCCGGTTTCCACTATTTTTTTATACACTTCTTCCAGATTTCTCGGTTTAAGTACAAATCCGTTTTTTTCCAGAATATTTTTCAAGTGCTCTGTAAGCGGTTTTTTATCATTGTAAAAAGACCATGTCTCAATTAAATTTGTTTTAAATCTCTTATGTAAACTTCTTTTGTCCCTGATAGATTTTTTGTATTTTCTTATTTGTTCCTGAGAAAAAATCCTGTTATAACCACTTTCTGATAATGCATAGTGCTCCAGCCACGCTTCATTTTCTCCCTGGCTTATATAAAAGTCGGGAGTGTATTTTTTATTTTTTGAAGGCGAGTCAAACGGATAGACCTTTTCATACTCATAATCTATTCCGTTTAAATACAAAAAATTTGCGATCTGAACTTCTTGCGCAGAACGAAGATACTCACCGGTAACCGTTTTGATATTTTTAGTTCTCCGGCTGGCCACCCTATTTATATATTCACCAAGTCCGCTCTTTAATGTTTCATATAACTGGCTTGCCTTAAACGCATGGTATTGGTTCAAATTATCAAATTCAAAGACATCTTCAGACAAGTCAAAATAATATCCGAAAAATAATACAAGATTTCTCATAAGATTTTTATCGTTGAAAATTACATTTTCCAACATATCAAATATTATTTTATAAGTGTTGAAATTTATTTCCGGAGGCCGTGATGAAAATTGTTTTACAATATCAAAAGCAAATGAATGAAAAGTACATATCCTTGCCGGTATACTTAATTTTTTATTTATTCTGTCTTTTAACTCGCCTATTGCCTTGTTTGTAAAAGAAATTACAATTATTTCCTCGGGCTTAATATTTTTTCTGTCAACTAGGTATTTTACCTTTGCGGCCATAGTTGTAGTTTTGCCTGCTCCGGCTCCTGCAACAAGAAGACAGTAATCATTGTCCGTTACCACCGCTCTGCGCTGCTCATCATCAAGAATTATATCCGGGTCGATCTCCTTCAACATTTTATCAAAATAATCTTTATTTCTTCCAATTTCCCTGTCGATATAATTATGATTGTGAGTTATTGTATCCTCATCTAAATTGTGCATTTTGGTGAGAAAAGATTTCATGGAGTCAATATCAATTTTCAGCCGGAATGAGTTATTGCACACATATTGATATATAAGCTTATTTTTTAAAAAATTATAATATTTGCTGTAAATCGACTTTGTTTTTCTCACATCATTGTCAGACACATATCTGCCAGGAGAAAAAAGCTTCATATAATCCCTGTCAAAGGAAACCAAAATGTTTGGTATTTCTTTATAATCAGGGACTATTTGCTCTTCTCCTTTTCCAACATTATTTTTATCAGCAAAATATTTTGATGGGAGACCGCAATGTGGGCAGTATTCTGCCTTGTCAGATATTTTATTTCCGCATTCGGGACAAATAATAATAGCCATATATCTTCTCCCTTATAAAACAGATTATATTTATTTTATAATACATCATTTTATTTAAATTTACAATATTTAAAGATATGGTTAATTATTTTTATTGCATTAAAAAAGCCCTGAAAACCAGGGCCTTTTATTTTGGTGCAGTTAGCGTTTCTGTATTCGAACCTGAATCATTATATTTTACAAATATTGGTTGGTTTGTTAAAATGATTATGGGATTTTTATGGGACAAAGATGGGGTGAAATCCATATATTATTATTTTACAATTAAAATCGATAACGTTATCAATTTTTGAATAACGAAAGGAGTTTTTAATTGCAAAGTAAAAATTATAAGCATTGGATAAGTATACCTGATAACCGAAGATGCAAGCCATGCAAAGATAATCACGGCAAAATATTTAATAGAGACGATGTGCCACAAACCGACCATAGACTACATGAGCGTTGCAGATGCATTATTGTATGGATGCAGGCAATAATGGCTGGCAATGCTACAAAGGAAGGCAAAGGCGGTGCAGATTGGTGGCTGAAACACTATGATGAATTACCGGATTACTATATTACAAAGACCGAAGCAAAACAGTTAGGTTGGATAAGATATAAGGGTAACCTGGATAAAGTAGCTCCTGGTAAAATGTTAACCAAAGGTATATATAGGAACGAAGATGGTCACCTGCCTGATACAGCAGGAAGAATATGGTATGAAGCTGATATAAATTACGAAAAAGGCTATAGAAGTAATGATAGAATTCTTTTTTCAAATGATGGCTTGATATTTGTAACCTATGACCATTATAAAACTTTTGTAGAAATAGTATAAGGAGGAGTTATAATGATTGAAAGAAAAAAATATACACAGGAAGAACTGGCATATAGAGATATTCCTGAAAATCCAATAATTTTAGATTTTTCAAAATGTAGCGGATGGTATGATATATTTAAAATGCTGATTGATAAATTTGGATTACCTGTTGCAACTGGTATGAACTGGAGTGCATTCAGAGATTTTGGCGAAGATACTTTTGACGGCAGGGAAGAAAATTATTTTATAGAAATACATAATTTTTATTCTATGACCGAAGAATACCAGGATTACTGCAAACCTATGCTGGAAATTTTTGAAGATATCCAAAAAGAAAACAGTAATGTATT
>CALWZO010000015.1 GCA_944386045.1 uncultured Clostridia bacterium | reverse complement strand
TAACAGCGAAATTTATTTTTTTGCAGCTTTTTAAAAAAATAACACCCTTATTTATTTTAAAAGGCGCCAAATATAGCAATTTAAATATATTTTTTGCTTTTTTATGCAAATCGATAAAAATAACAAAATCTAAAACTATAAAAATTAGATATATCACCTAAAAAAATATGAATAATTTGTTAATAATTGACATTGTTTATTCATAAATAATGGAATATAATTGACTTAAGTCATTTGAAATAAAAATGGAGGTAAAAACTTATGGCTAAAAAAGAAAAATTGATGAGTCTGTTCGACTTAACATTTATGGCCATGGGCGGTATCATCGGCGCCGGTATATTCTCCTCTGTGGGTTCTGGTATCGGTGTTACGGGACGCAGTATCACACTGGCGTTGATCGTCGGTATGGTATTCCAGATGTCACAGCAGGTTCGTTATGTATTTACATCCGCTATGTTTAAAGTATCCGGCGGTATGTACTCTCAGGACGCTTTGGTTCTTACACCTTTGCTGACAGGTGCGGCAGGCGTTATGTTGTTTATCAATGCTTTGAACTGGGCTGTTTACGGTATTTCAATCGCCAGCTACATGGGCGACTTGTTCCCGGTTTTGAAAAACTATCCCAAACTTACAGCTGCCGGCGCATTGCTGGTGTTCTTCGTAGTAGGTTATATCGGTGTTCGGGCATTTACAAAAATCCTCAACGCATTCGGTATTCTTAAATTCGTGGCTTTGGGCCTGTTTATATTCTACGGTATTACCAAGGTAAAAAGCGGCGGTTTTGAAGGCGAGCCTTATTTCTACGGCGGCACAGCAGACTTCTTTACAGCTGTTGCCCTTATGAGCTTTGCTTGCGGCGGTGCTACAAAGATAATGAATGTTCAGGCTTTGGCAAAAGATCCTAAAAAAGATATTCCAAAAGCTTGGTTGATCGCACAGTTGGCTGTTATGGTTATCTACGCATTGCTGGGTTATGTTGCATCAGGTGTTGCCCCTTACGGCGAAGTTGCCAACCAGAGCTTGGGCGCAATCGGTCAGTTGTTCATGCCCCCTGCAGTTATAGGCTTCTTTATCATCGGCGGCGCTTTGATGAGTATATCCACATCATTGCTCAGCTCTGTTCCCGGCACACCTTTGACACTTATAGGTATGGCTGACGACGGCTGGCTGCCGAAAATATTCAAACATCGTTTGTTCGTATTTGTTTTGCTGTACATAATCAATATCATCCCTGTATTCCTGGGCTTCTCATTGGATCAGCTTATTTCCATGCTGTTGGTTCCCAGTGCTGTTGTTACAGCTATCAAAAACTTCCGCGGTATGAAACTGCCGGAAATGTATCCCGAAGAATGGGCAAACTGCTCTATCAAATGTTCTCCCGGCCTGTTCAAATTGTTGATGGCTATATCCATCGTAACATCTTTGATGACATCCCGGTTCTCACTGCGTAACTTGACACTGCCTATGGCTATCGGTTCTTTGGTTATGTCCGTTGTTACATTCGTATATCCTTGGATTCGTTTGAAACAGGGTTGCGTAAACATCGTTTCAACTACTGACATGGAAAAAGAAGAAAAAGTAGAACGGTAATTAAAATCCAATAAAAATTAAGGGCGCCGACAGGCGCTCTTTTTTTTATTGCACCGCGGCAAAAATTGTTATATTATAAAATCAAACAACCGGGGAGAACACAAACATGAAAATGCTGGAAATATACCGCCTTAAAAAAGAAAACCTGGCCGACAGGCTGGCCTCGTCCCAAAGCCTGTACGAAACCTGCTCTGTCATAAATGAAGCCTTTGAAAGCATGACCTATCAGTATCTGGCCAAAAACGGCCGGCAGCTGGAATTTCCGCTGAAAAATGCCGTTGACATCGCCCGCGCCTCCTTCCCTCTGCTGGAAAGCGCCCGGAAGTACAGGCTGTGGGAAAATGCCGGCGCCAAAAAGAAAAGACCGGCACCCGGCCTTATATGCGCATTTGCCGGCTTTGCTCTGGTTTTCCTTACTTTGGGCTATTATATGTTTTTGTATGATATAAAGCTGCGGCAGGCCAAAAACTGGCTGCTGGCGGTGCTGGCAGGCTGTCTGCTGATTTTTATATCCGGCTTTATGCTGTTTTTCAGGCGCAAGGCCAAAATATCGGTGGAAATAAGCGCCGATATATCCAAGGCCTTAGGAAAGCTGGAAGAAACCGCAAAGGAGATAGACAAATTTATGGACCGGTACCTGCAACGGCAACAGCGGCAGCAAGCCCGGCAGTCGGAAAACACCGACCCACAGCTGATGCAGCTGTTCAGCTATCTGCTGGAAGGAAAACTTTCCGGCGACGCAGATTTTATGTCAGAGCAGATTTCTCTGGCGGAAGAATACCTGGGACAGCATGGTATATTGGCGCTGGAATACGAAAAGGGCAGGGAAGCCTATTTTGACTTTCTTCCCTCCCGGGAAAACAAAACCATACGCCCGGCCATTGTAAAAAACGGCGCCCTTCTTGTGCGCGGCCTGGCAGGCATGGTGCAGCAGTAAAATAAAAACACATTTTTCAGGGAGGCTCCGCCCTCCCTGTTTTTTACAAAGATTTTACAAAATCTTGCTTCCTGTTTAAATAAATATATTTTAAATATAATTTGTTATTTTAAATCAAAACTTAATATATGTAATATTTTATTTAATGTGCATAATAAATTGTTCATAATTTGTCTATATTTGCAATTGTCAACAATTTTACTCCGCTATATAATATTAAAAGATAAATGTCCGCGGTGGACAAACAAAATGAAAAGGAGAAAGAATATGGAAAAAAAGATGGGCCTTATAGACCTTGTGTTTATGGGCATGGGCGGCTGTATCGGCGCCGGCATTTTCTCTATGCTGGGCGTAGGTATCGGCCTGACAGGACGCAGTGTTGCGCTTGCGTTTATCATTGCGATGATTTTTAAAATGACACAGCAGGTCAGAATGATTATAATGGCCTCAATGTTTTCACTCAGCGGCGGTATGTATTCACAGAACGCTTTGATACTTACCCCCCGTCTGACAGGTGTTTCAGCTCTTACAACGCTGGTTTCATCATTCAGCTTTTCAGTTTTCGGCATCTCCCTTGCCAGCTACCTTTCACTGCTGGTTCCGGCTCTGGCCCCCTATGAAAAAATAGTGGCCTGCGCAATGCTGCTGCTGTTCTTCCTTATCGCTTCTACAGGTGTTAACATCTTTGCAAAGGTGCAGAACCTGCTGGGCATTTCAAAAATCGTTGCCCTGGGCCTGTTTATAGTTTTCGGCCTTATGGTCGCAAATCACGGCGGCTTTGAAGGCGAACCTTACTTTATCAACGGCGGTATCAGCTTTGTAACAGCCATCGCCCTGATGTCTTTCACCTGCGACGGTATCTCCAACATCGTCAACATGGCACAGGTTACAGAAAATCCGAAGAAAAACATACCCAAAGCCTTTATCCTGGCCAGCATCGCCTGCGCCCTGATATATGCAGCCCTGGGTTATGTCGGCTCCGGCATAGCTCCTTATGCAGAGGTTGCCAACCAGAACCTGGGCTACCTGGCTCAGTTGGTTTTGCCTCCGGCACTGTACATCTTCTTTGTTATCGGCGGCGCCATGGCCTCCCTGTCCACAGCTCTGCTGGGCGGTATCACCGGTTTTGCTCCGCTGATCGCCGGTATAGCACAGGACGGCTGGATCCCCGCCCCCATGAAGAAACTCAAAAATGTTTACATAGTTATGGCAATAGGCGCTATACTGCCTGTTATCGGCGGCTTCTCACTGGACAACATCGTTGCCATGATCATGGTTCCCGCTATGGTACTGGGTATAATCACCAACCTGCGCGCAATGAAATTGCCCGAAAACTACCCCAAAGAATGGGCCAGCACAGGCCTCAACATCACCCCCGCATTTTACAGATTTATGATGTGGGTATCAATAGTTGCCAGCGCACTGACAGGATATTTCTCCCTGGCATCCCTCACACTGCCTCTGGCCATCGGCACAGTTGTAGCCACAGTATTCATCTATGTATACGCAGGCTGGTGCCTCAAAGCAGGCAAAGTGGATATCACAAGTACCACCGACCTGGGCTGATAAAACAAAACAAAAAGCCGGAATTTATTCCGGCTTTTTTTATTTGCCTGTTTTCAGGTGTGTGCACTCTGCCAGTTTACTGCCGGAACAAAACAGAAAATTTTGCCCTGTCAGGAAAATACCTCCTGCGCCTTCTGCGCCCCGCCGCTGTCTCCTTTTACAATAATTTCCCTGGAAAACTGCGGCTCTGACAGCTGGAAAAAGCTGATTATATTTTCAAACCTTTCCAGGGCCCGGGTGTTCAGGTTGGTGTCCAGCCGGCTGTACATATCGCTTATGGTCTGCCCGGGTCCCCGGCAGAGGTTGGGCAGATTGTGCTTTATCAGCAGGTATGCGCACTCGTTCATAAATGCCAGTCCCAGCCGGTTGTCCAGCAGGCCTCCGGCTTTGTCCAGCGCGTTTATCAAAGTATCCGCATCAATATTTTCCGCGTTTTTCAGCAAAAAGTTTTTGATGGGTACCGGCAGGTTTTCGCTCAGTTCATCTATGCCGAAATCTTCCAGACCTCCCATTATCTGCGCCAGCTGCCGCCAGGAGCATTGTATATAGTAGTCCACATTTATTCCAAAATTGTCCTGTATGTCCGTTATACACTGCAAAACCCCGGCTTTTTCATAGCTGTCCTGTACGGTGCCTCCGATTTTCTCCCACTCATAGGACGGCGATATGCCCAGGATGCCTATCTTATCCTGTATCGCGTTGAATTTGAAAAGAAAAAAGTACGGTGTCTCCTCGTCACCCATTGCCACAAAAACGGTTTTGGAATCCTCCACTCCCGGCATCTTCATCGGTACCTGTTTTTGCGGTGTGTCAGTTTCCGACACCCTTAAATCTATCACCGTGTACAGCAGCCCGAAGGCACACAGTACCACCGCCATTGACGAAAAAAACGCGGCAAAAAACACATGTCTTTGCTTCATAATTCCCCCGGTTTTTTTTATACATTATTGGCCTTTTTTTCAAAAATAGTCCTGCCGCCCCGGTCAGCTATTGCAAAAATGGTGAAAATGATGTAAAATATATCACATCGTATATGCTTGTGTGGCTCAGCTGGCAGAGCAGCTCACTCGTAATGAGCAGGTCGTGCGTTCGAATCGCATCACAAGCTCCAGACCCCGCTTTTGGCGGGGTTTTTATTTTGCCCAAAAAACATTTCAACATTTATCCACCCGGATATGTTGAAATGAAAAAATAATACATATACAAATGGCAAAATATTTCCCGGTTTTTCCACTTATTGCCCCTTTGTTTTACTATTTGTAAAGTTTTCAACACAGTTTTCCACAGGCTGTTGAAAACTTTTTAACGGTAAAATTACAGATTTTTAAACAAAAAGGGGCAATTTGGAAAAAAATGTCAGTGGAAAAGTTAAAACTCATATTACCCACAGTAAAATATCCAAGTTTTAAACATTTTCCACAGGGTTTTCAACAATTTACTCATTTTTCCCCGGTTTTTAACATTAAAGTTGAAAAATGTTGAAAAGTCTGTTGAAAGTGTTGAAAAGTCAGTTTATAAACAGACTTTTCAACCGGATATTTTGTGTCAAAATTAAAAAACAGCTGGAAATATAACAATATATAGTGTAAAATACAGGTTATAAGCAGAAAAAAAGGGGGGTAAAATTCTGTGGAAAAAGTGCTATCAGACCACCAAATTTACCATTTTGGCTGTGTAAGTTTTCAACATTTAAACATTTTTCCCACCCGTTCGGCGGCCAGAATTCCGCAAAACTGCACCGGCGCAATCGCCATGATTTTCCCTTATTACAGCAAAAACGCCTTTTTGGGAAACATAAGTGCATATTGTGCGGTGGCCGATTATCACATAGTAGTGGGTATGCAACTAAAATCCATATGTCAAGACCTGCGGGAAAAGTATCCCGGATATCGGTTTGTCCCCTTTGTTGACGCCAGCCCGGTGGACGAGGTGGATATGTGCGTAAAGGCCGGCCTGGGCGTAAGGGGCAAAAACAGCCTGCTGATAACACCCTGGTGGGGCAGTTATGTGTTTATCGGCGAGATACTGACGGATATGCCCCTGGACTGTGTCTGCTTTGAGGAAAAAGGTTGTATAGACTGCGGCCGGTGCCAAAGGGCCTGCCCCGGCGGGCGGCTGTCCGCCGGCAAGGTGGACAAGGCCGGTTGTGCCAGCTTTATCAGTCAGAAAAAAGGCCGGCTGACAGAGGAAGAGATCGGCATATTGAAAAAAAGCGGCAGTGTGTTCGGCTGTGATGTGTGCCAGAAGGTATGCCCCATGAACAGAAATATACAGCAGGAAGAAAATCTGTTTTCCGGCGATATAATTGCAACAGTAACAAAGGAAAATGTGGAAAGCCTGTACAAACAGCGCGCTTTCGGCTTCCGCGGCCTGAAAACTTTACAGCGTAACCTGGATATACTTTATCCCCGGGAAAACGGGGACTGACAGCGCCTGAATATATCCGCCGGTATGTGAATACCCCGGCTTGTGAGTGGGTACAGAAGGCATGGCAAAATACCCCCTCGCACCCGGCAGAAAATAAAAATATACGGCAAAAGACAGGCGGCAGCCACAATTTCCAAAGCAAAACAGCAGATAAAGGCCGGCAAGGTTTTCTCCTGCGGCAGTCAGATTAAAACATTTTGTAAAGGCTGCGCAGAAAAACTGCCGCCGCTTCTGCCCTCTGCGTCCTGCCGCCGGGAAAACTTTTCCACAGCCGCGGCGGAAAATGTTGAAAGTTTTCCGGATTTTTTTACTGTCGGGGCAGATTTTGCGCCAATAAAAAAGACGGCCCCGGGGCCGTCTTTTTTTGATAGCTTTTAATAGTTGAAAATACCTTCCAGGCTTTCGTCGTTGTTCACCCATTCGCTTTCCACATCGATGGTGCGGTATTCGGTCTTGCTGTCACGGATTATCACCGTTTTTATGCCGGCGTTGATAATCATCCTTTTGCACATGGAACAGCTGTTGGCATTTTTTATGTATTCGCCGCTGTCCGCCTCTTTGCCGCACAGATACATGGTCGCCCCGATCATTTTATCACGGGAAGCGGAAATTATCGCGTTGGCTTCCGCATGCACACTGCGGCATACCTCGTATCTTTCGCCGCGGGGTATCTTCAGTTCGGTGCGTATGCACTTGCCCATGTCACAGCAGTTCTGTCTGCCGCGGGGCGCGCCCACATAGCCGGTGGATATAATCTCATCATTTTTTACTATTATTGCCCCGTAGTTGCGGCGCAGGCAGGTGCCGCGTCCGGCCACTGTCTCGGCAATATCCAGGTAATAGTTTATCTTGCTCTGTCTCATTGTGAACACCTCTGGGAATTTTTAAAATAAAAATAAAATAATCAACAGTTAAATTGAAAAAAGTCTTATAATTTGATATTATAATCTTAAATCAAAATAATTGCAACGAAAGGATTTTACAGATGAAAGATTTAACAATGGAACAGATAAGAATGCTGGTCAACACAGCCATACAGGCCAGAGAAAATGCCTATGCCCCCTATTCTCATTTTAAAGTAGGCGCGGCAGTGCTGGGTACAGACGGTAAGGTATATACCGGCTGTAATATAGAAAACTCCTCTTTCGGACTGACAGTCTGCGCCGAAAGGACAGCCATATTCAAAATGGTGTCAGAAGGCTGTCAGAGCTTTGCCGCGCTGGCTGTTGCCGGCAGTGAAAAGCCCGGTGAAAGCGGCCCCTGCGGCGCCTGCCGCCAGGTAATCAGCGAATTTTGCGAAGACATCAACACCACCCCCATCATAGTGGCGGGAACAAAAGGAGAGTTTTTCATGGAGGAGGCAATCAAGCTGTACCCCCGCCCCTTTATGAAGTTTGAGCCCAATGACAAATAATCTTACCAGTCTTTCTTATATAAAACAGCTCAGCCGGAAATACGGCTTCAAATTTGACAAAAAATACGGGCAGAATTTTATAATAAATCCCTCTGTCTGCCCGCGTATAGCCGACAGCGCCGGCATTGACGAAAACAGCGGCGTCATAGAAATAGGCACCGGCATCGGCGTGCTTACCAGCCGGCTGGCCCAAAGAGCCAAAAAGGTGGTGGCGCTGGAAATAGACACCTCTTTGCAGCCAATCCTGGCCGAAACGCTGGCAGAGTATGACAATATAAAGGTTATATATCAGGATGTGCTGAAAACAGACATCGCCCGGCTGATAAAACAGGAGTTTGGCGATATGCCTGTTTCGGTGCGGGCGAACCTCCCCTATTACATCACCAGCCCCATAATTATGAAGCTGCTGGAGGAAAACTTGTCCATAGACAATATCACCGTAATGGTGCAGAAAGAGGCGGCGGCCAGGATATGCGCCGCAGCCGGCAGCCGCGAAGCCGGCGCCATCAGCCTGGCGGTGCAGTATTACAGCCGGCCGCAGGTGTGCTTCAATGTGTCCCCCGGCTCCTTCTATCCGCCGCCAAAGGTCATCAGCAGTGTGATAAGGCTGGATATAAAAAAAGAAAAGGATGTGCACCCGGCCAGCGAAAAAAATATGTTCCGCCTGATAAAAGCGGCTTTCGGCCAAAGGCGCAAAACCTTTGTCAACAGCGTTTCCGCCAACCTTTCCCTGCCCAAAGCACAGGTGGAAAGCGCCCTGTCGGCCACGGGCCTGGATTTGATGGTGCGCCCTGAAAAGCTGACGCTGAAAGAATTTGCGGCGCTGTCCGACATTCTTCTGACAGATTGATTTTTTACGGCTGCACAGCGGCCGGAAAGGAGATAAAAATGAACATTCATGAATTAGCCCAAAAATACGAACAGTATATGCTGGATCTGCGTCATCATTTCCACATGTATCCGGAACTGTCTGCCCAGGAGGAAAAAACCTCTGCCAGAATACAGCAGGAGCTGGACGAGATGGGCATCCCCTACCATGTGGACGGCAACAGGAATGTAATTGCCAAAATAGACTGCGGCCCCGGTCCGAAATTGGCCATCAGGTCCGACATAGACGCACTGCCCATGGATGAAGAGATCGATTGGGAATACAAGTCAAAGGTAAAGGGTGTTATGCACGCCTGCGGCCACGATGTGCACACCGCCAGCCTGCTGGCAGCGGCCAAATGCCTTATGGAGGTAAAAGAACAGCTGCACGGCACTGTTTACCTGTGCTTCCAGATAGCGGAAGAAGCCTCCGGCGGCGGAGCTGTGGAGATTGTAAAATATCTCAAGGAAATCGGCGGCGTGGACAGGGTTATCAGCAACCACATTTACGCCAGTGTGCCGGTGGGCACAGCGGTAAGCCGCCCCGGCCCGATGTTTGCCGGCAACTGCCGCTGGAAAATCACAGTCACTGGCCGCGGCGGCCACGGCTCACGCCCGGATATGGCCATAGACCCCATACGCCCGGCGGCGCTGATTTTAAATCAGGTGTGCAGCATCCCTTCCAACTATTTTGACCCGTTCAATCCGCTGGTTATCAGCCCCTGTATGATACATTCCGGCACAGCCTACAATATTATACCGGACACCTGCTCCATAGAGGGCAACCTGCGCTTTTTCCGCGCCGGCCAGCTGGACGAAATACTGGCCCACATGGAAAAAATAGCCAAAAACACCGCTGACAGCTTTGGCGCAACTGCTGTTTTGGAAAAACTCAGCTACTGCCTGCCGGTGGAAAACGACCCGGCGGTAACCGCCTCCTGTGAAAAGGTGATAAAGGAGATAGGCGCAAATTATGTACAGCTGGACACCCCCAACATGGGCAGCGACGATTTCAGCGAATTTACCAACGCCTTCCCCGGCTGCTATGTGACTTTCGGCGCCATGAGCGACCGCCCCGACGCCAGCAACAACCACCACAACACCAAATTCTTCCTGGACGAAAAAGGCTTTTTGCCGGTGGTGGAATATTTCACCGCCTATGCGCTGGAATTTTTGAAATAACAACAAGCCGTAAAAGCCGGAACCTGCTTCCGGCTTTTATTTTTATTCGTATTGTTGCAATAAATATTAAAATATGATTTAATATTGTTATAAAAGTGTTCGTATAATGTTTGAAACATAAGCGGTATTTATGAAAGGAATAAAAAATGAAAAAATCTATAATAGCTTTTGTATCGGTTTTAACTTTAATTTTTATGCTTTGCGGATGTCAGCAGGAAACAGATGTACAGCGTGACACTGTAAACAAACAGGATGAATTGCCCAAAACTTCGGATATATTTGGCGAAATAGGACGGGCGGATATTTTTGGTGAATTTTATCTTGATGATGAAGTAGCCGGCTATATAAACGAGCACTCGGAATTATTTCCAACGGCAGAAAAAGAAGATATAAAAGATGAAGATTTAAAAGAATTTTCATATAAAAAGTTTAATAAAACACGAGCGCAAGATGAGATTGGTTTGGTTAAATTAGACTTATACGCTGCTCAGGTTTTTGAAGACGATTTCAATGATGGAAAACTTACATCTATTCTTGCAGTAGATGAAGAATTTAATTATTATGCAATTTATTATACAGATTCTGTTGAAGTTTATGATGAAGATGAGTTTACTGTATACGCCTTGCCTTGTGCAACATCTAGTTTTGACAATATAGGTGGTGGAACTACCAATGTGGTCGTAATGATTGCAAGCTATATTGAAGTTTATTGATTAAAAAAGCAGAACCCTTTAAGGTTCTGCTTTTTAATATTGTGCACAACTGTCAGGCTTATAGTGCTGTTTTTTATTTTTACCCAAAGTGACATAACAGTCACTGCAAAGTCACCGCCGTGTAACACCTGTGATATATAATTGTGACAAAGACAAAGGAGAGATACTTATGGAGATATTGAGAGCAGAGCATATTTCAAAGATATACGGCAGCGGTGAAAACAAGGTCGTCGCCCTGGATGATGTTTCCTTTTCGGTGCTCAAAGGGGAATTTGTGGCGATAATCGGCGCTTCCGGCAGCGGCAAAAGCACCCTGCTGCACATACTGGGCGGCGTGGACCGCCCCACATCCGGCAAGGTGTACCTGGACGACAAGGATGTCTACCGGCAAAACGATGAACATCTGGCCATATTCCGCCGCCGTCAGGTGGGCCTGATATATCAGTTTTACAACCTGATACCGGTTATGAATGTGGTGGAAAACATCACAATGCCCCTTTTGCTGGACGGCAGAAAGGTAAACCGGGAAAAACTGGAAGAAATGCTGAACATCCTTTCCCTGAAAGGCAGGGAAAATCACCTGCCTAACCAGCTTTCCGGCGGCCAGCAGCAGCGTGTGTCCATAGGACGCGCCCTGATAAACAGCCCGGCGGTGGTCCTGGCGGACGAGCCCACAGGCAACCTGGACAGCAAAAACAGCCGACGGATAATAGACCTGCTGAAAATGTCCAACAGACTGTACAACCAGACTTTGATTGTAATCACCCACGACGAAAACATAGCCCTGCAGGCCGACAGGGTCATCACCCTGGCCGACGGCAGAATTGTCAGGGATGAGGCGGTGAAAAGATGAACATTTTAAACATATATACCCTGAAAACACTGAAAGAGAACAAAAGCCGCACTCTGGTCACCATTCTGGGTATCATACTTTCCCTGTCCATGTTTACCGCCGTCACCAGCCTGGTGGCTTCCACCCAGGCTTTCCTGGTAAACCTGGAAATAGCCGACGGCGGCAACTGGCACTGTGCCTCTGTCAACTGCGGATATGACCGGCTGCGGCGTCTGGAAAAGGATGAAAGGGTCGAAAAAGTCATACCCATGGAAACCGTCGGCTTCCGGTACTGGCCCTGGGACAGTTCGTACAGCTCTATCAGCCGTGTGGACCGGGGTTTTTACAGCGAGATGTCGGTGCATATCACATCCGGCCGCGCCCCGGAAAATGACAGCGAACTGCTGGTACCGGACTTCTTTGAACATCTTGTCAGCCTGGGTGACAAAGTGAATATAGAAACCGGCGACAGAATATATGAGCCCACCGGCGACAAACTGACTGTTTACGATTTTCAGTCCTATGACATGGAACATCTGGAAATCACAGATGAAAAAGAATATACAGTGGTGGGATACTATACCAACAATAATTACGCCTATTTTACGGGAAATATCAGCCTTATATTTACCGCCGGACAGCCGGACGGCTCGCTGCCTGTGACGGCGTATATCCGCACATTCAACCCCTCTGAAGCCCCGGATGTGGCGGCTCGGTACAGCCCCGACGGCGGAGCCGTCACCAACCGGAGCCTTCTGCGCTATATGGGCGTGGGCGGCAACAACGGAAATTACGCCAGGGTGCTGTACGGCCTGGGCGCGGTGCTGATGACAATCATAGCAGTGGCCAGCATATCGCTGATATACAACGCCTTTTCCATATCCGTCAGCGAAAGGACAAAACAGTTCGGCCTGCTGTCCTCCATAGGCGCCACCAGAAAACAGCTGAAAAACAGCGTGCTGTTTGAGGCGATGGTGCTGTGTGTTGCAGGTATTCCGCTGGGTGTACTGTCCGGCCTGGCAGGTGTGTATGTCACACTGAAGCTTACGGAGGATATGCTGGGCGGCCTTGTTGACTATATGTTCGGCAGTGTTGGGCCTGTGGCCTTTGAAATGAAAATCAGCCCTGAGGCAATCGCGCTGGCCGCGGCGGCCGGCCTTGTCACCGTGCTTATATCTGCCTATATACCTGCGCGAAAAGCGCTGAAGATGTCCGCCATAGACGCCATAAGGCAGTCAGCGGATATACAGATAAGCGCCAAAAAGGTGAAAACAGGCCCGTTTGTACGCCGTCTGCTGGGCTTTGAAGGTATGATGGCAGTCAAAAATTTCAGACGCAGCAAAAAGAGATACCGCACCACGGTAATCAGCTTGTTTATCAGCATTGTGCTGTTTGTGTCGGTGTACAGCTTCAGCCGGTACCTGTCCCGGTCTGTCCTGCGGTTTATGAGCCCGGCAGACTACAGTCTGGAATACTACTACTCCCCCACCGAGGAAGCCACCCTTACACCCCGGCAGCTCATGGACGAGCTGGAACAGCTGGAGGGTGTACAGCGCCGGCGGATGGTGTACAATTACTACACATCATCCCGGATACAGCGGCGGAATATGTACAGCGAAGAACTGTACAGACGGGGTGAAATCACCGACGAAGGGGTGGTTATCAGCTCCCTTCTGGTTTTTGTGGACGACGAAAACTTTGCCCGGCGGCTGGAAAGTCAGGGCATCGACCCGTCCCCCTATCTGGCAGACGGCCGGACCATGGGCGTGACGGACAACAGATATATGTACTTTAATACGGACGACCGGAAATATTACGAAACAACAGCGCTGAAAAACCTGCCGGCCACAATTACTTCCCCCACAGGCACCTACGGCCCCTTTACCGTGGCGGCAACGGTGGAAACACTGCCCTTCGGTACAACGGCCCAGCGCAACAACATTTTGTTTGTTTTCCCTGAAAGTTCACTGGAAAATATAGTGGGAGAACGCTTTAATCCTACGCTGGTTTTTGATGCCCCGCAGCACAGCCGGGTCAAAAAGGCCATGGCCCTTAAACTGGAACAGCTGGGCTTCAGCTCATATATTTACAATATAGGCCAGGAAAACGAGGTGCTGACAGCGGCAGTGACGATAGTAAATGTGTTTATCTACGGGTTTATAACCCTTATCAGCCTTATTGCCGCCGCCAATGTGTTCAACACCATATCCACCAACATCGCCCTGCGCCGCAGAGAGTTTGCGGTGATGAGCAGTGTCGGACTTACCCACAGGGGCCTGGGCAAAATTATGGCCTGTGAATGTATACTCTACGGCGCCAAAGCCCTGCTGCCGGCCCTGCCTGTTTCCCTGGCGGTCAGCCGGGTTTTCCGGAAAGTTATAAACATAGGCTACAATGTGGGGTATATACTGCCTGTCGGCGGCATGGCGGCATCCGGCCTGTGCGTCTTTGTGATAGTGGCCGCCAGCATGGCCTACGGTGCGGCCAAGCTGAAAAATCGGGATGTGGTTTCCTCCCTGCGAAATGAAAATTTCTGATTATCTCTTTTTTATAAACAACATCCAAAAGCAAAAACAGCCCTTTTCGGGGCTGTTTTTGTTATCTGCCGGAAAGGCGGCTTTGCCGTTCTTGCTTTGCAAATAAAAAAGGTATAACACCCACACCGTGTCATACCTTTCTCAGGAAAACTATTAAGTTATTTGTTTTTTACCGGCTTTGCTTCTTCTTCAGCTGTAAGCGGTTTGTTTTTCTCTATCCATGAAGCGGGCTCCACCTTGCCCCGGGCTATTATGTCAACGCCCTGTTTTTTCATATAGGCTACACGGATAAAGCAGTATCCGTAACCCGCTATATAAAACACCACCATGGATATGGCCGGGCTGGGGTTAAGGCTTTTCAGCATTGTAAGACCTATGTAGAAAGATATGCCCATGGAGAACACACACAAGGCAATCTGCAGCCATGTGGGCACACGCAGGAAAGAGCGTTTTGCCGCGTTGGGGTATCTTTTCATAAATACCATCGCCGGATAGCAGAACAGTATGCCCGGCAGCATGCCCGGAATGGACACTATGCGCAGAACATCAGACAGCTGTATGCCCACCATTATGTTCTGCACATTTCCGGTGAACCTTGCGCCGAAGGTGGCGATTATGGTAAATACAATGGCGCAGCCGGCGGCCGCATACCCGGCGTCCAGGTCAGCGTTGGGGAACAGCCGGCAGAAATATGACGCAAAGGTCATGGACATAACGGCTATGTTCAGCATACCCACACAGGAGTTCAAAGACTGAACAAAAGCCCGGCGCCTCGCTTATCTGTTCCGGCGTCATGTCGGTGCCCAGCAGCATGTCTTCTGCTTTTTTGATTTTGAAATTGGTAAAATATCTGCCGGGAGACATGCCGAACATATCTTCAAAATGTTTGTACAGTTTTCGTTCGCTGATGTTCAGGCCGGCCGCAATGTCTTTTATCTTCACCGGCGATGACATATTGCAGGTGACCATTCCAATGGCACCGTTTATTATATCCGGCGTGTCCTTGGAATACTGCGGGCGCACATAGCTTTCACAGTCACCTATGGTGTAGCTGGAAATGTTGTTTACATCGGTCTGCTTCCATTTGCCGAAACTGCCGATTTTTATCTGTAAAGTGTCAAAAAATTGCTCAGGTCGTCCTGTACCATTTTTGCAGAGTGCATTTCGCTGATATTTTTTACCGCCGTAAACTTCAACTTTAAATCAAATGTTTTTTTCATTATATAAAAAATTGCTTTCCGGCACAATAAAAAAAGCGGCAAAAGCCGCTTTTACTGTACATTTTCCGCCAGTATGGATGTTATCAGCGCCAGCAGTTTTTTCTCCCCTTCCCCGGCAGACCTGTCCCGGGGGCACAGCAGCGCCACGGCGCCGGCACAGTCGCCGGAATTTATAATCGGCATCACCGCCAGCACCGGAATGCTGCTTTCGGCGCAGGCATAGATTTTTCTTTCGTTGGAAAACCGTTTGAAATACGCCTGACGGGTGTTTATCACTTCTTCCACCTGCGGGCTTATCTGCCGGCCCAAAGCCTCTTTCTTTCCCGGCCCGGCAAAAGCTGTCACCTTTTCGGTGTCACACACCGCACAGGCAATTCCCATTGTTTTGTACACGCTGTCTGCCCGCTGCTGGCACAGCCGTGTCATATTTTCCATCATGGAATATTTTTTCAGTATTATCTGTCCGCTGTGCTCGGTAAAAATTTCCAGCGCATCCCCTTCACGCATGTGCATGGTACGCCTTATTTCCTTGGGAATAACTATCCTTCCCAAATCATCTATCCTTCTCACAACCCCGGTTGCTCTCATAAATTATCTCCTTGATTTACTTTAATTGGTATTATTTTAGGAAAAAAAAGGCTGTTTATACACCTGTATATGCTTGTGGACGGCTTTTGCGGGTGTTATACTTTAATTAAAATAAAACAGGAGGCGATTATATGAATCCAACAGCAACCTTTTATCTTTCCGGCGGCGGCAAAATAGTGGTGGAACTTCTGCCGGACTATGCGCCCAACACCGTAAACAGTTTTATACACTGCGCTTTGTCCGGTGCCCTGGACAACTGGCCGATACAGCGCATTGTTCCCGGCAGCTGGATTGACCTGTCCTATACCGCCTTTAAAAACGATGTGTGCAAATACCTCATTCCCCGCGAAAGCGTGTTAAACCCCCACCTGCCGCTGCTTGACAGTGTACCCGGCTGCGTGTGCATGGGCGGATACGGAGAGAGGGGCAACGCCGGCTGCGAACCCTTTTTCCCTCTGCGCCCCTGCCCGGAGCACAAGGGCATATACCCGGTGTTCGGCAAGGTTGTGCAGGGTATGGAAGAGCTGTACCGCCTGGAAAAGGTGGAAACCAAACCGGTAAAAATGCCTTTTGAAGGCATGGAGGTCAACCGGCCCCTGACACCCCAGATTATTTTAAAGGTGGAACTGGACCTGAAAGGCAAAACCTATCCGCGGCCGGTAAAGGTGGACACCCACTGGATCCCCCCCACATGGCAGGACGATTTCCGCCCGCTGGACTGAAACACACTTTTCTTTGCAGGAGGATTTATGACCAAGGAAGAATTTTTGGCCCGAATAAAAGAAGACGAAGATTACAGCCCCGGCTGGCAGGCGATTGACGACGCTTTCGGCGTTCTTTACCCGGGCCAGGAGCCTGACCATTTCGGCACGCTTATCACATCGCGAGCCGCTCTGGGCGGCGACGAATACCTGGACGGCTTTTCTGTGTACAGTTCTACGAAAGGATATAAGCACCTTGTCACATACGGAATGACGGTGCTTTACGGCGATGAAGAGGCCTTTGGCGGCGATTGGAACGGCTGGGGTTATGAAATGACGATGAAACTTTGCGAAGAAAACTCCCGGGACTGTATCTGGGCGATGGATATGATGTCAAATCTAGCCAGGTACACCTATACGACAGGGCGTTTTTTTCAGTCCGGCCAATATGTAAGCGGCAACGGCACAAGCCTGCACACCGGCACAGAAAGCATGATAACGGCGCTTTTGCTGGTAAATGATACCGAATTGCAGCCGCAGATGTCGGTGTACGGAAAAACCGAATTTATCCAGCTTGTGGGCATAACACAGCAGGAGTTGCAGGCGATAAAAGCGGATAAAAACAACATTTCCCTACTGATACAGAATATGAAAGCGGACGGAAACCCCGACCTTGTCACCGACATGAACAGGACAAAATCATATTTATAATATGCCGCAAGGCCATGAGCTCTTTTGCAAAAGAAAAGATATCAGCCTGCCGATTTACACCGGCAGGCTGATATTTTGCTGAAAAGCACGGGGTTTTATACCCGTCAGTTAAAGCCTAAAAGAAAAGACAGGCAAAACGCCTGTCTTTTTTCTGCGCAAAAAACGGCTGTGCCAAAAGACGCAGCCGCCTTTTGTTTACATAAACAGTCTGAATATCATCGGCACCGCCAGCACTGCCGCCGCTCCGGCCAGGCAGACAGCTATCACATACCAGAACTGCTTTTTCTGATTTTCGTTCATGGCGTTTCTCCTTCGCTTTTTATATTATTATATATGGAAAATATGAACTTTTCTATTTGCAAAGCCAAAATATAAATTTTTTTGCTGTTACTTCATAGCGGCGCCCCGGTACAGGTTGTTTATCCGCAGGCTGTCGGCGATAAGCTGATATTCCCGCCGATCTGCGCTGTCCTCAAAGGCAATAAGTGCAAAACCGGGGCAAATCTGCCAGTCATAGGCAAAAAGCACCCTGCGCTGTGCCCACTGGTCGTTTTGGCCGATATAGTTCATTACTGCCCGGGCCACCCGGCCGCTGTCACTGTGTCGCAGTACATTGTAATCTTCATACTGTACTGCGCTGGACAGTATTATCTGGGCAAAAATCTGTCCCGGCATATTTTCGCCGCCGGTGTCCACCTGTTCCAGTGCCCGTATATCATCTGTGCCCAGACTTATCATCTCTATCGTCGCTGTATACACCCCGTCCCTGCTCAGCAGTATTCGTGGCGCCCGGATATATTCTTCATCCGCTACCCGGGCACTCCAGCCTTCCGGCAGATTAAATTGCAGCCGTGAGCGCTGTCCGCTTTTAAAGGTATAGGCAATCTGTATATGGTTTTCATCCTGATTTATTACCGCCTCCGGCCGGGTATATCCCGCCGGCTGTTCGTACTCAAAGGGGGCGGACATTGTAATGGATTCATAGGCATATGTCCTTGACGCGTTTTCGCCGATTTCTTCGCTGAAAGATACGCGCATCCTTATGGAAATCAGCTCCTCATCCGTATCCGGCAAAAGGTAGGAATAACGGCTGCCGGCCTCAAGTCCGCTTTCCAGGTTGCACAGGTTATAGTTGGAATAATACCCCGGTTGTTCCGAATATTCTGCGGTCAGACTTATGGTCGGAGTTATCGCCCCGGAGGGGTCTGTGGGTATGCCGGCCGGCAGGTCAAAGGATACTGTGCCGTCGCTGTGCAGTGTCAGGGACGCCAGGGTATCCTGTATAAACTTCTGTGCGCTGTCCTCTGTCAGCGGTATCGCCGGATACCGGGCGGTTTCTTCAAACAGCTGTTTTGCCCGCCGGGGATTTTTCACATTGTATGTAAATGTGGGCTTTACCCCGTCGTCAATCCACAGCTGCATAAAGTCCCGGCCAAAATGTATTTTCAGCGCACCGTTTACTGTAATACTCCGCCATTTTGGCCTGTCCTCCCGTCGGCTGTTGTCCGCCGGCTCATTTTCTATATATATCCCGTCCAGTGCTTCGGCCAGCTGTCCGGGGTCAATTTCACCCTCTTTTCCTTCAAAGCTCACCTGCGCGGACTGTATATCCTCCTTTTCCGGACGGTATGCGCCGCCGTCGATATCGGCTATGGTGTACTTTTTCCGGTCGGCCGCCAGGAATACCAGCGCCGCGCCGCATACAACCGCGCACACCGCCAGCAGTATTTTTGTGGGCTTTTTCCACAGGGCCATGTTTTTTATCCTGCCTTTTGCGTCCCCTTCCTCAAAGGCGGGCAGCGGCAGAATTCTTTTTCCGGCGGCTATGTTCAGCAGGCATGCGCAGTAGTCTGCACGCCTGTCTGCACCGAGATTTTTTATCACCGTTTCATCGCAGCTCATCTCCATGTCCCTGCACATCAGGCGGAAAGCCAGCCACACCAGCGGATTGAACCAGTGTATTGCCAGCGCGGTGAAAAATACAGGTTTGAATATATGGTCGCCCCTTTTTATATGGTGGCTTTCGTGAAGCAAAATATATTCTTTCCGCCGGTTGTCCAGCCCGGCAGGTATATATATTTTCGGCGGGAAAAATCCGCTGACAAAAGCGGTGTCTATCCCGTCACATTCCCAAATGTCCCCGTCTTTCACCGCAAACCGCAGGCGCTTTTTCAGTTTTGCCATTGAAATTATGCAGTACAGCCCCATGGCGCCGGCGCCCAGTGCCCAGGCAAAGGCCAGATACACAACAGGGCTTTTTGCACCGCTGTCATTTTCTGTCCGCCCCCGGCTTTGCTGTACGGAGCCCCCGGTGGTTTCTGTACCGGCGGCTGTCTGCGTGCCGGTTTGCCGCCGGCTGTCTGTCACAGGCCCTGTAATTTCCACAGGCCGGGTGGGCGTGTAGGCCGGTGTCCGCCTCCAGCGGAAATCAACCCCAAAGGGTGCGCCGAAAGACACCGGGCACAACAGGCGGAACACCACCACTGTCCACAGTATATAGGAAAAAATCTTCGGGGCTTTTTTCAGTGCCAGCCTTAACAGAAGTACCGCCAATATGACTGCCGACCCCTTCAGGCTCATTTCAAAAACAGTAAGAAAAACTTTTTCTGCCATGGCCGTTACCCCCTCATTTTTTCTATAATCTGTTTCAGGCTGTCTATCTCCTCGTCACTCATCTTCTTGCCTTTGCCAAAGGCCGCCAGAAACGCAGGCAAAGACCCGCCAAAATTCTCCCGTACAAAATTTTCGCTTTGCAGGCTGTAAAACTCCTCTTTTGTCATAAGCCGGCTTACCACGCCGCCTTCGTTTTTTACAACTCCCTTTTCCGCCAGCCTTTTCAGCACCGTATAGGCTGTGGACTTTTTCCAACCCAGCTCCTCCAGCGCCAGCGCCGCCAGATGCCGGGAGGACATCGGCGCCTTATCCCATATAATCCGGGCAAAGCGCATCTCGCCTTCTCCCAGTCTGATTTCTTTCATAACAACACCTCCGGTCTACAATTTGTAGAATATATTCTGACTTTATTCTACATCATGTAGACCAAAATGTCAACAAAAAAAACAGCGGCCCATAGCCGCTGTAAACAATATTTTTGCCTGCTGACCGAAACGGAGAAAAATACAAAAAATATGTCTGGCAAAATAAAAACGGTCAGTCTGTTGACTGACCGTTTTTGGTGCGCTGGAAGGGACTCGAACCCCCGACCCCTTGATTCGTAGTCAAGTACTCTATCCAGCTGAGCTACCAGCGCTAATGCTATATTATCTTACCACCAGCAGACAATTTTGTCAAGGGTAA
>CALWZO010000014.1 GCA_944386045.1 uncultured Clostridia bacterium | reverse complement strand
TACGGGTAGCAGGTAAAAATCTTATGCAAGTGTCAGACCGTACCAACGCAACGTGATGCGTGGCCAGTAGCAGAGGGTTATACCCGTCTATGAAAAACCCCCGGCTTCGCCGGGGGATATTTATTTTGCCGCAAAAATTACAAAAATTTTTCTTTTTTGCCTTTTGTAAAAAAACAGGGAGGAAAACCGGTATTTTTTACAGGCAGATGTTTTCAATCTTTTACAACCCTTTACAGTTACTTGGTAGCCGGCCTTACCTGTGTAATGTATACTGAATTATGCGCAGGGAAATATGCGCAAAGGGAGGACAACAGTGAACAAAATCAGTTTGAAAAATGTTTTGAAAAGTTATGATAAAAACACAACTGTTATTGAAAATTTAAATCTTGATATACGGGAAGGCAGCTTTACTGTACTGCTGGGCCCGTCCGGCTGCGGCAAATCCACCACGCTGAGGATGATAGCCGGGCTGGAGGACATCAGCGGCGGCCAGCTGTTTATAGACGGCAAAGACATGAACAATGTGGCCCCCGGCGACAGGGACATTGCAATGGTTTTTCAGAACTATGCCCTTTATCCCACAATGACCGTAAGGGACAATATAGAGTTCGGCCTGAAAAACGCCGGTGTACCCAAAGAAGAAAGGGATAAAAGGATAGACCGGGTGGGCCGCATGACAGGTCTGGACCGGTATATGAACCGCAAACCCGGTGCCCTCAGCGGCGGCCAGCGCCAGCGCGTTGCCCTGGCCAGGGCAATGGTAAAAAATCCCCAGGTTTTCCTTATGGATGAACCGCTGTCAAACCTGGATGCCAAGCTGAGAACCCAGCTGAGGACAGACCTGATAGAACTGCACAAAAAGCTGAAAAGCACTTTTGTGTATGTAACCCATGACCAGGTGGAGGCCATGTCCATGGGCACCCATATAGTGCTGATGAATGACGGCAGGATAATGCAGCAGGGCAGTCCCAGCCAGATTTATCAGGACCCGGACAATGTATTTACAGCCAGGTTCATAGGTACACCGCCCATGAATATACTTTCCGCCGCCGATTGTCCCGCCAGCTGGAATGCTCCGGCCGGTGCAGCCTTTATCGGCTTCCGCCCGGAGCATGTCTCTTTCCGTCCGGCCGGTGACTGTGTGCGCCTGCGCGGCCAGGTGCTGACCAGAGAGATGCTGGGCAGTGAAACGCTGTACAAAATCCGCACAGACTACGGGGATGTTCAGGTAAAAGATTTTTCCACCGACGAAACCCGGCGGCCTGATACAGACCTGTATATACCCAGAAACCGCCTGTGTTTCTTTGACCGGGCGGAAAACAGGATAAGGTAAAGGAGAAATAAATGGCAATTTTTGAAAAGAAGGCAGAAAAAAACCACAGCCTGGCCCACACAGCTGAAAGCATAAAAGAAAAGTTTTTCAGCGGCAAAAAAGCAGGAGCTTCAACCCTGCTGCGAAAAATAACCCCCTATGCCATGGTGCGGCCGGCGTTGTCAATCTTCATGGTTTTCATGATATTTTCTGCCATTTATATGCTGTACATCAGCTTTTTTGACTGGAACATGATCAAGGATATGAAGTTTGTCGGCCTGGACAACTATATAAAGATGTTCACCGACCCGGATTTCCTGTTGGTTATGTCCAATACATTCCAGTATATGTTTATGATGGTGCCCATGAGCATGATCCTCAGCCTGGCAATAGCCATGTACCTGAGAAAAAATACCTTCATCAACCGTCTGCTGCAAAATGTCATGTTCCTGCCCACGATAGTTTCGCTGGTTTCCATATCATTTGTGTGGATATGGATTATGGACTCTGACAAAGGTCTGCTGAATTATCTGCTTTCCTTTTTCGGCGTCGAGGCGATAAACTGGCTGGGTGACCCCCAATTTGCAATGTTTTCGGTTGTGCTGGTAAATGTGTGGAAAAGCCTGGGCTATTATGTGCTGATATTCGTTGCCGCATTGCAAGGCATACCCTCTTATCTTTACGAGGCGGCGGCGCTGGACAAAGCAAAACCCATGACGGTGTTTTTCAAAATAACACTTCCCATGCTTTCCCCCACGCTGTTTTTCCTCACCCTCACCAGCACCATAGGTTCTTTCAAAACCTTTGAATCCATATCCCTTATGACAAACGGCGGACCGATGGAGTCCACAAACACACTGGTGTTTGAACTGTACAGACAGGGCTTTGTGTTTTACAACACCGGCTACGCCGCGGCCATGGGCGTATTCCTGATGGCTCTCATAGGGCTGATGACATTTCTGTACTTCAAAGTATTGCAGAAAAAAGTACACTATCAGTAAAAGGAGAAAAAATGGCAAATATTTTACGAAAATCATCCCGCGGCGTGATAAATATAATTCTGTTTTTGATATTTTTCATTCCGTTTTACTGGATGGCCCTTACATCAATAAAAAGCATAGGCCAGGTAATGCAGTTCCCGCCGGCGTTCTTTGTGTCAAAACCGCGGTTTGAAAACTTTATAACCGCCTTTGAGTCAATAGAATTTTTGCACTATCTGAAAAACAGTGTTGTTGTTACGGTGTGTGTGATGGCGGCCCAGCTGCTCACCGTTGTTCCGGCAGCTTATGCCTTTGCCAGGTTTGACTTCAAAGGCAAGGGTGCAATGTTCGGCATGGTGCTGGCCACCACAATGATACCGGCGCAGATGATATTCCTGCCGGTGTTTGTAATACTCAGCAAGGCCCACCTGATAAATACCTACTGGTCGCTGATACTGCCCCAGGCTACCAGCGCTTTCGGCATATTCATGCTGCGCCAAAGCTTTATGCAGGTGCCCAAAGAGCTGATAGAGGCGGCACGCCTGGACAAGGCCGGAGAGATGAAAATAATGTTCAAAATCATGTTGCCCATGTCTAAAAGCACGGTGTCAACTCTGGCGCTGCTGAATTTTATCGGCACATGGAACGATTATTTCTGGGCCAAAGTGCTGACCACCACCGACGCAGTAAAAACCCTGCCTGTGGGCATAACCAGCCTTTCCAATGTGGACGGCGGCATAGCCCAGCATATAGTTATGGCCGGCAATGTACTGATGCTGCTTCCCATACTGATAGCCTTTGTGCTGGCGCAGAAGCAGATACTCAAAGCATTTTCATACACCGGCGTCAAATAATTGTTATGAAGCGCAAAAGGCGCATCATATATACTTATCAAATTTTTCAAGGAGAAAACAATGAAACATTTAGCAAAAAGAATTCTTTGCGCTGTTCTGGCCTGTGCCATGATGTTTACAGCCACAGCCTGCGGCGGCGATGACTCTTCATCTGCCCAGGGCGGCGGCGAAACCATAGAACTTACCTTCTGGTACGCCAACAGCGTTGATGATTATGTACAGGGCGCAGTGGAAAGATTTAACTCCACAGTGGGCGCCGAAAAAGGTATCCATGTAACCGCCGAAAACCAGGGCGCCTACACAGATGTTGACCAGAAACTTCAGGCTTCTTACCTGGCCGGTACTGCCCCGGATATGACAGTGTTGGAAATTGCTTCCGTGGGCCTGTTCGGCGACGGCGGAATGCTTCAGTCACTGGATGAGCTGGCAGCTGGCGAAAGCGACGAAACCTTTGATCTTAACGACTTTCACGAAGGCCTTTTGTACAACTGCTATGTAAATGACACACTGTACTCTGTGCCTTTCCTGCGCTCCACATCCCTTTTGTACCTGAACACCACAATGCTGGAAGAGGCCGGCGTTGACCCTGCCTCCATCACCACATGGGACAGCTTTGCCGAAGCCTGTGAAAAGGTACATCGGGAAACAGGAAAATACGGCGTTTCCTACCCCATAAACTATTGGTACACAGAAGCTTTCATGCTGACCAACGGCGGTTTCCCCATCAGCGATGACGGAAAAGTTTGCACAGTTGACAACGAGGTCAGCCGCGCGGTAAACTCTTATTGGATGGATCTTATGGACAAAGGCCGGGCACATGTGTACGCCTATGCCGAAGCTGACAAGATGACATCCGACATTATCAACCAGGATACAGCCATGTGGTTTTCCTCCACAGGCGGCCTGACCAGTTATATCGAAGTTGCACAGGAAAACGGCTTTGAACTTCAGACAGCATTTATTCCCCGGGGCACACAGCAGGGCACAACAACAGGCGGCTGCAACATCGCCATGGTTGCCGGTATGGACGAAGAAAGACAGGCGGCCTGCTGGGAATTTATGAAATTCATGTCATCTGTTGACGAAACTGTTGAAGCCTGCATATCCACAGGTTATGTGGCCACCAGAAAGAGCGCTTTGGAAAATGAAAAGATGAAACAGTGGAACGAACAGTACCCCCAGTACGAAGTTGCCCTCAATCAGCTTTCTGTTGCCAAAGGACGCCCCAACAACCCCGGCTATACCGAATTCCAGGTGGAGATAACCAACGCCATAGCAGAAATAACTGTAAACAGAGCCGATGAGGATGCGACACTGGCAGCGCTGGAACGGAAAGGAAATGAATTGTTCAATGAGTAAAATCAAAATACTCGCTCACAGGGGTGCGTCATACCACGCACCGGAAAACACAAAGGCAGCTTTTGTAAAAGCTTATGATTTCGGTGTAAGCGGAATTGAAACCGATTTGCAGCTGACCGCAGACGGCGAAATTGTGATACATCACAACTACTATATCGACAGCACCTCCGACGGTAAAGGTGCCATTGCGCTGAAAACTTTGGATGAGCTGAAAAAATACGATTTCGGCGCATACAAGGGAGAACAGTTTGCCGGTGAGAGAATACTCACCCTGTCCCAGTTGTTGCCGGTGCTGAAAGATTTCAGCCTGATAAACCTGGAGCTGAAATCCCACATGGACAAATCTGTGGACTTTGTGGGCAAGATACTGGACATAGTGGCCGCCAGCGGCCTTGCCGATAAAATTCTGTACTCTTCATTTGACGAAAACCTGCTCAGGGAAATAAAACAGCGCAGCAGCGAAAGCCGCGTGGGCCTGCTGACCATGAGGGAAAGCATGGGCCGTATGTCGGCGGAATTTACCGCCAATCTGGCCGCAAAATACGGTGTGACAGATTTCAGACGGACTTTGGAAAAAGCCGGAAAAATTCAGACACTGGAAGAAAGGGTAGACAGCCTGGATTTTGAAATCGAATGCCTGCACCCGGACTATCACAGCGTGCTGGACAATCCGTCACTGGTGGAAAAAATGCACAGCAAGGGCATACAGGTAAACCCCTACACCTGCGATGACCTGCGGGAAATGAAACTGCTGAAAGAGGCCGGCTGCGATGCAATAATCACCAACAGGCCGGACATCGCCCGCGCTCTCTGGGAGGAATAAAACATGGCATTGATAAATGTAAGCTGTTTTTCAACAGTTTTGCACATGAGCGTCAATATCCGGGTTATCATGCCCCAGAACATTGACATTGTAAACCCGGTAAACGGCGGAAATTTTGAAAAACCCTATCCGGTGCTTTACCTGCTGCACGGCTACAACGGCGACCATACAGTCTGGTCAAGGCGCACCTCTGTGGAAAGATACGCCGCGGACAAAGGCATTGTAATAGTAATGCCGGCGGCCCACAACAGCTGGTATTCCGACGACTGCATCGGCTTTAAATACTGGACATTTGTCAGCGAAGAACTGCCAAGGATAATACACGACCTGTTCCCACAGACAACCCGGGACCCGGCAAAAACCTTTGCCGCCGGCTTGTCAATGGGCGGATACGGGGCTTTTAAACTGGGTCTTGCACTGCCGGAAAAATTTCGTGCAGTAGCCAGCCTGTCCGGTGCTGTGGATGTGGCCGCCCTTGCCCGGAGACTGGAAAAAAACAACCCCGGCACGCTGAAAAGCATGTATGGCGGCAAAGAGCTGAAAGGCTCTGACGAAGATCTTTTTGCCCTGGCAGACAAAGCGGTGAAAGAGGGCAAAAAACTGCCGAAGATGTACCAGTGGTGCGGCAGACAGGATTTTCTGTATCAGGACAACCTGAACCTGCGTGATTATCTGAAAGGCCTCGGCGCCGACCTCACATACGAAGAGGGCGACGGCGACCACCAGTGGCAATACTGGGACACCGGTATTGAAAGAGTGCTTAATTGGATAGATGATATACTGAAAAATAAATAAATAAAAAGCTCCCGTGGTAAACGGGAGCTTTGTTGCTGTATTGCTGGCTTTTACCGATAGGGTGCGCGGTCAGTCATCTGTTCCGAGCACATGCAAAAGCATACTGTATGCGGCGCTTTTTTTGGCTTCTTTTTTGGAAGAGGCTTTTTCGTAAAAATAATAGTCCTCTTCCTCTATATGACATTCGCAGTTCCACACAGGGTTGCCCTGATTATCGTAGTGCAGATCAAATTCATAGTAAGGAATTGAAAAATATCCCCTGCGTGCAAGGGTTTCCAGCTGGTTTATAGCCATATCCCTGGACGGATTTTCAATTTCATCCCGGATGGTAAACAGCATATCATTTTCATCAAGGTAGTTATACGCTTCTTGGCAGGCGTCTTTTCGTGCTTCATTTTTTGAATGGCCGGCCCCCATAAAAATTTTGTCAATACCGGGCAGCTGGAGCTGGGTGCAAAATCCGCTATATCCGTATGGCGAATATCTGTTGCTGTTTATGGTGGGGGTAGATCTCCCAAGGTCACTAAATATGTTGTAATTGGCAAAGCTTTCGGTTTGTATATCCGGAAGCTGTCCGCAGTGTTTTAAACACCAGTCCTGTACTGCACAAACATAGTCCTCCTCATCGCTGTCGGAACAATAGTTTTCCGGCTGAAGCATGTATTCAACAACATCCTGAATTTTGCCCGTATCCCACTTGCAGTCCAGGGCAACCGCGCCGATAATTGCTTCAAACAAATCTTCCTTTACGGACATTTCGTTTTCAACATGCTTTTTCCTGTCGCCTTTTCCCATTATCAGAAAATCCGCCAGGCCCAACATATCTATACATTGTGACAGACTTTCTTTTCTGACCATAGCCTTTTTGATTTCGGTCAGTTGGTTTTCGTTGTATTCACAGGCAAACTCATCAAAATCCTCGTTTTTATCGTATTCCTTTAAAAAGTACCCAAATTTTTCGGCAAGCCACTTGGTTACGATAAAATCAAGGACTTTGTCCCCGATGAACTCCAGCACCTCATTGTCTTCGCCGCCGTTTTCTTTTGAATAAGACCTTCTTATAAAAGCTTGTTGGAGAAGGTCTAAATTGTTAAACCTATAGCTTATCCGATTCTGGATAAACTGCAAATCGCCGTTGTTCATAATAAAAAAATACCTTTCTGTGTATAGATTTACAAAAAGGCATAAAATGCCAAACGAAACAAACCCGCCAAAAGGCAGGGAAATGTATCGCCGGGCAGGGCAGATTAAATTTAATTCTTTGTTTGTACAGATTTACCCTGATTTACTTGCATAAAAAAGGATAAACAAATAAAAACAATGTTTCAAATTTAAAAAGCAATGCCTTTTTATATAAATATGATATAACAGAACAAAAAAACTGTCAATTAATTTATTCTTTCCAATAAACAAAACATCCGCAGATATAAATATTTACACCGGGCAGCTGTAACAGCATGCGGCCGGCGCAAAACAAAATCTGATATTACTTTTCCCGGTTTTGGTACTGTTCTATCTGTTCGGTTGTGGGATTTTCGCCGGTGGTTATCAGTATTTCCAGCCTGGTCACTTCACTGTCAGGCACGGCAATCAGCGCGCTGTCGCCGCTGTGATATACCCTTACTCTCTGACCAATATGGCAATAAATACCAAACCGGTCCAGCACAAACACATCTGCGCCCTCACCTTCAAAGGTAAAGGACACATTTTCGCCCTTTTGGTGTCATATATGGTCAGACTGCCATTTTCGCCGTCCATACTCATAAGTTCGCCGACGGTGTACTCTCCGTCAAAAGCCTCTTTCAGTCCGGCGTAGGGGTTTTTCTGCCCGGAGGAGGAAGTTTCTTCTCTTTGGGTTTGCCGGGATATGCTTTCCGCGCTTTGGGAAGCGGAAGAAGCACCTGATGTGCTCCGGGGGTTGTTTTCCCGGCAGGCGCACAGGCTCACAGACAGAATAACGGATAAAATAACTGCAAGTTTTTTCACACTTATCACCTCAATTTTATTATATACCCTGACAGCTTTCCGGTCAAAGCAGAAAAATAAAAACAGACGGTTTGCGCCGTCTGTTTTTTAACTTTATTACATCTGCTCGGGAATTGTTATGTTCATAATTCTCAGGCAGTTAGCGATGGCGTATTTTGTGGCTACGCACAGGGCCAGCCTGGCTTTTGACAGGTTTTCATCATCGCATTTTACTCTGCAAGCGGTGTAAAAGCGGTGGAACCGTGTTGCCAGTGTTATGGAGTATTTGGTGATTTTTGACGGGTCATAGGCCTTTCCGGCGGAGATTATCTCACCGGGCATGTATGACAATGTCCTTATCAGTTCTATTTCTTCTTTCTCTTTCAGCAGTGACAGGTCTGCCTTTTCCACACCCTCCGCGGACAGGCTTTCCCTTTCCAGCCGGCGCAGGATACTGCATATTCTGGCGTGGGCGTACTGTACATAGTATACCGGGTTTTCGCTGTTTTCCTGGATAGCCAGGTCAAGGTCAAACAGCAGGTGAGTGTTGGGCTCGCGGGTGTTGAAGAAGAAACGGGCGGCGTCGGTGGGCACTTCGTCCAGCAGGTCCACCAGGGTGATGGCCTTGCCGGTGCGCTTGCTCATCTTTATTTCCACTTTTTTGGGTTTGCCGCTTTCGTCCAGTATCACATTGCCGTTTTCGTCCCTGGCGTCGCCCATCAGCTTTACCAGCTGCATCAGCACTACATCCAGCCTGTTTTCGTCCAGACCCAGGGCTTTCATGGCTGTTTTCATCCTGGCCACATGACCGTGATGGTCTGCGCCCCATACATCTATGGCTTTGTCAAAACCGCGGGTTACCAGTTTGTCATAGTGATAGGCTATATCGGCGGCAAAGTATGTGGATATGCCGTTGGCCCTTACCAGCACTTCGTCTTTTTCTTCGCCCAGGGCGGTGCCTTTGTACCACAGCGCGCCGTCCTTTTCATAGGTGTAGCCGTTGTCTGTCAGTGTCTTTATGGCTTTGTCCACATCTCCGCGGTCTCTCATGGCCTGTTCGGAGAACCACACATCATAGCTGATGCGGTATTTTTCCAGGTGCTTTTTCATGTCGGCTATGTTGCGGGGCAGGGCATAGTCAATCAACGCCTGTTTTCTTTCCTCCAGGGGTTTGTTTACATATTCGTCGCCGTGTATATCGTAAAATTCCCTTGCGCGGGCGGTTATGTCGGCGCCCTGATAGAATTTTTCGTCAAAAGGGTAGCTTTCGTCAAAAATCTGCATATAACGGGCTTCCAGGCTGAGGCCAAATTTTTCTATCTGGTTGCCGGCGTCATTTATCAGAAATTCCCTGGTGACTTCATGTCCGGACCAGGCCAGGCATTCGGCCAGAATGTCTCCCAGCGCGCCGCCGCGGGCGTTGCCCAGGTGCATGGGGCCGGTGGGGTTGGCGGAAACAAATTCCACATTGTATTTTTTGCCTGCGCCGAAATCGGTCCTGCCGTAGTTTTCCTTGTTTTCCAGCACGGCTTTTACAACACTTTCAAAATAGCTGTGGTTCAAAAAGAAGTTGATAAAGCCGGGGCCGGCCAGTTCTGCCCTGTCAAAAAAACTGCCTGAAAAATCGATGTTTTCCAGTATGGCGGTGGCTATCACCCTGGGGTTGGTGCCAAAGCTTCTGGCGTTTACCATGGCGGCATTGGTGGAAAAGTCGCCGTATTTCAGATCCCGCGGGATTTCCACTGTAAATTCTTTCATCGGGCTTTTTTCTTCCAGCGCGCCGCCGGATACAGCCTTTTCAATGGCCTTGCCGACCATTTCGGCTATCTGGCTTTTGGCCAGGTTCATTCCGTCAAATTTTTCCAAATTCACTTTATTGTATCTCCTTAACTTTAACATTTACTGTGTTTTCGCTTATCAGCATTCCGCTGGCGTTGAGACTGTAAGAAAATGTCAGCTCGCCGCCTTTTTCAGAAAGCCTGTTGTCTATGTCAATGCCGTTTATATCCAGCATCAGCGGGCCTGCCGGCGTCTGATAACTGCACAGGTTTATTGCGCCTTTTTCTATTATCAGGTTGGTGTTGCCCTGCCGGCCAAACCTTTTCAGTGCCACTCCGCCGTCCCAGGCTTTCAGTGTGGTGGTGCTGCCCTGATATCCGGTGGCTTCGCTTTCCTTATAGCATATATAATATTTGTCACCTTTCTGGTAGAAAGCGCCCACTGTAGTCAGGCTGATGCTGTCGGTTTCACCGTCGGCCTCCATACGGCCGTCAATAGTAATCAAATAATTTTCTTTCATCCTTAGTCCTTTATATCGGCCAGTACTGCCCTGGCATCGCTTCCGGCGCCCAGGAATATGTTGGCCACTTCGTCAAAGCTCTCCGGCCGGCTGGTGACATAATACTGCACGGTGTCCCTGGGTTTGTCGCGGTTCAGGTTAAGTCTGTCCAGCACTCTTTTGGCTTCCAGGGCCGCCTCGTACCCTGCGTCTATCAGCGTCACATCATCGCCCATTATATTTTGGATTATTGCCGAAATTATGGGGAAATGGGTACAGCCCAGTATCAGTGTGTCCACCCCAAAGGCTTTTATGGGTGCCAGGTACTCCCTGCACACACTGTTGGTGATAAAGTTTCCTTCGTCTATGTATCCTTCCTGCACCAGCGTCACCAGCTGCGGGCAGCCGTTGCTGACTGTCTGTATGTCTTTGTCCAGTGCTTTCAGCCTGTTGGCAAAACTGCCGGACTTTATTGTGGCCGGTGTGCCTATTATGCCTATTCTTTTGTTTTTGCTGGCTTTTACAGCCGCGGCCACCGTCGGGCCGATAACATCCACAAAGGGCACCTTCAGGTCCTTTATGGCGGCGGCGGGAACATTGCTGGAAATTGTGCCGCAGGCGGCCACAATAAGTTTTACATCCCTTCTCTGCAAAAAGCTGACATCCTCGTTGGCGTATCTGGTCAGGGTTTCTTTTGTGTTCACGCCGTAGGGCATCCTGGCTGTGTCACCCAGATATATTATGTTTTCGTCCGGGGCCAGTTTCAGCAGTTCCTTGGCGCAGGTCAGTCCGCCTACGCCGGAGTCAAATACGCCTATGGGCCTATCTTTCATCCACTGCGCCCTCCAATGCCAGGGTTATTATTCCGTCTATCAGCTGCGGATAGCTCATGCCGGAATGCTGCATCAGCCGCGGATACATGCTGATTTTTGTAAAGCCCGGCAGGGTGTTTATCTCGTTGAGCAGTATTGTGCCGTCCTCTTTGACAAAAAAATCAACCCTTGACAGACCTTTGCAGTCCATAACGGTAAAGGCTTTTTTGGCAATCTCACGGATTTTGTTTCTGGTTTCTTCGTCCAGATGGGCCGGTATGTATGTTTTGCTGGTGCCGGAGAAGTATTTGTCCTCGTAATCATAAAAGGCGGCGCTGGCTCCTATCTCGCCCACTTCGCTGGCGATGAGTTCCGGCGGATTGCCGAACACTGCGCACTCCACCTCGTGACCGCTGACAAACTCTTCAAAAATAACCTTGTTGTCATGGGCCAGGGCGGCGCTTACCGCATCTTTCAGCTGCCGGCGGTCTGCCGCTTTTGATACTCCCACGGAGGAACCGCTGTTGGCCGGTTTTACGAATATGGGATAGCCCAGTTTTTCTTCCACTCTCCGGGCGATGGCGTCGAAATTGTCCATCTCATAGTCCATCATATAGTCCCATTTGCAGCGGGGTATACCAGCCTGGTCAAAGGTCATGTTGGCGTGCATTTTGTCCATGCACAGCCGGCTGGCGGTGACGCCGCAGCCACAGTAGGGTATGCCGGACATCTCCAGCAGTCCCTGCAATGTGCCGTCCTCGCCGTTCTTTCCGTGCATTACCGGAAGCACCACATCAATCTTTTCAATGGTTATGTTGGTCCCGTCCATCTTTATCAGGCCTTTTGTGGCCCTGTCAGGGCTTATCAGACAGGGCACATTGTCCGGGTGCTCGTGCCATGCGCCGCTGATTATCTCATCGGTGGAACCGGGGAAAAACAGCCACCTTCCCTTTTTGGTAATGCCCACTTTGACCACATCGTATTTGTCTGTGGGAATGTTGTCTATCACGCTTTTTGCGCTCATCAGGCTGACTTCGTGTTCGTTGGACACGCCGCCGAATATAACGCAAACTTTAATCTTTGCCATAATAACCTCCGGGTAATCTATATGAATAATATGTTATTAAATATATATTAAATTACAATATAGTATAATAACATATTATTCAGAAAAAATAAACCCTTTTTGGCGTTGTGTTGACAAATAGGGCAGGCAAAAATATAATATTTTGTTGTAAATATGGAAAGGCGGTACAGATATATGATACCTGCGATTTTGTTTATTGGCGCTGTTTCTTCATTTGGGGTTTTCTGCACAGCGTTTTTCGGCAGAAAGATAGAAGAAACCTTGCCTTTGTCCCTGTTTGTGTATTTGTTGTTTGTTTATATCTTTGGACTGGCCGGATTTTTGCATTTCGGTGTGATTTTGGCCAATGTTTTGGCTGTGGTTTTGCTGGCTGTCAGCGCAGTTAAAATTATAAAAAATAAAAATTTTACCGGATTTATATCAAATATTATAACTCCGGCAAGTATTTTCATGGCTCTGGCTTGCGCTCTTTTCGCATACGGTTTTGCTGGGATGAAAGTTTACAGATGGGATGAGTATTCACACTGGGCATCATGTGTGAAAAGGATGTTCCGGTATCATGAATTCTGCTCAAACCCGGCTTTGGGGGCATGGTTTCAGTCGTATCCGCCGGCTATGGCCATATTGCAGTATGCAGCCATGATAATAAGGGGCGAATGGGCAGACTGGACCCTTTATTTTGTATACGGATTTTTTTGTATAGCTCTTGTGGTGCCGTTTTTCAGCGGAGCAGGATTTAAAAAAGTTGCATCTAATGGTGCTGTGATGCTGTCAGCAGCGTATATTATAACGGTTTTTCAGCCGGAGGCTTTTGCAAGTGTTTACATAGATGTGTTTCTCAGCTTTATAACCGCATTTCTCATGGCATATCTTTTTGTGCATGACTGCTTTTCAGACAGGTTTTGTGCATTGACATTTTCTTTGGGGCTGATGGTTCTTGTGCTGACCAAAGAAGCAGGGGTGTTGTTTGCCGTTGTTTTGTCTGCAACATATTTTGTAATATTTGCTTTGGCCAACAAAGACAGGCTGTTGCCGGTAAAGCCATCAGTCTGGCGGAAAGGTTTGTTCCCGGCAGCGGCAGTCGCGGCAGCAAAACTCAGCTGGCGGCTGAAACTGGCTGTTGATGGGGCAGTAATACAATTTGACGGAAAATATAACATATCAGAGTTTGTATCAATAGTATTTGGCCGGGAAAAAGGATACAGAACTACTGTCTTTAAAAATTTCAAGTCTGCTTTTTTCAACACGACAGTGGGAGATTATCGATTTTTGGCGGTAAGTTATGCGGCAGTAACGGGGATTATGCTTGTTCTTATTATAGCAGTAGCATATCTATACAGGCAAAAATATCCGTCTTTCAGCTTGAGGTATAACGCGGTATGCGCGGCTGTGTGCCTGTCTGCCGTTGTGTATATTGTGGGGCTTCCGGCAAGTTACATGTATAAATTTTCAGAGTATGAAGCAGTCAAACTTGCAAGCCTTGACAGGTATATGATGATAATAATGCTTGCATTGGCGCTGACAATTATATTTTCTGTGCGGAAATATGTGATAAACATGGACAAAATCACACTCCCGTGTGTTTTTGTCTGCCTGTACATGGCAGTGTGCCTGGCTAACAGTAACTACATGACCAGAATGCTCAGCAGGGATTTTGTCAATACTTCGACAAAAGAGGTTGCCGCTTTTGCCGAAATTATGGATAAAATATCCTCCTGCGATGATGCTGAAAATATTGCGGTAATCAGCCAGGGGGATACAGGGTATACAATGCTTACATTTATGTACCATTTATACCCGATAAATATCGAGGCCACAGTGCCGTACAGCATGACAGCGGACAGCCGGCCGCTTTACGAGGGAGATATATGGACGGTCACTTCTTACACCGCACGGGACTTTATCCGGAATATGGAAAGCAGCGGGTGCGACTATGTGGCTGTGATAAATCTCAGCCCGGGATTTGCTGACGAATATGCTTCGGTGTTCGAAAGTCCCGACGATATAGCTGCAAATTCGTTGTACAAGTTTGACCGGAAACAGAAAAAGCTGATTTTGGTCCCCTAAAACAATTTTATCTGCCGGATAGCTGCCGGCAGATAAAAATAATTTCTTAAGGTAAAAATTTATTGACTTTACGCTTTATATATGGTATATTAAATACACCTCTTTTGAAGGTTTATTTTTTATGCAAAAAATTTTTGCAGGCAAAAGAGGGAGGCTAACTTTAATGGAGGTGCCGATATGAGAGTTAGAATTACACTTGCATGTACAGAATGCAAACAGCGCAACTACGACACAATGAAAAACAAAAAGAACACTCCGGACAGACTGGAAATGAACAAATACTGTCGTTTTTGCAAAAAACACACTCTTCACAGAGAGACTAAGTAAGGGGTAACACGGATGGCAGACAAGAAAGAAAAGGTTGGATTTTTCGGTTCAATCAAAAACTTCTTCGGCCGTATCGGAAAACAATTCAGAGACATCAAAAGTGAAATGAAAAAAATTGTTTGGCCGACCAAAAGCCAGATAATAAACAACACAATTGTTGTTATCGCTGTCTCTTTGATAGCAGCTGTGTTTATTTTTGGCGTGGACACCGTGTTTGGTCTGGTGTTACAGCTGATTTACAAAAATGTATAATCAAAAAGCGGAGGTATAGATATGGACGAGGCAAAATGGTATGTTGTACACACATATTCCGGCTATGAAAACAAGGTAGCCAGCAGCCTTGAAGCAGTTATCGAAAACCGCAATCTGCGCGATATGATACAGGATGTCAAAGTCCCCGTGGAAAAGGTCGTGGAAATCAAGGACGGCAAACGCAAGGAAACAGAAAACAAAATTTTCCCATCCTATGTTTTTGTCAAGATGATTTTGACAGACGAAACATGGTATATCGTGCGCAACACCCGTGGCGTTACAGGTTTTGTGGGTGCTTCTTCCCAAAAACCCAGCCCGCTGTCCCAGAAGGAAGTGGACGCTATGGGCGTGGAAACCCATAAACAGACCATCGATTTTGCCGTTGGCGACAATGTGGAAATTGCAGACGGTCCGCTGGTGGGGTTTGTCGGTGAAGTTGTGGAAATTGACACCGACGCATCAAAAGTAAAGGTAAAGGTTTCCATGTTTGGCAGGGAAACAGTTTCCGAACTGGAACTTTTACAAGTTAAACCTATTTAACAAACGGTAAGAGTCACACAGGTGATTTTTATAGGGCGTCATCGCCCGTGGGAGGGCAGAAAAGTTCTGTCCGATAGCTTACCACATTATTCGGAGGTATTTAAAATGGCTCAAAAAGTAACTGGATACATCAAACTCCAGATTCCCGCTGGAAAGGCGACTCCAGCACCGCCGGTTGGTCCTGCTCTTGGTCAGCACGGTGTTAACATTATGTCTTTCACAAAAGAGTTTAACGAAAGAACACAGAAAGATATCGGCTACATCATTCCTGTTGTAATTACAGTATATGCAGACCGTACATTCAGCTTCATCACAAAAACACCGCCGGCTCCTGTTCTGATCAAAAAAGAACTGGGTCTTGAATCTGCTTCCGGTGTTCCTAACAAAACAAAAGTGGGCAAACTTACAAAAGAACAGCTGCGCAAAATCGCAGAGATCAAAATGCCTGACCTGAACGCTGCCAACATTGAATCAGCCATGAGCATGGTTGCCGGTACAGCTCGCAGCATGGGCGTTACTGTTGAAGAATAATTTGTATTTTTGCACTGCTAAATAAGTGGGAGGAAATTTCCGTTTAACCACAGGAGGATAATTAATGAAACACGGTAAGAATTATATAGAAAGCAAAAAGCTTGTTGAAAAAACAAAGCTGTATGATGTTGAAGAAGCCTGCCAGCTGTGCGTAGACATGGCCAAGGCTAAATTCGACGAAACAGTTGAACTTCATGTTCGTCTGGGCGTTGACAGCCGTCACGCCGATCAGCAGGTTCGCGGCGCAGTTGTACTGCCCCACGGTACCGGCAAAAATGTAAGAGTTCTGGTTATCGCCAAAGGCGACAACGAGAAAGCTGCCCTGGATGCAGGCGCAGACCTGGTTGGCGCAGAAGAAATGGTTGCCAAAATCCAGAACGAAGGCTTTATAGACTTCGATGTGCTTATCACAACACCTGACATGATGGGTCTGGTTGGCCGTCTGGGTAGAGTTCTGGGTCCCCGTGGCCTGATGCCTAACCCCAAAGCCGGCACAGTTACAACAAATGTTGCTCAGGCTGTTAACGAAGCCAAAGCCGGTAAAATCGAATACCGTCTGGACAAAGCCAACATCATCCATGTTCCGGTTGGAAAAGCTTCTTTCGGCAAAGAAAAGCTGACAGACAACATCTCCACAGTTATGGATGCCATCGTTAAGGCTAAACCGGCTGCTGCCAAAGGCCAGTACATTCGTTCTGCTACAATAGCAACAACAATGGGCCCCGGCGTTAAGCTGAACAGCGCAAAATTCGGTGCATAATTTTAGTTTGTTGTTGACAAACACTGTTACAATATAGTATAATAACTAAGCTGTTTTAAGACAGCAGGTGCATACGCATAAGGGCACTGCCCGCCTGCCGAGAACAATGCGATAAATATTGTATATTTATAGGCTTGTTTTCTGCTGTGCGGAAAGCAAGCCTTTGTGTTTGCAGTCAAAACTTACAGCCTCTTTTTTCACAGAAAAAAAGGTATATGTTTTTTTAAAATAATAAGGAGAGGTGACAACATTGGCAAGCGAAAAAATATTAGCTCAGAAACAAAGCTATGTAGCAGATCTCAAGGCTAAATTGGAAGCTTCACAGGGCGGCGTTGTATTCAACTACGGCGGCATCACTGTTGCAGAAGATACAAAACTGCGTAAAGAGCTGAGAGAAGCCGGAGTTTCTTACGAAGTAGTTAAAAACACTTTGATGAAAATTGCCATAAAAGGTACAGCTATTGAAGGCATGTCCGACAAACTGGAAGGCACAACAGCTGTAGCTATCGCCAGCAACGAAGATCCCCTTGCAGCTGCAAGAGTTCTGCACAAGTTCTGCGAAGATTCCAAAGGCAAATTTGAAATCAAAACAGGTTACATGGACGGCGAAGTTCTGGACCTGGAAGGCATCAAAACTTTGGCTACACTGCCCAACAGAGAAGGCCTTCTCTCTATGCTGCTTTCCGCACTTACAGGCAACCTCAGTGGTCTGGCCCGTGCTATCGATGCGGTTAGAGCTAAAAACGAGGGCGAAGTTGCTTAATTTATAAGCAGATTGTTTAATTTAAAATTATAAACGGAGGAAATTTATAATGGCAAGCGAAAAAATCGTAAAATTTGTTGACGAAATCAAAACATTGACAGTTCTGGAACTGGCAGAGCTGGTTAAAGCTATCGAAGAAGAATTTGGCGTAACAGCAGCAGCTCCTGTAGTTGTAGCTGGCGGTGCAGCAGCAGGCGCAGCAGCAGCTGAAGAAAAAACAGAATTTGATGTTGTTCTGGTTGAAGCTGGCGCTTCCAAGATGGGCGTTATCAAACTGGTTAAAGAAATGACCGGTCTGGGCCTGAAAGAATCCAAAGAGCTGGTAGACAACGCTCCTAAGACAATCAAAGAAGCTGCTTCCAAGACAGACGCTGAAGAAATGAAAGCTAAACTGGAAGAAGCCGGCGCTAAAGTAGAACTGAAATAATTTTTACTTTGCAGATATTAAAACGCAGTGGATATCCACTGCGTTTTTTTGTTGTATAA
>CALWZO010000013.1 GCA_944386045.1 uncultured Clostridia bacterium | reverse complement strand
TACGGGTAGCAGGTAAAAATCTTATGCAAGTGTCAGACCGTACCAACGCAACGTGATGCGTGGCCAGTAGCAGAGGGTTATACCCGTCTATGAAAAACCCCCGGCTTCGCCGGGGGATATTTATTTTTAGACCTGTTCGTTTGTTTCTGGTATCTCAAAGAAAGCCTTGAACTCACATCCGAGAACACCGGCGATTTTTTCCAAGTCTGAAACGGTAAAATTGTCACGCTTTATCTTATTGTTGAGATTTTGCGGAGATATTCCAAGTCTGCGCGCCAGCTCAGCCTCTGAAATATTGCCGCGCTTTACAAGCAGAATTCTGATTTTTTCAGTCATTCCCATTTAAAATCACCTCTGGTTACAATTATACACAGATAAATTTATTATTTCAACCATCTTTTGACAGTATCAAATAATATTTTATAATATCATAAAATATTTGTTGACAATATACACTAAAAAGTATATAATATAAACATAAAAGATAACGTTATCAAAAATTTTGTGAGGTGTTGTTATGTCTAATATTATGAGAGATAAAGAAATTATAAGCGATTTGGAATTGCTGTACGCTGAAAGCAGGGATATGTATGCCAACCTTATCAGGAATATAACTGCTGCAAAGAAAATGTTCCTTATGCACCAGGCTGAAAGCAATTTTATGTCTGGAAAATTTGAGGATTTCAGATGTTACAGGGTCGCTCGGGAAAAACGCCGGGAGGTAAACCGTTGTTTCAACATGCAGACAACGGGGGCCGAGGAATATATAATGGTCCACCGCAGGTATGATTATGCTGCGGCATTTCAGGTCAGCTGTGACGGGTATGTATGTGGGCGCGCCTCTATGTACGATTTGTACGCCATAGAGGATATGCTGCTGAAATACTACGACTATGTGTTTGAGTTTTACCCCGATACAAAGCGGACCGGCGGGAGGGGGCGCGGTGTATGATTTTCAACTTCGACAAGTTTTTTTACAATAAAACTGTCCGGGGAGAATTTTCAGACAATGACAGCTGCCGCATGGCTGCCTATTTTGCCCAGAACGGGCTGTGCTATGTCACATTCAGGCCGCTGGAGTCGGGGGAGCGCGAACTGCACCACAGGCTTCCCAAAAGCTTTGGAGGAAAGGATGAGGCCGAAAACCTCATCCTTCTCACCAGGGATGTTCACAAAATGGTCCACACGGAAAACTTTGAAGAATTTTATACATTGCGGGAAAAATGCAGATTGACACAGTATCAGCTGGCTTTGGTAAATCAGCTGAGGTATGAGGCTCACAGGACTCCTGTAAGCGTGAAAGCGGAGGTATTGCGCAATGGTTAGAAATATAAGCGGTGAAGAGATGGACCGCCTTTTCTGGGATAACGACAGCGGTTTTGAAATATTTGAAGTTGATTTGGACGGTACGGAGCTTTTGAAAAGCGGAAACTGTCTGTGCAGACATTATTTCATGATGCAGAAGACCCCGGACAGATATTCAGACAGGATATTTGCTTTTTATGCTGTAAATGAGCATGGAATTGTTACAGGCAGGGTAATTTTTAACGCACGCTCAAAATATGCAAAAAATTCCGCCGCATAAAAAATATTTTCTTAACCCGAAAATCCTTTAAGATAAAATCATTAACATAATACAGCGCAGAAAACGGAAGATAAAACATTTTCCACAAAAAAGCCGCAGACTGTTGAAAGAAGAAAAATATTGTTTTAATCCGAAAATCATAATAGGATAGAGCCGCGGGGGAGGCAGGGCGGTAAAACAGAAAATTTACAGCAGAAAATTATGTTCAAGAAAAATATTTTTAAAAGGAGGCTGTTATGGCATACGAAATACGCAAAAACAAAAAGGGAGAAGCCACATCTGTCAGGATAACCATTTACAGGGGGATTGACGAAAACGGAAAGCGCCTTCCGTCTTTTACAACAAGTGTAAAAATTCCGGAAGGGCTGACAAAAAAACAGGCTGAAAAGTTTGCAAAGGAGCAGGAGGCCAGCTTTAAGCTTCAATGTAAGTTCGGCGGGGCCACCAGCAGGAAAATACTGTTCAGGGACTTTGCAAAAGAGGTGATGGAAGCCAAAGAGCGCGCAGGCAGGACCAAAAGCACGCTGTCCCATTATCAGGACATGCTGGAAAACAGGGTTTTACCATATATGGGCCATATCAAAATTGATGATATCACGCCGTCCCACCTCAATAATTTTTATAAAAAGCTCAGGTCTCCCGGGGCCAACAAGCTGAACGGGCAGCCCCTTTCGGACAAAACCATTCTGGAACATCACAGGCTGATTTCCACTATTTTCGAGGATGCAGTAAAACAGCGCCTGATAAGTTTCAATCCGGCAAAATCAGTGACGGCCCCTACTGTAGTGCCCCAGCTGCCCAACTATTATCAGCCGGCCGAAATTGAAAAGATAAAGCAGATGCTGAATGAGCAGAGTATAAAATGGAAAACCATAGGCTATATGCTTATGGTCCTGGGAGCCAGGCGCGGCGAAATTGCAGGTATAAAACGCTCAAATATAAATTTTGAGAAAAATGAAATTCTCATCTCCACCTGCGTGCTGTACAACAAAAGAGACGGAGTCTATGTCAAGGACTATCCCAAAGGCAGAAAGTACAGGGTGCTGCCCATTCCCGGCGAACTGAAAGAGATTTTGACACAGTATCTTGCCTGGCTGGACAGGGAAAAGAAGATATGGGGAGATTTGTGGAAGGACAGCGACTATATTTTTGTGGGTGAAAAAGGCGGCATCATCAATCCCGACAACATCACCCAGGAACTGAGGCGCATTTCTGAAAAGTATAAAAAGAAAGGGGATTACCCCTATCTCAATCCCCACGCGTTCCGCCATACCGTAGCGTCAATGCTCATCAGTAAAAATATTGATGTAGTTACAGTGGCCGACTACCTGGGGGATGTGCCGGTGACCATATCCAACAAATACGCCCATGTTATAAACGATGCCAAAATACAGGCAGGAAACAAAATGTGCAACATTATTTTTAACAATGAAATTTTTTAATTGATTTTGTACGAAAAAGCCGGATAATAAAAGTAAAAGGAGGTATGGCAAATGAAAATACGCACAATCAGAGGAACATTGGAAGAACTCAGAAAAGAGGACCCGGACTGCGCAATCACCGAAAGCTGTATCAGAAAACTTTGCAAGGATGGAACAATCCCTTATCAGAAATCCGGGAGCAAATACCTGATAAATTTTGAAGATGTGAGAAAACTTTTTGTAAAATAAAATTTTGTGAGCTGATTTTTTTGAGGATATGAAATTTTTACCGACTGAACTGACAGTCGGTCTTTTTGGTTTTATGGGGTAAAGTACACCAAAAGTTTCCCAAAATCGCAGATTTTGAAAAAACTGTGCATTGTTACAAAATTTTATTTTGGAAAAACTTTAATAATAAGTTAAAATATATTTGTATTACAGCATAAAATCCGTTATTTTTATTTATAAAAATACAAGTGTAAAAATCAAAGAAAAAACGAATTTGCTTTTTATCTGATAGTCTTCGACTATACGATATACACCTTTGGGTATAATGACGGAGAAAAAATACAGTTTTTATGATAAAAAGCAACATAATATATGCTGTGTATAAAAATTCTTCCGGGCTTATGCCTGAAAGTGCCTTGAAAATCGCGGAAAAATACAGGCGTGTTCCCCAAATGTTTCCCAAAATGCAAAAAACGGCCTTTTGGGGGCCGTTTTGTGAAAATTAAAAATATAGCAAAATTAGGCTGAAATGCCGAAAATATTAGAAAAACAAAACAAAAACCCTTGATTTTGCTACAAATCAAGGGTTTCTTTCTGGTTGCGGAGGCTGGATTTGAACCAACGACCTTCGGGTTATGAGCCCGACGAGCTACCATGCTGCTCCACTCCGCGTCATTTATCTTTGAGCGTAAGAATATTATATCAACAAAAATGACTTTTGTCAATAGGCAATATTAAAAAAATACCGGGAGGCTTTCTCCCGGTAAAATCTGTATTATTCTTTGTCCATGGCGCTGTCGATGGCTTCTTTGACATCGTTGTATGCACCGCTTACTGTTTCTTTTACATTTTCGCCGGCGCTGGATATAATTTCCTTTACATCTGCGGCGGCCCGTGCCATTTTATCCAGCTTTTCCTCTGTCGGATCTTCCCGGGGCATATAATCTTCCGCCAGGTCTTCAGAGTAAAGCAGTTCTTCGTATTCGTTCAATTCCTGTTCTTTTTTGTACAGGTAGTAGCCGGCAGCTCCCAGCGCAGCACCTGCAACTGCCAGAACTGTTAAAGCAGATAAGAAACTTTTCATATTGTCATTCTCCTTTTGTTGTTTTACAAGCGCTTTTTGGTTGTTATGAGCAATTTTTTCCAAACCGGTGATAGCGGTATCAGCGGCGAACAATTTGGCTTTCAGCGTAAGCTTGTATGCTGTCAAAGCCGTTTTGGCGCCCGTAAGGGCAATATGCCTGAACCTGTCGCTTTGCAATGTGTGTTTTATCATAACAAAACCGCCTTTGTTTTTGCTAATTATAGTATACCACTTTTAGCAGTTTATACAAATGAAAATTTTGTGATTTTGAAAATAAATACTGTTGATTATCGATAAAATTTATAATATAATGTAACCTGGTTATAAAATAAGTTTATTAAGGTGGTTTAGCTGGTGCAAAACACAAAAGTTTTGATAAAAAAGTATCTGGTCGTTTTTATAGGCCAGGTTATAATAGGCACAGGCTGTGCGTTTCTGGTAAGTGCCGGAATGGGAAATGACCCCATGGGAGTTATGGTAAGCGGTATAAGCAAACATATCGGCCTGTCTTTTGGGACGGTGACCAATCTGGCCAATTTCGTCATGTTCATCGGTCTGCTGGCATTTTACAGAAAAAGGCTGTCGCTGACAACCCTTATAACTGTTGTGGTGGTCGGCTGGACGATAGATCCGGTGGCGGCGTTCCTGGGCGGTATGCAGGTGCCGGACCTGGTGGTCAAAGGCATGTACCCTGTGATAGGCTGTATCATTATCAGCATGGGGGTTGCTTTTTATCTTTCCATTGATTTCGGCGCGTCAATAACAGACAATGTGATACTGATGATAGGGGACCTGGCCCATAAAAGCTATGCTTTCGGATGCTATACATTATATATCATATATTTCTCCCTTGGCCTGCTTTTTGGCGGCGTGTGGGGTTATGCGACGCTGATGACGCTGATTTTGAACGGCAAAATAATTGACAAAATGACACCGGTTTTTGCAAAGACGGTGGGTGTTTGGGCAAACAGGGTTTAATCCCCGCTGCGTTTCCCGTACTCCTGGCAAAATTCTATAAAGCTTGTCACTGACGGTGACAGGCTTTTTTGTTTGTGGTGTATAAGTCGGCAGCTTAAATAAAGTTTTTTGCCTGTAAGGGTAAAAGTTTCCAGCTTGCCGGCACTGATATATTCATTTACCAGATTTTGCGGCATAAAGGCTATTCCCAGGCCCTGCCGCACCGCCAGGATAATCGACCGGTTGTCGGACGATTCCATATAAGGACTTATACCCAGATGGTGTATTGTTACAATGCTGTCAAAAATCTGCCTCAGAGAAGTGTTTTTCTCCCTTACCACTATTTTTTCGGTGTTCAGCTGCTGCGGCTGTATCTTTTTGTGGGCAAATCTGTGCCCTTTGGGACATATGGGTATTATAGGCTCTTTGAAAAGCTCCTGCCGCACCACCGTATCGTCGGTGAAAAAATCTTCGGTTATTGCTACATCCAGCTCGTTTTTCAATATTTTTTCCTTTATGGACGGTGAACCGGCAATGGTAAACCGCATGGAAGCACCCGGGTGAGTTTTTTCAAATTCCCGTACTGCCGGCATAAGAAAACTGTTTGCCACAGCTGTGCTGGCGCCCAGGCGTATTTTTGAACTTTGGATATGATTTTTCAGGTCGCTGTTCATATCGTCCATCAGTGACAGTATCTGGGAGGCCCAGCGGTACAGTCTTTCTCCCCGCGCAGTCATAAACATTTTTCTGTTTACCCTGTCAAACAGCTTTGCATCATATTCCTTCTCTATTTCTGACAAAGCCAGGCTGGCGGCAGGCTGGGATATGAACAGACGGCGGGCTGCGGCCGTCACCGACTGCTCCTCTGCCACCCGGATGAAAATTTGCAGATGTCTTATGGTCATACTATAAATAAATCCTTATTATAATAATTTGATAATACTATTTTACATATAATAACATATATGTTATTATTTATCCATACGCTTTTGGTATTTTGCATTTTTCGGAGGATTGTATGAAAAAATACATTGATATATTTTTCCGCTTTTTCCGTGTGGGTGCCTTTACTTTCGGCGGCGGCCTGGCCATGCTTCCTATATTGGAAAATGAGCTTGCAAGCGGCGAAAACCCATATCTTTCCAAACAGGAAATAGCGGACAACTATGCCCTGGCACAGTGTGCCCCGGGTATTATAGCGGTCAACACCAGCATTTTGTCAGGTTATCAGATTTCCGGCACTGCCGGCGGCATTGTTGCGGCCTTTGGCGTGTGTGTACCATCTGTTATAGTGATACTTATAATAGCCAGCGTGCTGTCCAACTTTATGAGCAATGAAATTGTGGCGATGGCCCTTGCCGGGGTGCGCAGCGGCGTTTGTGCGCTGGTGATTAAAACAGTTACAAACCTGCTTACAAAAAGTATAGTCGACAGGCTGACGCTGATACTGTTTTTTATATGTCTGGCGGTCCTTGTATTTTTGCCCGTAAGTCCGGCTGTACCGGTTATCGCCGGTGGGGCGCTGGGAATAATGGCGAAGAAAGCGGGTGAGCACAGATGATTTATTTGCAGCTTTTTTATGAATTTGCCAAAATCGGTCTGTTCAACTTTGGCGGAGGTATGGCGTCACTGCCTTTTTTGCATGATCTTTCGGAAAAGACCGGTTGGTTTACTCTGCGGCAGCTGACTGATTTTATAGCTATAAGCGAAAGTACCCCCGGACCTATGGCCGTAAATGTGGCCACCTATGCCGGATATACAACTGCCGGCCTGCTGGGCGGCTGCATTGCCACGCTGGGAGTTATTTTTCCGGCCTTGATACTTGTTTCCATAATGGCAAAATTTTTGCATATTTTCCGCGGAAACAAATATGTGGACTGGGCTTTCTATGGCCTGCGTCCCTGCGTGCTTGCCCTTATCGTATCGGCTTTGCTCAGTTTGTTCCAGGTTACTCTTATCAACACCTCTCCGGTTGCGGGAAATATATTAAGTTATATAAATTTCAGGGCGATAGTGATATTTGCTGCCATTTATATACTTCTCAACACCAAAAAACTGAAAAAAATGCACACAGTGTTTTTCCTGGCGGTATCAGCTGTTATGGGAATAATATTGTACTGATTGCGCAACAGACAAAATAATAATAGGGTTGTAAAATAAAAAGAGGCTGTTTTCACAGCCTCTTTTTCAGTTATTATTTTTTGTCTTTGCGTGCTTCTTCCAGAGCTTTTTTGTTCAGGTATTTGTCTACCTTTTCAACCATTTCCGGCGGAACAGTTCTGTCTATCGGCATAACTGCGGAGTTGATTACTTCGTCGGAGTAGTCCAGGATAAACTTGGTTGTTCTTTCCAGGCTTTCAGGTGACAGATAGTCGATTACATCGTTGCGGCAGTGGATAAACGCGCCGCCTATCTGATGACCAAATCTGATAAAGTTGATTGCCGGAACACCTTTGTCTGCAAAGGGGATGGAGTCGGAGGAGTAGATATCCTGTTTTACATCAACTGCATAGCCTTTGCGTTTCATAAATGCGTCGGCATGGCTGGTTGCTGCTGCGGTGGCAACAACTCTGGCGATATCATAGCCGATAACGCTGCCGGCAACATCTACATTTATCATGTACACATCTTTTTTCAGCTCTTCTTCATGGTCTCTTACAAAAGCCTTGGAACCTTCCAGACCGATCTCTTCACTGCCGAACCAGCAGAAACGGACAGTTCTCTTGGGAGGATTGTTTACAAAATGACGCATGATTTCCATGTTTATAACGCTGCCGGCGCCGTTGTCATAAACACCTGTGGAAAATTCTACTGAGTCAAAGTGAGCGCCGAAAGTGATAACCTCATCGGGTTTTTCTGTGCCTTTTACTGTGGCGATAACATTGCGGCTGGTCAGCTTCTTGGGTGTGTTCACCACTGTCAGCTTGGCCATGGTTGCGCCGTTTTTGACGATATCAAAAGCATCTGTCATGCGTATGTTGGCGGCGGGCATGTTGCCGAACTCCCTCATTGTGCTTCTGAGAGTGCGTGTAAACAGGTCTGAATTTTCTTCAGTCTCCAGCATGTTGCCGCTCATGGTGATGAATGCGGCAGCTTTTGACTTCACTATTTTTCTGTACAGGTCAAGGCTGAGGAAACCGTTTACCAGTATTATTTTGCCTTCTGCATTTGCCATGTCGGCATCAGTCATGTTTTCGGCATAGTAAAAAGGTGCTGTCAGGCCCTCTGCCGGTGTGTTTTCGGACAGTTTGTATGCTGTTACGGTGTAAGTTTTGCTGTAAGGCCGCAAAATTTCCAGCTGGGCAGCTGTGATGTCTGCATCCTCTATTTCAAATTCTTCGCACACAGGTTCCAGGCCTATGGAGCGAACTTCTTCCATAAGAATTTCTGCGGCCTGCTTTTCCTGCTCGGTGCCGGCCATTCTTACAAAGCCGATTTTTTTCAAAAGATCAAATTCTCTTTTTCCGCTTATTTCCATTTGCGTGTTCCTTTCAAATTTTTTGTATAATACAGTATAAAATATTATATCACAAGTGGTCAAATATTTTTAATTAGCTTATTGCATAAAAATTACTGTAACAATTAGTGTAAAAACATAAAATATTTTGAAATTTTAAATTATTTGACAAAATTGATAAATTTAATTAAATTTTTTTTGTTTCATATCCACAAATAATTTTTGGCAAAATGACAAATGTGGTGAAAAATCTTGGGAAAAATAGTAAAAATTACAGAAAATGCACATAACTATGCATTGCATCTTGAAACAAAATATATAGGTATGATATAATTAATACCTATGAAGCTAAATTAAAAGACAGGTGGTCGGCGGTGAACCCTGAGTAAAACAAAAAAGATCCGCCGATGCCTATTTTAGGAGTGAAAGAATGAACATCAGTAGTTTTAAAGATACATTCAAAAGAATGTATCGCAATTCAAAGTATCGCATCTGGCTGTGGGTGCTGGGATTGCCGACAATGCTCATTACTTTTTTTGTTTACAAAGGCAAAAAAGGGAAAGACGGCTATGCTGAGATAAGAAATCAGGTACGCCGGGAAATGGAAGGCACGTCTCTGTTAAGCGAACTTACCCGGACAGCATTGGAGCAGATCAAAAGGAAAAACGAATATTTCCAAAAATCAGCTTCCGAGCGGGATATGAAAAAACAGGCAGAACAGATTGCCAAAAAGAATTTTGACTGGATATTGGAAGACAAAGTAAAACAGATTGCCCAAAGCAAATCGATAGAAGAAGTTACCATGGCTTCGGTGTATTCTTCTCTTATCAGCAACGGAGCACTCCTGGCGCTTTCAATCATCACATCATTTCCGATGTACATCATAATGATTTTGTTTACCAACCCCATCTCCAAGTATGTGGTTGACCGTTTGGTTATGATGGTATTTGTATTGTTTGGCGTTACATTCCTTGTATTTACCATACTTTACATATCACCTATGGATCCGGCTTTAAATATTCTGGGTGTGACCGCCACACCTGAACAGGTAGAACGGTTTAACAAAATGCACGGACTTGACCAGCCTTACCTGGTACAGCTGTTCAGCAAGTTCCAGAACCTGCTGACATTCAACCTGGGTAAATCTTTCCAGGGTAACGAAAACATAGCTGTGGCCCTGGCCAACAAATTCCCCATCACATTGCAGGTTACATTCTGGTCAATGCTGGTATCTCTGGTAATAGCAATTCCCTCAGGTATCATTTCAGCTATCAAACCTTATACATCATTCGACTATATAGCCATGTTCATAGCCCTGCTGGGTCTGTCCATACCCAACTTCTGGCTGGGCCTTATGATGATTTTGGAATTCTCCATCAAAAACAAATGGCTGCCCGCCACTTTCCAGGTGGGAAATCCGGTTACGCTTATCATGCCGGCCATAGTCCTTGGTACCGGTATGTCGGCGTCTGTTGCCCGTATGACCCGTTCGTCCATGATGGAGGTAAAAAATTCAGACTACATCCTCACTGCCCGCGCAAAAGGTTTGCCGGAAAGAAAGGTTGTTCTCAAACACATCCTGGGCAACGCCATGATACCGATCATCACAACAATCGGTATGCAGTTTGGCGGTATGCTGGGCGGTTCATCAGTTACAGAAAAAGTTTTCAACATCAACGGTATCGGCTTATACATTGTTGAAAAGCAGTTTGTACCGGACATTCCGGCAGTATTGGCCGGCGTTATATATGTTTCATTCGTCGTTTCAATCGTAAACCTGATTGTTGACATAATGTACGCTGTTATCGACCCGAGAATTAAGTCCAAGATGAAAAACTATTAAGAGAGAGAGGATTTGTAGTGGCTACAAAACAGATGACAAAAAACGAAGCTGCTTATATCAAAAAGGTAAACAGCAAAAAGCTGTCCGGCTCTTTTGAGTTTATGACATCCAGACTGGGCTGGCAGGTATCAGGCGTTTTTGCGCTGTACCTCGCTGTTACCGCTTTTATGGCAGAAAGTGTTTCCACGGCAAAGCTGATTATTGCGGCCGTGTTTGCAGTACAGTTTTTGCTGCAATTTTTCATTACAAGCAAGATAACCAAAGAGCTTATAGGCCCTGCCGGAGCTATTTCCGACGGCACAAGAAAGCTGGGCTTTTTGCTGGTTCCCTTCATCCTTTGCGGCAACTTCTTACTGTTTATAGCAGGTATGATGCTGGTTAAAAAGGAAAAGAACATCGAGTATCAGCTGTCTGTTTACTCTTTGCTTATTTCATTGTACATAATCCTGATAAGCGCACTGAACCTGTTCAAACCCAAACAGGCATCTACATTTGTGCTGGGTATGGCGCTGTACGGACTGTACTCAATATTTAACCTTGTTGTTATATTTGCTGTTGGCAAATACGCAATGGGCAAAAAACCCGACAAAAAATTTATGCCCTTTGCTGTAATATGCCTGCTGGGCCTTGCGCTGGGTAATGTATTCTCATTCCTGCTCGGTCTTATAGCAATAGGAAAATACCGTCATAAAAATGACGAAATCAGTGTGGAGTGGATAGATGTTATCCGCCGCCTGTTCAAAAACTATACAGCAGTTATAGGTATGATAGTTGTTATATTCCTGCTGTCAGTTTCCATAGGTTCCAACCTGACATTTGACTATCGCATTGCCACATCCAACAACTTTTCACAGATGCTGGCCCAGCCAAGCCTGGCTTATCCCTTTGGCTGTGACGACTACGGCAGATGCGTATTTACCAGAATTATATTCGGTGCCAGAATATCACTTATCATCGGTGTTATTTCCACTGCTGTTCCGATTATTGTCGGCGGTCTTTTGGGCGCGCTGGCCGGTTACTACGGCGGCAGAACAGAAAACATCATCATGCGTATACTGGATGTTCTCAGTGCTGTTCCCAGCATCCTGCTGGCCATCGCCATCATAGCTGCTTTCGGCGCAAGCACAATTACACTGATCATGGCTCTGTCCGTTGGTGGTATACCCGGATACGCCAGAACTGTGCGTGCTCAGGTTTTGGGCCTTTCCAACCAGGAATTTGTTGAAGCAGCCAAAGCCTGCGGTGCCAAAGACGGTACAATTATATTCAGACACATTATCCCCAACTCACTGGCTCCTGTAATCGTAAGGGCTACAATGGGTATAGGCAGTGCTGTTTTGTCAACATCTTCACTGTCTTACCTGGGTATCGGTGTTGAAGCCCACATTCCTGAATGGGGCAATATCCTGAAAGCCGGTTCCACATATCTGGAATCCAACCCTTACATTGCCATATTCCCGGGTCTTGCAATTATCATAATCGTTCTGGCCTTCAACTTCTTCGGTGACGGTCTGCGCGACGCCCTTGACCCGAAACTGAAATAATACAGGAGGTATAAATAGATAAAATGGATAATAAAGTAGTTTTAGATGTTAAAAACCTTCATGTACATTATATTACCGACGATGCCACAGCCAAAGCCGTAAACGGTATTGATTTCACCGTAAGAGAAGGCGAGGCTCTGGGTCTGGTAGGCGAGACAGGCGCTGGCAAAACAACAACTGCCTTGTCCATCATGCAGCTTATCCCCGACCCGCCGGGAATGATTGTGGACGGCGAAATATATTTTGAAGGCAACAATGTAATTTATAATACCGATAAGGAAAACCAGGCAATGCGCGGAAATGGCGTAGCTATGATTTTCCAGGATCCTATGACAGCCCTCAACCCTATCATGACAGTGGGCGAACAGCTGAGCGAAATTGTTATAACTCATGACAAAGTTTCCAAAGCAGAAGCCAAGAAAAGAGTTATTGACCTGCTGGAAGTTGTTGGTGTAAAAAGCGACAGGTATGATGACTTTCCGCATCAGTTCTCCGGCGGTCAGAAACAGCGTGTTGTTATAGCCATGAGCCTTTTGTGCAACCCCAAACTGCTTATCGCTGACGAGCCTACCACCGCGCTGGATGTTACCATTCAGGCACAGGTGCTGGATATAATCAACCAGCTGCGCGAAAAGTACAAAATGGCTATGATACTTATCACTCATGACCTGGGTGTTGTTGCTGAAACCTGTGACAATGTTGCCATTATGTACGCAGGACAGATTGTTGAAAGCGGCACTGTAAAGGATGTTTACCTCAATCCGAAACATCCTTATACAAGAGGTCTGTTTGACTCAATACCGAAACTGGACAGCGACGCCACAGAGCTTATCCCGATAGAAGGCGCAATTTCCAACGCTGCCGACCTGCCTACCGGATGCTATTTCCATCCACGCTGCCGTTACTGCAAAGATATATGCAAAAATCAGCAGCCTCCGGTGCGCGGAACAGATCATAAATTTATGTGTCATTTTGATTTATTTTCACAGCAGGAGGGTGAATAATGGAAAACAACCATAACAAAGTCTTGCTGGAAACCAGAAGACTGAAAAAATATTTCCCGGTTCCGGCCGGTTATCTTCACGCTGTGGACGATGTAAACCTGACAATCAACCGCGGCGAAACACTGGGTATAGTAGGTGAATCCGGCTGTGGTAAAAGTACACTGGGCCGTGTTATACTGCGCCTTCATCAGGCCACCAGCGGCGATGTAATATATGACGGAATGGATATAAACAATTTTTCTGATGACGAAATGAGAAAAATGCGTCAGAAAATGCAGATTATCTTCCAGGACCCTTACGCATCACTGAACCCCCGTATGAGCATAGGCCAGATTATCGAAGAGCCTTTGAAACTGCACAAAATGTACAAAACAGAGGCTGAAAGAAAAGCCAGGGTTGAAGAGCTGATGGAGCTGGTTGGCCTGCCCATGAGAAGCTACAATCAGTATCCTCACGAATTTGACGGCGGACGCCGTCAGCGTGTGGTTATTGCCCGTGCTTTGGCTATAAACCCTGAATTTATCGTATGTGATGAGCCGGTTTCTGCGCTGGACGTTTCCGTTCAGGCACAGATTATCAACCTGCTGATGGATCTGCAGAGAAAAATGGGCCTGACATATATGTTTATCTCCCATGACCTGTCTGTTGTAAAACACATATCCACAAACATAGGTGTTATGTACCTGGGTCAGCTGATAGAAAAAGCTCCCAAGAATGACATATTTGAAAAACCGCTTCATCCTTACACAATTGCGTTGCTGTCAGCCATTCCTTCCACGAATGTGCTGAAAAAGAGCAAGAAAATAATTCTCAAAGGCGAAATCACATCACCTATCAACCCGAAGATAGGCTGTCGTTTTGCCACCCGTTGTCCTTTTGCCACTGAGCAGTGTACAAAAGAGACACCTCAGCTGAAAGAGGTTGCACCCAACCATCTGGTGGCTTGCCACAGATGGCAGGAAGTGGCCGATGGTACGCTGAAATACGAATAAATCGGTGAATAGCCGCTTTGCGGCTGTGCATAAATAAAAAAAGGAGTATACTCAAATGAAAAAGTTTATTGCGCTGGCCCTCAGCGTTGTTATGGCTTTTTCTCTGGCAGCTTGCGGTACTACCACAGAAAAAGAGCCTATAACAATTTTGGGCCAATCATCAAGTGAAGACAACTTGAACATCATCCGCGACCAGCTTGAAAATGCAGGCTTTACAGTTACAATCAACATGCAGCCTGACTATTCCAGCTTCCAGCGGGCAAAAGAAGCAGGTAACTTTGATCTGGCTGTAACAGGCTGGACAACAGTTACAGGTAACGTGGACTACGCTGTTCGCGGTATCTATCATTCCACAGGTGACTACAATGATTCACCTATCATCGACGAAAAAGTTGATGAACTGATTGACAAAGGTGCAACAGAAATCGGTGAACAGGCAGCTGCTACATACACAGAGCTGGAAAACTATCTGATAACAGAAAAAGCTTACCTTGTTCCGATTTACTCAACAGTAAAAATGCTGGCTTACAACAACCAGCTGCTGAAAGCTGAATCAATCAACCAGCCCAAATCTCGTCCGGGCCGTTGGGAAGCTTATGAATACATTGATGCCGCAAACAACGATACAAGACCGTTGGTTCTGACACAGACATCTGCTTCTCCCACATCTCTGGACCCGATCCAGGCAAATGACGGTACAATGAACACATTGTCCGGTAACATGTATGTAAAAATCATCAACCTGTCAGATGACGATGAAATCACAACAGATTCATCACTGTCTTACGCATATGCAATTGCTGAAGGCAACAGCGAATACTACTTCCTGCTGAGAGACGATGTATTTTTCTCCAAAGCAGAAGGCGGCCATGCTGTTAACACAGGCGTAAGAGTTGGCGGTGAAGATGTAGTGTTCTCTCTGGAAAGAGCAGCTGACAAAAACAGCGTTGCTTCTCACAAGACATACACACTGCACAACCACATGCAGACAATTGAAATGGTAACAGACCTGTCCGAACTGAGCAGCAAAGTAGATGCTTCTACAGGTGCTTCCGTTCTGGAAACTCTGACAGCCGGTATCGACGGCCAGATCAGCTCTCTGACAACAGACAAAACAGCTGTTAACAACGCTGCCGGCACATACCAGGTTATCAAAATCACAACAACCGAACCCTTCCCGCAGGTTCTGAACTACCTGGCTCACCAGTCAGCCGGTATCCTGTGCGAAGAACAGGTTATGTCTCTGAACTCCAAATTTACTGTTGAAGATTACGATGCAACAAAAGATGTTTGCTACGGTGACTTCGGTGCTATCAAAGCCGGTGACAACCACCTGTGGTGCTCCGGCCCTTACCAGTTCGTTTCTGTTGATGACTACGGCATCACATTTGAAAAGAACCCCGGTTACATGGCTGATTCTGAATTTGCACCCAAAATTGCAAATGTTTACATGAAGTTCATCAAAGACGCTTCTTCTGCTACTTCTTCTTTCCGTGCAGGCGAAGTTGATCTGTTGGGCACAGTTGCTGCAACAGATGTAAGCCTCATCGAACAGGACAGCAACTTCACTGTTATGAAGAGAGACTCCAACGGCGTTACTTACTGCAACTTCAACCTGAGAGAAGGCAGCAAATTCCTGAATGAAGATCTGCGCAAAGCTGTTCTTTACGCAATCAACCAGGAAGACTTCGTGCTCTTCAACAACGGTTATGTAATGCCTGTTTACTCCACAGTTGGCACACTGATCGACACAGGTAATGTGCTGACACAGGATCTGGAAGCCAGTGCACAGTATCTGGCAGCTTACCAGGAAAGTGTAAACGGTTAATCTGTTTAACTGGAACAAATTAAAAAAACGAAGCCGAAAGGCTTCGTTTTTTTGTGCGAAAAACCGCCGGTTATAGATGATTTTTATTTGACTGTTTACAAAGTCAGGAGTATTGTGGCGTTTTTCAAATTTACCCACTATGACAAAAACACGGCCATATACACACCGGCTGCCGCAATCAGAAAAGCAAGGGCCGTGAGTTTTCTCTGTAAATCACAGACTTTGCGCCCAGGCGGCCAGCCGGGAAATATCAGTATCCGGGCTGAACTTTCTGCCCTCTTTCAGCAGCGCGCCGGGGCAGGAGGGGGCAAGGTAATGGTTTGTCTGCCCCATATCACTGCCGCCGCTGGTGGCAAAGGGGATTACAGTCTTGCCGGACAGGTCAACACTTTCCAAAAAGGTGTTGATTATTGTGGGCGCGGTGTACCACCATATGGGAAATCCCACAAATATTCTGTCATATTTGCTTATATCTTCCGGCACCCCGGCAATGGCGGGGCGGCTGTCTCTGTTTTGCATTTCCAGGGTGGAACGGCTGTTTTTATCCCTCCAATCCAGGTCGGGGCCGGTGTAGGGAACTGCCGGTTCGATGCAGAAAAGTTCTGCCCCTGTTGCCGCAGCCAGTGCGCGGGCCAGTTTCTGTGTGTTTCCGGAGGCGGAAAAGTAAGCCACAAGTGTCTTTTTCATAGATGTTCTCCTTCCTTTACTTCGCCTCAAGCGAAGCTGTAAAATAATTTATTTAAACAGAAAATCCAGCATTTTTTGCGGATTGTTCATAAATTCCTTTGTGATGATAAAATGTTCGGTCTGCCGGTAAGAAACATTTTCAAACCCTTCATCGGTAAGCTGTATAATCCGGGAGCCCGGCAATGTCATAAGTATCGGCGAGTGGGTGGCGATGATGAACTGACTGCCCTGTCGGGCAAGGCGGTGGATAATCACCATCAGGGACATAAGCCTTGTGGGGGAAAGTGCGGCCTCCGGCTCGTCCAGGATATAGAGACCGCCCGGGCCGAAGCGGTTTTCCGCCAGTGCAAGAAAGCTCTCCCCGTGGGACTGCCTGTGGAAGGATTTTCCGCCGTACCTTATATAGCCGTTGGATGCGGCCGTGTCGTCTATGTAGCTGGCGGCGTTGTAAAAGCTTTCGGCGCGCAGGAAAAACCCGTCTGACATCAACCTGACAGATTTGACACAGGTCAGCATGCTGTACAGCGGGGAGTGGGTGTCGGAGGTGGAAAAGCTGAAATCCTTGGAGCCACCCTCCGGATTGAAGCCCATGGCCACTGCAACAGCTTCCAAAAGGGTGGATTTGCCGCTGCCGTTTTCGCCAATCAAAAAGGTGACCGGCTTGTCAAAGGTCAGCTCTCCGGCTTTTTTCAGGCTTTCCACCACAGGCAGACCGGCCAGATAAGAGTTCTTCGGCGGCTGTTTTTTCAGTTTTACGGCACGCAGGTAATTCATTTTTGCCTCCTTGCAGTTTATCTGATTAAAATATAGCATACATTCTGCCCCGTGAGCAAGCATATACAAAAAACGCCCCGTTGTCCGGAGCGTTTTGCATATATACAGTTAAATCAGGCTTTGGGGCCTATTTCCAGCTCCCGGGCGTGCTCTTTCATGGCGTCAATGCAGATTGCGGCCACATCTTTCACTTCCATGCCCAGCATTTCACAGCCTTTTTTGATAACTTCCCTGTCACATTTGGCTGCAAATTTTTTGTCCTTGAATTTTTTCATAAAGCTGGATATTTCCATATCTTCAATGCCGTTGGGTCTCATTCTGGCGGCGGCCTGGATTATACCTGTCAGTTCATCAACAGTATACAGGCTTTTTTCCAGGTTGGTTACCGGCTCCACATCACTGCACAGTCCCCAGCCGTGAGCCATAATAGCCCTGACTTCTTCATCGGTCAGTCCGGCCTCTTTCAGCGGCTGTTCGGTGTGCTGAAGGTGCTCCTCGGGATATTTTTCATAGTCATAGTCGTGCAGAAAACCTATGGCCTGCCAGTGCTGTACATCTTCGCCGAAGTGTTTTGCCAGGCCGCCCATTGCGTACATGACATTTTTGGCATGCAGGATAAGGTGCGGTTCGCTGACCATGGTGGCGTTCAGTTCCTTTGCTCTTTCCAGTGTAAGCATTTTATTACTCTCCTTTTATGTAAAGTCATAACTAACAATATTATATTATCCTTTTGCAATCAGTACAAGCGGTTTTGCAAAAATCAGAAAAACAATTTGAAATGATTTTTTTTGTACCGGATAAGTCCGTCCTTTTTCATCCTTGACAGTTCGCGGGACAAAGCCGAGCGCTCGACGGCAAGAAAGTCTGCCAGCAGTCGCCTGTCCAGGTCAATGTCAAACTCATCGGTGCCGGACATCTGTTTTTGCCACAAAAGATAAGCGGTTATTTTTTCGCGCAGGCTTTTCATCATCAATATATCCATGCGTCTGTTTTGGGCAAAATATTTCAGGGATATATTCTGTATCATATTTTTCAGCACCGCAGGCCCCTGGGGAAGGGTGCAGGACAGCAGCCGGTTATAATCCAAAAACAGTACCCTGCATTGTCCGACGGCAAACACGCTTACCGGGCTGGCAAAGCCGGCCGCACCGGACAGCACATCTGCAAAAATCCGGTTTTCGCCCATGCGTGAAACTATTATTTCTTCGCCGTCGGCAGTGTATTTTTTGCCTACGGCTGTCCCGGACAATACTATTCCTATGTAATGGAGAATATCTCCCTGGCGCACGGCCGCTTCGCCGTCCTTCAGCTGTTTTTCCCAGCCGCCGCACCGTTTTATTATCCGGTCAATCTGCCGGGCGTTCAAACCGCTGAACAGTATGTTTTTTGTCAGATCGGCCATGTTTTTCTCCAAAGTGTCAGTTGTCAAGATATTTCATCATCCGTTCAAAACTTTCTTTGCCGTCATTGTATCCGGCGCGGTACAGCCGCCACAGCTTTTCGGTGCTTTTTTCCAGCCTGTCTATATTTACCGGCTCTTTTGGCTGGATTACAAAGGCCTGACCTTCCTTTTCCTTCTGATAAACATACTTTGTCTGATTGTTGTACATCAAATGCCTGTATCTGTTGGCCCGGACGAACTTGGGGTATTTGCGGTATCTCAGTTTTACCAGCCCCATGGCAGAGGCCGGCTGCTTTTCAAAGCCGCGGTGCTGGGTCAGTATCGCCACATTTTTATGGTTGCTGTCCTGTATGCTTTTGTACAGGGGGATACTGTCGCAGATGCCGCCATCCAGATATTTTTTGCCGTTTATATTTACAATGGTGGACAAAAGCGGCAGGCTGGCCGACCGGCGCACTGTATCCATCTGTTTTCTCAGGTCGGTGACGCGGTGATATTCCGCCTTGCCGGTGACCACATTGGACACAACCGCATAAAATTTGGTCTTGCTGGCGGCAAAGGTGTCCCAGTCCACCACATCCAGCTTGTTCGGTATTTCGCCGTACACAAAGTCTATATTGAACCAGTCGCCGTTTTTAAACAGATATTTGGCGCCGGAATACCTCTCGTCATCCAGGTATTCGGTAAAGGTGCGTATGCTGCGCCCGTGCTGTCGGCTGACAAAGTTTGCTCCGTTCAGCGCACCGGCGGAAACGCCGTATACAGACGAAAACTCCAGCCCCTGTTCCAAAAAATAATCCAGTATGCCGGCGGTGTATACACCTCTCATGCCGCCGCCTTCCAAAATCAAAGCACAGTCAAACATTTTTTCACCTCTCGATAAGCAATAATATAAAAATTATAACCCTTTTGAAAAATATTTACAATAACGGCATTGTGAATGTTTTGTATAATTTACCATCCCGGCTGCACCGCATTTACAGAACAGGTCAAGTTATGCTAAAATTATATGGCGCAACTGAAAGTTTGCAATTTGCAACCGAAAAATGGTGGCGGTAAATCGCCGGTTTTGATAGCATAAGGTAAAACATTCACGGAGGAAAAGCATGAAAACAGGTGAAAAAATAGCAAAGCTGAGAAGGGATAAAAACATCAGTCAGGAAGCGCTGGCGGATATGCTGGGCCTGTCCAGACAGTCGGTGTCAAAATGGGAAAACGGCAGTGCGCTGCCTACCATGGAAAACCTGTCCCGGCTGGCAAAGATATTTGATGTGCCCGTATCCTATCTGCTTGATGACAGCCGGCAGGAAGAACGGCCGGCGAAAACAGAAGCCCCCTTGCCCGCACCGGAGCGCAAAAACAGAAAATTTCCCCTCCGGCCGCTGGCCGCCTATGTCATACTGGCTGTGTGTTGTATGGCTTTTTGGGTGACAGACCGCAGGCAAAGCTATAACATGCAAAACCGGCTGGACAGGATAAGCCGCCTGGAAAGCGAGATTTCCTCCCTGCGCGGACAGATTTCCGGTCTGGGACATTTTCAGTCAGCAGTGCCCAACCGGGATTTTGCAGATATGTCCTATAAACTGCTGGACTATGACACACTGACCAACACCGCCTCCCTTCAGTTTACTGCGGTGCCGTCCAGCTATACGGAAAATACACTTTTCAGGGTTTCCGTAAACAGCGGCGGCGAAAATGTCTTTGCAGACGGACAGTATTCCGATGGGGTTTTCACCGCCGTAGTAGATGTGGTGTGCTCTGATTACATGCCGGTGTATTTTTATCTGGTGGAAGGGCGGGAAACCAAAACTTACAGCTTTGGCAGCCTGGAAGACCCGTCGCTGGCCTATGTGATGAAAATAAAAGAGTTTACTTTCGACGGATATATTAGCCAAAGCCGGCAAGGAAAGCTGTATGTTTCCGGGCAGGTACAGGCCACACTGTCAATCCCTATGTATACAGGCGATCAGGATACACTGCTTAAAAAAGTAAAACAGGCAACACTGACTTTGACTTGCGGTGACAAGGTTATATATAAGGATAATTTTGAAGCCATACTGGATGACGGTATGGAGGCCGACACCTCTTTTACCGAAGAAGATACAAAAGCCGCCTACGCCAGCGGCCAGCTGGGCAACGCTGATATAACTTATTTTCACTATCTGCCCGAAAATATAAAAGCGGATGTGCCGTCCGGGGCAAACCTGACACTGACACTGGATATGACCGACACGGCAGGGCAGAAATATCAGGCGCAGGAAAGACTGTCCGTGGAATAAAAACAGATAGAAAATATTGTATAAAAACCGATAAGCTGTAAAAAATATATGTAAATCTATAAAACAGACGCTTTTGGAGGATTATATATGAAAAACAGGCTTTTCGGTCAGCTGGGCTCCATGCTGAAAAACAACGGTGTCACACTGGTGCTGGTGGGCGCCCTGGCTTTGGCCGGTGTATTTACCTATCAGACGGTCAACAACATAAACAAACAGCTGGATGAACAGCATTTGCAGAACATACGGCAGTCTTCACAGCCCCAGTCGCAGCAGGAAGTGGAAGATGTGCAGACAGAACAGGAAAATGTGCCGCTGCCCTCTGCTTCCCAGACACAGCGGCCGGCCAGCTCCTCATCCGCCAAATCTTCTTCCCGGTCACAGCGGTCAGAAAGCCGGCGGAATACAACACCGCGGTTTACCCTCCCGGTAAGCGGCAAGATATTCAATGCCTTTTCCGGCGATGAGCTGGTGTACAACCGCACCATGGACGACTGGCGTACACACAACGGCATTGACATTTCCGCCGTTCAGGACGAAGCCGTAAAAGCCGGTGCCGCAGGTACAGTAACCAAAGTTTACACCGACGGTCTGCTGGGCACGGTGGTGGAAATAAACCACGGTGACTTTACAGCCAGATACTGCGGCCTTGCCCGGCAGCCTCATGTAAAAGAGGGTGACAGCGTAAGCCGGGGACAGGCTATCGGCACCGTGGGTCAGGTGGATATGGAGGTTATGGAAGAAAGTCATATACACCTGGAAATAATAATGGACGGCGCGGCGGTAAACCCCGACACTGTACTGAAATAACAATCTGCTTTAAAAACAAAAAGGCTTCCGGATATACTCCGGGGGCCTTTTATAAATATTTGCAGGTCAAAATAAAAAATTTACATATTTAAATTGGCGCGTCCCTTTGTTTTAGTTGAAAACACAGGTATCTTATGATAATATTATAATGTTATAGTGCGTTTAAAATTATTTAATGCAGAGGAAATGAAATATGTCAAAATTTGAATTTATAAAAAACGATATAGAAGGCCTGGTGGTTATAAAACCCACTGTTTTCGGTGATGACCGCGGCTTTTTTATGGAAACTTATCAGAAAGATGAATTTGCCCGGGCAGGTATAGACAAAGAATTTGTCCAGGATAATCATTCAAAAAGCAGTAAGGGCGTTTTGCGCGGTCTGCATTTTCAGACCGAAAACACCCAGGGCAAGCTGGTAAGGGTTATCAGCGGCGAGGTGTACGATGTGGCGGTGGACTGCCGCCCGGCGTCAAAAACTTTCGGCCAGTGGTTTGGCGTGGTGCTGAGCAGTGAAAACAAAATGCAGTTTTATATTCCGGAAGGTTTTGCCCACGGTTTCCTGGTGCTCAGCGATGAGGCGGAATTTGTCTACAAATGCACCGATGTGTACAACCCCGGCGCAGAAGGCGGAATACCCTTTGATGACCCGACTGTAAATGTGCAGTGGCCGCAGGTGGACTGCCCGCTGAAGCTCAGCGAAAAGGACAAGCACCACACCCCTTTCTCACAGCAGAAATTTGAATGGTTTGAAAGGTATTGATATATGAAAAACAGATTTGCCACATTTTGGCGTTACCGTTTTTTGCTGTCCAACCTTATCGGCAGGGACATAAAGGTAAAATACCGCCGCAGTAAGTTGGGTATATTATGGAGCGTGCTCAATCCGCTGCTGATGATGCTGGTTATGACAGCGGTTTTTTCAAAATTTTTCCGCTTTGACATACCCAATTATCCGGTGTACCTGCTGTCCGGACAGCTGTTGTTTACATTTTTCAACGAGTCCAGCACGGCGGCCATGGGCAGTGTGCTGTTTTCGGCGCCGCTGATTAAAAAAGTTTATGTACCCAAATATATTTTCCCGCTGGAAAAAAGCTGTTTTTCCTTTTTGAACCTGTTTTTTTCCATGATAGCGCTGATGTTTGTGATGCTTATAACCCGCACATCCTTCCACCTCAGCCTGTTTGCCGGCGTCATACCCATGTTTTTGCTGTTTATGTTCTGCACCGGTGTGGGGTTGTTTTTGGCTGCCGCGGCGATATTTTTCAGGGATGTGATGCATTTTTGGACGGTTATAGTGACAGCCCTCAGCTATGCCACACCGATATTTTACCCGGAAAGCATCTGGCAGGGCACCTTTATGGTGTATCTGGGCAGGCTTAATCCGCTGTACTGGTATGTGACCTCTTTCCGCGGCTGTGTTATAGACGGGGTGTTCCCCTCGGTTGTTTCCATTGGGGTGTGCACATTTTTTGCAGTGGCAGCCCTGGTGGTGGGAGCCAGCGTATTCTGGAAAACCCAGGACAACTTTATTTTGTATATTTAGGAGAAAATTATGGAGCCGATGGTAAGTGTAAAAAATGTCAGCATGCGTTTTAACCTGGCCAGCGAAAAGGTGGACAATTTAAAGGAATATCTTATAAAATTCACCAAAGGCAGCCTGAAATTTGAAGAATTTTGGGCGCTGAAAGATGTGAGTATAGAAATTATGCCCGGGGATGTGTACGGCCTGGTGGGGCTTAACGGTTCGGGCAAATCCACACTGCTGAAAACCATTGCCGGTGTGCTGAAACCCACAAAAGGTACTGTCACCGTCAACGGCAGTATCGCCCCGCTTATCGAGCTGGGCGCAGGCTTTGACATGGACCTGACCGCCAGGGAAAATATATACCTCAACGGCGCGGTGCTGGGCTTTTCCAAAAAGTTTATGGACGAGCATTTTCAGGATATAGTGGACTTTTCCGAACTGCATGATTTTTTGGATGTGCCGCTGAAAAACTATTCCTCCGGCATGGTGGCCAGGATTGCCTTTGCCATTGCCACAGCCACAAAACCGGATATCCTGATCGCCGACGAGATATTGTCTGTGGGCGACTACCGCTTTCAGGAAAAATGCGAAAACCGCATGAAAGAACTTATGAGCGGCGGCACCACCGTAATACTGGTCAGCCACTCTATCGAACAGGTGCGCAGAATGTGCAACAAGGTAACCTGGCTGGAAAAGGGAAATGTTATAATGACCGGTCCCACCGAAGAGGTTTGCCGGGCTTACAGCACAAAATACTGAAAAGGTTTTTTATATGAGCGACAATTTACAGGATACACCCTTAAAGTTTTTAAAAAGAAATCTGAATATCAAACGCGCGGGCACCTTGATAAAACGAGGTGTTCTGTCTTTAAAAAGGGACGGTCTGGAAGCCACATGGCGCAAGGTGGATTTCCGCATAAAGCTGATGACCAAAGGGGATGTGTGGCGTTTCCGCAGTGACATACCCCTGAAAAAAGAGCTGAAAGCGCAGAAAAATGCAATCTTCCCCTATATGCCCAAAATCAGCATAGTGGTGCCGCTGTACAATACCCCCGCCGACTTTTTAAAGCAGATGATTGACAGCGTGGCGAGACAGAGCTATTCCAACTGGCAGCTGGTGCTGGCAGACGCCTCCGACAAGGACATGCCTCACATACAGCAGATTGTGGCAGGGTATAAAGACAGCAGGATAACCTATAAAAAGCTGGAGGAAAACGGCGGTATCAGCCGCAACACCAATGCAGGCTTCCGGCTGGCGGAGGGCGACTATATAGCCCTGCTGGACCACGACGATGTGATACTGCCGGGTGCGCTGTACGAAAATGTAAAGGCCATAAACGAGCATAAAGCCGATATGCTGTACAGCGACGAAATAACCCTGGACGGACAGCTGAAACATCTGATACAGTTTCATTTCAAGATAGACTACGCCCCGGATTTTCTGCGCGGTGTAAATTACATAACCCATTTTTTGGTGTTCTCCCGCGCCCTGGCCGAAAAAGCCGGCCTGTACGAAGACCCGGCCTATGACGGGGCACAGGATTATGACCTGATACTGCGCCTGTCAGAAAAGGCGCAGAAGATATACCACATACCCAAAGTGCTTTACTACTGGCGCGGCCACGCAGGCTCCACCGCCAGTGATATGTCCGCCAAAAGCTATGCCTTCGAGGCGGGGCGCAGGGCGGTTATGGCCCACCTGGACAGGGTCGGCCTTGAGTATGATGATGTGAAGATACAAAAGTACAACGGCAGTTACCGCCCGGTGTACAAGGTGCAGGGCCAGCCCAAGGTAAGCATAATCATACCTAACAAAGACCATATCGATGACCTGTCCCGCTGTGTGGAAAGCATATTTGCCCACGGCGGCTGGGATAATATACAGATAATAATTGTGGAAAACAATTCACAGGAAAAAGCAACCTTTGAATTTTACCGACGGCTGGAGGAAAAATATCCCCGGGTGAAAACCGTTTACTACTGTGGCCCGTTCAACTTTTCCGCAGTGTGCAACTTTGGCGAAAAACAGGCGGACGGGGAGCATATACTGCTTTTGAACAACGATGTACAGTTTATCTCTGACGGGTTTATCAGAGAGATGCTGTCCTTTTCCCAAAGGGCGGATGTGGGTGCAGTGGGCGCCAAGCTGTACTACCCGGACGACAGCATACAGCACGCCGGTGTTATCATCGGCATCAACGGCAGTGCCGGCCACAGCCACAAAGGCCTGGAAAGGGACACCACCGGCGATATGTACCGCCTGGTCACCGCCCAGAATTACCTGGCGGTCACAGGCGCCTGCCTTATGGTAAAAAAAGAACTGTACGACCGTTTCCCGCTGGACGAGGAAAATTTTGCAGTTGCTTACAACGATGTGGACTTCTGCCTGAAACTGTACGAGGCCGGATACCTGAATGTATTCACCCCATACAGCGAGGCATACCACTATGAAAGCAAATCCCGCGGCCTGGACGAAACGGACAAACCCAACCCCAGGTACGAAGGGGAAAAGCGGCGTTTTGCCGCCAAATGGGGGAAATATTTCAACTACGGTGACCCGTACTACAACCCCCATTTCACATTGCTATACGAAAATTACGGATATAAATAATAATGTTGAAGATAAAAAGATTTAAAGAACTGGTGGCGCTGTTTTTCACCTATCTGAAAGAAGAGGGTGCCGCCGGCACAATAAAAAGGGCGGCCGCTTTTTTCCGCCGCCGAATGAAAAGCAGAAAGGGCAGGTTTTTGCCGCCGGCCGCTGCGCTGGAAGAGCAGAAAAAATACATCCCTCCCTTTGAAAACAAGACAATTTCGGTAATCACAGCACTGTACAACACCGACCCGGCTTTCCTCAAAGAGTTTATAGACAGCTTTTTAAACCAGAGTTATCAGTACGGACAGCTGGTGCTGGCCGACGCCTCCGACGCAGACCACGCCTATGTGGGCGGGTATGTGCGCAGCCTTGACAGCGAAAAGATAGTGTATGTAAAACTGGAAAACAACGGCGGTATCAGCGAAAACACCAACCGGGCGGTAAAATACGCCGGCGGCGATTATATCTGCCTGGCCGACCACGACGATATACTGTCACCGGACGCGCTGTATCAGATGGCAAAGCGCATACGGGACACCGGCGCGGACTTTGTGTACAGCGATGAAGCGCTGTTTGACACCGACTGGACAAACCCGATTGTGGCCCATTTCAAGCCGGATTTCAGCCTGTTTTACCTGACCAACTGCAACTATATATGCCACCTGGCCTGTATGAAAAAACGGTTGTTTGAGGCTTTGGGAGGCCTGAAAAAAGAGTATGACGGCGCCCAGGACCATGACCTGTTTTTGAAAGTACGGGAAAGCGGCGCAAAGATAAGCCATATTCCCAAAGTGCTGTACTACTGGCGTGTGCACAGCGCATCCACCAGCGGCGGAATGGAGGCAAAACCCTATGTCACACGGCACGGCGTGGCCGCATTGCAGGCCCATCTGGACAGGTGCGGCATAGCTGCAAAGGCAAAGGAGGGTATGTTCCCCGGCACATATAAGGCGGATTATACAATAGAAAACCCGCCGCTGGTGTCAATAATTATCCCCAACAAAGACCGGAAAGCGGTGCTGGAAAAATGTATAGACAGCATCTATGAAAAAACCACCTATCCCAATTTTGAAATACTGGTGGTGGAAAACAATTCCGAAACCGATGAAATTTTCCGGTATTATGACCGGCTGGAAAAGCGACATAATAATCTGCATGTGCTGAAATATCAGGGTTCGTTCAACTTTTCCGCCATAAATAATTTCGCCGTCCGCCGGGCAAAGGGCGAAATGCTGTTATTGCTCAACAATGATATAGAGATTATCACCCCCGGCTGGATAGAAGAAATGGCCGGAATAGCCTTGCAGAAAGATGTGGGCATTGTGGGCGCCATGCTGTACTACCCCAACGACACTGTACAGCACGCCGGTGTCATCACCGGTCTGGGCGGTTTTGCCGGCCACAGCCACAAATATCACCCCCGCGGCCGCAGCGGCTATATGTTCCGCCTGGCCTGTGTGCAGAACCTGTCCCGGGTGACGGCCGCCTGCCTGCTGGTTACAAGACAGGCTTTTGATGCCGTCGGCGGCCTGGACGAAGGCTTTGCAGTGGCGTTCAACGATGTGGATTTCTGCCTCAGGGTAAAACAGCGGGGTTATCAGGTGGTGTTTACCCCATACGCCCGGTGCTACCACCACGAAAGCATATCCCGCGGCCTGGACAAAAAAGGCGAGAAAAAGGAAAGGTTTGACGGCGAAAAACAAAGACTGAAAGACCGTTTCGGCGACAAGCTGCTGAAAGATGAATTTTACAACCCCAATCTCACGCTGGATATGGAGGACTTTTCCGAAAGCAGAGTACTGCCCAGATACGACGAGGTTTAAATGAAGACAATTATTATAGGCGGCGGCGCCTCCGGGCTGTTCTGCGCCGGTTTTCTTGCCAAAAACGGCGTGGAAACCATAATTTTCGAGCACAGCTCCGACACCGCCAAAAAGATACTGGTCACCGGCAAAGGCCGCTGCAATGTTACAAACAACTGTGACGAAGAAACATTTTTGAAAAATGTCAGGACCAATCCAAAATTCCTTTATTCTGCCATATACGGCTTTCCGCCGCACAGGACAATGGAATTTTTTGAAGATATGGGCGTTGCCCTCAAAACCGAGCGCGGCCGCAGGGTTTTTCCTGTGTCGGACAAGGCGCAGGATATAAAAAACGCGCTGGAACGCCATGCCTCAAAGGCAAAGGTTATATACAGCGATGTAAAAGAGCTGATTTTTGACGGCGAAAAGGTTGTCGGTGTGCTGTGTGCTGACGGAAAAAAATATTATGCCGACAATGTGGTGGTGGCCACCGGCGGCCTGTCTTACAAACGGACGGGCAGCACCGGTGACGGTTACCGCTTTGCCGCCCGGGCAGGCCATACGGTGATAAAACCCACCGCCAGCTTGGTTCCGCTGGTGGAAAACGGCACAAAGTGCAGACGGATGATGGGTCTTTCCCTGAAAAATGTCAGCCTTACAATAATGCACGGCAAAAAGAAGCTGTTCAGCGAACAGGGGGAGATGCTGTTCACTCATTTCGGCATTTCCGGCCCGCTGGTGCTGTCTGCATCCTGCCACATAAAGGACAAGGATATACAGCAGTGCACCGCAGTGATAGATTTAAAGCCGGCTTTGTCTGAAGAGGTTCTGTACAAAAGGATATGTTCCGACTTTGAAAAACTGCACACAAAAACCGCGGCTCACAGCCTGGATATGCTGCTGCCAAAGTCCATGACAGAAACCATGCTGGCCGAATGGGGCGTGGATAAAACCAAGCCGGTAAACCAGATAACCAGGGCCGAAAGACAAAGCCTTGCAAAGCTTCTGAAAAATTTTACTATACCGCTGAATTCAAAATACAAAATTGATATTGCGGTGATAACCAGCGGCGGCGTTTCAACCAAAGAGCTCAGCCCGGCAACAATGGAATCAAAAATAAAAAGCGGACTGTATTTTATCGGAGAAGTGATTGATACAGACGCATATACAGGCGGATATAATTTGCAGATAGCTTTTTCCACCGCTTTCGCCTGTGCCGGCGATATAGTTGAAAAGGCAACAGGTAAAAGTATATAATATTGTTGTAAATTTGTTTATATAATAAGGAGATAAACATGATATATTCAGTTGCATTGGACGGCCCCGGCGGAGCCGGAAAAAGCACCATAGCCAAAAAGGTTGCCGCCTTAAAGGGCATACTGTATGTGGACACCGGCGCCATGTACCGCGCCGTGGCGCTGTATATGCTGGAAAACGGCGTGGATATAAACGATGAAAAATCCGTCTGCGCCGCGCTGGAAAATGTGCAGGTGGACCTGGCCTATCAGGACGGGGCCCAGCGAGTATTGCTGTGCGGTGAAGATGTTTCGGATACCATACGCCGGAGCCGTGTTTCCATGGCCGCCAGCGTGACTTCCGCCTACAAATGCGTGCGTGCATTTTTGCTGGACGCCCAGAGGGATGTGGCCGCAAGGCAAAGCGTTGTGATGGACGGCAGGGACATAGGCACTGTGGTGCTGCCGTCGGCTCAGGTGAAAATTTTCCTGACCGCTGACAGCCGTGTGCGCGCCCGGCGCAGGTATAAAGAGCTGACTGAAAAGGGTGTGCAGACAGATTTTGACAGCGTGCTGGCAGATATAGAAAAAAGGGACTGGCAGGATATTCACCGCCGGCAGTCACCGCTGAAACAGGCACAGGACGCCGTTTTGGTGGATACTTCCGAAATGGATTTTGACCGGGCAGTGCGGGCAGTGCTGTCAGTGATAGAAAGTAAACTGGGAGAATAGTATGGTATATATATTTTTGTTGCGGGCAGTTTCAATTATTTTCCGCCTGCTGTTCAGCTTCAGGGTGGAGGGTCGCCAATATTTGAAGGAGTATAAAACCAGCGGCCGCCCCTTTGTGATATGCGCCAACCACCGCAATATTCTGGACCCGGTTTTTATAGTTATGGCCTGGGGATGGGGTAAAAAGATGACCATAATGGGCAAAGCGGAGCTTTTCCGCAACCCGGTGCTGGCCTGGCTGTTCCGCCAGGTGGGCGCTTTCCCGGTGGAAAGGGGCAAAGGCGACAGGGGAGCAATCGAAAAGGCGGTGGCCGACATAAAGACAGGCCGCGGAATGTTGATTTTCCCCGAGGGCACCCGCGGCGCCTATGACACCATGGCAAAGATGAAATCCGGCGCCTTTATGATAGCGGGCCAGACAGGTGCAGATATTGTCCCCGTCAGGATGATTTATCCCACAAAAAGCAAAAAAATGGAATTTTTCGGCCCGGTGGTGGTCAAAATCGGCCGGCCGCTGACAGCCGAAGACTTACAGCTGGAAGGCGGGTCAAAAGAGATGCTGCGCCGCGCCAAAAACCTGACAGCCCGGGCCATGGACGGCCTGCTGGACGAATATTGCCGCAGCACAGGGTATCAGCCCCTTACAGCGCCGCGGCCGGAAAGGACGGTAACAGGCGATGAAAATAACTAAGGCAAAAACCGCCGGCTTCTGCTTCGGCGTCAACCGTGCGGTGGATATGACCCAGACGCTGGCAAAAAGCGGCGTAAAGGTGGCCACAATGGGGCCGCTGATACATAACAACCAGGCGGTGCGGCGGCTGGAAGCCATAGGTGTCCTCACCCTTTCAGACCTGAATGTGCCCGACGGGTACGAGGTTGTGCTGCGCAGTCACGGTGTGGAAAAACAGGTGTGCGAACATTTTGAAAAAGCCGGAATAACCACCCATGATGCCACCTGCCCCTATGTAAAGAAAATTCATCGAATTGCACAAAAAACAGGCCGGGAGGGCAAGACCCTGCTGGTGGCCGGTGATGCCAATCACCCTGAAGTAAAGGGGATTGTCAGCTATTGCGGCTCGAAAGTGTTTGTTTTCAACCGGCCGCAGGCCCTGGAAGACTGGCTGAATATTGGTCGAAATAGACAAAAAAGCTGTGTTTTGGTCGCGCAAACAACATATATGCTGAAAAAATGGCAAGAAAGTGTAAATATAACAAAAAAACTATGTACAGATTGCGAAATTTTTGATACAATATGTAGAGCGACGAGTGAAAGACAGACCGAGGCGGCGCAGCTGGCTCAAAACAGCGATCTGATGATTGTCATCGGCGGCCGTCATTCGTCCAACACACAGAAACTGGTGGATGTTTGCAGCCGGTACTGCAAAACCGTCAGCATTGAAACAGTTAAAGAACTCTCACCGGAGTTATTTATAAATATTCAAAATGTGGGCGTCACAGCAGGTGCAAGTACACCGGCGTTCATAATTCAGGAGGTACTTAACAAGATGAGCGAAGTAATTCGTGAAGACGGCATGAGCTTTGAAGAAATGCTCAACGAGTCTTATGCAAATCAACCGAAGGTTTTCAGAGGCGCAAAAATAAAAGGAGTTGTAACCGGTGTTTCCGCTAACGAAGTTACAGTGGACATTGGCACAAAGCACACAGGCTTTATCAAAGCCAGCGAACTGAGTGATGACCCAAGTGCCAAAGTTGAAGACCTGGTTAAGAAAGGTGACGAGTTGAACCTCATCGTTATTAAGCCTAACGACCAGGAAGGAACCGTGGAACTTTCTAAAAAGAGATATGACGCAATGGAAGGTATGGACGCTGTTGTAGAAGCTGCCGAAACAGGCGAAATCCTGACAGCCACCATCGCCGAAGCCGTAAAAGGCGGCCTGGTTGCCTATGTAAACGGCGTGCGTGTTTTCATCCCTGCTTCTCTGGCAGCAGGCAGAAACGAGTCACTGGAAGACCTGGTTAAAACAAAACAGGAAATCAAAATTATCGAAGCGTCCAAAGAAGGCTCCAGAAGAAAGGTTATCGGTTCTATCCGCGCTGTAAAAGACGAAAAGAACAACGAGCTGAAAGAAAAATTCTGGGCTGAAGTAGAAGAAGGCAAACATTACAACGGCGTTGTAAAGAGCCTGACACGCTACGGCGCATTTGTAGACCTGGGCGGCGTTGACGGCCTGGTACACATGTCCGAACTGACATGGGAAAAAATCAGACATCCCGGCGAAATTCTGAAAGTCGGCGATGAGATTGATGTATTTGTAAAATCCATCGACAAAGAAAACAACAGAATCAGCCTGGGCCACAAAAAAGAAGAGGATAACCCCTGGACAAAACTGGAAAACGAATATCCTTTGGGCACAGTTCTCACAGGTACAGTTGCTTCCATCACCAAATTTGGTGCATTTGTAAAAATCCTGCCCGGTATTGACGGTCTGGTACACATCTCTGAAATCTCTCACGAGAGAGTTGAAGATCCCAACGCAGTGCTGAAAGTTGGCCAGGAAGTTCAGGTAAAACTGATCGGCGTTGACTTTGAAGCCAAGAGAGTTTCCCTGTCCATCAAACAGACAGTTGAAGCCCCGGCCAAAGAAGAAAGCGAAGAAACAGCTGAATAATTTTTAAAACAAAAGGTTTTGACACGGTTTTCCCCGCGTCAGGACCTTTTTTGCTTTTGTTGCACACAGAACAGATATTACGATGCTTTTTCAGATACAATTTTGAGAACTTTATCCGGCGTGCCGGATTTAAGAATATATTTTTAAAGGAGAAAAAAGCATGAAAAAATTATTTGCACTGACAGCCGGCGCTGTGCTGTTGTTTTCATTGACTGCATGTTCCCCGCGGGAGCCTTCAGAACAACAGTCACAATCCCAGCAGGAGCAGTCGCAGCAGGAACAGGTCACCATTGCCCGCGGTACCTATAACGAAGACAGGACTGTGTATACCAATGACAGCACCGGTATGCGCATTGAACTGCCGGAGGGCTGGTATGCCTGCACCGATGACGAGGTAGCGGCCGCATTGATGCCCTCTGTAACCGGCGGAGAGCTGGCTGAATGGGGCGAAGAAGAATTTAAGCGGGAAAAAGTTATTCCAGATACCATAATACTGGACCCAAACACAAACAACTACCTGTTAATACAGTACGAAAATCTTGCTGCGGAAAATGCAACGGACATAACAGATGAGCTTTATATGGAAAATATCAAATCCCAGCTTGATAAATCAGAGTATGACTATACATACGAAGAAATTGATAACTTGACACTATCCGGCAAAAACTATGAAGCTTTAAAAGGAATAACTAATATGTACGGGAGAACGGTAGAAAAACTTATGATGTATGCAAGGCATGGCGATTATATGATATGTATGATATATACCAGCTTTGACGGAAGCGGAACAGACCGGATTTTGGATTGTTTTAAATAAAAAATAAAAGGCGGTATTTACCGCCTTTGTTTTTTTGGAATATTTTTCCATATAGAAGTTGCTGTATTTGCCTTTGTGTGTAAAAACGCTATCTTTTTTCCCTGATTTTCTTTTCGGTCAGCTTTATAAATATACCGGCCAGCGCAAACAGCGACAGAAAAACAACAAGTATCCTGGTGCACATCGCCAGGAAAAATTCCAGCGGGAACATGTTTATCATCGTGCTGGTGCGCGGGTCCAGCAGCCACAGGTCATTTGTGAAAAACACATGATGAAAGGCGGTCCAAAACCGGTCAAAGCCCAGTGTAAAGACTGCCGCCAGCACTAAGGCCAGCACAAGGGTGAAAACGGCCGCGGTTTTATATCCGTGTTTAAGCAGGGCCGGCAGATCCTTTTTGGGCGTTTTTCGCGTCATCACAAAAAACATACCCACCGCAAAAGCACCAAAAAATGCCATGGCTGTGCCTGCGCCGGCGTACAAAGCCTTTACATCCACCATATGTGTCTTTTCTCTCCGGTCAAAAATCTGCCGGGAAGCGTCAAACTTGTCCGCTGTCATATCCAGGTCGTCCCTTTTGTTGTTAAGATAATCTAAAAGCAGCCGGGTTGCCTTGTCCAGGTCCCGGAGAGACATGCCGGTGGCCTGCTCGGTGTTGTTTTTTTCATATTGGCCGGTGTAGAAAGATCTGGTGTTTACCACCAGGAACACCGATGCCAAAATCAGGAAAAATGTCATGGACAGCATCGCCGTCCGGCTTAAAAATTTTTTCATAAAAATCTCCGGTTTTAAATTCTTTAAATAATGGTATCACAATTTTGGAAAAATTAAAATAGAAAATAGCCCGGTAAAGGTGTTAATTTTTTAGATATATTGTGAATTTTTGTGCTAAAAATTGATTTTTTTGCCTTTAAAATGTATAATAAATAGATACAGGAATTGCTTTTTAACACACAATCAAACGAGGTATGAATTATGAAAGTTTCTCCATCGATTTTATCGGCTGATTTTGCAAATCTGGCTGCAGAATGTGAAAAGGTAATCGAAGCCGGCGCGGATATGCTGCATATAGATGTGATGGACGGCGTTTTTGTGCCCAACATTTCTTTGGGTCTGCCGGTGATAAAATCGTTGAGAAAGGCCAGCGACGCGTTTTTTGATGTGCATCTTATGATACAAAAACCACAGCTGTATGCAAAACAGTTCTGTGAAGCCGGCGCCGACCTGGTTTCCTTCCATGTGGAAAGCGACTGCGACATACTCAGGACAATAGATATAATCAAATCCTGCGGCAAAAAAGCCGGGCTGGTGATAAAACCGCAGACACCAACTTCACGGATATACCCTTACATAGACAAGGTGGACCTGATTTTGGTCATGAGCGTGGAGCCGGGCTTTGGAGGCCAGCGCTTTATGCCGGTGGCTGTGGACAAGATTGCCAGGGTCAGCGGCAAAGCCAGACAGCTGGGGCTGGACAACCTGATGATAGAGGTGGACGGCGGCATAAACGACCGTTCTGCCGTCATGTGCAAATACGCCGGTGCAAATGTGCTGGTGGCCGGCAGCTATGTGTTTGGCAGTGAAGACCCGGCACGGGCGATAAAAAAATTAAAGGCATAAGAGAGAAAAGGAAACAGATGAATAAAACAAGTGTAAAAATCAGGGAGCAAAGCCATTATGATGATATGCTGCTGGCACTGCTTCCCATAATACTGTGCGCCTGCGTAATGTATTCAGCCAGGGTGCTGTTGGTGTGCGTTGTGGCGTTTTTGACCGCCAGAATATCTGATGTGGCCATGGCGGTTATCAGAAAGCAGGAAGTGGATACATCCGACAAAAGCAGCACGGTGGCTGCGCTGGTGTTCTGCATGATGCTGCCGGTGTCTGTTCCGCTGTACATAGTTGTTGTGACAGTGGCGGTGACTGTGGTGCTGGGCAAGCATGCTTTCGGCGGAAAAGATGTATATCCTTTCAGCCTGGCGGCATTGGCAATGTGTTTTGCGGCGGTAAACTGGCCAAATCAGGCCCTTGCGGCGGTAACACCGCTGACAAAGGTCAGCTTTTGGTCCGGCGCTGCCGAAAGCGCTCTTTCCGGCGCTTCCCAGATAAAGGCCGGCGGCCTGCCATATGTATCCACCATAAACCTTCTGCTGGGATATCACCCCGGCGCCATGGGTTCCGCTTTCATACTGGTAATACTGTCGGTTGCAGTTTTTCTCCTGGTGGGAAAAAGAATAACATGGCATATACCCGTAAGTTTTTTGGCCACATGTGCAATTATTGCTATTGTTTTCCCCAGGATATACGGCGTATCAAGATTTGACAGCCTCAAGCTGGAACTTTTGTCCAGCGCATTGATATTTTATGCTGTGTTTATGCTCAACGAGCCTGCCACCACACCGCACAATCCGAAAGCAAAAATTGTTTTCGGCGTTTTAAGCGGTGTGCTTACAATGCTGTTCAGATATTTCGGCAGCTATGAAATAGGCGGATGTTTTGCACTGCTGCTGGTAAACGCAACAGAAGGTTTCTGGGACAGACTGTTCAGTGCCGGCGGAATATTTGAAAACAGCCGGTCATTTAAAGCCTGGATTGCTCAGCTGGGCCTGAACAAAAAGAAAGCTGCACCGGTGACAGCCGGAAATGTTGAAATTAAAAAAGCGAAAAAATCAGCTGCGCGCAAATCTGCTGACAAAGCTGCCGGAAGCGCCGATACAGGCAATCAGCTGCTGGATATAATCAGCGCGGCGGAAGATAATATAGACCAGGTGGAATTTACCACCAGGACCATAGATGTGAAACAGGCTCTGAAAGAGCTTGAGGAAAAGCAGAAGAAGGAGGGCAGGTAATGGACAGAAAGACAAAAGTAAACCGCGAACTGGCCAATTGGGATGATACCGTAAGACGCAGAAAAGTGCTGCTGTCCAACCCTGTTTTCATAAAAGGTCTGGCCCTGGCACCTCTGTCTGTGGCCGCCACAACCCTGGGCAACAGTTTAATGCTCAGTATCGCGGTAATACTTATTCTGACACCCACCCGCGTTATAACATCACTGATAACCCGCAGGATGAGCGTGCCGCTGAAAACATTCTTTTACCCTCTGACATCTGCGGTGGTGTTTGGCTTTGCATACTATGCAATGTACAAAGTCTTCGGCACATGGCCGCTGAATATGGGCGCTTATCTGCCGATATTGGTTGTTGACCCGCTGATTGTAAAAAACTTTGAAAAAACAAGAAAAGAATCTTTTCTTTACTCAATAATAAACGGCCTGAGGAACACTGCCGGTTTTGTTATGGCATGTATTCTGCTGGGCACAATAAGAGAATTTCTGGCCTATGGCAGCATAGGAGGTCTGAGCATTATTTCCGTAAAGCTTCTGCCAATGGCGCGGTACAGCTTTGGCGGATTTCTGATAATAGGCGTCATGTGTGCACTGTGGAATATGTATGTAAACATATACCACGACAAACTGAAGAAGGAGGCGGCCGGCTATGAGCTCAATGGTTAATGCAATTATATCGTTTTTCAGCTATTCTGTCCTGGCCATAGGCGCACAGAATGTTATATTTATACGCGGCCTGGGCCTGTCCGGCGGTCTGCGCATGATAAATGACCCCAAAAAGGACACCATGTATTTTTGCGCCTTCCTGACACTGTTCCAGATGATAAACAGCCTTTTGGTATATTTTTTAAGGCCGCTTATAGGTTTTACACCTTTTGCCCGGTACACAAGGTTTGTCACACCGGTGCTGATAGTTGTCTGCTGTACCGTAAGCTATATTTTGGTGGTATTTGTTTTGAGCATAGCGGTGCAAAAATCCACTTTTAAAAGAATGATCTACTCCATAACCAGCGCCAGTATAAACAGCGCCATAGTGGGAACCATAATTTTTACCACTACGCTGGGCCTTACACTGGCTGAAACAATCGGCTTTGCTTTTGGCAGCAGCGTGGGCTATATGCTGGCAATGCTGCTGATAATTGAAGGTGAAAGAAAAATACGCCACGACCTGGTGCCGGCCAATTTCCGCGGCCTGCCCATAACACTGATATATATTTCTGTTCTTGCCATGGCAGTTTACGCCCTGACGGGACACAGGGTAGCCCTTTAAAAAGGAGATTTTATATGGCTAAAAACCAAAAACCGGTAAAAATAAAAAGATATAAAAGAAACTCTGCTTCGCCCAAGACAGTCGTGTTCAAAAAAGTTCTGACTGTGGCAGCAGGTGTGGTTTTGCTGATTGCGGCCGGATTTTTCCTGGGCAAACCTGTGGTAAACTTTTTCGCCAACCTGGATTTTTCTGCCCCTTCAGAGCAGACCTCTTCACAGCAGCAGCCGGACTCTTCGGATGGGCAGCGGTCACAATCCGGTTCAGAGCCTGTACAGGTTTCCGATACAAGCATTTACTATTATGCCGATATTTCCCAAATGACCACCGAGGGCGGAATAGACAGCGTCATTGCAGCTGCCAAAACAGCCGGTGCAGACCACTGTGTTTTTGACCTGAAGGACGCCAGCGGATATATACATTACAATTCTGAAAACCAGTACGCCCAAAAGCTGAAAGCCGACACAGTGGCGGACCTTGATATGGTTGTGAAGAAGATGAATGAAAACGGTATCACTCCCGTTGCCAGGGTCTACACCTTTATGGACAGAATGATTTCCTCTGTTGAAAGGGGTGCGGCGGTAAAATACCAGGGCACCGAAAGCCTGTGGCTGGACACCAGCGCCGCTTTGGGCGGAAAATCCTGGGCCAACCCGGCCAGCAGCATAATGCAGTCGTATATAACCGACATTACAGATGAAATTCTGTCAAAGGGAATAAAAGAGATAATTTACGCCGGATATTCCACACCTACAGGCTACAGCCTGGACAAAAGGGATTTCGGCGCCAGCACCGAACAGGTACTGGCAAATATGAAAAATCTGCTGAACACGCTGAAAAGCAAAGTTTCTGCCAAAGGCGGCAGGGCCATATGGCAGTTTGAATATTCAGCCACAGCTTCCGGCGGGGATTACGCCCAGTATATTGTGCACCCCTTCCAGCTGGGAGCTGAAAATGTAATAATCACCGCCGACGCATCGCAGGTAAGCGATATTTCTGCGGTGGAAAGCCTGAAGAAAATCGCCCGGGACAATGGTATTACTCACTTTGCCCTGTGGATGACCGACGGAACAACACTGGAAAACATACAGTCGGCAGGCAGTTATTTTGTAAGATAAGGATATGTTGAATGGCCGGGCGTGAAAACTCAGCCATTTAACTTTTATAAGGAAAATGACATACGATATAGAAACACTGGCCCACGGAACAAAAGTCTGCATAAATTCCACCCACCGCTTTGGCACCGATGCTTTTCTGCTCAGCGATTTTTGTCAGCTGAAATATGCCCAGAATGCGCTGGACATCGGCAGCGGCTGCGGAATTATCCCGCTGCGCTGGAAAGACCGCGGACATAAAGGCCTGGCGGTGGCACTGGAGATAGACGGCGAAGGCACCCGGCTGCTGGAAAACAGCATACGGCTGAACAAATTTGAAAATTTGCAGGCGGTAAATGCGGATATACGCCGTTGGCAGACAGATATGCAGTTTGACCTTGTCAGCTGCAACCCTCCATACTTTACCGCCGGAAAGCCAAAGGACGATGCAAAAAAGGCCAGCTTCCGCCATCAGCTGACACTGACTGACGACGATGTGGCAGC
>CALWZO010000012.1 GCA_944386045.1 uncultured Clostridia bacterium | reverse complement strand
AATGATGATAAAATAGAATGGTTAATTATCGGAGGATTTATTATAGGAAATACATTAGGAATTGTTTTTGATAATTTTATGTTAGGATATGTATTTGCTATGATTGGTTTGGGATTAGGTTTCGTTTTAAAAGTATTTAAAAAGTAATACAAATTACAATTTACAGGTGTAATGTAAAATATGTGTAAAATAATTGAGTTTTGCTATAACATTTCACAATTATGTGTTAGTATCTAATAGAATTTAATGCCTTTTGGCAGATATTTGTTTTTTGGGAGATTTTATGACTGAGGTAAAAAAGAGAAAACACTTTTCGTCTTCTCAAATTATCATTTACGGGTTTGTCGGCTTGATTTTAAGCGGAACCTTTCTGCTGATGCTTCCGTTTTCCACACAGCAGTGGGGCGGAGCCAGCTTTTTGGATGCGCTGTTTACTGCCACCAGCGCTTCCTGTGTTACCGGCCTGGTGGTGCAGGACACTGCTACATACTGGTCAATGTTCGGGCAGTTTGTTATAATGATGCTCATACAGATAGGAGGAATGGGTGTTGTTACTGTGGCGGTTGCCATAACGGTTATATCCGGCAAAAAAATCGGCCTTTTTCAAAGAAGCACCATGCAGGAAGCCATATCGGCACAGCATGTGGGCGGTATTGTAAGGATGACCGGATTTATACTTAAAACCAGCGCACTGATAGAACTTTGCGGAATGTTCAGCTTTTCCTTTGTTTTTGTGCCGGAATTCGGACTTTTCAAGGGGCTGTGGTATTCGCTGTTCCATTCGGTATCAGCTTTCTGCAATGCAGGGTTTGACCTTATGGGTGTCAAGGCGCCCTTTTCATCACTGATGGACTATTCTGCCAACGGCATTGTAAATATGACTGTAATGAGCCTTATCGTTATAGGCGGTATAGGTTTTTCCACATGGGCAGATTTCAATAAACACGGTATAAATTTCAGATGCTACCGTATGCAGTCAAAGGTTATATTGACAACCACAGCTTTGCTGATAGGTCTGTCTGCACTGTACTTTTTCGTGTTTGAATTTTCTTCTCCGGTGTGGGGTGATATGCCCCTGGCGGAAAGAATCTGGAGCTCGTTTTTCCGGGCGGTAACCCCCAGGACTGCCGGGTTCAACACCACTGACCTGACACTTCTCAGTGATGCAGGCCAGATGATTACAATAATTCTCATGCTTATCGGCGGATGCCCCGGTTCTACTGCCGGCGGCATGAAAACCACCACTCTGGCGGTGTTGCTGGCGACGGCTTTCTCTGTGTTTCACAAAAAAGACAGCCCCAGCCTGTACGCCAGAAGGATAGGTGATGATGTTATTAAAAACGCGGCAACTATATTTATGATGTATGTGTCGCTGTTTATAATAGGCGCGTTGATAATCAGCCTTAAAGAAGGCCTGCCGCTGCTGTCATGTATGTTTGAAACCGCATCGGCTATCGGCACCGTTGGTCTTACTTTGGGCATAACAACAAATCTGTCCAGCCTGTCGGAAATTGTCCTTATCTCTTTGATGTTCCGGGGCAGGGTTGGCGGACTGACAATAATATTTGCTACGGTTAAAGACGCACCGAAAATTCAATCAAAACTGCCACTGGAAAAAATTACCGTGGGTTAATTGGAAAGGGAGAAAAAATGAAATCTTTTTTGTTGATAGGCCTTGGAAGATTTGGCCGTCATATAGCAGTTAAACTCAATGAACTGGGACATGAGATAATGGCTGTGGACCAGAGCGAAGAAAGAATAAACAGCATAATGCCCTATGTCACCAACGCACAGATAGGCGACAGTACAAACGAAGACTTTATGCGGTCTTTGGGCGTTACAAATTACGATGTATGTATAGTGGCCATAGGCGACAATTTCCAAAGTTCCCTGGAAACCACATCCCTGCTGAAAGAGATGGGTGCAAAGCTGGTAGTGGCCAGAGCAACAAGAGATGTACATGAAAAATTTTTGCTGCGCAACGGTGCTGACAAGGTTGTTTACCCTGAAAAACAGCTGGGCAGATGGACGGCCATAAGATACAGTTCCGACAGGATATTTGACTATATCGAGCTGGGCAAAGATTATTCCATTTTTGAAGTTGCCGTACCCGACAGCTGGGCTGATAAGAGCATCTTTGAAATAAACGCCAGGCGGTTGTACAATATAAACATACTGGCCATCAAAAAAGACGACAAGATGATACTGGCAACCGACAGCAAATTTGTCCTGGACAAAGATGCCACAATGCTGGTTCTCGGAACAACCACAAATATACAGAAATGTTTTAACCTTTAATTTTTACAGGCGGCTTGTCCGCCTGTTTTTTGATGACATACAGATATATGTGTGATAAAATGATAAAAAAGGCCGAAAGGAGATTTTTATGACAAATCAGGAAATTCTGTCCAGGGTAGACCACACTTTGCTGAAAGCCGATGCCACTGCCCGGCAGATAGAACAGCTTTGCCGGCAGGCTTTGGAGTACTCCACAGCTTCGGTATGTATCAACCCTTGCCACATCAGCCGTGCTGTAAAGATTTTGGAGGGGCGTATTCCGGTGTGTACTGTTATCGGATTCCCTCTGGGCGCTATGACAATACAGGCCAAGGTGTTTGAGGCCAAAGACGCTTTGGAAAAAGGCGCGCGGGAAATTGATATGGTAATAAACATAGGCCGGGCAAAAGATAAAAATTTTGACTATATAACAGATGAAATAAGGCAGGTAAAGACGGCGGTGGGCGACAAAGTGCTGAAAGTTATTGTGGAAACCTGCCTGCTGGATGAAGAGGAAAAAAAGGCGGTTTGCAAATGTGTTACAGATGCCGGCGCCGATTTTATAAAGACCAGCACCGGATTTTCCACCGGCGGCGCCACATTTGAAGATATAAGCCTGTTCAAAGAACATTGCGGAGGTAAATGCAAAATCAAAGCGGCAGGCGGTATACGCACCAGGGAAGATATGGAAAAGTTTATACAGCTGGGTGCAGACAGGCTGGGCACTTCTTCTGCTATAAAAATTCTGTATCCGGAAAAATAATGAAAAACAAGGCGGGCGTACAGCCCGCCGTTTTTTTGAAATATGATGCAGCAGCCGGGAATATATCTTTATAAAAGAGGTGTTGTTTATGATATATTCAGCTGCATTGTGTACATTTGCTGGTTTTGCCACTGCCCTTGGGGCGCTGGCTGTTATAATAAGAGGCGGCATACGGAAAGAAAAAATGGCGTTTTTTCAGGGGTTTGCGGCAGGTGTTATGCTTTCGGTTTCATTTATGGACCTATTGGCGGAAAGTTATGAAAATTACAGTGTTTATATGCCGCGGCCCAAAGCGGCCTGGAGTGTGCTTTCACTGGTATTGTGCGGGGCGGTTATAGGTGCAGCGCTGGCCCGTCTTTCCACTCCGCAGATTAACGAAGGGGAGGAGCGGGATGTATTTACGGTGCGAAAAATGGCAGTGCTGACAACTGTCGTAATGGTGCTGCACAACATGCCGGAAGGTATGCTGACCATGTTTGCCGGAGCGCGGGATATGGATTTCGGCCTTAAAATGGCGGTGGCAGTGGCGCTGCATAATATTCCGGAGGGTATGGCTATAGCCGGCCCGGTCCTGTACACAACCAAAAGTCCCTCCAAAGCCTTTTCCCAGGCTTTTTGGGCCGGAATGGCCGAGCCGATAGGCGGTATAGGCACATACCTGCTTTTGAAAAACTTTATCAGCCGGGCTTTTATAAACGGACTTATGCCGATAATAGGCGGCATAATGATTCAGACTGCGGTTTTTCAACTGATACCATCTGCAATAAAAATATCAAACATCAAACACACAATTTATGGTATAATAACCGGTACTATGGTTATGAGTATTGGATTATTGCTTTTTTAGTGGTAAAATATATATAAGTTAAAACAAGCGGAAAGGTTTTATATGAAAAGAATTCTTGCTTTGCTTCTGACTGCGTGCCTTACTGTCGGATGCAGTCTGGCCGATAAGGACAGTATAATAAATCTTTTGTCTTCACCCAGACTTTCTGAAAGAGAAAACGCCATTGTGACGGCAATAAAAAATTATCTGGGCTATGACATAATTTTAAAATACCCCAAACAGGGCGCGGACCTGTCCCCGGTGCAGATTGTTGACCTGGACGATGACGGGCAGGATGAGGCGGTGGCTTTGTACAGCGCTCCCGGCAACAGTTCAAATGTGCGCATAGCAGTACTGTCCCGGACAGAAGAGGGGTGGTCAGTAGATTATGAAGGAGAGGGCTTTGGAAGTGAGGTGTACAGCCTTTCCTTTGAACGCCTGAAAAAGGACGAGCCCTGCCGGATAATAGTGGGATATACATTTTCTGATACCAGCGAAAAACTGCTGTCAGTTTATTTTATATCAGACCGAAAAATTGAAGATGTGGAAACATTTGTCTGCCAGGATTTTTTGGTTTATGATGTCACCGGCGACAGTATTGTTGATATTGTCCTGGCCGGTGTAAATGCAGATAACCAGCACACCCGGATTTCTGTTTACAGCACAAACCAGAGCAGCTTTTTAACTTCGATAGCATCAATGGAAATATCGGTGCCCAATGCGAAAGTTACGGCCATATCGCCCAGCCTTAATGATTTTGCAGAAAACAAAGCGATAGTGCTGGATTATTACGACACCAACAAGATTGTATATACCCAGGCTTTTTACTATCGGCTGTCCGATTTTGTAACAATACTTCCGCCGAATGTGGTGCAGAAAGTCTGGGATTATTCATATCCGCTTTGCAGTCTGGATGTGGATGGCGATGGTTATCTGGAAACACCCACTGTAATCGACGATGCGCGGGCTCAAAGCAAAGATCTGAAGTTTATGGAATGGACAAACTTTCTTTTGACAAACCCTGAAAGGAAGTATTTTGGCTTTTGCCGGGCACAAAGCGGACTGTATTTCCCGCTGCCGGACGAATGGCAGGGCCACATACTTCTGACTGACGGACGGGAGGAAAATACCTGGCTGGTTGTACAGGCATCTACCGGCAGTATTCTTGTCACACGGGAGGTGTTGGAAATAGGTGAAAATGCAGAGGATGCTGATAACATGGTTATTTCCAATATCGGTACAGTCCAGATTAAACTGACCTTCGATGAAAGCGTAAGCGAAGATCAGCGAAATTATATAGTAGAAAATGTTATGTATATAAAATAGCAGGAGGTTTTTTATGGCTAAAATTTTAGTTGTGGAAGACGAAGACAATATAGGCGAAGTTATAGAGATAAACCTGGTGCTGGCAGACCATGAGGTGACCAGGCTGTCCAGTGCAGAACAGGCGAAAATGCTGTGGGATTCCGGCAAGAATGATTTTGATCTGGCAATACTTGATATAATGCTGCCGGGTATGAACGGCATATCCCTGTGCGAGTATATACGCAGGGAAAACAATAAGATAGGCATAATAATGCTTTCTGCCAAAAGTCAGGAGCAGGATAAGGTTATGTCATTGTCTGTCGGCGCAGACGATTATATAACAAAGCCTTTCAGCGTTCAGGAGTTTTTGGCCAGAATAAGCGCGCTTTTGCGCAGGGTGCGGGGAAACGGCAAAAAAGGCGAAAACGGCGATGTGCTGGAATCCGGCCCGTTTACCCTTGACCTGAAAAGCCGTGTGCTGAAAAAAGGTGACACGGTAATTGACCTGACCAGCGTGGAGTTCAATATTATGGAGCTGTTCTTCAAAAATGAAGGAGTGGCATTGGTAAGGGAAAAAATTCTGGAAGGCGCCTGGGGTGAAAATTATTTCGGCGATATAAAAATAGTAGATGTGAATATAAGGCGTCTGAGAATGAAAATTGAAGAGGATGCTTCCAATCCGCAGTATATCGTTACAGTGTGGGGCTACGGCTATCGCTGGAGCGTTTGATTTGTCGAGAATGTAATTTTATGAACAGCAGCAGTATAACTAAAAAATGGATAAAGGGCAGTCTGGCCACAACAATAGCGGTGCTGATAATTGCAGCGATTTCAATAGTCATTATTGTTCGCAATTCTTATTACTCTGCGGCAGAAAATGCAATACTCAGCAGGATAAATACCATAAACGGTACGCTTACCGCATCTTCACAGCTTTCCGACCGGGAACGCACCCAGTTGTTGTACAGGATGAGCGAGGAATTTACCGAAAAAGATAAATTTGAATTTATGTTTATCGGCACCAACGGCAAAATTTTGGCAACATCCACCGGGTTTATGCCCAGTGATGAAATGCATCTGGAAGATGTGCATCTGGCGCAGAACGCCTCTGACGGTATATCCACCAATATATACCGCACTTCCCTGGGAGAAAAGGTGCTGACAGCCACCTGCATAATAAAGCCGGAGATTGACAGCATATATGCAATCAGGCTGGTAACCAGCCTGGAGAAGGTTGACGGCGAGATAAACATTATGGTGGCCCTGGCATTTCTTGTGGCGGTGGCAATAGTATTGTTCAGTGTAATGTCAGGCATGTACTTTGTCCGCAGTATAGTCCGCCCCATCAGGGATATAGAAGCCAGCGCCGCCCGGATAAGCAAAGGGCAGTTTGGTGTAAGGATTGAGAATAATTATAATGATGAGCTGGGACGGCTGTGTGACACCATAAACAATATGGCCCGGGAGCTGGGCAAAAGCGAAGAGCTGAAAAACGAATTTATATCCAGCGTTTCACACGAGCTTCGCACGCCGCTGACAGCCATAAAAGGCTGGGCAGAAACTATGAACGGCACCCGGGACAAAAGCACAATACAAAAAGGCACACGGGTCATTTTAAGCGAAACCGAAAGGCTTTACGGTATGGTCGAAAACCTTTTGGACTTTTCCAGGCTCCAGCAATCGGATATAAAACTGACCAAGGAAAAGCTGGATTTGGTGGCAGAGATAGGTGAAGCAGTCATAATGTTTTCACCCAGATGCAAACAAAGCGGTATAGAGCTGGAATACAAAGAGCCGGAAGAGATAATAGCCGTAATGGCAGACAAAAGCAGGCTGAAACAGGTGATGGTAAATCTTCTGGACAATGCGGTGAAGTATACCCCCGCCGGCGGAAAAATACAGGTTATTGTTGACTACCGCCCCAAAAGCAACGCCGTTTCCGTAAGCGTGCTGGACAACGGCAAAGGTATACACCGCGAAGATATCGACAAAGTAACCGAAAAATTTTACAAGGGCCGCGGCGCCAAGAGAGGCTCCGGTATAGGCCTGGCGCTGGTAAATGAAATAATAGACGCCCACGGCGGCAGGTTTGTGGTGCAAAGCGAATACGGCAAATATACCAAAATGACCTTTACTTTAAATACAATACGCACAATGAAAGGAAAATGATGGAAAAAGAACAGATATCTATCGGCGGACAGGCGCTGATAGAAGGTATAATGATGAAATGCGCCGACTGGTATTCTGTGGCCGTGCGCACCCCGGACGGGAAGATAGATGTCAGCAAACACAGGGTGAAAAAAACAAAATTCGGGAAAATTCCCGTTCTCAGGGGCATTGTAAACCTTTTTGAAAGCCTGTCCATAGGCTACAAATGTATAATGCGTTCTGCTGAAATTTCCGGAGAGGGATATGAAGAAGACAAACTGGACATATGGCTGAAAGAAAAGTTCGGTGACAAAAGCGCACAGGTGCTGTCATTTGCGGCCGGTGTCCTGGGAAGTGTCCTGGCTTTGGTGCTGTTTATGATACTGCCCACATTCATAACAGGAATACTGGACTCGTTTTTCACGCTGGGCGCGTGGAAATCCCTTGTGGAAGGCGGGGTAAAGCTGGCAATATTCCTGCTTTACCTGTGGGGAATTTCCAGAATGCCGGAGATAAACAGGCTTTTCCGCTACCACGGCGCCGAGCATAAAACCATATCCTGCTTTGAGGCAGGCCGGCCGCTGACTGTCGAAAATGTGCGCCGTTATACCAGGTTTCACCCCAGGTGCGGCACCAGCTTTATGTTCATAGTCCTGGCTGTCAGCATTATAATTTTCTCATTTATACCATGGCACGGCACACTTAACCGCGCCTTGCTTAAAGTTTTGCTTTTGCCGCTGGTTGTGGGCTTGTCCTATGAGATACTGCGTTTCAACGGACGCCACACCAACGCATGCACAAAACTGCTTTCAAAGCCGGGTCTGTGGTTTCAGCGCATAACCACCGCCGAGCCGGATGACAAGATGATAGAAGTGGCAATAGCTTCGGTAAACGCCCTGCTGCCCGAAACAGTGGTCAATGATGCACAAGGTGAAGAAGATGAGCAATATAAGACAAGTTTATAACCGGATGAAGGATATACTCTCCCGCAACCCCAACTGCGAGCCGGGCTTTGAAAGCGATGAGCTTATAAAGCATCTGCTGGGAAAATCCAGGCTGGAAACAGATCCGCGGCAGGAAATTGACGAAGAAGTGTGCCGGCAGCTGTATGATATGTGCCGCCGCCGCGCAGAAGGATACCCTTTGCAGTATATGCTGGGCAACTGGGACTTTTTTGACCTGAATTTAAAGGTTGGGGAAGGGGTGCTGATACCGCGCCGGGACACAGAAGATGTGTGTCTGGCCGCTTTTGAATATATAAACGGCATGGTCAGCCCCAATGTGCTGGACCTGTGCGCCGGCAGCGGGGCTATAGCCCTGGCGGTAAAGAGGTATTGCCCTGATGCCACCGTAGTGGCTTTGGAAAAGTACGAACAGGCTTATGAATATCTTGTGGAAAATATAGAGCGCAACAGCCTGTGTGTGCTGCCCATTCTTGGCGATGTGTTTCAGTATGATTACAAGATAGAGGAAGAAAGTTTTGATGTTATCATATCAAATCCGCCTTATGTCAACCCTTCGCTGAAAGGCAAAATGCAGAAAGAAGTTCAGTTCGAACCTTTCACACGGCTGTTTGCGGAGGATGAGGGCCTGAGATTTTATAAATTTATAGCACAGTATTACAAACCGGCGCTGAAAGAGGGCGGATACCTAATCTTCGAGCACGGCTATGACCAGGCACGGCAGGTAAAGCAGCTGCTGATAGGCCAGGAATATAAAATTGTCAGGGAAATTGTGGACACCGCCGGCAATGCCAGGGGTATAGTGGCGCAGAAAATATAAATACTGTCAAATAACTCTTGAATATCGGCGGTATTTATGATAATATATTATCATGATAACAACTATTAGTTGTATGATATAGGAATATAAAAAGAGGTAAAATATGGCGACAGATAAAGAAAAAGCTCTTGAAACCGCGCTTGCGAATATAGAAAAGCAGTTTGGCAAAGGCGCTGTAATGCGCCTGGGTGAAAATGTTACCATGAATGTGGACAAAATTTCCACCGGTTCTCTTTCACTGGACCTGGCCCTGGGCATAGGCGGACTGCCCCGCGGCCGTATTGTGGAAATATATGGACCTGAAAGCAGCGGTAAAACCACTCTGGCCCTGCATGTTGTGGCAGAGGCGCAGAAAGGCGGCGGCAACGCGGCTTTTATAGATGTTGAGCACGCGCTGGACCCGGTTTATGCCGCGGCCCTGGGCGTTGATATTGACTCGCTGCTGGTATCACAGCCTGATACCGGCGAACAGGCCATGGAAATATGCGAAGCACTTGTGCGCAGCGGCGCCATAGATGTGGTGGTAGTGGACAGTGTTGCGGCCATGGTAACAAAAGCAGAAATAGAAGGCGAAATGGGCGACAGCCATGTGGGTTTGCAGGCCAGACTGATGAGCCAGGCCATGAGAAAGCTGACATCCACCATAGGCAAGACCAATACAATAGTCATATTTATCAACCAGCTGAGGGAAAAAATCGGTGTTATGTACGGCAATCCGGAAACAACCACCGGCGGACGCGCGCTGAAATATTATTCTTCTGTGCGTATAGATGTGCGCCGCATAGAGGCCATCAAATCCGGCAGTGAGATAGTGGGCAACAGAACCCGCGCCAAAGTGGTGAAAAACAAGGTAGCCCCTCCTTTCAAGGAGGCTGAATTTGATATAATGTTCGGCCAGGGCATATCCAAGATGGGTGAAATTGTGGATATAGCCGTAAAACTGGGAATAGTCAACAAATCCGGCGCATGGTTCAGCTACGGCGATATAAGGCTGGGTCAGGGCAGGGATAATGCCAAGGAATACTTCAAGCAAAACCCGGCTTTGTCCAAAGAGGTTGAAGATAAGGTTTTTGCCGCGGTTGAACAGGCCAAAGCGGAAGGCGTGAATATACTGGCTCCCGGCGGTAAGAAGGCCGGCAAAACAATAATCAGCACTGCACCCAAAGAGGCCGCAGAGGGAGAAACTGCTGAAAAACCGGCAGCCCCAAAACGCAGAAGCGCAAATATCGACATAGATGTTGAATAATAAACAGATTACAGACATCACCAAAACCAAAAAGGGCAACAACGCGCTGTTTTGCGGTGACGAATTCCTTTTTTCGGTTGATGACGAAGTTTTATACAAAAACAACATAAGCATAGGCTCTTGTTTTACCCGGCAAGAGCTTGCTTGCATTTATAAACAAAGTAACGACAGCAAAGCTGTGGACAGATGCTACACATATCTTTCGGCCCGTATGCACGGCAAAAAAGAACTGTATCGAAAACTTCTGCGCCATTTTGACGCAGACAGCGCCCGGTATGCCGTTGATAAAATGGAAGAACTGGGACTGGTTGATGACGAAAAGTTTGCCCGGGCAAAAGCCCGGTATCTGTTTGAAACAAAAAAAGAGTCTGTAAAAGGTGTAAGGGCAAAGCTTGTCCGGCTGGGTATTGACAAAGATGTTGTCGATGGTGTATTATCGAATTTTGACATACAGGATCAGACGCGGCAGATATGCACACTGCTGCAGGGCAGATATTCTTATCGCCTTGACAATCCGCAAAAGGTTGTCGCCTCTTTGGTAAGGAAAGGCTTTGCTTTTTCTGATATACGCAAAGCTTTTGAAATTTTAGATATTGATATACAGGAGTATTAAATGAAGGTTACATTGGTTTCTTTGGGCTGCCCGAAAAATCAGGTGGACAGCGATATTATAGCCCACAGCCTGTTGAAGGCCGGCCATTCCACAACAGCAGATATGACACAGGCGGATGTGTGCCTGATAAACACCTGCGGTTTTATCACTTCCGCAAAGGAAGAAGCTATTGAAAATATCTTCAATGCCGTTTCCGCCAGGCTGGAAAATCCTGACCTGAAAATAGTTGTCACCGGATGTCTGGCCGAAAGATACAAGGATGAAATTTTGCAGGATATGCCGGAGGTGGACGCGGTTGTCGGCATAGGCGCCCATGACAAACTGCTGGAAACCATGGAAAAGGTGTGCCGGGGCGAGAAACTGTCTGTTTACGGCCCGAAAACCAACCTGGACATAACAGCCAAAAGAATTATTTCCACACCCCGTCATTACGCCTATCTGAAAATTGCAGAAGGCTGCTCCAACGGATGCTATTACTGCGCTATTCCCCTTATAAGAGGCCCGCACCGTTCACGCCCCATGGAAAGCTGTATAGAGGAAGCAAAATGGCTGGCGGAAGAAGGGGTCAAGGAAATTATAATTGTGGCTCAGGACATAACAAGGTACGGCGAAGATATATACGGCGAAAACAAGCTGGCACAGCTTATTCAGAACATCAGCGAGATAGACGGCATACAGTGGATAAGGCTGATGTACGCCTATCCGGAAAGACTGGGCGATGATGTGATAAAGGTAATGGCGGAAAACCCGAAAGTCCTCCACTACCTTGACCTGCCGATACAGCATATAAACGACAGAGTGCTGAAAAGCATGAACCGCAAAGGCGGCAGCGAAATAATAATGTCTGCCATCAACCGCCTGCGCCGGGCAATTCCCGATATAACAATACGCACCAGCATAATCACAGGCTATCCCGGTGAAAGCGAGGAAGAGTTCACACAGCTGTATGATTTTGTAAAGGAAATCCGCCTGGAACGCCTGGGCTGCTTTGCTTATTCCGAAGAAGAGGGAACAGTGGCCGCAAAGATGGAAAACCAGATACCTGTGGAAGAAAGACAGAGAAGAGCTGACAAAATCATGGAATTGCAGACAGAGATAATGGCCGAAAAACAGCGGCAGCTGGTCGGCAAAGACCTGTGGGTTATCTGCGACGATTTCGACAGCGAAAACGGCCTGTTTGTCTGCCGCAGTGTATATGACGCACCGGAGATAGACGGCGAGGTATACCTGGATGCTGACAGCGATATACAGATAGGTGATATCAGAAAGGTACATATAACCCAAAGTGATATATACGATCTGTACGGCGAGATTATAAAGTAAGGAAAGGTGATAAAATATGAATTTGCCAAATAAACTTACATTGATGAGATTTCTGCTGGTGCCGGTGTTTATGCTGTTTATGTATATTGACAATCCATACAGCATGCTGATTGCACTTATTGTATTTGCCGTTGCGTCTTTTACCGATTTTCTCGATGGAAATATAGCCAGGAAATACAATATAGTAACAGATTTCGGTAAATTTATGGACCCGCTGGCGGACAAACTGCTGACAACGGTTGCGTTGATATACCTGTGCAAAATAGGTCTGTGCCATGAGATAGTTCTGTGCATAGTGCTGGCCAGGGAATTTGCAGTCAGCGGCATAAGGATGATAGCAGCAGCCAACCCCGCCGGCAGCAAGGTAATAGCCGCCGGACTGATGGGCAAGGCAAAGACGGTGTTTCAGATGTTTGCCATAATGCTGGGCCTGGGAGGACTGGCTTTGTACAATCTGGGTATAATAAATGCAGCTGCCCTTGGCACAGTGAGCCTGGTTACAGGTGTGCTGATGTGGATTATGGCCGCCCTTACAGTGGTGTCCGGAATGCAGTATATACTGCCCAACCTGGACCTTATCCGCAATGCAAAGTGAGCCCTTGACAAATATTTAAAACCATGCTAATATTTGGGATATAAAGATAAATGCGTTGGTATCAAGAATAGTAACCGGTGTAAAATTTCGACAGAGAGTGGGCGTGAGCCGCTGAAAGCGCCCTGAAAACAATAAGCCGGCCAATGCCCTTGAAAGCAGACACGGCGAATTAGCAGTAGCTGTGTACGGGTGTTCCCGTTACAGAACTCACAAGATATAAATCGAAGTGGAACCGTGGTTATTTTGCCGCCTTCGTCTGTTGTATGACAGATGAAGGCGTTTTTTAATATATTTTTTAAACTTTACGGTCTTTGATTTAAAATTTTACAGGCCTTTGGCCGGAAAGGACATATTATGGACCACATGAAGGTTTTTAACACACTGACAAGAAAAAAAGAGGAATTTATTCCCATTACCGAGGGCGAGTACAAAATTTATGTGTGCGGCCCCACGGTATACAACTATATTCATATAGGCAATGCGCGCCCGGCGGTAGTTTTTGACACACTGCGCCGCTATCTGGAGTATAAAGGCAACAAGGTAAAATATGTTTCCAACATCACAGATATAGACGATAAGATTATCAAAAGAGCCAACGAAGAAGGAATATCTTTTGATGAAGTTGCCAGAAAATATGAAAACGAATACTACACAGATCTCCAGGGGCTGAATGTACGCTTTGCCGATGTGCGCCCCAGAGTTTCTGACCATATACCGGAAATTATTGATATAGTGGAAACACTGATAGAGAAAGGTCACGCTTACAGAACAGAAAACGGCGATGTTTATTTCCGTGTACACAGCTTTGATGAATACGGCAAGCTCAGTCATCAGCCGCTGGAAGAACTGGAAAGCGGTGCAAGAATTGCCGTTGACGAGATAAAGGAAAGCCCTGCGGACTTTGCTTTGTGGAAAGCTTCCAAACCGGGCGAGCCCCACTGGGCCAGCCCCTTCTCCGAGGGCCGTCCCGGCTGGCATATTGAATGCAGCGCCATGAGCCGCAAACATTTGGGTGAAACCATTGACCTGCACTGCGGCGGACAGGACCTGATATTCCCGCACCACGAAAATGAAATTGCTCAGTCTGAATGTGCTTCTGACAAAGAATTTGCCCGCTACTGGATGCACAATGCGTATATAAATGTTGACAACCAGAAGATGTCAAAAAGCCTGAACAACTTCTTTACAGTCCGCGACATCGCCAACGAATACGGGTACGAGCCCATACGCTATTTCCAGCTGACAGCCCATTACCGTTCACCCCTGAACTTCACCAAAGAGGTTATGGAACAGTGCAAATCCAGCTTGGAGCGCCTGTATACCGCCAGGGATCACCTGGATTTCCTGATTGACCATACAACAGGTACCGAAACCGGCCTGAAACAGGCTGCTGACAAGGCCAAGGCTGAATTTATAGCCGTTATGGATGACGATTTGAACACAGCAGATGCTTTGTCAAAAATATTTGAACTGGTAAGTGCTATCAACACCACCGGTGACAAGCAGGACAAGGAAACTTTGGAATATACCGCCAAAATTTTTGACGAACTGTGCGGAGTAATGGGCCTGCTGTACAACAGAAAGACCGACGAAATTCCTCAGAAAGTAAAAGACCTGGTGGAAGAAAGAACACAGGTCAGAAAAGAGAAAAACTGGGCAAGAGCCGACGAAATACGCGACGAGCTGGCTCGGTTGGGCTATGTGGTAAAAGATACACCTCAGGGCCCGCAGATATTGGCTAAATAATCTTTATGCTGCCTCCTTTCAAAAAAGGAGAAACGGGATGCATTGAAAAATGCATCCCGTTTCCGTCTTTCAGGAGAAAAAGTTATTTATAAAAAGTGAACTATCAGGTAATCTAACTTACTTTGGCAAAGTCCACCGGGCTTTGCCGCCGGGCAAGACTTTTTGTCATGCTCAATGCCTTGGTGCCATCGGCTTTTTCAAATTCCTGCTCTGTGACAAATCCGCATTTTTCGTAACATTTTATGGCACGGATATTTTCTTTGCGCACATGCAGGTTGACCTCTGTCAGTTTCAGCTGTTCCTTATACATTTGTATATATCTGTTTATGGCTTCTTCGCCGATGCCCTGGCTGCGTTTTTCCTTGTCGGCAATGAATATGCCCAGGGTTGCACAGGGTAGGCTGTGATGTTCTTTTTCCAGCCATATTGCACCGATAATTTTACCATCGAAAAACAGGTAGCTCCATCTCAGCAGGCCGTTTTGTATCATCGGTACAAAGAAATCGCTGTTTTTGGGGTATATGCGCGACTGAAAATTGCTCAGGTCGTCTTCAAAATTTTTGTCAAATCGACAATATAAATGGACATTGTCTTTTGTTATATCCATAAAGTCTAACATGTCATTCACCGTTCCTTGTTATCTGCTTTTATTATATTGTTCAAATATGTGCAAATGGCGAAAAAATTATAAAGTAAATCTTAACAAAATTTTAAATTATGAAAGTTTTGCGTAAAAGTAAAAATCCCGGAGATTTTCTCCGGGATTTTATATATTATTTTTTGCTTCTTGCTTTTGCCCTTACAGAGTGGTCCAAAATCCGTTTTCTTATTCTCAATGTCTTGGGTGTTACCTCTACCAGTTCATCGGGAGCAAGGAATTCCAGACATTCTTCCAGGCTCATGCGTTTGCAGGGGATAAGGCGCAGGGCATCGTCAGAGCCGGAAGCACGGGTGTTTGTAAGCTGTTTCTTCTTGCATACATTGACAACCAGGTCTTCTGACTTGGGGCTGACACCCACAACCATACCTGCATATACTGCTTCACCGGGACCGATGAACAGTGTTCCGCGTTCCTGGGCGTTGTACAGACCGTAGGTGATGGACTCGCCGGTTTCAAAGGAGATCAGTGAGCCTGTAAGGCGTACCGGCAGGTCGCCTTTGTGCGGTTTGTAACCGTCAAAAATGGTGTTCATTATACCTTCGCCTTTGGTGTCTGTCAGGAACTCGCTTCTGTAGCCGAACAGACCGCGGGCGGGCATTTTGAACTCTATTCTCATTCTGCTTTCGCCCTGGGGAGCCATCTGCACCAGCTCGGCCTTGCGGCTGGACAGTTTTTCGATTACGCTGCCCTGATATTCGGTGGGCACATCTATTACAACATGTTCAAAAGGTTCCAGCAACTGGCCGTTTTCGTCATGTTTGAGCAGAACTTTCGGCGGTGAAACCTGGAATTCGTAACCTTCCCTGCGCATGTTCTCGATAAGTATGGACAGGTGCATTTCGCCGCGGCCCATTACGCGGAAGCTTTCGCTGGTGGTGGAATCCTCAACCTTCAGTGCCACATCCCTCAGCAGTTCTTTGTACAGCCTTTCTCTTATCTGGCGGCTGGTTACAAATTTGCCTTCGCGGCCGGCAAAAGGTGAATCGTTGACTGCAAATGTCATCTCAACAGTGGGCTCGTCAATAGCCACAAAAGGCAGGGGAGAAACATTTGACGGGTCGCATATAGTGTTGCCGATGGTAACATCTTCAAGGCCGGAAACAATAACAATGTCACCGCTGGAAGCTGTTTCCACAGGGGCTTTGTTGGTGCCTTCAAAGGCGTACAGTGCGGTTATCTTTCCGCGGCGGCGTACATCTTCCTTGTGCCAGTCGCACACGACAACCTCCTGACCCACTTTGACACTGCCTTTTTCAATGCGGCCGACAGCTGTTCTGCCCACAAAGGAGTTGTAGTCAATGTTGGAAACCAGCATTGCAAAAGGCTCTTCGGGAGCAACCTGCGGACCGGGGATGTATTCCAGTATGGTGTCAAATATAGGTTTGAAGTCTGTGCCCCTTACCTCGGGGGAATAGTTGGCTATGCCTTCGCGGCCAGAGCAGAACAGCATCGGGCTGTCCAGCTGTTCGTCTGTGGCGCCCAGGTCCATCAACAGCAGCAGAATTTCATCTATGATTTCTTTAATTCTTGCGTCGGGGCGGTCAATTTTGTTGACTATAATAACGATTGAAAGGTTCTGGGCCAGGGCCTTTTCCAGAACAAATCTGGTCTGGGGCATCGGGCCTTCTGCGGCGTCAACCAGCAGCAGAACACCGTCAACCATCTTCAGAACACGCTCAACCTCGCCGCCGAAGTCTGCGTGGCCGGGAGTGTCAACAATATTTACCTTTACGCCATTGTAATGGAAAGAAGCATTTTTTGCCAGTATGGTAATACCTCTTTCTCTTTCTATATCGCCGGAGTCCATAACTCTTTCGTTGACTACCTGGTTTTCTCTGAAAGTGCCGCTTTGTTTCAGCATCTGGTCAACCAGAGTGGTTTTGCCGTGGTCAACATGAGCAATAATGGCTATGTTTCTTAAATCTTCTCTTATCATTTTACCTCCGTATTTATTCAATAAATCTCTATGTTAAAAAAGTTTTACACTTTATAATACTACTATTTTTTTCCATAATCAAGTTTTTTGAAGCAAAAGCTGCAACTTTATTAAAATGTGACAGCCTTTTTCGGATATGAATTGACTTAATTCGGTAAAATTTACAGGCAGTACATTTATTCAGGCCGGCAGCGAGGAAATTTTTTAACAATTTTATGTTATTATTTTGTGAGAAAAATGCCGCAGGCTGTCTGCTGTATTGAAGAAACAGCATATTTATGATATAATTATATGGTTTATAGGATATATAAAAAAGGCGGTGCTTTTTTGAGGATATTGGGCATAGACCCCGGGTATGCCATAGTGGGATACGGCATACTGGAATATGAAAAAAACAAATTTTACCCGCTGCAGTACGGGGCCGTTACCACCAACGCCCACACGGATTTTCAGCTGAGACTGAAAGAAGTTTTTTTACGGGTGGATGAAATTATCAAAACAACCTGTCCGCAGGCACTGGCAATAGAAAAGCTCTACTTTACCACCAACCAGAAAACTGTCATACAGGTGGCCCAGGCCAGGGGAGTAATATTGCTGGCCGCGGCGCAGAACAATATACCGGTGTATGAATATACCCCGTTGCAGATAAAACAGTCTGTGACAGGATACGGCAAAGCCGTTAAAAAGCAGGTACAGGAAATGACCAGAAACATACTTCGCCTGGAAAAAGTCCCCAAACCTGATGATACGGCTGACGCGCTGGCTGTGGCAATATGCCACGGATATTCTTACCGTTCAAAATTATTTACACAGATAGGAAAAACATTATGATTTACAGCCTTACTGGTATCTTAACCGAAAAAAATCTGGACAGCGTTGTTATAGATGTGTCCGGCATAGGATTTTTTGTTTCGGTGCCTACAAATGTAGGGGCGGCGCTTCCGCCGGCAGGCGAAAAATGCACGCTGTACACATATATGGCCGTCAAGGAAGATGCAATGGACCTTTACGGCTTTGCAGACAGGGCTTCGCTGTCCTGTTTCAAAACCCTGATAGGCGTGTCAGGCGTAGGCCCCAAAGCCGGCCTGGCAATACTGTCGGTCATGTCGGCGCAAAAGGTGGCGCTGGCCGTCAGCAGCGGAGATTTCAAAGCCTTTACAGCCGCCCAGGGCGTTGGCCCGAAGGTGGCCCAGAGGATAACCCTGGAACTGAAAGGAAAGTTCAACGATATATCCCTGTCCGGTGTGGGCATGGCTGATGTAGGTGCTGTGTCCGCTTCCGACAACGCCAGCCAGGCCGTAAGCGCACTGGTGGCCCTGGGTTACAGCCAAAGCCAGGCGGCGATGGCTGTGGCAGGTCTGGACGGCCGGCAGGATGTGCAGTCATTGATAAAACAAGGATTAAAACTATTGGCCGGAGGTAAAATCTGATGAATAACATTGGTTTTCAGGATACGGAAAGGCTGGTCAGCACTGCGGCACTGGCGGAAGACAATGATAATGAAAATTCCCTCAGACCCAAACGGCTGACGGATTACATAGGTCAGGAAAAACTGAAGGACAACCTGACAGTTTATCTCCAGGCGGCCAAAATGAGGGGGGACGCCCTGGACCATATTTTGCTGTACGGCCCGCCCGGACTGGGCAAAACAACACTGGCCGGCGTAATTGCCAACGAGATGGGGGTAAACATACGCGTTACCAGCGGCCCGGCCATAGAGAAACCAGGTGACCTGGCAGCTTTGCTGACAAACCTGGAAGAGGGCGATGTTTTGTTTATCGACGAAATACATCGTCTGTCCCGACAGGTGGAAGAGGTGCTGTACCCGGCGCTGGAAGATTTTGCACTGGATATAATTATCGGCAAAGGTCCGTCGGCTCAGTCCATAAGGATAAATCTGCCGAAGTTTACGCTGATAGGAGCCACCACCAGGGCAGGTCAGCTGTCCAGCCCTCTGCGTGACCGCTTTGGGGTCATTTTAAAGCTGGAAATGTACAGCCATGAGGAACTGGCGAAAATTATCAGCCGTTCAGCCGGCATTCTGGGGATAGAATGTACCGAGCAGGGTGCCATGGCACTGGCAAAATGCTCGCGCGGCACACCTCGTGTAGCCAACAGGCTGCTGAAGCGCGCCAGGGACTTTGCCCAGGTAAGCGGCGAAGGTATCATAGATGCGGATATTGCGGCGCTGGCACTGGACAGGATGGATATAGACAGCCTGGGACTGGACGCGCTGGACCGCACACTTATGAGGGCGATTATCACTATGTATTCCGGCGGCCCTGTGGGGCTGGAAACCCTGGCCGCGGCCATAGGGGAAGAGGCAATTACACTGGAAGATGTATGCGAGCCGTACCTGATGCAGCTGGGTTTTCTGTCACGCACACCCAGAGGCAGAATGGTCACAAACCTGGCATATCAGCATCTGAATATAAAAAATCCCAACATTGCCGACAGCGATGTTGTACAACAATCTTTTGACGAAATATAAAATATTTTAAAGGAGTTTTCACAATGGCAAGACTTTTTGGAACAGACGGAGTCAGAGGTATAGCGGGAAGCGAGCTTACCCCGGAACTGGCTATAAATATCGGACGCGCGGCTGCGGCTGTGCTGACCGGCAAAACACATCACAGGCCCACAGTCCTTATAGGTATGGACACCAGGATATCCGGCGATATGCTGGCCAGCGCCCTGAGCGCCGGTTTTTGCAGCGTGGGCGCAGATGTAATGCTGGCCGGAGTGGTGCCCACACCGGCGATAGCTTATCTGACAAAAAAATACGGCTGTGATGCAGGTGTTGTTATATCTGCCAGCCATAACCCCATGGAGTTCAACGGAATAAAAATTTTCAACGGCGACGGCTACAAACTGCCCGATGAAACAGAAAACGAAATAGAAGCGCTGATACTGGACACACCCGAAAAACTGGTAATGGCCACCGGCGCAGACATGGGCAGAGTAAGAAGTGTTGACAGTGCGGTAAAGGATTATGTGGATTACATAAAAACCGCCTGCACACAGGATTTGTCAGGCCTGAAAGTATTGTTCGACTGCGCCAACGGCGCCAGCAGTGCGACAGCTCCGCTGTTGTTCAAAGAACTGGGTATAGATGCCCATTTTGTTTCCTGTCAGCCCGACGGAACAAACATAAACAAAGACTGCGGCTCCACCCACATTGAAAAACTGTCACGGCTGGTAAAAGACGGCGGTTTTGACTGCGGCATAGCCTTTGACGGCGACGCGGACAGATGCCTTGCAGTGGACAACAACGGCGAAATTGTTGACGGCGACAAGATTATCGCAATTCTGGCCACAAGGATGAAACAGGACGGAAAGCTGAAGCAGGACACTGCTGTGGCCACCGTTATGTCCAACCTTGGCTTTATAAAGCACATGGAAAAACGCGGAATAAAGGTTGTTACCACCGCCGTGGGTGACAGGTATGTGTTGGAAGAGATGAGGGCAAAGGGATATAACCTGGGCGGCGAACAGTCCGGCCATGTTATACTGTCAGATTTTGCCACCACCGGTGACGGACAGCTGACAGCTGTGGCGCTGATGAATTACTTTGCCAAAGAAAAGGACAAAAAAGTCAGCGATTTCAACTCCTGCTACTCCAAGTATCCGCAGGTGCTGATAAATATAAAAACCACTGCCGAAGGCAAGGCAAAATATAAAACTGATGAATATATCGAAGGCTTTATCGAGGCCAAACAGCAGCAGCTTATGGGCCGGGGCAGGGTATTGGTACGCCTCAGCGGTACAGAGCCGCTGATAAGGGTTATGGTGGAAGGCCAGGACCTGCAGCAGATTAACGATATTGCCAAAGAAATACGGGATAAAATAGAAAGCAGGCTGAGCCTGTGACATTATTGAAAAGGGTTAAAAATGAGAGCAGACAACAAATGGCAGGATTACAGGCTGCTGGATGCTACCGACGGTTTCCGACTGGAAAGCTGGGGAGGGGTTATACTGGTGCGCCCCGACCCGCAGGTGGTGTGGAAGTTTGAACGCAAAAGCCCCCTGTGGAACAACGCCCACCGGGTTTATCACCGTTCTTCTTCCGGCGGCGGACACTGGGAATACAGGAAAAAATTTGCAGACAGGTGGAATGTGGGTTACGACACGCTGACATTTGCCGTTTCTCCCACGGGTTTTAAACATACCGGTCTGTTCCCGGAACAGGCCACCAACTGGGACGAATATGCAAAAATGATAAAAAAAGAGAACAGACAGATAAATGTTCTCAATCTTTTTGGCTACACCGGCGGCGCCACTCTGGCCTGCGCGGCGGCAGGCGCAAAGGTCTGCCATGTGGATTCCTCCAAAGGTATGGTGCAGTGGGGCAAGGAAAACGCAGCTCTGTCCGGGCTTTCAGACGCTCCTATCAGATGGATAGTGGACGACTGTATGAAGTTTGTGGCCAGGGAGATAAGGCGCGGCAACAAATACGACGGTATAATTATGGATCCGCCCAGCTATGGCCGCGGCCCCAACGGCGAAGTTTGGAAGCTGGAAGAAAATATATTTGACCTGCTGGAAATGTGCAGTCAGATTTTGTCTGATGACCCGTTGTTTGTGGCTGTGAACAGCTACACCACCGGGGTTTCTCCCAGCGTTATGGAATATATGCTCAGTGTTATGCTGAAAGACAGATACAAAGGCCGGGTAAAAGCCGAGGAAATCGGTCTTGTGGTGGAAAGCACCGGTATGGCGCTGCCCTGCGGCAGCACCGCATTCTGGAAAAAAGAGGGACATTATTGAAATGGAAAGTATGTTGACGGCTGATAATATATGGTTTCGCTACTCCGAGGACAGCCCCTGGGCGCTGCAAGGTGTCAGCCTGGAAGTGAAAAAAGGCGAATTTTTGGCTGTGCTGGGCTCCAACGGATGCGGCAAATCCACATTGGCAAAGCATTTCAACGCCATTCTCCTGCCGGAAAAAGGAGATATAACAGTTGACGGTATAAACACAAAGGACGAAGACAGGCTGCTGGATATAAGACAGCGTGTGGGCATGGTTTTTCAAAATCCGGACAACCAGATAGTCGCCACGGTTGTGGAAGAAGATGTGGCTTTTGCACTGGAAAATATGGGTGTTCCCACCGATGAGATAAGGGTGAGGATAGATGAAGCCATGGAAAAGGCCGGCGTTTATAAATACAGGCACAAAGCGCCTCACAACCTCTCCGGCGGCCAGAAACAGCGCGTGGCTATTGCAGGTATAATTGCCATGCGTCCGGACTGCATTGTCCTGGACGAGCCCACCGCCATGCTGGACCCGGTTGGCAGGGAAAATGTAATAAAAACCATAAAAAGCCTTAACAAGGAATACGGTATCACCGTTGTGCTGATAACCCACTACATGAACGAAGCCGCCCAGGCGGACAGGATAGTGGTTATGAGCAAAGGTAAAATAGAAAAAATCGGCACTCCCAAAGAGATTTTCTCCCAGGTGGAATGGGTAAAAAGTCTGGCTCTGGATGTCCCGCAGACCAGTGAACTGGCATGGGAACTGTCAAAGCAGGGCTATGACCTTTCCACACAGGCCATATCAATAGACGAGTGTGCGGCACAGATATATAAACTGTTGGAGGATTAAAGGGTGTCAGTTTTAAAAATAGAAAATCTTTCTTATACATATAATGAGGGCCTGCCCGGAGAGACCAAAGCGCTGGACAATATCAATCTTGATATTGAAGAAGGCAGTTTTGTGGGTATAATCGGCCATACTGGCAGTGGCAAAAGCACGCTTATCAGCCATCTGAACGGCCTTACAAAGCCACAGACAGGCCGAATTCTCCTGGATGGTAAAGATATATGGAAGGATTACAGCGACATCAGACAGGTGCGTTTCAATGTGGGCCTGGTGTTCCAGTATCCGGAGTACCAGCTGTTTGAAGAAACCTGTTACAAAGATATTGCTTTCGGCCCCAAAAACATGGGTCTTTCTGATGAAGAGGTTGATAAAAGGGTAAAAATGGCGGCCCGGTTCTGCGGTGTCAGCGACGAAATGCTGGCCGGTTCTCCTTTTGATTTGTCCGGCGGACAGAAAAGAAGGGTTGCCATAGCCGGCATAATTGCCATGATGCCCAAAGTCCTGGTGCTGGACGAGCCCTGCGCCGGCCTTGACCCGGAAGGCCGTGAGCTGATTTTGTCACAGGTGAAAAATTATCATCAGCAGACAGGCAGTACGGTTATACTGGTGTCCCATTCCATGGAGGATATTGCCAACTATGCCGACAAGGTAATAGTCATGCGGCAGGGACAGATTTATAAATTTGCTCCGACGGAAGAGGTGTTTCAGGATGCGGAAAACCTGGCGAAAATGGGCCTGGGCATACCTGATGTCACCAAGGTGTTTTTGAAACTGAGGGAAATGGGACTGGACATCCCCACAGATGTTTACACCATTCCCTATGCGGTAAAGACAATAATCAAGTATAAAAAGGCAAAGGAGGAGGCAAAAAATGCTTAAAGATATAACAATTGGACAGCATTTTCCCGGCAACAGCCCGGTGCACAGGCTGGATCCGCGCCTGAAAATAGTCATCACAGTGGTTTATGTGGTGGTTTTGTTTATGAGCACAAACTTCCCCGGACTTATCCTGTCCGGCCTGGCTGTTCTGGCAATGTACACCATCAGCGGAATACCGCTGAAAATGCTGAGAAAAAGCATCAAGCCGCTGCTGCCGCTGATTGTGTTTACAGTTATACTCAACCTGTTTTTTATACAGGGCAGCGGACGGCCTCTGCTGAGTGTGTGGAAACTGAACATATATACAGAAGGTGTTATGTTCTGTATAGTTATGGTGGCCAGGATAGTTTTTCTTATCTGCGGCACCTCTTTACTTACTTACACAACCAGCCCCATAGCGCTGACAGACGGCCTGGAAGAATTGTTCAAACCCCTTAACAAGATCAATTTCCCGGTGCATGAAATGGCCATGATGATGACCATTGCCATGCGCTTTATACCTACACTTATAGGGGAAACAGACAAGATAATGTCTGCCCAGAAATCCCGCGGAGCCATGTTGGATTCCGGCTCTTTCAAAGACAGGGTCAAAGCGCTGGTACCTATACTGGTTCCGCTGTTTATATCCGCATTCAACCGCGCCACCGAGCTGGCCACAGCCATGGAATGCCGCTGCTATCACGGCGGAGAGGGCAGAACCAGGCTGAAACAGCTGAAAATCACCAGAAGTGATGTTGTTTCAGCTGTTGTGTGTTTGCTGGGATTTGCGTTTATACTCAGCATGAAATACTTTTTCAAACGGGTGATTTAAGTTGACTGTACTGGTAAAAATTGCCTTTGACGGGACAAACTACCGGGGCTTTCAAATACAAAATGACGCTGTCACTGTGTTCGGTACTTTTCAGCAGGCTTTGCTGAGGATACTCGGCCACGAAACGCAGATAAAAGGGTGCTCCAGGACGGACAGCGGCGTTCACGCCAAATGTTTTTATCTCAGTTTCGATACGCCAAAACAGCTGGATTTGCGCCGTCTGCCCCTGGCTTTGAACGGCAACCTCCCGCCGGACATCAGGACACTGGAAGCTGTGCAGGTGCCGGACGGTTTTCACGCCAGGTACGACGCTAAAGGCAAAGAATATACATATTATATTCTTAACAGCCATATAGACAGTCCGTTTTTCAGCGGATATTATTACAAAGTTGCCGCGGCCCTGGATGTGGAAAGCATGCAGCAGGCGGCAAAAAACTTTGTAGGTAAATGGGATTTTTCTGCATTTATGTCGAAAAATTCCTCTGTGACAGATTTTGTCAGGACGGTGTCTTATGCCGATGTAAAAAAAGACGGGGATATGATTAAATTTGTGGTGCGCGCTGACGGTTTTCTTTACAATATGGTCAGAATAATGGCCGGAACCCTTGTCAGTGTCGGCCGCGGACAGATAAAAGCAGAGGATATACCGCGGATAATACAGGGACGCGACCGCAGTGCCGCAGGTCCCACAGCCCCGGCGCAGGGGTTGTTTTTGACCGATGTATTTTATTGATAAAATACAAATAATATATAAAGCGAAGGTTTTTGATGAGTGACAGGCGTATCAGCAGAAAAGAGCTGACCAACAGGAATAAAAAAATAGCCCAAAGGCGAAAAAATATCAGAGCTTTGCTGATAATAGCCATAACAGCAGCCCTGGTGTACATCACCGGTCTTTACGGTGCGTCTTTGGCTTATCTGGGCGACTTTTTATCCAGCGGACTGGCTGTTTTCCAGATTGGTGACGGCTGGCCGCTGGAAGGTGATTTTTCTGCGGTGCTGCAGGGTGAAGAGATGGGCACCGGCCTTTGTGTGCTCAGCGGTGACAATCTTACAGTATATTCCCCCACCGGTAAGAATATATTTACCTATAACCATTCGATGCAAAACCCTGTGATAACCACATCAGGCAACAGGGCAGTTATATATGATCTGAACCAAACGGCACTGAAAGTGACCAACAGCCACAATGTGCTGTTCCGGCAGGAGATGGGGGCAGGCATAGTCCATGCCGATATTTCCGACTCCAACCGCATTGCCGTAACAACCAGGTCTTCCGGCTATAACGGTGAGGTCACAGTGTTCAATTTTAATATGAGCGAAAGGTTTGTATGGTATTGTGCGACAGGCTATCCGGTGTACAGTTCGCTGTCTGACAGCGGAAAGGTTATGGCAGTAAACACCCTTAAAACAGAAAACGGCCTGATACAAAGCTGCATATATCTGATATCTGTTTCCGACGGAGAGGAACTGTATACAATAACTGACGGCGCTTATCCGCTGGAAATGATATTTCTTTCAGATTCCAGGCTGCTGATTGCCTACACTGACAGGCTGGTTCTGTGGGATGTGAAAAACAATGCAAAGCTTTCCGAGTATTCTTACGGCACCGACAGCCTGCTGTCCGTGGCTCAAAGCGGACAGTATATAGCGCTGGCAACAGGCAGCTACACCGATGAAGCCGACAGCCGGATTTCTCTTTTGTCGCTGGATTTAACCGAAAAGTACAAAGTTTCGGTAAGTGAGCCCATAAAGGATCTGTCGGTGTCAAATTCCAGGGTCTATGCCCTCGGCCGGGAAAATCTGTACGAATTTGATTATTCCATGACACAGGTCAACAAGACTGAAACAGGCCCACTGTCAAAAATGCTGGTGGAATATAACGGAACAACATTGATAACATCCACCGGTATAAGCCGTCTGGAAAAAACAAAAAGCAGGTGATTGAGTATGAGTGATTTTACATGGATAGATATATTTCTGCTGGCAGTGCTGGCCGGCAGTGCCTTCAAGGCCTACAGGGACGGCTTCTTTACCTCTGTGGTAAAACTGCTGGGCAACCTGGGAAGCCTTTTGGCCGCATGGTATGTTTCTGCCAATTATTCACGGATTATTTTTGAAAAATTTTTCAGAGCATCCTTTCTTGACAAATCCTATGCCTACCTTTTGCGGACCAGTGAAAATATAGATGTGCAGGCTGCAATAGAATCCATTATCGGCAAATGGCCGCGGGGTTTTGCTGACAGTCTGCTGGAAAAAACGCAGGAAAGCCTGTCGGTCGTGCTTACTCCTGATATGGAATCGGCGGCTTTATTGGTAGACCGATTTCTGGCACCTGTAGTCACTTCCGTCATAAGCGTGGTGCTGTTTATAATATGCTTTACGGCAGTCAGCCTGCTTTGCAGCATGCTGGCCAAAACGCTGAAAATTGTCAACGGTGTACCCATTCTTGGGTTTGCCAACAGGCTGGCCGGGCTTGGCGCCGGACTGATAATAGGCGGGGTAAATATCATACTATTGTCATTTTTATTCAGTATAATTATAATACTTACAGGGGATTCCCTGTCATTTTTAAACCGGCGGACATTGCGGCAAAGCAGGATAATTGCTCTTGCCGGCGCAGTGAATCCGTTTTTACCATGATTTTAAGGAGTTGATTTTATGCTGTGCGAAAGATGTAAAAAACGCCCTGCAATGATATATATACAGACCAGCGAGGACGGCCAGATAAAAAGCAAAGGTTACTGCCTTACCTGCGCCAGAGAGCTGGGGATAAAGCCTGTTGACGATATGATGAAAAAAATGGGCATTGACGATGACGCTCTGAAGGCGATGGAAGAACAGATGAACAATTTTGTCAGCGAAAATACCGACGAAAACGGTCAGTTCAATTTCCAAAACTTTTTCGGCGCACCGGGGGAAGATTACGACGAAGGCTTTGAAGAAGATTTTGAGCAGGGCGGCTCTTCCACCATCCCTTTTTCAAAGGAAGACGGCAAAGAGGGAAAAAAGAAAAAAGACAAAAAGAGCAAAAGAAAATTTTTGGAGCAGTATTGTGAAAATCTGACCCGGAAAGCCAGGAACGGTCAGATTGACAATGTAATCGGCAGAAATGACGAAATTTACCGCACAATACAGATACTTTGTCGCAGGCAGAAAAACAACCCCTGCCTTGTGGGCGAAGCCGGTGTTGGTAAAACCGCCATCGCCGAAGGCATTGCGCTGAAAATAAGCCGCGGTGAGGTTCCGCAGAAGCTGAAAAATAAAGAAATTTACCTGGTGAATATGACCAACCTGGTGGCCGGAACACAGTTCCGCGGACAGTTTGAAGCCAGGGTAAAAAGTCTGATAAGCGAAGTTAAGGAAAACGGCAATATAATTTTGTTTATAGACGAAATTCACACCATAACAGGTGCCGGCGACAGCGAAGGCGCAATGAATGCCGGCAATATTTTAAAGCCCGCCCTTTCCCGCGGGGAAATACAGGTTATCGGCGCCACAACATTCAATGAATACAGGAAGTTTATTGAAAAAGACGCCGCGCTGGAACGCCGTTTCCAGCCTGTAAAGGTTGAGGAACCCTCAATAAGCGATACAATAGATATAATAAACGGCATCAAACAGTACTATGAGGACTACCACCATGTAAAGGTTTCTCCGTCGCTGGTGGACCTGACTGTAAGAATGAGCGAAAAATATATCACCGACAGGTTTTTGCCGGATAAGGCCATAGACCTGCTGGATGACGCCTGCGCCTGCTGCAACCTGCGCCATCCGCATATCAGCCGGTGGATGACAAAAAAAGAAGAATTGGACGGCCTTAATTCAAAACTGGAAGATTACCAGTCACAGACCGAACAGCCGGACTATGAACGGATAGCACAGACACGCCAGCAGATTTTGTCTGTGGAGGAAGAGGAGAAAAATCTGCACCGGCAGGTGGAAAGCATCAGCGTGGAGCTGGATGATATAGCCAAAGTTATACAGCTGTGGACAGGAATAAGCGCTGTCAAAGTAAAGGAAAGCGAATTCAACAAGGTGGCCAATCTGGAAGCCCGCCTTAAGGAAAAGGTCAAAGGTCAGGACGAAGCGGTAAAACTTGTGGCCAAGGCCATAAAGCGCAACCGAGCCGGTATCTCCGGCCGCAACCGCCCGGCCAGCTTCCTGTTTGTAGGCCCCACCGGTGTGGGTAAAACCGAGCTGGTCAAACAGCTGGCAAACCAGCTTTTTGACACCGTGGATCCGCTGATCAGGTTTGATATGTCAGAGTTTATGGAGAAGCATGCGGTGTCCCGCCTGGTCGGTTCGCCTCCCGGATATGTGGGCTATGATGAGGCAGGACAGCTGACAGAAAAAGTGCGCAGAAAACCCTATTCAGTTGTGCTGTTTGACGAGATAGAAAAAGCCCATCCGGATGTGATGAACATACTGCTGCAAATACTGGACGAAGGCAAAATAAATGATGCCCAGGGCAGGACAGTCAACTTTGAAAACACTGTAATCTGCATGACCTCCAACGCAGGCAGTATGGACAAAACAGCCCAGACCGGTTTTAATCTGACAGTGGCAGATATGAGCAGGGAAAAGACAATGCGCGCACTGAACGATTTCCTCCGACCCGAATTTTTAAGCCGTGTGGATGAAATTGTAATCTTCAACCCCCTTTCACAGGATACGCTGGAAGAAATTGCCAGACTGATGCTGGAAGAATATGTACGGCCAATGGCACAGAAAAACATCACCTTCACATGGCAGGATGATGTGCTGCCGCTTATCTGCAAAAAGGCCCAGGGCGGCAAATTCGGCGCCAGGGATATACGCCGCGTCATCAGAAGGGAAGTTGAGGACAAAATAGCCGAAGTCATTGTTGACAACATAAATGTAAACAGTGTAAACCTTTACTGTGACGGCGAAGAGCTGGCCATAAATTATCAGTAAAAACAGTTGACAAAATAAGGTATATATAGTATAATTATTTTTGCTATCGGACTGATAGCAAAAATATGCGGGTGTAGTTTAGTGGTAGAACTCCAGCCTTCCAAGCTGGTCGTGTGGGTTCGATTCCCATCACCCGCTCCATTTGAATACAACTTACGGACTGTAAAAGGTTCGTAAGTTTTTATTTTATATAAAAGCAATGTTCTCTTTCTATGAAGGAGGACATTTTTTATGCTTAAATTCAAGACTATTCAGACTTTAAAGCCGAATACGGAAATACTTGAAGTGATTAAGGATTATAAATACAAAATTAAAAACGGTAAGGTTAAAAATCTACTACACACCAATTTACAAGTTATAGAACCCACTGAATATCTAATTACATATCCTACTACTCTTACAATTCTTGAATATAAAGTTAACGAAATATCTAATAAACCATTTTTTATTAAAGAGCATAATCAAAAAAATTCAATATCAGAAACCATTCAAATTTTACAAAAACTTAGAATTTAAAGTATATAAATCTTCATAAGAACTTTTTTGCCCATCAGCAATACCTCTTATTTCCTCTAATATTTCTGGATAATATTTTTTATATATTGGTAAGCATTGTTTAGCAAACTCTTTTCTTTCTTTTGTTATAACAAAAGTGTGTTGACTACTTATAATACTTCCATTTTTAT
>CALWZO010000011.1 GCA_944386045.1 uncultured Clostridia bacterium | reverse complement strand
ACTCAAAAAAATCTCTTGGATTCCTTTTTTCACAAGCTTTTCGTTCTCTTTATATTGTTTAATTTTCAAGGTCCTATCTCGCCGCCCCCTTACCGGGACAGCTTTCTTATTATATCACCGCTTCGCTACCTTGTCAACTACTTTTTTATCTTTTTTCAAAGTTTTTTCGTAACTCTCAGGAGCTTTACCCTCTCGGGCTCGGTGATATATATGTTACAACATTTTCCGACATTTTGCAAGCATTTTTTTGAACAAATGCCACTTTTTATGTTTTCAACAGTTTTTATTCCGATGTGTTATATATTTTGTCTAAAAGGTTTATAAACAGCCTATTCCATAAACCTTTTTCGCATTTTTGCAATGATTTTTCTTTCTTTTCTTGATATCTGCACCTGCGTTTTACCCAAAATTTGTGCAGTGACCGCCTGTGTTTTATTTTTGAAAAAACGAAGATATATTATCTTTTTTTCTTCTCCGTCAAGGTCACTTATGGCATATTTGAGCCCCATCATGTTTGTCAGCTCTTCTTCTGCGCTTTCTATGGGAATGTCAAATTCACTTTGTCCGTCCTCGTCTTCAAAAACTGCTGTGAGTGACATGGGAGGAGTGGAAGCAGATACAGCCTGGGCGACATCTTCTGTTGTGACTGACAGATGGGCTGCTATTTCTTTAAGGGTCGGTTCCCGGCCCAGTTTCTTCTGCAAAAAATCCCTGGCGCTGTTCACTTTCAGTGACAGTTCCTTGACGCTGCGCGTAACCTTGACCATGCCGCCGTCGCGGAACAGCTTTTTGATTTCCCCCAGTATTACCGGAACTGCATAGGTTGAAAATGCGACACCTCTTGTTGTATCGAAAGCATCATACGCTTTTATAAGGCCTACACATCCGGAAGCGTACATTTCTTCATACTCTATTCCCTTGCCGCGGAAACGGTTGGCGCAGGCATGCACAAGCCCCAGGTTGTCCTCGATAAACTTTTCTCTTTGCGTGTCTTTGCTTTCTTTAAGACCTACTGACATACAATACCCCTTATCCGATATTTTTTGTCATAACAACCTTTGTTCCCTTTCCCGGTTTGGAATAAACTTTTATTTTATCCATAAAAGTCTGCATGACAGCAAAGCCGAGGCCGGCTCTTTCTCCGGCTGCGTCGGTGGTAAACATGGGCCGCATGGCCTGCTGAACATTTTCTATTCCTATTCCGCTGTCCCTGACTGTTACAGTCAGCTTGTCCCCTTTCAATCTGGTTGTTATGTACACAGGGCCGCAGCTGTCCGGATAAGCATGTACAACACAGTTGGTAACAGCTTCGCTTACGGCGGTTTTGATGTCATTTATCTGCTCTATGGTTGGGTCAAACTGCATACAGAAAGACGCAACGCTCATACGGGCAAAAGATTCGTTTACAGATTTGGACGGAAAAGATATCCTGAAATAATTTTCGTTTTGCATAACATTCTCCTGAATTCAGATATTCTGTATGGTTTTTATACCGGCAAGGGCCAGTATCCTGCCTGTCTGCCTGTCAACGCTTTCCACATAAAGGCTGGCTTTGCAGTCGGCGCAAAGTTTTGACCTTGCCAGCACCAGCCCTATTCCGGAAGAGTCCATAAATGTCACTTTGGAAAAATCCATCACAACTATACCGGGCATGATCTTCAAAATCTGCCTGTCTATTTCATCCCTTATCCGCTGCGCACCATGGTGGTCTATTTCACCTATAAGGCTGACAGTAAGTTTTGATTTATCCTGGGAAAACTCTACACTTGTCATATTTTCTCCTTCTGAAGCTTGTCTATGGATATATAATAAGATAATAATGATAAAAAAAATGTCGCTTATAGTAAGCGACATTTAAAAATGTATTTATAAAAATTATTTGTTCTCCCGCAGTTTTTCCACAAGATAGGCGCGGGCATCGGAAGCCAGGTACAGGGAGCCGAAAACAAGCAGTCCGTTTTCCCGGTGGGACAGTCCCTCATCTATCGCCGATGTGACCAGGTCGAAAGCCTTGACGCACTTTATATTTTTTGAAGCCATCTCCGCCAGCTGCCGGCTGTCTATTGCGCGGCTGCCGTGCAGGTTTACGGTATAAAGCCTGTCTATATACGGGGAAATCATTGAAATTATATCCATCGGCTGTTTATCGGAAAGTGAAGCCCACACCGCTGTCAGCCCGTACAGGGAATTTTCCTGCAGTACCTTTATCAATGCACTTATACCGTCGGTGTTATGTCCGCCGTCAATTATCACCAGCGGATTTTTGCTGAGCACCTCTATCCTTGCCGGGAAAGAAGTACTTTCAATACCTTTGGCTATATCCTCATCGCTTATTTCAAAGCCGTAGTCCCTCAGCCGGCGCATGGCTTCGATAACCACTGAAGCATTGTAGCTTTGGTGAATTCCGGTAAAGGCCTGATTTATTTTAATTCCTTTGTATTCCAGCTGTGACTGCATAAATCCGGTATGACTGCTTTTTATCCGGGATATATCCGGAATTATCAGCGGGGCAGAATTTTCCCGGGCTTTTTGAACCACAACATCAAGGGCTTCTTTTTCCAGTGCCGGATAGCATATAACCGGTCTGCCTTTTTTTATTATCCCGGCTTTCTGCCGCGCTATCTGCGCCAGTGTGTCGCCCAGTATCCGCGTGTGGTCATAACTTATATTCATTATACAGCTTACCAGGCAGTCTTTGATTACATTTGTGCTGTCCAGCAGTCCGCCTATACCTACCTCCAGACACACCACATCGCATTTTTCCATGTTGAAATAATAAAAAGCAATGGCGGTAACTGTTTCAAACTCCAGTATCTGCAAGCCTTCTTCGGCGGTTATTTTGTCCCGGTAATATTTTACCTTTTCGGTAATATCGGCAAGGGTTTGCCTGGGTATGTATTCACCGTTTATGGAGATACGCTCTGTAAAATCTATTACAAAGGGTGATATATTCAGTCCCACTTTATATCCGGCTGTGTGCAGAACATTTGCGCTCATGGCGGCACAGCTGCCTTTTCCGTTGGTGCCCGCTATATGCACATACTTTAAATTATCCTGCGGATTGCCCAGATATTCCAGCAATCTGCGCATACCCCGGTGAAAATCTGTTTTCTTTACCCTGGGGCGTGAGTGAATATATTCCAAAGCCTGTTCGTATGTCATGCAACAACACCTCTTTAAATTTCAATCAATTATGTAATATTTTTAATATACACTATATATATAATAAAGGCAACATAAAAAAGCAGGCATAAGCCTGCTTTTTATACTTATTTCAAAGCCCGTAAGCTTTCTTCAATTTTTGCTTTTTTATCCACAGCCGCTGCCAGTTTGGCTTTTTCGCCTTCAACTACCGCTGCGGGTGCTTTTGACATAAAACCCTGATTGTTCAGCTTGGAAGATATAATCTGAATATCTTTTTCCACTGATGCCAGCTCTTTGGACAATCTGGCTGCTTCTTTTTCCTTGTCAACCAGGTCGCCTGTGGGGATAAATGCCCTGGCGCCGTCCACAACAATCTGAGAATAAAGCTTGGCATCTCCGTCAAACTTATCGGTTATCTGTGTGTCCTTTGCAAAGGCAAATTTTTCCACAAAGCTCAGGCCCTGTCTGAAATCGTCTGCATAGTCTGTTTCTATTATCAGGTGGGTTTTGTTGGTGGGGTGTGCGCCCATCTGTGCGCGCAAAGCCCTGATTTCCTTGGCAAGGGCAAAAATCCTGTTGAGGGAGTTTTCTTCCTTTTCAAAGTTCAGCTCTTCTTTGTACTCCGGCCACCGGCTTACCATTATGCTGCCTTCGTTGTTGGGCAGCGCCTGATAAATTTCCTCGGTAATAAACGGCATAAACGGATGCAGAAGCTTCAGCGCGCTGCTCATTACATAAACCAGCACCCTTCTTACATTGTCTTTTGCCTGCCGGTCGTCGCCGTTCAGTCTGGTTTTTGCTATCTCTATATATCTGTCACACAGCTGATCCCAGATAAAGTCATAAGCTTTCTGTGCTGCAAGGCCCAGGTCAAAATTATCCAGGTTCTCGGTTGCTGCCTTGACTGTGGAATTGAGGGCGGATATTATCCATTTGTCTTCCTGCTCCAGATTTTCAGGCAGTCCGGGTGCTATTTCACCGTCGATGTTCATCAGTGTAAATCTGGCCGCATTCCACAGCTTGTTGGCAAAATTGCGGGAAGCTTTTACCTTTTCATCGGAATATCTGGTGTCGCTGCCGGCGGATGAACCGGTGGCCAGGGTAAATCTCAGCGCGTCGGCGCCGTACTGGTCAATTACCTCCAGCGGGTCAATGCCGTTGCCCAAGGATTTGGACATTTTTACACCGTTGGCATCTCGCACGATACCATGGATAAACACATTTTCAAACGGTGTCTGACCCATGTGCTCCACGCCGGAGAATATCATTCTGGCGACCCAGAAGAATATTATGTCATATCCGGTCACCAGTGTGCTGGTGGGGTAGAAATATTTCAGGTCTTCGCTGTCTTTGTCCGGCCAGCCCAGGGTTGAGAAAGGCCAAAGTGCAGATGAGAACCATGTATCCAGCGTGTCTTCGTCCTGCTTCAGGTTGGTGCTGTGGCATTTCGGACATTCGTGGGGAGTTTCTTTGGAAACAATCAGTTCGCCGTAGTCCTGGCAATACCAGGCAGGTATTCTGTGGCCCCACCACAGCTGACGGGAGATACACCAGTCTTTGATGTTTTCCATCCAGTGATAATATATCTTGTCAAAGCGCTCGGGGACAAATTTTGTCTGTCCGCTTCTCACAGCCTCGATGGCAGGTTTGGCCAGCGGTTCCATCTTTACAAACCACTGTTTTGAAATCATCGGCTCGATATTGTTGTGACAGCGGTAGCAGGTGCCGACATTGTGTTTGTAAGGCTCTGTTTTCACCAGATAGCCCTGCTCCTGCAAATCTTTTACTATCGCTTTTCTGGCCTCATACCTGTCCATGCCGGCATATTTGCCTGTGTTTTCGGCCATGTGGGCATCGTCTGTGAATATTTTTATAACTTCCAGACCATGTCTTTCGCCGACTTCGTAGTCGTTGGGGTCATGGGCAGGGGTCATTTTTACTGCACCTGTACCGAATTCTTTTTCAACATAGCTGTCGGCAAATATTGGTATTTCCCTGCCAACCAGCGGCAGAATACAGGTTTTGCCCACAAGATGTGCATATCTTTCATCATCAGGGGCAACACATACGCCGCTGTCGCCTATCATTGTTTCCGGACGGGTTGTGGCAACCACAATATATTCGTCGCTGTCTTTTATCGGGTATTTGATGTGCCACAGGCTGCCGTCCTGCTCGGTGAACTCAACCTCTGCATCGGAAATGGATGTCAGGCAGTGCGGGCACCAGTTTATCAGTCTTTCACCGCGGTATATAAGGCCTTTGTTGTACAGGTTTACAAAAACTTCCTTGACTGCTTCGCTGCAGCCCTCGTCCATTGTAAAGCGCTGTCTGTCCCAGTCGCAGGAAACACCCATTTTTTTCAGCTGTTCAACAATCCTGCCGGCATATTTTTCTTTCCATGCCCAGGCTCTTTCCAAAAAAGCCTCACGGCCTATATCTTCTTTTGTCAGGCCTTCCTTCGCCATAGCCTCTACAATTTTGGCTTCTGTGGCGATAGACGCATGGTCAGTGCCGGGCAGCCACAGGGCGCTGTAACCGCTCATTCTCTTGTAGCGGATAAGTATATCCTGCAAAGTGTTGTCCAGCGCATGGCCCATATGCAGCTGACCGGTGATGTTCGGAGGCGGCATAACAATGGTGTATGGCTTTTTGTCTTTGTCAACGATGGCATGGAAATATTTTTTGTCCAGCCACATCTGATAGATTTTGTCTTCAACCCGTTTGGGGTTGTAAACTTTCTCCAGTTCTTTCATATTATTTCTCCTTTTCTATTTTTCAGGAGCAGAAAAAAAATATAAAAAAATAACCGCCCCATAAAATATGGGACGATTTATAAAACCGTGGTACCACCCAAATTGACGCCGCAAAGCGCCCGCTTGATTTTCTTTAACGCAGAAGGTAACGGACAAGGCTACTGCTGTTCACCCCATCAGCTCGGAAGCTACACAAACGCACCCCGACTGCCGAACTTTCACCTGCATCGGCTCTCTTTTCAAGTCGTGTATACGCCGCCTCTTCGTCAACGCTTTTACTTATATTTTTTTATTATTTTAATACCTGGCCACAAAAAAGTCAATATAACGCAAGAATTTTATGCTTGCATTTAACATAAAGATACAGTAAAATGAATTAGATAAAATCAGAGAGGTGAAAAAAATGGCAGAATTCAAATATGAAATTGTTGAAAAACTTGGTGTTATCAGTCAGGGCAAAGGTGGTTGGGCCAGAGAGCTGAACCTGGTGTCCTGGGGCGACAGAGAACCCAAATACGATATAAGAGACTGGTCTCCCGACGGAACAAAAATGGGCAAAGGCATTTCCCTGACAGCAGAAGAACTGGCTGTTCTCAAAGAAATACTGGAAGAGATTGAACTGTAATGGACTATAAGCATGAATTTTTGGAAATTTTTCAGGACAAAGTACACCGCAACGGCGCACGGCGTATGCTGGAGTGGCTGTCAGCGACAGATTTTTTCACAGCGCCGGCCAGCACCAGATATCACGGTGCCTGCGAAAGCGGCCTGGTGATGCACAGCCTTAATGTTTACAAGGTTTTGAAGGAGCGCAACGACAAGCTGGGAGAGGAAAAATATTCTGACGAAAGCATTGCCATTGTGGCCCTTTGCCACGATTTCTGCAAGATAAATTTCTACCGTGAAGGCAGCCGCAATGTAAAAAACGAGGCCACCGGACGGTGGGAAAAGGTAAAAGTATATAATGTAGAGGACGCCTTTCCTTACGGACACGGCGAAAAAAGCGTATTTCTTATAGAGCGTTTCATGCGTCTGTCCATCGAAGAGGCAATGGCCATAAGATGGCATATGGGCGGTTTTGACGACAGCGCCAAAGCCGGCAATTTTGCCCTCAGCGAAGCGTACAGGAGATATCCGCTGGCGGTTATGACCCATCTGGCAGACCTGGAAGCCACCTACCTGCTGGAAAAGGGCACCTCAAGTGTTAACAGAAAATAATTCAAAGCCGAAGGTAAAACTTCGGCTTTTGTTGTATATGTGCACATTGGGTCGGTTTTTTCTGCAATTTAACCATTGCCCGGGCACAGATATATTTGTTATGATTAAAGTAAATAAAGACGATGAAAGGAAATATTTATGGACAGTACATTTTTTGACCAGTATCATGACAGAAGCAATACCGGCGCTTACAAATGGGAAGCGCACAAGGTGCCCGGCCCCTACTATTCCCCTGTCCCGGCAGACGAAATAGTGCCAATGTGGATTGCCGACACCGACTTTGCCACAGCGCCCAGCGTTGTGGAAGCAATCGCCAAGAGAATAAGCCATCCGTTGTTCGGCTATACAATTCCGTCGCCGGAATATTTCGCCGCCATCAGCCGGTGGCATAAAAACCGCTACGGCAACCCGGATGTAAAAGCCCGGCATATTCTCAACCACACATCGGTGCTGGCAGGTGTGGGCGCGGCCATAGAAGCCTTTACCCTTCCCGGTGAGAACATTCTGGTAAACCAGACCACATACACAGGTTTTCAGAGCACCGTAAAAAATCTGGGCAGATTTTTGGTATACTCACCGCTGAAAAAGGACGAAAACGGAATTTACCGCATGGATTTTGAGGATATGGAAAAGAAAATAGTATCCGAAAAAATCACAATGATGATATTCTGTTCCCCTCACAACCCCACCGGCAGGGTATGGGAAAAAGAAGAGGTGGAAAGCGTTGTAAACCTTTGTGCAAAACATGGTGTAAAGCTGGTTTCTGACGAAATATGGGCAGACTTTGTGGTAGATCCCACATGTCACCACACCCCCACCCGGTCAGTGAGCGACAAGGCAAAAGAGATAACCATATCCATGTACGCTCCCTCCAAGACATTCAACCTGGCAGGCCTTGCAGGTTCTTATTCCGTAACATACAATCCGCTGCTGAAAGATAAGATGAGCAAGGTAGCGGAAGCAAACCATTCAGGCGCCGTCAGCATATTGTCCATCGCAGCCTGCACCGGCCGGTATCAGGGCGGCAGCGAATATGTGGATGAAATGCTGAAATATGTGAGGAAAAACCAGGAACTTATGTGTGACTTTTTCAACAGCTGTGCCGGCGTCAGTGCAGAACTGCCCCAGGGAACTTATGTGCTGTGGGTAGACTTTGCCGAAACCGGAGAAGATGTGGGCGTAATCAGGGACAAACTGAAAGAAGTAGGCGTTATAACCACCGACGGACGCGGCTATCACGGAAAGGCCTTCCTGCGCTTTAACTGTGCATGCCCCAGAGCCAACTGCGAAAAAGCAATCAAAGCAATGAAAAAGGTTTTCAGCCCTAAATAATCAAAAAAATCAAACAAAAAAGGGATGTTTTTTAACATCCCTTTTATTTTGTTACTTTTTACTGTTTATCAGTGTCTTCTGTTTGTGTGTTTTCGCTGTCGGCATTTTCTTCTTTCTGCTCAGCTTCCCGCGGAGTTTTCACTGTCTCTGCTGCCTGCTGTGCCAGCAGTCTGTCTCTTTCGGCTATTTCATCGTCAGTCATCATTCTGCCCATAGCCTCGTTATACACACCTGCTGCCCTCCATCTTTTTATCCTTATTCTGGATATTACGAACAGTACCGCAAGGAACAGTCCCCGGGCCAGAGCGAACACCTTCATAACATTGACATACCGTTCCCAGCCTGGGCTGAGCTTGTTGTGTGTGCCGCCCAGAACATCGCTCATGTCATATATAGATGTCATGCCGTTGTCAAAACGATACTGGCTGGCCAGACCCAGCAATGCCACAGAGGTGTCTTCGATGTTGCCTTTCTTTTCCTCTGTGTCAAATGAGAAAGAGCCGTCATCTCGCTGATAACTCATCAGCCATTTTGTCAGGTCTTTTCCCTCCACATCAGTTGCGGTAATACCGGCGGTGTTCAAGGCTATTATGGTAGATGTTATATCGTCCAGGCTGTCGTCTTCCCTTATATGTGTTATAAGGTAGTCGGCACCCGCCTGAACTGCATCTTTCACACTTTCTTCCCCGGTCAGTGCCAAAGCGGTCACAGCGCTGGCTGTAACCTTTATCGGGGTGTCAGTCATTCCTTTATAGGTAAAGCTGCCGTCCTGCTGCTGCAAAGACATGGTAAAATCAATAAGGTCCTGTCTTTCCAGATCGCCGTCTTCATACATTGTATATTTACCGCTTTCCAGCGCTGTCAGGGTATTGATTTTGTTTATATATCCGCCTTCCAGCACAACGCTGTCAAAGCTGATACCCATTATCAGGTTGGCCGCAGAGGTTTTGTCCGCATATTTTCCCAGTGCGGTAAATGCCAGTATTACCCTGGGATATCCGTCAGAATAAACCTCGCCTTTTTCACCCAGGACATAACTGTTGCGGCTTATCATGTTGTTCATGGCGGACTCGTACAGTGTCACCCTGTTGTGCCAGTAGTCTATGTAATTACTTCTCAGCAATGCTATAATCATTACTTCATCGCCGTAATCCGGCTTTGTGTTTTTCTTTACAAGGTATTTCCCGGCGCTGTTTATAGATTGTCCGATGGCGGTTTCGTCGCTGACTTTGGACGAAGAACATCCTGCCAGGGAAAATGTGAAAATTATCGCCAGTACCAGGGCGATAAAACGCTTTGAATTTTTCATCTTTCCTCCCAAAATACGCTGCAATACGCAGGTCATATCTAATAATTTATCAAATGTGGGCAATAATGTCAATTTATTATAAAAAATAACTACTAAATTTCACAACAATGTGGTATACTTTATACGAAAAAATTATTCGGAGCAACAAAAATGGAAATTTTAGATAAAAAGCAATATGACGAATTTGACCGGTTCTGTGCCGGCCACCCCCACGGCGCATTCCAGCAGAGTCCGCGCTGGGGACAGGTAAAAAACGAATGGGACAGCGAAATTGTTGTCAGCAGGGGCGAAGACGGAAAGATAAAGGGCGGCATTTTTATTCTGATAAGAAAGATAGGAATAAAAAGCATGATGTACGCCTGCCGCGGCCCGGTGTGCGACTATGACGACCCGGAAATGATAAAAGACCTGATGAACGGTGTAAAGCAGGTGGCAAAAAAGCATAAGGCATATATATTCATCATGGACCCGCTGGTCATGGTGGATGACGAAAAAACAATATCCATCTTCAGACAGTGCGGACTGAAACTGAAAGAACACGCGCGGTTTTACCGGACCATACAGCCCAGGTACAATTACATGCTGCGCTATATAAAAGATTTGACCTGGGACGAGCTGATGGCAAAAATGAACAGGGACACCAGGTATTATCTGCGCTATCCGGAGAAAAAGGGTGTAGTGTGCAAAAACATGGGGCTTGACGGCCTTGATGATTTTTACAAAATCTATTCTGACACAGGTGTAAGGCAGCATTTCACCACCAGACCCAAAGAATATTTTGCCAGAATGCTCAATGCTTTGGGCGAAAACTGCCGTCTTTACATGTGCTATTACCAGGACAAGCCCCTTTGCGGCGGCGTTGCCGTGCAATATGCCGGCACAACCAGCCATGTGTACGGATGTTCCACAGACGAGATGAGAAATATGCGCCCGACATATCTTTTGCAGAAATATCTTATGACCTGGGCACTGGAAGGCGGCTGTCATACCTATGACATGCAGGGTGTTGCCCCCAGCCCGCAGGACAGCGTGGAACTGTACCGCATACTGGATTTCAAATCCAACTTTACCGGCGAAGTTGTGGAAACCGCCGGTGAATTTACCATAACATTTAACAGCCTTTATGCCAAAGCTGTCGACACAGCACTTAAAATAAGAAGAAAGCTTAAAAAGCACTGATAACCGAAGTTCATACGGCTGAAAACAGCATTTAGGCTTGTTTTTAGCCGTTTTTTTTGATATTATAATATGTATATTTGTATTTGATTGGTGATTTGAAAAACTATTCTGAACAAAGAGGTAAAAAAATGGAAGAGAAAAAATTCTATATAACCACACCTATCTATTACCCGTCCGACAATCTTCACATCGGCCACAGCTATACCACAGTAGCCTGTGATGCCCTGGCAAGATATAAAAGATTGCAGGGGTATGATGTAATGTATCTTACAGGCAGTGATGAGCACGGCCAGAAAATCCAGGACAAGGCCGCAGCTGCCGGAAAAACACCGAAGGCTTATGTTGACGATATCGTCGCAAACATAAAAGAGCTGTGGAAACTGCTGGACATCAGCTATGACAGATATATCCGCACCACCGACGACTATCATGTACGGGCTGTGCAGAAAATCTTCAAGGCCCTGTATGACAAGGGCGACATCTATAAAGGTTTTTACGAGGGTATGTACTGCAAACCCTGCGAAACCTTCTGGACCCAAAGCCAGCTGGTTGACGGAAAATGCCCTGACTGCGGCCGCGAAGTGTACGCCGCAAAAGAAGAGGCATATTTCTTCAAACTGTCCAACTATTCTGACAGGCTTTTGAAATACTATGAAGACAACCCGCAGTTTATCCAGCCGGAAGCCAGAAAAAATGAAATGATCAGCTTTATCAAACAGGGCTTGCAGGATCTGTGTGTTTCCAGAACAACCGTTAAATGGGGCATCCCGGTAACATTTGACCCGGACCACACCATTTATGTATGGGTAGATGCCCTGTCAAACTATATCACCGCCCTGGGATATGAAAACGACAAATACAACGACTATGAGAAGTTCTGGCCGGCTGATATACATGTTGTGGGCAAAGAAATACTGCGTTTCCACACAATTATATGGCCCGCCATGCTGATGGCCCTGGATCTGCCGCTGCCCAAAAGGGTGTTCGGCCACGGCTGGCTGCTGCTGGAAGGCGGCAAGATGAGCAAGAGCGTGGGCAATGTGGTTGACCCTGTGGTTCTGTGCAGCCGCTACGGCGTTGACGCCGTGAGATATTTCCTGCTCAGGGAAGTTCCCTTCGGCAATGACGGCGTGTACACCCACGAAAGCCTTATCGCCAGGATAAATTCCGACCTGGCCAACGACCTGGGCAACCTGGTATCACGCACAGTGGCAATGATTGAAAAATATTTTGACGGCACACTGCCGGCAGAACGCCAGAGCGCCGAAATTGACAGCGAGCTGATTTCCATGTGCGAAAGCCTTACATCCATTACAGACAAGTACATGGACGAACTAAGCATACCTCAGGCACTCAACGAAGTATTCAAGGTGGTTCAGCGCGCCAACAAATATATTGACGAAACACAGCCCTGGGTACTGGCAAAAGACAGCGTCAACAACCCCCGCCTGGCAACCGTGCTGTACAACCTGGTGGAAGCCCTCAGGTTTGTGGCAACACTGCTTCAGGCATACCTGCCCAACACCACACCCAAAATTGCACGGCAGATGGGCTATACCGCCGATGAGCTCACATTTGACAGCCTGAAAAAATTCGGCTTCAAAAAAGAAGTAAGCGTACACAAAGGCGATGTTATCTTCCCCAGAATAGACGCTGAAAAAGAACTGGCAGCCATAGCCAAAGAAGAGGCCGAGAAAAAAGCCGCCAGACTGGCACGGCAGGAAAAAGAACAAAAAGAAGAAGCCGCCGCTCCCATAACAATTGAAGATTTTGCAAAGGTAAATCTCATTGTAGGCGAAGTGAAAAACAGCGTGCCGGTGGAAAAATCCGACAAACTGCTGAACAACACCATTTTTGACGGCAAACGCGAAAGAACCATTCTTTCCGGCATCAGGCAGTGGTATTCACCCGAAGACCTTATAGGCAAAAAAGTTATCATAGTTGATAACCTTGCCCCCCGCAAAATGCGCGGACTGTTAAGCGAAGGTATGCTGCTGGCCGCAGACATGCCCGACGGCAGTGCCAAAGTTATATTTGCAGACGACAGCACACCTGCCGGCAGCAAAATAAGATAAAATGACATATACTCTGCCCTTTTGAGGGCAGAGTATTGTTTTTATCACAAATATATTATAAAATTACAATATATAATCAATTCAGAGGTATTTCAACATGATATTCGACAGCCACAGTCACTACAATGACGCAGCTTTCAGGGACGATTACAGACAGATTTTACAGCACATACAGCAAAGCGGTGTGAGCAATGTTATAAATGTAGGCGCAGACCTTGACTCTTCACGACTGGCCCTGGAACAGGCCAGGGAAAATGATTTTATGTACTGCAGTATCGGAATACACCCGGAGTCAGCCGCACAGGCACTGGACGACTCCGTAATGTCACAGTTGAAAGAGATGCTGGCAGACCCAAAGGCGGTAGCTGTGGGCGAAGCCGGGCTGGATTACTATTACGATGAAAGAGAGAGCGACCGGGTACAGAAGGAAGCGTTTGTCCGACAGATAGAGCTGGCAAACCGGCTGGACAAACCGCTGATCATCCATACCCGTGATGCCATGAAAGATACTTTGGACATACTGGAACGGCACCCGCTGAAACACGGTGTGGTTCACTGCTATTCCGGCAGCCGGGAAAGCTGCAAAAACCTGGTAAAAATGGGGCTGTATATAGGTTTTACCGGTGTTGTAACATTCAAAAATGCCCGCAGGGCACTGGAAAGCCTGCATGTGGTGCCGCCGGAAAGGCTCCTGATAGAAACCGACTGTCCCTATATGGCCCCCACCCCTTTGCGCGGGCAGAGATGTGACTCCTCCATGCTGCATTACACCGCACAGAAAATTGCAGATGAGCTGGGGCTTACAAAAGAACAGGTAATTGATATAACAGCCGATAATGCCAGGCGACTGTTTGGCATAAAATAGACAATACAGGAGGAACTTATGGACAAAAGCAACGATAACGGTCTGTCCCTGGTCAAAAGATGGCAGAAAGGTCTGCTGGGCATTATATTCAGCCGCCTGGCCATAATAGTTATTTTATTCTGCATACAGCTGTTGTTTTTCTTTGGGGTATTTAAAATTTTTATAAACTTCATCCCTCATATTTTGGGAAGTACCCTGGTTTTCAGCGCAGCAATAGTAATATATATTTTCAATTCAAAACTGGATCCCAACGCCAAAACCACATGGCTGTTTGTTATTATGCTTTTTCCTTTGTTTGGTGCCGCATTTTTCCGGTATACACAAAGCAATTTGGGTTTCCGACTGACAAGAAGGCGCCTGAACGACTTATCACGGCAAAGCCGGGACGCAATTGAGCAGAACAATCAGACACTGGAAAAATTAAAAGGCGAAGATCCGCAGGTGGCCTCCCTGGCCAGGTACATAGCATCCAGCGGTTGTTATCCTGTTTATGAAAATTCCCACATTACATATTTTCCCACCGGTATGGACAAATTTAACCGGATGATGCAGGAACTGGAAAAGGCTGAAAAGTTTATTTTTATGGAATATTTTATAATCGACGAAGGCCTTATGTGGGGAAAAATTCTGGAAACGCTGGTAAAAAAAGCCCGGGAAGGTGTGGAAGTGCGCGTCATGTATGACGGCACATGCGAATTTTCCACTCTGCCCGCAAACTATCCGGAAAGGCTGAAAAAGCTGGGCATAAAATGCAAGATGTTCGCCCCAATGACACCTTTCATTTCAACCTATTACAACTACCGCGACCACAGGAAAATTCTGGTTGTTGACGGCAATGTAGCCTTTACCGGCGGCGTAAACCTGGCGGACGAATACATTAACCATATAGAAAAGCACGGCTACTGGAAAGATACCGCCATAATGCTGCGCGGCGAGTGTGTAAAAAGTTTCACACTGATGTTTTTGCAGCTGTGGAGCATAAACGAGCAGTTTGAAACAAACGGATATATTTCCGCAACCAGGCCGCTGCCCCAAGGCAACGGCGGGTATGTAATTCCTTACGGAGATTCCCCCTTTGACGACGAAAAAGTCGGCAAGATGGTATACACCCACATACTGGACACAGCCCAGGAATATGTGGACATAATGTCGCCGTACCTTATACTGGACGGCCGGCTGGAACAGACCATAAAATTTGCCGCCAAACGCGGAGTCAAAGTACGCCTGATACTTCCCGGGATACCGGACAAAAAAACTCCTTATGCCCTGGCCAAAACCCACTATGTGTCCCTTTTGCGTTCCGGTGTGGAAATATACGAATTTACCCCAGGCTTTGTACATGCAAAAGTGTTTGTCAGCGATGACAAAAAAGCGGTTGTGGGCACAATAAACCTGGACTACCGCAGCCTTTATCACCATTTTGAATGTGCTGCATTTATGTACAAAAATGAATGTATACCTGACATAAAGCAGGACTTTGAAAACACCCTGGCTCAATGCCGCAGGGTCACAATGCAGACAGTGAGAAAAGAATCTGTTTTCACAAAGCTGCTGGGCGCAATTATCAAACCCTTTGCACCTCTTATGTAAAAGAAAAGCCACCGCCTGCGCGGTGGTTTTTGTTTGTTTATTTTGCTGTTTGCGTCACTGTTTCAAAACACATGCCTGATCCCATTGTTTTACACAATATGCCGGCATAGCAGGACAATCTTTTCCGATAATGCAGACATAAAAAATCCCCCTGAATTTCCAGGGGGATTTTAATTCCGTCACTGTTTACAGCGTGGGTTATTTGTCCTTTTGCAGTACATTGTCTTTATCAGTTTTCTGATATAACTTTCTTTACAGTTATATCCATACCCAATACTCACATCTACCAACTACCAAACGAT
>CALWZO010000010.1 GCA_944386045.1 uncultured Clostridia bacterium | reverse complement strand
AGCCGGTGCGGTGTGATGGACCTGTGCGCCGAAAGGGTTGCGGCACTGGATATGTACGCCCACAGCGGACAGACACTGGTAAAAAGACTGATTGTTTTCCGTGACAGTCCGCCTGACGGTGGTGTTTCCGGTATGCCCTGCGGCGTATGCAGGGAATTTTTTCTGCAGCTGAACCCGGCAAATGCCGATATGGAAATTATGACCGATTATGAAAAAAGGCAGACCGTCCGCCTGAAAGAACTGGCGCCCGTCTGGTGGGGCCAGGAAAGGGCGGATAATTTCCGCCGTTAGAACAGTCCAAAGGCTGCTGTCGGTACTAAATACGGCTTTGGTGCCTGCCATACCGCGGCGGCAGCTTATCGGCAGGCTTTGGCTGTGGTATAAAAATTTCTTGTTTGCTCACAGCCACCGGCATTACATACACCAAAAACAGCCGGAAACAAAAACCGGCTGTTTTTGAATATCTGCATAAAGTATGCCCGGGCACAAACCGGGTTCGCGGTGGGACAAAGCAATATTTTCGCATACCTGCAATGATATATATTGACAATCTCGATAATCGAGAATATAATATAATTGAGTTAACTCGATAATCGAGAATAGGGGGACTTATGGCTCGAGAAAAATTTCAGACATTGACAGAACAGATGTTTTACACCCTGATGTGCCTTAAAGAGGAGCGCTGCGGCATGGACATACTGGACCTGGTGCCGGCTGTAACCGGCGGCAGGGTGAATGTGGGCTCCGGCACGCTGTACACCCTTCTGGAACAGTTCGTCCGGGAGGACATGATACGCCGGACCAAGGTGGAAGGCCGCCGCCGCAGCTATATACTGACGGAAAAGGGCGCGGCCATGCTGGAAAAAGAGTACCGGCGCATACAGGCACAGGCAGAGGATTACCGCAAAATTTTTTTGCAGGAGGACAGCTATGAAAGATAAAAAACACCGCTTTGAATTTTTCAATATCATCGACAGCAGCAACACACAGCGGCACCTGGAAAAAATGGCCCGGCAGGGCTGGCTGATAGAAGGTGTGTCGTCTTTTGGCTGGACATACCGTAAAATCGAGCCGAAAAAACTGAAATTTTCCATCACCTATTATCCCAAGGCATCGGCCTTTGACCCGCACCCCAGCGAAGACCAGCAGACGCTGATTGACTTTTGCCGGCATGCCGGCTGGATACTGGCCTGCACCGTGGGACAGGCACAGATTTTTTACAACGAAAACCCCAACCCCATACCCATAGAAACCGACCCGGCCATAGAGCTGGAAAATATACACTCCAGCGCTATGACAAGCCTTCTACCGTCTATGTTGGTGTTGCTTTTGTTTGTAATAACGCCGAATATCTGGGCGCAGTACAGAATGTACCGCACAGATCCGCTGAAATATCTGTCAAGTTATGACAGTTTTATAATAATATTCTTGTTTTTACTTGCTGTTTTTTCGGCGATAAAAAGACTGGCAGATTATTTCTCTTGGTACAAAAAGGCAAAGGAAAACCTTGACAGCGGTCGGCTGCCTGCCATGAAAGATACGACTGTGTATAATAAAATTATGCTGGCGGTTATCTGCGCGGTATTTGTGTCATTTCTTGTTCCCAAATTTCTGTCTTTTGATGGTGTTACAATACGGGCAGTTATCGGAATGCTGATATACACTGTGGCTATTTTAACCGCACTTCCGGCGATACAAAAGCAGCTGAAAAAGGAAAACGCGTCGAAAAATACTAACCGCATAATAACAATCGGTTTTGGCATTGTGCTCAATGTTTCCATGATTGTCATGGTTGTTATGTTTATTATTGCGGCCAGCAGCCAGGGTATGCTGACCGGAGAGGAAACATATACCCACAACGGCGCCGTATTTACCCTTTACAATGACGATATGCCCATAACACTGGAAGACTTCGGCATACAGGCAACAGAGGATTACACAAAACGCAACGAGCATCAAAGCTCTGTTTTGCTGGAATATTTCGACTGCCGCCAGTCTCCCAGGTTTGACCGGGAAAATTACAGAAACCTGCCACAGCTGGAATATACACTGATAAAGGTAAAGGCCGGATTTTTGTATGATTTCTGCCTTAAAACAATCATGGATGACAGGCAGGATATCCTGCCTGCTGAGGGGGAAGAATACAGGCGAGTATATCAGCCCATAGATCCGGCGCCTTGGGGCGCAGACAGCGCCTGGCGGCTTGAGCACAGCACCACCGGCTTTGCCGGCTGGTACCTGTTGTGCTATGATGATTATATACTGGAAATAAAATGCGATGCCGGCTTTGACACCGGCGCCATGGCCGCCATAGGCCGCAAACTGGCCGGATAGCAAATATTTGCAGACAACCGGCTTTGACATACAAAAACTGTAACTTTTTACCATAAGCGCTATCATAAGAATAAACAATACAAAACCCCGGCTGTTCCGGGGTTTTCATTTTGAAGGTGAATATTTGCAATTTACAGTATGAATACTGATACAGGCAGGTGCGACCAAAATTGAATACAAATAAAATTTGTTGAAATTTTTTATCTGAGCAATATAATATAAAACAGTTTTTTAAAACAGGGGGGGATATTTATGATGGAAATTCTGACAGATGCCTTGGCAGACAGTATAAAAATGCTGCCGTTTCTGTTTGCGGCATACTGGCTGATTGAATTTGTGGAGCACAGACACCGCCGGTCCGGTACATGACGGTATGCTTTTACAAAACTCCCTCCAGGTCAAAGGGCGGTATAAAGCTTTCGCTGGCGGCTTCTCCGTCCTGGATAAAACCGTTTTCCACGCCGATATCCACGGCATAGTCCACCACCCGGTCATATTCGGCCTGCGTTGTCTTTCTGTCTACTTCCGGGAAAGCCGACAGATCGGTACAGGGGGTGTACTGGCTCATAATACTGATGAAAATTTTGTCAGCGTACTTTTCGTGCAGGTATTTTACTATTCTTTTTGCCTGCTCTGCCTGTGTGGGCAATACCAGATGTCTTATTACCACACCCTTTTGTATTATGCCGTCGGCGTCAAATACACACTGTCCGGCCTGGCGTACCATTTCATCAATGGCCGCCATGGCAATTTGCGGATAGTCCGCCGCCCGGGAATATTTTTTTGCGGTTTCGCTGTCTATATATTTAAAGTCCGGCAGCCATACATCCACAATGCCTTCCAGCAGGCGCAGTGTTTCCACCTTTTCATATCCGCTGGTGTTGTACACTATCGGCAGGACAAGTCCCTGCCGGCGCGCCAGCTTCACCGCCTGTACAATCTGCAATGTATAGTGGGTGGGGGTCACCAGATTTATGTTCAGTGCGCCCTGGGCTTGCAGGTTTAAAAAAGTCTGCGCCAGCTGCCGCACCGTTATCTCCTTGCCGAAACCTCCTGTGGAAATATCCTTGTTCTGGCAATAGACACATTTCATGTTGCAGCCGGAAAAAAACACAGTCCCGCTGCCGACATCGCCTGATATACAGGGCTCTTCCCACATGTGCAGGGCGGCGCGGGCAATCTTTACTTTGTCGCTCATGGAGCAAAACCCAACAGCCATACTGCGGTCAACATTACAGTTTCTGGGGCATATATTACATTTTTCCATAAAATCACCTGTTTTTAATAGTTGTCTGTCAATATCACTTCCCGGCAAAATCAACAGCGGATATATTTCGCAAAATAAAACCGACGGCAGCCCGTCGGTTTTTCAGCCGTAAAAGCCGGAATATGCTTATATATCCATCTCCAGCACCACCGGGCAATGGTCGCTGCCGAAAATGTCACTGCGTATGCCGGTGCTTTTTATCCTGTCTGCAATGGAATTTGACACCACAAAATAGTCGATACGCCACCCTGCGTTTTTCTCCCTGGCTTTAAAGCGGTAGCTCCACCAGGAGTACGCTCCTTCCAGGTCCGGGTACAGCCGGCGGAAGGTGTCGGTTCTTCCGCCTTCCAGCAGAAGGGAAAATTTCTCCCTTTCCTGGTCGGAAAATCCGGGGTTCTGCCTGTTGGTCTTTGGGTTTTTCAGGTCTATTTCCCTGTGGGCCACATTCAAATCGCCGCACAGTATCACCGGCTTTGTCTGCTCCAGCTTTGTTATATACCGCCTGAGCTTGTCCTCAAAGTCCATGCGGTAATCTATCCTGGCCAGGCCTTCTTTGCTGTTGGGCGAATAGGATGTTATCAGGTAAAAATTTTCATACTCCAGGGTTATCAGCCTGCCTTCGTCATCTTCATATCCGTCCATGCCGAAAACTGTGGACAGCGGCCGCCTTTTGGCAAAAACCGCGGTGCCGGAATAACCTTTTCTCACTGCACTGTTCCATACCTGGGTGTAGCCGGGCATTTCCAGCTCTATCTGGTGCGGCTGTAATTTTGTTTCCTGCAAACAGAAAAAGTCGGCGTCTTCCCGGGCAAAAAAATCCATAAAGCCTTTTTCCAGGCAGGCGCGCAGGCCGTTTACATTCCAAGATATAAATTTCATACAATTTTCCTTTGCAATTTTTTTACTATTATACTATATACCCGGGCGGCTTTTCAACAGCGGCTTGATTTGACGGTGATTTATATGATAATATATTATCAGTTTTGAACGAAGGAAGTGTTTATTATGAGCATACCAACAGAGAAAAAACAGGCAGTGGAAAAACTGCTGGAATATCTGCCGTTTTTTGAAAGCACCGACCGGGAGGACATCTGCCGCTGGGTCACAGAGGAAAAATCTCCCGACGGAACCATGCCGGTGACATACCCCATGTATCGTGACGAGCTGATTGATTTTATAAACCTGGTATATGAAAATGACCTTATGGACACATCATACATGCAGACGATGGAAAAACTGTCCGGCGATGAGGTGGAACTGGAAGCCATTATTTACGGCATTGACAGATATGATTTTGACATGGTGATGGCTTTGCTGACCTTTATAATCCGCCAGGAAAGATTTTGCTACGGCCTGTGGGCAATGGCTGCCAGGGACAAATGGTTTACCACTATACTCAACAGACTTAAAGACCTTGACGAGGACTGACATAATCGACAAAAGACCACGGTTATCCGCGGTCTTATTTTTTTAAAATTGGTATTGAAAAAATTTTTGTACAGATATATATTATTATTATAATTAAAATAATCGAAAACAAAGGAGAGAACAGTTATGGACTACAGACAAAAAGCAAGAGAATATTTTGAGTACACCCAACAGATAAGAAGGCAGGTCCATAGCTGGGCCGAGCTGGGCTTTGATTTGCCAAAAACCGTAGCCCTTGTGGAAAGCGAACTGGACAAAATGGGCATACCGCACCAGAGAGTGGGTAAATGCGGGGTCAGCGCTGTTATAGGACAGGGGGAAAAGTGCGTCTTGCTGAGGGCTGATATGGACGCCCTCCCCATGAAAGAGACCACAGGCCTGCCCTTTGCCAGCACAGGCAGCGGCACCCACAGCTGCGGTCACGACTGCCACACTGCCATGCTGCTGACAGCCGCCAAAATACTGAAAGAGGACGAAAAGAACCTTAAAGGCCAGGTAAAATTCATGTTTCAGCCGGCGGAAGAGCTGCTGGCCGGAGCCGCAGATATGATAGAAGGCGGCATATTGGAAAATCCGCGCCCTGATGTGGCTTTTGCCACCCATATATCTGTGGGCATGCCCGGCACTTCAGTGGGCAGGGTGTTTTACTCTTCCGGTGCGGCGCTGTATTCCGGCGATGCGATAAAGATAGAGATACAGGGCAAGGCCGCCCACGGCTCGTCTTCATACATGGGTGTGGATGCGATAAATATTGCCGCCCATATAATCATTGCGCTGAACGAAATTATATCCAGAGAGATACCCAGCGACGAACATTCTGTCGTGCTGGTGGGCAAAATGAGCGGCGGCGACACCGTTAACACCACTGCCGGCAGTGCCCTGCTGGAAGTTTCGGTGCGCGCACAGACACAGGAAAAGCGTGAATTTCTGAAAAGAAGGGTAAAGGAAATCAGTGAAGGGGTGGCCGCAACCTTCCGCGGCAGCGCAAAAGTGGACTTTGTCTACGGCATGGCCCCGCTGTTCTGCGACGAAAAGGTTGCCGCTGACGCCGCCAGATATGTAAGCGGTCTGGGCTTTGAGCCGGTGCTGCAGCCCTGCTCCAACGGAACGGAAGATTTTACGGCTGTGGCGGAAATCATACCTTCCGTTATGCTCAACCTCGGTGCCGGCAGCCTGGAGGAAGGCCATACATGTTCCATGCACAACCGGGGAATGAATGCCGACGAAGGCGTTTTGGAGGTTGGCCCGGCGGTTTACTGCCGGTGTGCCGCCAACTGGCTGGAAGAAAATAACTGAGCAAAAAAGTCCGCGTCAGCGGACTTTTGTTTATTTTGCATAACTGTATTGTAAAATTGTTGAAAACATTATATAATGATGTCAAAAGCGGATATGATTTCAGACAGGGAGGTTATGGCATGAAAAGTTATCTTGAAAAAAACCGAAACATTTTGCTGATTATAGCCCCTTTTATAATGTTTACTGCGTCGTTCCCGGCCATGTGGAGCGTTTTTCAGGCTGCCTCGGTAGAGACTTACGGCATAACGCTGGAAGAAAGCGCCATGCTGTTTCCCATGTGCACCGCTTTTTATGGTGTGTTTTATATATTGGGCGGCCGCTTGCAGGACAAATTTTCCCCGCAGATAATTTCCAGGATAGGCGCGCTGATTATGCCGGCAGGCATAGTGGCTATGTCCATGCTTGGCGCCGGTACAAAAATATGGCAGCTTTACCTGGCTTTCTGCCTGCCCTTTGGCCTGGGGTGTGGCATAATGGTGCCCTGCGTAATAACGCCGCTGCTGAAATGGTTTGCAGACAAAAACGGCTTTGCAATGGGCATATGCAGTGCCGGCTCGTCTGTCATGTTTATGATTATGGTATACCGGGCTAACTATATGCTGAAAACCTTCGGTTTTTCTAAAAGCCTTTTGTATATAGGCCTTATGTGTTTTGCACTGCGGCAGGTGTGCTGTACTTTTTTGGTCAGCCCGGATGAAAAGTACATAGCGGAAAAATCTGCACTGGCGGCGGTAAAATCCCATTCTGCCAAAGTTTCCCGCGCGGATTTTACCACAAAAGAAATGCTGAAAACAAAACAATATTATATGCTGTTCCTGGCCGGTTTCTGCGCGGCGCCGGCATATATGCTGATAGCGCCCGGCATAGTCACCCTGGCTGTGTCCCGCGGTCTGGACGAAAACCTGGCGGTGTCCACTGTGGCACTGGCTTCCGGTGTGGCCGCAGTGGGCAAATTTGTAGTGCCTACGGTTTCGGACAGGCTGGGAAGAAAAAAATGCTCTATGATTTTTCTTTCTTTGTACCTGGTTTTGTCTGTGGCGCTGATGAAAGTTGCCGGAATGGCCGTTATGGTGTGTTATATAGCCCTGGTGTTTGCCCACGGCGGATGGGGTACACTGATAATTCCTTTTTCCAATGACCTGTTCGGGTTCAGATACTCCGGCAGCAACAACGGGTTTATCACCCTGTACAGCACTTTGTCGTCCTTTGCCATGCCGCTGATGGTCAGTTTTGCCACGCCGTTTTTTGCGGAAAACACCAATCACATCATCGGTATAATAGGCCTTGTGGCGGCACTGGCACTGATAGGATTTATAGATACCGATACAGCAAAGCTGAAAAAGTAGCCTGTTTTGAAAGGGTCGAATAGGCCCTTTTGTTTTGCCAAAAATAAACAGAGCAAAATTCATCTTCCTGTCACACAAAAAATGATGTAAAATGATATAATGGTACAAAAGGGAGGTAAAGTATGAAATATAAGGACAAGCTTGTTTACCTGCTGACAATTATTTTATCAGCGGCGTATATTTTTTTTGGCAATAAAGCAGCCAATGCAAATAAAATAGATTATTCACTGGATTACGGCACCGGCACGCCGTACAAGGCAAAGGTGACAGATGTGCTGGACGAAAACTATCAGAAAACCCTTTATCCGGATTTTGACGCCCCGGATCAGGTTATTCTGTTTGAAGCGCAGCTGACCAGCGGGTACCGCGAAGGCGAAACGGTGAAAGCCATACAGACGATAGACAGCATGTATGCAATAGAGCAGAAAACAGTACAGCCGGGCGACAAGATAGTGGTGTATGCCAATCAGAACGAAGATGCCCGGGATGTGCAGTTTATGTTTGCAGAATATCACAGAATAGACTTTATCATATTCCTGGTGGTGCGGTTTTGTGTTCTGCTGCTGATATTCGGCCGCAAAAACGGTGTCAATACCCTGGTATCACTTTTGTTTACCGTGGGCAGTGTGTTTTTTGTTTTTATTCCGGCTGTTCTCAACGGCGGAAATATATATTCGTGGTCAATATCAACATGTATATATATCATATTCATGACATTGCTGATAATCAGCGGATATTCCAGAAAAAGCCTGGCGGCGATGATAGGATGCAGTTCCGGGGTTATTGCGGCGGGAATAATCACGCTGGTTACCGACCATTTTGTCCATCTAACGGGTCTTACAGATGAAGATTCAATGTATCTTCTGTTTTTAAACAGCGAAAACCCCATAGACCTGAAAGCCATAATATTTGCGGCCATAATACTGGGTGCGGTGGGCGCCATAATGGATGTTTCCATGTCCCTGTCATCATCACTGGCAGAGCTTAAAGAAAAGGTGGGCGACATGACAGCTATACAGATAACACGCAGCGGAATGGTTGTGGGCAGAGATATAATGGGCACAATGGCCAACACACTGATACTGGCTTATATAGGCTCATCCCTTTCGGTAACTCTGCTGCTGACTGCCTACAACAGCAATCCTTTGCTGCTGTTCAACTCTGAAATGATACTTGTCGAACTGCTGCAGGCCATTGCCGGCAGCCTGGGCATACTCCTGACCATACCTCTCACCAGCATAGTATGCGGCTTCCTTTACCGGGGAGAAAGCACAAAGCCTGTCCCGGAGGATACACAGGCAGAAGATACACGGCAGTAATAAAAATACCACGGATTTTCAGTGCAAAACCATGGTATTTAGCTGAAATAAGATATTGAAAAAGCGCAGCCCAAGGGGCCGCGCTTTTTCTTTTGAAATTTTTATCGGGTTAAGGATTTTTTTGCAGTTTGTGTTATTCCAAAGCCAGGTATTCTTCATCGTTTACGGCTTCGCACCACTGGTTGGAAGTTCCCTCCCCCGGTACCTCAACAGCCAGATGTGAAAACCAGCTGTCTTTGGCCGCACCGTGCCAGTGCTTTACCCCTGCCGGAATGTTTACCACATCGCCGGGGTACAGCTTTTGCGCCGGTTTGCCCCATTCCTGGTAATATCCGTTTCCTGCAACGGCGATCAAAATCTGCCCGCCGCCGCTTTTTGCATGGTGAATATGCCAGTTGTTGCGGCAGGAGGGCCGGAAAGTCACATTGAAAACACCCACCTGCTGCCGGGAAACGGGCGCAAGATAGCTTTGGCCGGTGAAATACTGTGCGTAGGCATCATTGGGCCGGCCTATGGGAAATATCATCTTTGCGGCATGCTGTGCTTTTTCATCCTGCTGGCCGCTTTCTTCGTTCCATATTTCCTTTGCCATATTGAATACCGCCCAGCCTTTCGGCCAGCCGGCATAAAATGCGGCGTGGGTGATTATGGCGGCTATTTCTTTTTTGGAAACGCCGTTTTTCTTTGCGGTTTCCAGATGATACCTGATGGACGAATCCGTTATGCCCGAGGCCATAAGGGACACCACGGTGACTATGGAACGGGTTTTCAGGTCGATGTCATCGTTGTTCCAGTTCTCGCCGAAAAGAATATCATCGTTGAAATGGGCAAACTCCGGGGCAAATTTCCCCAGGGAATCCCTGCCTGCGGTCTGTTTTATCTTTGGCATTTTATCACTGTCCTTTTCAGAATTTTATATGAAATTATTATATAACCTAAACTTAACTTTAAGTCAATGGTTTTTGCTGTATTTAAAAAATAAAATTTGACTATTGACCTAAAGTCAGGTTTAGGTATTAAAATGAAATTAAACAATAAGCACCAAACAGTCAGCTGTTTTACGGAGGTAAAAGTATGTCAAAAAAAGTTTTGGTAATCAGCACCAGCCTGAGAAACGGCAGCAATTCGGAAACCCTGGCGGACAGTTTTGCATCAGGGGCATTGGCAGCCGGGCATGATGTGGAAAAAATCAGCCTGAAAGATAAAAACATTTCTTTTTGCAAAGGATGCCTTGCATGTCAGAAAACCCAAAGATGTGTTATAAAGGACGACGCGTCGTATATAACCGACAGAATTGGCAGTTCGGATGTGGTGGTTTTTGCAACACCCATATATTATTACGAGATGAGCGGACAGATGAAAACAGTCCTTGACCGCGCCAATCCGCTTTTTGCGCGCGATTATTCCTTCAGGGATGTTTATATGCTGTCAACTGCGGCCGAAGGCTCTGAGCATGCGGCACAAAGGGCGGTGAACGGCCTCAAAGGCTGGATTGCCTGTTTCGGAAAAGCCCGCCTGGCCGGAACTGTTTTTGCCGGAGGGGTAAATGACGCAGGCGATATAACAGGTCATACTGCCTTGCAGAAGGCCTTTGATATGGGTAAAAATGTATGAAGAAAATCAGGTGGTTTTTCTTGTGTGCAGTTTTTCTCCGGGCGCTTTTGTGCTGTACGGCCTGCGGCGGACAAACACAGCAGAATTCCGACAGCACCGCAAACACATCCCATTCCGCCACAGATTTTGCCCGGTCGGACAGCGGTGAGGAAAATTTGCCTGCACCGGAGGAAAAAGACGGCATTACTGTAAAGATAGGCGAATATGAATTTGAAGCGACGCTGGCGGACAGTGTTGCTGCCGAGGCCTTTGCTGCAACGCTGGAAGAAGGGCCGGTGACAATAGAAATGAGTGACTACGGCGGCTTTGAAAAGGTCGGCCCGCTGAATGACAGCCTGCCTGCCGATGACAGGTATATCACGACGGGTGCAGGCGATATAGTCCTGTACAACAAAAATCAGATTGTCATGTTTTACGGCTCAAACTCCTGGAGCTATACTCCCATTGCCAAAGTGGCAGACCTGACAGGCTGGCAGGAGGTGCTGGCAGGCGGAAGTGTTGCAGTTACATTTTATAAGGAGTGACAGATATGAAAATTTTGATACTGAACGGAAGCCCCCGCCCGGACGGAAACACCGTTGCAATGGCAAAAGCCTTTGCAAAAGGTGCCGCGGAAAGCGGACATGATGTAGAGCTGATATCGGTTTGTCAGAAAAATATTGCCGGCTGTCTTGCCTGCGAATATTGCCATACCAGGGCAGAGGGCAGGTGCGTACAGCAGGACGATATGCAGCAGATTTATCCGCTTTTGGAACAGGCGGAGATGATAGTGCTGGCGTCCCCCGTATATTACCACAGCTTTACAGGCCAGCTGCAGTGTGCAATCAACCGCATATATGCGCTGGACAAGCCCAAAAATTTGAAAAAAGCTGCGCTTATACTGTCATCAGGCAGTGACGATGTGTACGGCGGAGCAATTTATGAGTATGAAAATTCTTTTTTGAAATATCTCCATCTGGAAAATATGGGGATTTTTACATCCTACGGAAAGCAGAACAAGTCCGCCGAAAAGCTGGAACAGCTTTATCAGTGCGGCAAAAACCTGAAATAAAACCACACATTAAAAAAGGCACCTGCAAAGGTGCCTTTCGGTTTTTATTTACAGCAGATCCTGATTGTAAACGGCTCTTTGTCCGCCTACAAACTTCGGCCTTCTTCTGGCGCAGTTAAGGGTTGCTTTGCCTATATAGCGCAAGCTGAGGTGCAGCGGTACAACTACTTCTTTTATATGCATACCTATCAGCGTTCCGCCGATGTCCATACCGCCGTCTGCGCGTATTTTTTCCACCGCAACAGGGTCGGTAAATCGGGCGTAAGCAGTGGTTGCAAAGGAGCCGCCGGCCTTGGGCTGGGGTATTACATTCACTTCGTCCAGGCCCTGCTTTTCCGCTACCCGTCTTTCCACTATGACAGCGCGGTTCAGGTGCTCGCAGCACTGTGCCGCCAGGAAAATATCCTTTTCTTTCAGTTTGGAATATATGGCTTCAAACACTGTCTGGGCCACCTCCAGGTTGGAGTTGGAACCTATATTGTCGCCGCCTATTTCACTGGATGAACAGCCTACCACCACCACATCTCCGGCTTTCACCTTTGATTTTTCCAAAAATTCTTCCACCGCATCTTCGGCCTGTTTTCTTATTTCGTCCAACATAAAATATCACCTCTGTAATTTCCTTAATTAAATTTTATCACCTTGCACCGGTCATTACAATGGGAGCCGGGGCGGTAAATGCACATTTTACAGAATGATAATTTTTACTGCCATAAATATGAACACTGTGTTAACAAAAAGCTATTTTATCAGTCCGTCAGATGTAAAAAATATCTGGGCCGGAGCAGGAAGGGAGGCAAACTGCATGGGGGAAAGCACCGCCGCATAACTGCCGGCGTTGGATATTGTTATTATATCTCCCGGTTTGAGGGCGGGCAGTGTGATATCCTTTGCCACAACATCGGTTGCGGTGCACAGGTTGCCGCACAATGTTACCTGTTCAGGCTGTCCGTCGGAAAAGGGCGCAGAAAATTCAAAAGCGTCTTTCTGTGTGTACAGCGGTTCGCTTCCGAAGAGGTTACCATTTGCGTAAGCTTCCACCAGCATGGCCAGGCTGGGGCGGATAAATCCGTTTAATGTATTGTGCAGAATTACATAGGTTTTTCCCATGGAAACCTTCTTGTCCAGCACGGTGGTCACATAAGTGCCGGCTTTTCCCACGATATATCTGCCGCTTTCGATAAATATCTTTACACCCGGTATCTGCTCAAGGAATTTTTCGGCCATTTCGTCAAAAGCCCGGCCCAGGCCGTGTATATCCAGCGGCCGCTGTCCGCAAGAATATGGAATACCCAGGCCGCCGCCCATATTCACAAATTTCAGCCCCGGCGCCAGATTTTCCTTTACAAAAACCGCCAGTTTCAGCATGTTTTCATAATAGCGTGTCAATGTCTGCCGGTTCAGCTCCTGGCTGCGGCTGTGTACATGAATGCCTGTTATGTTCAGCATATCAAGGCTGTTTATCCACTGTATATTCTCTTTTAAAATGTCGTAGTCAATGCCGAATTTGCTGCTGACGCCGCTTTCGGAACCCAGGGTAAAATCAGGGTTTATCCTTATGCCGGTATCCAGTTTTTTACCTGTTTCCTTTGCCACACTTTGCAGCATTTCCAGCTCGTTAAGGCTGTCGGCTATTATTACAGACCTGCCGGCTGCGCCCACAATATCATCCCTGGTTTTGCCCGGGGCAGAGTAGTATATTTTATCCCTGGCCAGCCCCAGCTTTTCGCCCATCAGCACTTCGTTCAGGCTGGCGGCATCAAAACCCAGACCCTGCCGGACCACTGTTTTCAGAACAGGTTCAAAAGGGTTTGTTTTGACCGAGTAGAGGAACTGCGCATTTTTGAAGCTGCTTTTCAGCGCCCGGATGTTGTCTTCTATCATTGACTGCCGGTATATGTAAAAGCTTCTGTGCCTTTCTGCCAGCTGTCTGATAGTTGTGTTAAAATCACTCATAAAACTGAAATCTCCTGTTATTTATATAATAATTCCGGATTTACCGGTTGATTTTCAATGCTTACCTGAAAATGCAGGTGAGGCCCTGTGGAGTAGCCGGTGGTGCCCACATGGCCGATAAGCTGCTGCTGCCGCACCACATCCCCGGCCGACACCGACACATCATCCATGTGGAAGAAATAGCTTTTTACACCCAGGCCGTGATCTATCACCACAGTGTTGCCGGACAGCTGCAAAAATCCGGCAAAATCCACCTTGCCGGCCGCCGGTGCGTATACGGGCGTGCCCAGGGGTGCGGCATAGTCAATACCGCTGTGCCTTTCGGGTACGGTGGAGTTGTTGATGTACCTTATCTGCCCGAATTCGGAAGAAATTCTGGTTTCCTGCACCGGTTTTATCATACTGCCGTCCCAGTAGACGGTTTCTTCTTTGGTATAGTACAGCGGATGTATCAGCTGTCGGTATTCGTTGTTGGCCCGCCGGCTTTCCACCGTCCGGGCGGAGGTCTGCCGGTCCATTGTAAAGCTGATGGTGGAAAAATCGTACCGCTGTACATCCAGGGTAAAATCAAAAACCTTCTCGCCGGCCTTTACGGATATGGGATACTGTTTTGCCGGCTGATAATATGCTACCGGCAGATAAAACTGCGCGCTGTGGCCCTGCCGGTCGCGTGTTATTCCGCTGGGGGAGAAAACCGGGCTGTCAATGCTTATTTCATCGTTGGCAAACAGGCCGTTTATTTCCACACTGACAAGACCTCCCTGTACCGGCCGGCTGTCAGATACCGCAACTGACGGCTGTCCCGTTGTCTGCAATGCAAAACGGTATGTCAGGCTGCCGCCGTTCCAGTCCATGATAATTTCGCCGTCGGCCCCGCCGCGCAGAGGAATATCCAATATTTCACAATCGGTGTATGTATACACAGATTTATCATCATTATGCTTTAAAGTAAGATTAAAGGAGCATGGGGCGGTTATTTCACAGTATGTTTTATCCGCCTGTATGACCGGCGGTACGCTGTCCGCCGAAAAAGAAACCTGTCTGCTGAATATATCCTGCACACTTTGGGGCAGTACATCGGGAACAAAGCTGGCGCTGTACCGGCCTGACACCGGCGAAAGCCGTACACCGTTTACACTTACTGCCGGAAGGCTGTCAGTGTCGGCGGCGTTGCGGTAAGCCACGGCGAAAGCCGCACCGGCCAGCGCAAGCAGCAAAACAACAGGTAAAACAAGCTTTTTCATACATTGCCTCCCCATAGAATATTTGCAAAGATAAATTATAGATAGTATAATATAATTATACACTAAAATAAATCAGAATAAAGGAGAAAATTATGTTTTTCGGTATCAGTTTTACATACATCTGGTTGATACTGGCGGTTATTCTGGCCATAATTGAAATAAACACTGTAACATTGGTCTGCATCTGGTTTATTGTGGGCAGCCTGTTTGCCTTCGGTGTCAGCTTTATCACGCAGAACATACTGATACAGCTGCGGGTATTTTGTGCGGTCAGCGGTGTAAGCCTTGCTGTCAGCCGCCCCCTGTCCAGAAAAATACTGGATAAAAAACCCACTCCCACAAACGCCGATATGATTATCGGCAAAGAGTGCACTGTGGTGCGGGATATAACCGAGGAAAACAAAGGCAGGGTGTCTGTGGGCGGACTTACCTGGATGGCCCAGAGCCGGGTACCGCTGAAAAAAGGCCGGCAGGCAAAGGTGCTGGCAATAAACGGCGTAACCCTTACGGTGGAACCGGTGACAGTAAAAGTTTAAAAAATAAGCGCTGTGCGTTTATTATACAATAATTAACTTATATTTGATTGGAAAAGGAGATTTTGCTATGATACCTGGTTTGATTTTATTGGTCCTTGTACTCATACTTGTAGCAACAAACATCATCATTGTGCCGCAGGCCACACAGTTTGTGGTAGAGCGCCTGGGTGTTTACAGCACCACATGGAACGCCGGCCTGCACATCAAAGTGCCGTTTATCGACCGCATTGCAAAGCGTGTCAGCCTGAAAGAGCAGGTTGTGGACTTTGCGCCGCAGCCGGTTATCACCCGCGATAATGTAACAATGCAGATAGACACTGTTGTGTTTTTCCAGATTACAGACTCAAAACTGTATGCCTACGGCGTGGAAAGACCTATCAGCGCCATCGAAAACCTGACAGCCACCACACTGCGTAATATCATCGGTGATCTGGAGCTGGACCACACACTGACCAGCCGTGATGTTATAAATACAAAAATCACAGCATCACTGGATGAAGCCACTGACCTGTGGGGTATCAAAATCAACCGCGTAGAGCTGAAAAACATCATTCCTCCGCGGGAAATTCAGGACGCCATGGAAAAACAGATGAAAGCCGAGCGCCAGAGGCGTGAAAGCATACTGCGTGCCGAAGGTGAAAAGCGCAGCCAGATACTGGTGGCAGAGGGTGAAAAAGAATCTGCAATACTGCGCGCTGACGCCGTAAAAGAGCAGAAAATCAGAGAGGCTGAAGGTGAAGCCGAAGCTATTCTCACAGTTCAGAGAGCTATGGCCGAATCCATTAAAATGCTCAATGAGGCGGACCCCACACAGAAGGTCCTTACCCTGCGCAGCCTGGAAACCCTGGCAAAGGTATCCGACGGCAAAGCCACAAAGATTATCATCCCCAGCGAGATACAGAACCTGGCCGGCCTGATAACAAGTGTGAAAGAAATTGCAACAGATACCAAGGCAGAAGAAACAAAATAATATTTTGTAAATTAAAGAGACCGCAAGGTCTCTTTTTTGTTGTTTTCACAGATACAGTCGTTTTTATTTTGGATATATTGACAGATGTTTGAAATGTGAAAAAGGTTTATAATGTAATTAAAGAAACGGAGGTTGGCAGCATGAAAAAGATTTTGACACTGGTTTTGACAGTTTTGCTATTCCTGGCCGTGGGCTGTACACCAAATACGCCTTCTTCACAAGGTGTATCGGAAGTGCAGATACCGGAAAAATCCAACACCGGATATTTTGTCCTGCCGCAGCAGGCGCTGGAGGAGCTGGAAGAAGAGATATCCCGGCTCACCCCGGAGGATGTGTATTTGCCCCAGGCGCTTAAAACACTGGAATACTGTAATATTGATATAAGCCTGGAAAATATCTCAAAAGGTGACAATGACAGCGTGTATTTTGAGCTGAAATTGTCAAACGAAAACAACACTGTCTTTTTCCCGGTGGCCGCCGGCCTGGAATATCAGTATTTTGAAGAGGGCCTGCCGGGCAGTGAGCAGGCAGAATATATCAATTTAAAAGGAGCCTTTGGCAGCACCATGGATGTCACAGACAGTTTTATAACACTGGTCAACGGACAACAGGTGACAGTGCTGGATATCTATAGTCTGGAAAAACAGCCGGTGGAATTTGACCTGTCTGTGCTGGGGGTGGGGCGGATTGTGCCCTCATGTACCAGAGGTGATGGCAGGTATGCCTTTGCCTATTATACCGAAAACGAAAAGGGCATAGCCTTTTATGACCTTGACGGCGGATATATAAACAGGGTTGTCGTAAACGGGCCGGACAGTGCAAGCAGTTTAATAATATCAAATAGGCCATCTGACACCAGCAGATATAATGTTTCCGTCATATCATGTGTGGATACAGGTTTGATTTTTCTGAATGAAGAGCAGACATTGATTCACTGCGGGCGGGGCTATTGCCTGAATACAGAAACCGCGGAAATCACCAATGATGCCATTGTGACAGACAGTGTGTGGGACAATGGCAGGCTGACTGTGTACAAAGTTTACCGCAGCCGCCCTGCCGACGGCCAGCGTGAATATTACCTGATGGCGGTAAGTCAGCAGGACGGAAAAACCAGAAAAGTTTACAGCGATGTGGACCTTAATCCGGGTTTTGCCTATGACGGAGGCTGGAAAAGCAATTACCGGGTGTATTCAATCCGTGATGGTGAAATAACCATGGAATGTAACTACACAGGCCAGAAAGTAACCTTTGACTTCAACAGCGGCACCGCTGACAGCAATTATTCAGTCAGCGAATGGATGCTGGAAGACCGGTATAAACTTACAGACAGTCCAGACGGAAATTATGCCCTCTATTCGGCCTGCCATTCAGGCGGAGGAGATATATCATACAGCAACATATTGCTGGTGAATAACCGCACCAAGCAGATGAAATACATCGACTACATCGGCGGCATGTACGGCGGTGGCAGCGATGTGGGCTTTTTCTCCAACGGCGATATATATGTTCTGAAGAGAGATAATTTCAAGGTGTTTACCACAGATATGGAAGAGGAAGGGCCGGAATTTTGCCTGGCGGACAAATATTCTTTCGGCAATTATGTGGACGGTGATAAAAAAGCCCGCTGGCTGGTGGCCGCCAGACGCGACCCCCAGGACTATACATATATAGCTGTATATGCCCAGGTCAGCAGGGAAAGGGAAGATATAATGCTGGACGAATGGCGTATGGACGGCACATATAAAGTGGGATTTTTTGATGCTTACGGCAGGCTGATAAAAGAGTATGACACAGGCGTGGATGTCTTGATGAGCAGCTTCGGCCTGGTGCCGGTAAATATGTGGCTGTCCGGGGAAAATCTGCATATGTACGGTTTTGTGAAAAACACAGACAACAGATATTTTGAAGGCTATATCAACATAAACACAGGCAAATATACTCCGGTAAAAAATTTTGACGGCTAAAACTGTCAAAAATTGATTTTTCAATAAATTTCCTGTGAAAAAATTGCTTTATATGTGGAAATTCTGAAAAAAATGTTGTACAATGTAAAGCAGTTAGCTTTATTTTGCTTGAAAAAGGAAAAACAGGAGGAAAAAATTGAAATTAGCATTTAACAATTTGAAAAACAGTTTTGATAATTTTAATATATATCAAAAAATTGCCAGCCTGGTTTTGCTGATTTCTGTACCGGTCTGTATTGCTTTGGGCGTAAGCGCCATATCAAAAAGCAACATTTCGGACTCCAGCAGTTTGATATCCAGCATCATTGCACCGTCATCAAAGCCGCGGTCATCTTCTCAGGCTTCCTCATCTTCACAGGAAGGCCCTGTAAAGGTTACATTAAAGCCTTCTTCCGTTGAAGAAGACCTGGAAGTCCAGATAGTGGACGAAAACGGCGAACTGATTGTCGGTCCGGAGTTCAAACTGACAATCAAAGGCAAATCCAACGGATACAACAAAACCTGGACTGTAAACGACGGTTTTCTGAAACTGACAAAGCTGGCCAGCGGTCAGTATCTTGTTTCAATAGAGCCCATGGACGGATACATAATGCCGGAAGAGGCCATTGAATGCAAGGTTGAAAAGAAAGTCGCCTATGAAAAGGTGGATGTTTCTGACATAGTAAAAGACGACAGCGAGGTTGACGCCTCCAAAGAGGACGCCGGCTACAATGATACCAAGCCCACCACACCTCCTGCCACTGTTCAGGATACAGTGGAATATGTAGCTTCTTCCAGCAAGGTTGTGGAAAAGGAAGTAGAGGTCATCACATACAAATACAAGCCGATACTTTCACGGGACGGAACCATTAAAAACAAAGACGGCTCTTCCAGCGGCCTGTATCCGGTATACGATTCACAGGGATATCTGTCAGGCGCATATAAGCTGCAGCCGAAAGCAGCAGCTGTAAACCTGCTGAGTGTTTTCTCCATAAGGGCTCATGCTTACAATCCGGAAATATTGAATATACTGCCGCTGACTGACGAAGGAGAGCAGGTTACAAGCAGCTCTTCCAGTGAAAATTCTGTACGGTCTTCTTCTGAAAGCGTATCACAGTCTTCATCACAGTCATCTTCAGTGCCCCGGTCTTCATCCTCTTCAACTTCTTCTTCATCGTCATCATCATCTTCATCTTCATCATCTTCCGGTTCAACTTCATCCGGCTCATCAACTTCATCATCCGGCAGCAGTTCATCTTCAGGCTCTGTTTCACAGCCGGAGACAGAAAAAGTGGAAGTAAAGCTGTTTGACGATGCAGGCAACCTGATAAACAATGACCTGTCTTTGGAAAAAATAGAGATCAAAGATACCAAGATTGAAAAGGTTACGGTTTATTACGGCTGGCAGACTTTAAGCGGTTCCAAATATTATTTTGACAAAAACGGAAACAAAGTAACCGGCACACAGGTTATACAGGGTATTACATATTACTTTGACAAAGACGGCAAAATGGGCAGCCGCATAGGCATAGATGTTTCCAAATATCAGGGTAATATCGACTGGAAAGCTGTTAAAAATGCAGGCATAGAATTTGCCATTATCCGTGTCGGCTATCGCGGATACGGCACAGGTGTACTGGTTGAAGACCCGTACTTCAGACAGAATATACGGGGAGCAACAGCCGCCGGCATAAAAGTTGGCGTATATGTATTCTCCCAGGCTATCACCACACAGGAAGCCGTTGAGGAAGCGTCAATGTGTATCGAGGCGGTAAAAGGTTATAACCTGGCTTACCCCATATTCTTTGATACAGAGTACTCTACCTCCAACCGCACCGGCCGTGCTGACGGTCTGAGCAAATCTCACCGTACAACAATTGCCAAGGCCTTCTGCGAAACTGTGCGCAATGCCGGATACAAAGCCGGTATATACGCCAGCAAATCCTGGTTCTACAACCAGCTGGATTACTCCCAGATTTCTTCTTACCATATCTGGGTTGCTCACTACGCATCTTCCACAGATTTTGCTTATCGTTATGATATATGGCAGTACACAGGCAGCGGTACCTGCGCCGGTATAGGCGGCGCGGTGGATATGAACATTGGCTACACCGCTTATTGATGCAATAAAAACAAAACGGACCTACAAAAGGTCCGTTTTTTATTTGTGAAATATTTAGATAAATTTCTAAACATTATTGACATTGATATATTGCTGCAATATAATATATTTAGATGAAAGTCTAAATATAATTCAAAAGGAGCTGATTGAATGCTGCAGGATACAATTAAAGCCCTGTCGGACCCCAACAGGCGAAAGATACTGGAACTGCTGAAAGGCGGGCCGATGTCTGCCGGGGAGATAGGGCGGCATTTTGAAATGACTGGTGCAACGCTGTCCCATCATCTTTCAATTTTGAAAAAAGCGCAGCTGGTCAGCGACGAAAAGAAGGGTACATATATTTATTATGAAATAAACACCTCTGTCATGGAGGATATTATGTCCTGGATAGTTTCGTTTTTGGAGGATAAAAATGAATAACAATAAAAAGACTAATATTATCATACTCATTTTGCTGGGCGTGTCATTGGCCGGTCTTTTGGCTGTATATCCGCGCTTGCCGCGGACAATACCGATACACTGGAATTTCAAAGGCCAGGTTGACGGTTACGGCAGCAAAAATATGATATTTTTCCTGTGGGGCATTGCAGTTGCGGTAAATGCTTTGTTTGTAATTTTAGCAAAGATAGACCCGCGCAGTGAAAATTACAAAAGATTTGCCAAAGTTTATAATATTTTCCGAATATTTTTTACTCTTTTTTTCATGAGCACGCTGGTTATAACAGTAATCCTCACCCTTGACCCGGACGCTTTTAACATAAACATGCGGATAATGCCAATGCTGGGGCTTATGTTTGCACTGATAGGCAACTATCTGCCCAAATGCAAGCACAATTATTCTTTCGGCATAAGAACGCCCTGGACGCTGGCCAGCGAAAATGTGTGGAACAAAACCCACAGGATGGCGGCTCCCATTTGGGTGGTGTGCGGTGTGCTGTTTATGCTGATGGGCTTTTTGCCGGCAGACCTTATAGGGGAAACAGGTATGCTGATAGTAACCTTTGTACTCCTGGGCCCCCTGGTTATAATACCTATGGTATATTCTTATATTGAATTTAAAAAGGAGAAACATCAGAATGAAAAAGATAATTAAATTTTTGGCTTTGGCATTGTCTTTGACCTTGCTGTTGTCAGCCTGTTCAACGCAGCAGCCGCGGCGGCAGGCACTGGACCGGCAGCAGGCAATGACTTTGGCCCAAAAACACACGCAGATGCTTACAGACGGCGAATATGACGCCTTGGTCGAAGAGTTCCGGCCCGAGATAAAAGGCCAGCTGGACAGCCGGACCCTCAGCCGGGCATGGCGGCAGATGACCCAGGCCACAGGCCGGTATCAGTCGGTACATTCAATGGAGTATTCCGACACCGATGGCGTTGCAGTGGTGCTGGTGAAGCTGAAGTGTGAAAACGGCGGTGTGGCTCTCACCCTGTCCTACGATGCAGAGGGTAAGCTGGCCGGCCTGTGGCTGAATACCGCCCAGCTGGAAGAATATCAGCCCCAAAGCACCGACAGCTACACTGAAACGGAGATAACGGTGGGTGAAATGGGCCTTAAAGGCATACTCACCATGCCAAAAGGCGCGGACAGCTACCCTGTGGCGTTGCTGGTGCAGGGTTCCGGACAGACGGATTTCAATGAAACAATCGGCCCCAACCGGCCGTTTATGGAGATCGCACACCGGCTGGCTGAAAAAGGCATTGCCAGCGTAAGGGTAAACAAAAGATTTTTCCAGTTCCAGGATATGGCGGCGGAAGAAACACTGACAATCTACAATGAATATATGGACGACATATATGCACGGATAGACTGGGCAAAAGAAAATGTCAGCGATGATGTGTATATTATCGGACACAGTCAGGGCGGTATGAGCGCGGCGAAAATTGCGCTGGACAATGATGTAAAAGGTATTGTTATGATGGCCGGAAGCATCAGAGGCCTGGAGGACATAATACTGGACCAGAACATAGCGGCCCTGGAACAGATGACAGACATAAGCCGGCGGGACAAACAGCGGATGACCCGGCAGATACAGGCCGCTGTACAGCAGGTTAAGTCACTGACAGCGGACACCGGCGAAAGCATACTTGGTGCGCCGGCCTCATATTGGCTCAGCCTGAAAGATTTAAACCGGGCAGATATTCTGAAAAACCAGCTGGAAATCCCTGTTTTGATAATGCAGGGTACAGCCGATTTCCAGGTATATTACGATAAAGATTATCAGTATATGCAGAATGAATTGTCCGGCAGGGACAATATAATTTTTAAAGAGTACGAAGGCCTTAATCACCTGTTTATGCCCCAGGCTTTGCCCGGCGTCATTGACACCAGCGAATATATGACCCCAAATCACATCCCTTCACAGGTAACTGATGATATAGCCGCCTTTATAAATGGTGAAAAATAATTTTTATGAAAAAATAAAACCGCGGAATTTCCGCGGTTTTTATTTTATATATTTTTCAGAAAGTCTGTGTGCCGTCATACCATTTGTCGGGTATAATATGCCCTATAAATCCGGCGCAGGCCAGGGATACATAAGCATTTACACCAACTGTCAGTATCCGTATCAGTATTGACCCTAAAGGAATGAATATTAAAACCGCGGACAAAAGCCCCGCCAGAAGCCGCCATGGGAAGGCTGTGACAAACGCAAAAATAAGATAAGTTATTATGTTGGGAAGAATATGTTCCGACAGGCCTTTCATATAATAGCTGAACGGGTAGTTGGGATTGGCTATGTACAGATACGGCAGGATAGAAAGCAATGCGTTGAAAATATACCGCAGTATTAATGCCAGCAATGTAAAAAATCCACCTACAAGAGCAATCAAAAAAGCAAATATCAGCAGCAAAACAGTGAGAACATACTGCAACAATATGATTTTAATCATATTGCCGGGGTTTTCGTTGGCAACAAACACCGAGTAAACATCTTGGATTTCCGGCTTGCCTTTGTTGAAGGCGCGGAAATAAAAACAGGATGTGCCTATTGTTACAACGGCTGATATTATTGCAAATGCTATTGACAGAAAGAGACTGTCTTCGGACAGCTTGTCTGAAACCAGGCTGACAAGGTAAACCAGCACGGAAACAATGTAGAATGTGGGCATGTTTGCCAAAAAAATTTCTTTTGCGCGTTTTCTGAATTCAGAATTCATAAAAGCACCTCCTTTAGCTATATTATAACAAAACCGGCCAAGATAAATATATATAAATAATCAATATATATATTTGACTATATCTGTTTATTTTCACTAAATAATATATTTACAGATATGTCATTTGTGATTTTGAATTTAAAAACCGGTGATTTTGCCATGCAGGAATTAAAATTTCCGTGTGCCGGCATACCATTCGTCAGGTATTACCGATGATATAAACCCGGCGCAGGCCGTGCCGATATATGCCCGGAAAGCAAGCAGCAGGAAAATTACCGTCAGGAGGCCTATTACCGGCAAAAATGCCAGGAAAACTGATGCTATGATCAGCAGTATACCCCGTGGTATGCCGGTAACTAACACGAAAAATATATATCGCATAACCTCCGGCAGTAGGTATCTTGACAGGGCGCTGAAATAAAATGCCGTTGGATAGGTTGGATTAGCTATGTACAAAAACGGCAGCATCTGTATAAGCGAGCCCGACAGCACAGACACGACAGCCGCAGCAAAAAGCATCAGCGGCCCCATAAACGCAATCCGGTCGGCCGCAATCCGGACAACAGATGACAGGGCATACTGTATCAGTATAATCAGCAGCAGCTTTGTTTTGTCAGACTTTTCTGTAAACAGGAAAAACACATCGGCGGCTTTTGGTTTGCCTCTGTTGTATGCACGGAAATAAAAGCAGCTTATGCCCATTCCCACAACGGTGTATATCAGCGACAAAACAGCCGACAAAAAGAAATTTTCAATGTCATAGCGCAGAAAAAACTGATTGATGACAGTTTCTACGACGGCTACCAGGGCAAATGTCCCCATATTGGAAAAAATAATGTTTCTTGAACGCTTTCTTATATGCGAATTCATATAAAGCTCCTTTTTTGTAAACTGTATTGTGTTTGCGAAATAGCTTAATATCAATGTTAACACAACTTTTACAGAAAATAAACTATATTATATAGAAAAGCATATTTAATATTGATAAAATCTGATAAAAATAGTAAAATAACTATATATATGCGAAAAATTGTTTTTTGGAGATATAATGAGAGATTATAATATTTCGGGCAGCATTGTGGTGTATAACAAGCCGGATGACGCCTATAAGACGGTGGAAAGCGTAAAAACTTTTGCCGGTGATATGGACCTGTACATCATTGATAATGCCAGCCGCGAAAATATCGGACGGATGCTGGAAGAGCATTTTGACGCAAATTATATCAACATGGGATACAATGCCGGTTTTGGCAAGGCCCACAACCGGGTGCTGGATAAGATAAATTCAAAATATCACTTTGTGATAAACCCCGATATACTGATTAACCGGGATACGGTAGACAGTCTTTGCCGGTTTATGGACGAAAACCCGGATGTGTCCATTGCATGCCCCAAGGTGCTGCACCCGGACGGCAGTATACAGTACATTGCAAAGAAAAAACCGGGGTTTTTGTCGCTGATAAGCAGGAGAATACATTTTAAATTTCTTCAGAAAATCGAAGATGATTATCTTATGAAAGACGCCGACCAGGACCGGCGGTTCCCGGTGGATTTCTGCACGGGATGTTTTTTTGTGATACGCACCGATGTTATGAAAAAAATCGGCGGTTTTGACGAGGATTATTTTCTGTACTTTGAAGATGCGGACATAACCATGAAGGCCAAACAGTACGGACAGGCCTATTATGCGCCGTCGGCCAGCGTGGTGCACTTTTGGCACAGGGAAACGGCCAGCAGCAAACGACAGTTTTTGATACAATTAAAGTCCATGTTTATATATTTCAGAAAATGGGGCTTTAAGCTGAAATAAAAGGAGATAAATATGAAAGGTATAATTCTGGCGGGCGGAGCCGGAACCAGGCTGTATCCGCTGACCATGGTAACATCAAAACAACTTTTGCCGGTGTATGACAAACCGATGATCTACTATCCGCTGTCCACCCTTATGCTGGCGGGCATAAAGGATATACTTATTATATCAACACCGTCAGACACACCGCGTTTCAAAGAACTGCTGGGAGACGGCAGCCATTTCGGCATCAGCCTGTCTTACAAGGTTCAGCCCAGCCCTGACGGCCTGGCACAGGCTTTCCTGCTGGGTGAAGAGTTTATAGGCGACGATGCCTGCGCCATGGTGCTGGGAGATAACATTTTCTACGGCGCCGGTTTTTCCACTATACTCAAACAGGCGGCGCAAAATGCCCAAAACGGTCGCGCCACTGTTTTCGGTTACCATGTGGATGACCCGGAACGCTTTGGCATAGTGGAGTTTGACGAAAACGGCAAGGTTATTTCCGTAGAGGAAAAGCCGGAAAACCCAAAAAGCAATTACGCTATCACAGGCCTGTATTTCTATGACAAGGATGTGGTGGAATATGCCAAACAGGTAAAGCCTTCTGCAAGGGGAGAGCTGGAAATCACCACCCTTAACGAAATTTATCTGAACAAAGGCAGGCTGGATGTAAAGCTGCTGGGCCGCGGTTTTGCCTGGCTGGATACCGGCACAATGGACAGCCTGGTGGAGGCTGCAAACTTTGTACAGACGGTGGAAAAACGCCAGGGCATCAAAATTTCTGCTCCGGAGGAAATAGCATACAAAAACGGCTGGATAACCAAAGACCAGCTGCTGGCCAGCGCCGAAAAATACGGCAAAAGCCCCTACGGAAAACACCTGCATAAGGTGGCGGAAGACAAACTGAGATATTAAGGTGATTGTATGAAGATACTCATTACAGGAGCCGGCGGAATGCTGGCCAGCCAGATTATAACTGACCTGCAAAGGGGCCATACCGAACTGGGCCCGATACCGGACAGCTTTGCAGGCGCACAGCTGTTTTTGCGGGATGTAAAGGAACTGGACATTACAGATAAATCAGCCTGCGAAAGATATATTTCGGAAAACAGGCCGGATGTTGTCATCAACTGCGCCGCTTACACCAATGTGGACGGTTGCGAAACCAACAGGGAAGACGCATTCAAGGTAAACGCCCTGGGTGCCAGGAACCTGGCCATAGCCTGTAACAGCGCAGGCGCAAAGTTGGTGCATGTGTCCACCGACTATGTGTTTGCCGGTGACGAGCCAACTCCCCGCACCGAATATGATATGCCGCGTCCCGTATCAGTGTACGGCAAGACCAAATACGCCGGCGAAGAGTATGTAAGACAGTTCTGTCCCAAAAGCTTTATTGTGCGCACAGCCTGGCTGTATGGTTACAACGGCAAAAACTTTGTCAAAACAATGCTGCGCCTGGCAAATGAGCGCGGCGGTGCCAGCGTTGTAAATGACCAGCACGGCAATCCCACAAACGCGGCCGACCTGTCCCACCATATACTGAAAATTGCAGACAGCGAAGAATATGGCGTATATCATTGCACCGGTAACGGAGAATGCACCTGGTACGAATTTGCCTGCGAAATTGTAAAGCTGGCAGGTGTAAATGCTGATATGAAACCCTGTACCAGTGATGAATTTCCCACGCCGACCAAACGCCCGGCCTATTCGGCGTTGGATAACATGATGCTGAGAATGACTGTAGGGGACGAAATGCGCCCGTGGCAGCAGGCTTTGAAAGCCTATTTTGAAAATCAGAACTAACGGAGAAAATATATGAAAAAATATCTTGTAACCGGCGGTGCCGGTTTTATCGGTTCAAACTTTGTCATCTATATGCTGAAAAAGCATGATGACATACAGATAGTAAACCTGGATAAACTGACCTATGCCGGCAACCTGGAAAACCTGAAAAGTGTGGAAAACGACCCCCGTCATATATTTGTGCAGGGGGACATCTGCGATAAGGAAGCTGTCACAGCTTTGTTTGAAAAATACGACTTTGATTATGTAATCAACTTTGCGGCAGAAAGCCATGTGGACAGAAGCATAGCCGAACCGGAGATATTTGCCAAAACCAATGTGCTGGGCACAGTGAACCTGCTCAACTGCGCAAAAGCCGCCTGGGAAAAGGACGGCGTATGGAAAGAAGGCGCAAAATATCTGCAGGTTTCCACCGATGAGGTTTACGGCTCCCTGGGCGAAACAGGCTATTTTATGGAAACCACACCCCTGGACCCCCACAGTCCTTATTCTTCTTCCAAAGCTGCGGCAGACCTGTTTGTAAAGGCTTATGGCGATACATACAAAATGCCGGTGAACATCACCCGCTGCTCCAACAACTACGGCCCGTATCAGTTCCCCGAAAAGCTGATACCGCTGATGATCAACAACGCCAAAACCGGCAAGCATCTGCCGGTGTACGGCGACGGTATGCAGGTGCGCGACTGGCTGTATGTGGAGGATCACTGCAAAGCCATTGATATGGTGTGCACCTCCGGCAAGCTGGGCGAAGTGTACAATGTGGGCGGTCACAATGAAAGACCCAATATCTTTATAGTAAAGAAAATCATAGAGATACTCCACGACAAGGTGAGCAGCGAAATAAACGAAAGCCTGATAAAACATGTGGAAGACAGAAAAGGCCACGACCGCCGTTACGGAATTGACCCGGAAAAAATCAAAAGGGACCTGGGCTGGTACCCGGAAACGCCTTTTGAAAAAGGCATAGTCCTGACAATCAACTGGTATCTGGAAAACGAAGACTGGATGAAAAATGTCACCAGCGGAGACTATCAGAAATATTACCGGGAAATGTACAAAAACAGATAAAACAAAACAGCCGCTGTCCGGCGGCTGTTTTTATATGCTTTTCAGATGTTAAACTGTATACAAAAAGATATAAAACTACAAAATATGACATTATGTATAATAAAAATGACATATTTTATTATATAATATTCTGATGTCTGTAAATAGAACAATAAAGCCGGCAGAAAATCTGCCGGCCTTAATATGTTTATTTGAACTGTACAAATCCAACCTTGCGGTAAACCTTGTTCAGCAGTCGCTGGGAATAGGCTATTGCCTTTTCACTGCCTTCTTTCAGAACTTTTTCCAGGTAGGCTTTGTCGGACAGTATGGCGTTGTATCTGTCCTGGACAGGCTTCAGCGTCTGGTATACACAGCTGCCCACAGCCTCTTTCAGCACGCCGTATCCGGCACCGTCAAATTCTTTTTCAATTTCTTCAAAGCTTTTGCCGGTGAACACATTGTATATGCCCATCAGGTTTGAAACGCCGGGCTTGTTTTCCACATCATATTTCACAACACCGTCGCTGTCTGTAACCGCGCGTTTGAATTTGCGCATGATGGCGGCCTCATCGTCCAGCAAAAGTATAAACGCGTTGGGGTTTTCGTCAGATTTGCTCATTTTCTTTGTGGGTTCCTGCAGGCTCATTATTTTGGCGCCCACTTTGGGTATCAGTGCCTCGGGCATCACAAAGGTTTCGCCGTAGTTGGCGTTGAACCTCTGGGCGATGTTTCTGGCCAGCTCCACATGCTGTTTCTGGTCTACACCCACAGGTACCTGGTGCGCGTTGTATGCCAGGATATCCGCCGCCATCAGCACCGGATAGGTAAACAGGCCGCCGTTGACATTGTCGGGGTGCTTTGCACTTTTGTCCTTGAACTGGGTCATTCTGCTCAGCTCGCCAAACTGTGTGTTGCACGCCAGTATCCATGACAGCTGGCTGTGTACCGGGTTGTGGCTCTGGATAAATACTAGGCTTTTGTCCGGGTCTATTCCGCTGGCCAGCAGCATTGCTGCCGCCTCATATGTGCGTTTTCTCAGTGTGGCAGGATCCTGCCTTACTGTCAGCGCATGCTGGTCTACAACGCTGTATATACAGTCATATTCATCCTGCAGCAGAGGCCAGTTTCTCACAGCCCCTATATAATTTCCCAGTGTAAAGGTGCCTGTGGGTTGGATTCCACTGAACACTTTTTGCTTTGTGTTATTCGATTCCATAACTGTAACCTCCTTGTCAGTTTTTTTAGTTATTCTGTCTGATCAGAACCCAAATAACAGATATATAATATCACAATTTTATGCCTTTTGCAATTGACAAAGTTATAAATAAATAATATTATTATAAGTAATTAAAACCTTGGAGGAAAACTATGGCATTAGACAGAACAAGAACAAGATTTGCCCCCAGCCCGACGGGCTATATGCATGTGGGCAATCTGCGCACAGCCCTGTACGCCTATCTGACTGCAAGAAGAAAGAAAGGCGACTTTATCCTGAGAATAGAGGATACCGACCAGAGCAGACAGGTCGAAGGCGCTGTTGAAATAATTTACAACACATTGAAAGAAACTCACCTGCTGTGGGATGAAGGCCCGGATATCGGCGGCCCTTACGGCCCCTATGTGCAAAGCGAAAGAAAAGAAATATACAAAAAATATGCTGAAATGCTGGTGGAAAAAGGCGCGGCATACTATTGCTTCTGCACAAAAGAAAGACTGGAAGAAGTAAACAGAATAAAACAGCTTTCAGGACAGATACCCGGTTACGACAACCACTGCCGCAATCTTTCCAAGGAAGAAGTAGAAGAAAAGCTGGCTGCCGGTGTACCTTATGTTATCAGACAGAAAATACCCGAAGGCGGCGAAACATATTTTGACGACCTGGTATACGGACGCATTACAGTGGAAAACAGCACACTGGACGATCAGATTTTGCTGAAAGCCGACGGTATGCCCACATATAACTTTGCCAATGTTGTGGACGACCACCTGATGCTGATAAACCCTGTTATCCGCGGTGCCGAATACCTTTCTTCCGCACCTAAATACAACCTGCTGTATCAGGCATTCGGCTGGGAAATTCCCGACTATGTGCACTGTCCGCCGGTAATGCGCGATGCACAGCATAAATTGTCCAAACGCCACGGCGATGCTTCTTACGAAGATCTGGTAGAGATGGGCTTTTTGAAAGAAGCTATCCTGAACTATATTGCACTGCTGGGCTGGAGCCCGAAATCCGAACAGGAAAAATTCACCCTGGAAGAGCTGTGCGAAATATTTGACCCGGCAAATATCACAAAATCCCCTGCGATTTTTGATATGAACAAGCTGAAATTCCTCAACGGCGAATATATCCGCGAGCTGTCCCACGAAGAGTTCAAAGAAAAAGCAATGCCTTATATCAGAAAAACTGTCAAAGGCGAATGTGACTTTGACCTGCTGTGCGAGGTGTTGCAGAAACGCTGTGAAATGCTCAGCGACCTGTCAGAGCAGGTGGACTTCATAGACGAAATGCCCGAATATGACATTTCTCTGTACACCAACAAAAAGATGAAAACCAATCCGGAAAATTCCAAAGAGTCACTGGAAAAAATTCTCCCGGTGCTGGAAGGCATCACAGACTGGACAATGGACAACATCCACACACGGCTGTTCCGGCTGATAGAACAGCTGGGCGTAAAGAACGGTTTGCTTTTGTACCCGCTGCGTGTGGCAGTATCCGGTAAACAGTTTACCCCCGGCGGCGGTGTGGAACTGGCCGCTATCATCGGCAAGGAAAAAACCATCGCCCGTGTAAAAGCCGCACTGGACAAGCTGGCATAATAAATAATTCAAAATTAAAATACCGCGCTGTATGCGCGGTATTTTTTATGTACTTTCATCAGAATAGTAATTGAAATATCTTTCTTCCACTATCTGTTTTAAATCTCCTTCAAACAAATCCTCCGGCATCAGCCTGTAAACTCCGGCGGACAGACGGTAGGACGCAGAAAACAGAGAAAATTTTACATCGCTGTTTTTCAGCAATTCTCGGCTTTGTACCAATCTGTTGTACAGGTTTTCCTTTGTATGCTCTTCATCCTCTGTAAAGTAAAAACTTATCCGGCCGTATTCGGCGGCCAGTTCCACGGCATCATATTCATTTGCCGCATCCGGTACAGGGCCTTTATAACCTTCGTGCATATCTGCGTCGCTGTCTAAAAAAGTACCATGGCCGCTGTTGGAGTTTAAAACAGCATCCGGCGAAACGCCGGCAGTACCGCGCCTGTCACAGAAATAGTCGTTGAACAGTTCACTGACAATTCCGCTGTAAGAGAATAAAGCCGGTGAAATTTATATAAAAGCAGCTTCCGTTACAGCCCGACGGACTTTTCTGCCATTATTTCCTCCAGGTTGTCACTGTACAGCTCGTCATAGGTGAGGTCATACACATCGCTGCTTATATCATAACAGATGGTAAAGCTTTTGAAAGAAATGTTTTTTTCTTTCAGCATATCCCTGGCCTGCAGCCGTCTGTTGTACAGATTTTCCGCTGTCTGCTGTTCATCTTCCGCAAAGTAAAAATATATGTATCCGTACTGTGACGCCATATCATTTACAGAATATTCTTCGTTTATGTCCAGATAAGGGCCCTTGTAGCCTTCCTCTATGTCATAGTTGCTGTGTTCAAAATATGCTTCGCCCCTGTTGGATTTCATTATGTCATCCACAGACAACCCGGCGGCACCGGTACCATCTCGGAATGTATTATTAAACCGATTTTTTACCATCTGGGTGTATCTGCCGGACAGGTTTTGATATATCGAACTGCTTATGCCGACAGCATTTTTAAAATCGTCCCTTATCAGGTTGCCATATCTGTCATATACCAGGGAAAAGCGTATGTATCTGTTGTCAACATGGCAGAAGTTGGCAAAGAAAAGAGGCTTCATATTATGATGGGCTGTGTATACCTCACTTGTCGGTTTTACCTTTTCTGCAATTCCAGGATAATTTTCCTGCACATACTCTACAGATTCTTTGTTCAGCCTCATCCTTGTAAAAGGGTCGCCGTTGTAAAGGACACTTCCGCCAATAACAAACGCCAGCAGCGCCAAAAACCACAGCAAACGGAAATGTTTCAAAAGTTTTTCTTTCATGGCCTGTTACCTCTGTTGTGATGCGAATTGAAAATTTGTGTGATAAACGACCTGTTGCTTATATACATTATAAACAAAAAAATATATATAATCAATATATTTATTATGTATTTCAACAACTATGCTGTTAATAGAAGATAATATATTTTGATTTTCACAGACAAAAAGCGGCAAAATAAACATACGGCGTTAAATATAATATAAATTATAAATTATATGAAAGGTCGCGCGGTATTATGACAGCTGTTCTGAAAGAGATTAAAAAAGGTGTAAGGCAAAGGCAGAAGAAGGATGTTAAAGAAACAGTAAAGCGGATACTGTTTTTTGCCTGCGGCATATCAGCGGCCGGCGCGTCCTGGCGGGATATAAATTTGTCTTTTTTGGCGCTGGTGCTGGCGGACAATATAGGTGCGAAAACAAGCAAGTATATATACCTGTCCGGCGCGGTTGCGGCAATGGCTGTCAGAAGTATTACTGACCGGTCTTTTATACCGTATTTCATATCTTTGTCTGTATACATAGTTTTGTCCTATGCTTTGAAATCTTCAACGCTGCCGTTGTTTTCCGCCTGTTTTACGCTGTCGGCGGCCAAACTGGTCCTCAGTTTTTTTCGGTCGCGGCAGACGGCTTTTTTATCGGTGCTTGTGGGGCCGGTTTCCTTTTTCACTGCAAAGATTGTAGGCAGCGGCAGGGAAATAGTACAAAAAAATATGCGGCTTGCCGATTTTGCAGACGCTTTGTCCCTTTTGGCGCTTCTGATATCTGTCAGCCTGTCCCTTTCCGGGTTTGACGGCAGGAGCATCAGTTTTGGCGGCGCGGCGGCCCTGGCTGTAAGCTGGCTGTATTCCCAAAGACTGAAACCTGATTTCAGCCTTTTGGCCCTGCCGGCAATAATTTTTTCCATCAGCGACCGCACCGGATTTGCGATGGCGGCTGTGATATATTTTGCGCTGTGGGCCGCCGGATGTTTTATGGCGGAAAAGATGTCGGTATTTATATACCCTGTGTGTGCCGCCGGAGCACTGCTGGCCAATATGGTGTTTATATCGGATATAAACAGCTTTTTTCCGTCGGCAAGTGTTTGCGCGGCTCTGATAATCTATTTTTTGCGGCCCCGTTTTTACCTGCCCACTTCGCCGGCAAAATCGGTGTATGATCGGAAAGACCGGCGACAGCTGGCCGCAAATCTTACCAAGCTGCAAAACAGCCTGAATTTTTTGGCCAACTGTGCCATAGACATTTCCAAACTCAGCGAAAAGCAGGAAAACCGGCAGGCGCTGGAGGATATTGTGGCCAACGAAGTGTGCAGAAAATGCGAAAAAAACACTTTGTGCTGGCAGGAAAAATACTCTTTCACCCGGTCCCAGTTTTCGTCCTACGCGCAGAATATGCGCTGGGCCGACAGACAGGAATTTGACCGGGGTTTTTACAGGCAGTGCCCCAATACGGAAAAAATCAAAAATTCTTTTTCAGATAATTACCGTATGCTCCTGACAAAAAAATATATAGCCCAGTCACAGAAAAATAATCAGAAATTGCTGCAAAGCGCATTTTTGTCCATTGCCGCAACAGTGGGTGATATTATAAGCCAAAGCAAAAACAGTGCAATGGTAAATTATACTGTAACCAGCGCCATGGACTCCTTTCTTTCCGACATGAAAATAGACCACAGCTACTGTCTGTGCACCCGGGACCCGGGCAAAATGGATTTTGCCGGTTCGGACCGGCTGGGTCCGGCAGAACTGGAAAAAATAAGCTCCAGGCTGGAAAGCGTATACGGGTGTGCCTTTTCGCCGCCGGTCCGGAGCATGCAGGGAAATCAGTATGTTTATACTTTTTGCCAAAAAACTTTTTTTGACTATGAAACAGGCATTCGCTCCAGCCGGTTAAAGCGAGTGAATGGTGATAACTATTTGTTATTTTGTAATAATAATAAACTTTTTGTAATTTTATGCGACGGAATGGGGACAGGCAGTGCCGCGGCTGCTCACAGCCGGACGGCCGTGGCCATGCTGAAAAGCTTGCTGGAAACAGGGGTGGAACTGTCCAGCGCTTTGAATATAGTCAACCTTGCGCTGAATTTGAAAGACAGCGGCGAAAACAGCGTATCGGCCGATATACTGACCATAGACCTTTTCAGCGGCAAAGCACAGATGGCAAAGGCCGGAGCCGGCCCCAGTTTCAAAGCCGGCAAAAACGGCGTGGAGCAGATTTACAGCGACAGTCTGCCGCTGGGGGTTTTGAAAGATGTAAAATCCGCCTGTTTTGATTTTGATATAGCGGAAGGGGAAGTCCTGCTGATGCTCAGTGACGGGGCCTGTGTGTCCGGTTCTCGGCTGGAAAATATATACATTGCCCCATGTGATAAAATAGCGGAATTTGCCATAGGCGAAAGCAAAATGCAGGACGACAAAACTGCAATAGCAATTAAACTTAAAATCCAGGTGTAAGCCTTTTCTCCTTTACACAGAAAAAGACAGGCGGTTTTATCCGCCTGTCTTTTTTATCTTGTGTTCAGCATGATTTTCAAAATCATATCAGTCTGAATTTTTCTGGTTTTTGCGCCACCGCAGATAGTTTTCCAGAATGACCACCGCCGCCACAGCGTCCAGTACATTTTTGCGCTTTTTTCCAAAAGTTCCGCTGTCTGTCAGCATGCCGGCTGCGGTTTTGGTGCTGGCGCGCTCGTCCCACAGTACGCATTCCAGCCCGGTCAGCTTTTCCAGCTCATCGCGTACAAAGGCACATTTTTCTGCCCTTTCGCCGCGGGTGCCGTTCATGTTTATCGGGTTGCCCACCACAATCATGCCGGCGTCCAGCTCTTTGGCTTTTTGAGCCACGCGCTCGATGGCTTTCAGCGTGTTTTTTTCTTTTATAATCTCCACCGGGCTGGCCAGAAATTCGCTGGGGTCGCTTACTGCTATCCCTGTGCGGCTTTCGCCCCAGTCCACTGCCATAATTCTCATATATAAATTTTCCTTTCCAGATTTACATATAGATTATAACACACCGCAGGTTAAAATAAAATAAAAAACACGCCCGAAGGCGTGTTTTGCGCGTCATGCTTCGCCGTTGACATTTACAATGGTCACATTGTCCAGCACTGTGTCTGCTGCGTTTCCGCTGGTGCCGAAAAATTCAAACTGGTAATACAGGCCGTTGCCTGTGTTGCTGTAAACCGCAATACGATAGTAATTGCCCGGCTGGTACATGCCGTTTTCAGATATGGTTTCCGCTTTCCAGCCGGAGGATGAGGGCTCTATGGTCAGCTCAATTTTGCTTTCCAGATATTTGATTTCCTCCGGGCCAAATCCCATTTTTTCCAGTGCGCTGTGAAGGGTCTCTTTCTGCTGTATATCGCAGATATACTTTGACGGGAAATCCTTTGCCCGGTTGAATACACTGCAAAACAGCATTACCGATTTGCCTTCAGCCTGCATCAGGCTGTAACCGTCCATGACATAATCCCCGGCTGACAGTGAGCCATTGCGGTCAAAAATTTGCAATCCAAGGGCACCGGCCATGGTGCTGAGGTCTGTCTGTGATACCTGCAAATCGGCTATGTACGGCTCGAAATCAAATCCGCTGCCGTCAAAGCAGGCAATAGCTTTTTTGTCACCGGAAGCGTCATCGGGGTCTATAGGCTCTTGTGAAAACTTTGGCTGTTCTTCTAACTCTGACTGGGTCGTACTGCTTTGCTCAACATCAAGTCCGGAAGAGCCGGTGCCGGCTGAGTTATCGGTGGAAGAACAGGCGGTAAAAAGGCTTATAAAGACGATTGTGCTGAGTAAAAATACCAATAATTTTTTCATGTTGTCACCTCATCGTTTTTTACAATTTTAGCACTATATGAAATGCAATGCAATAAGCGTGTGAATAAATACGCATAGTCCGCTTCAATATGTCAGTTACAGAGTTTTGCAGACGGCCTCTTATTTTGTTGAAAAACTGTCAAACAGTTCCTGCTTTGTCATCACACCAATATGGCCGTCGGCACATTTTTCAAAATCCAGACCCTTGAGCAATGACAGATATTCGTCCACAAGCTCCCGGTCATAGGGGATTTTTTCCACTTCGGACAAAAAGTTCTCTTCATGGTTTATGTCAAATTTCCACGGCTTGCCGTAAAGGTCTTTGGAGTTGCTGTCGCCCAGGAAAACAAATTTTTCCTGCGGGATAAAGCATATTACACTGTCGTCTGCATGGGGGCCTTTTGCATGAATAAAATTGCAGGTTATTCCGCCCAGGTCAACTGTCATTCTGTCCTCAAAGGAGATATCGGCACTTTTTACCTGTATCAGGCTGCGGTCAGGGTATTCGCGCTTTATCATCTCGTTGCAGAACACAATATCCTCTCCGCTTTCTTCACGGGCTTTCATCGACTTATCGTCCCATTCCCAGCCGCTGACTGTTTTCAGCTGGCGGTTTGTTTTTCCGCCGGCTATTGTCACTGCATTCCAGGCGTGCAGGCCGAAAGTGTGGTCCCAGTGCCAGTGGGAAACAGCCACAAAATCGGGCATAGGCAGTTTTTGCGCCGCAAGGTCCGCTTTTATCTGCTGCACATTTTTTTCAGAGTTTCCGGCCTCGAACAGCAAAGTGTACTTATCACCCACAATCAGTCCCACATTTGGTCGGTCAGTGTAAGGCTGCGGCGGCTGCACATATATTCTGTCAGTTATTTTTTCAAACATAGTATTTCTCCTTTTTTATTTGTAATTGTATTATTGCTTTCGCAGCAGGACTATTACCAGCACCAAAAGCATAAAGGCAGTGAGAAAAGCGGAAAGATAATTTTTATCTTTCACATCTTTGCCTATTGACCCCAGCCAGCTGACAAGCAGCAGCCCATTGCTGATAAAAACCAGTATCAACCCTGTAAGGGTGCCCACAGTAAAAAATACATCCGGGTATGCAGACCCTGTCACTATCACTGCCAGTATAAGCAAAAGTCCGATTATGGCAGATATTACTGCCGCTTTAAAAATTTTATTTTTGAACATTATATCACCTTTGATAAAAGCATACGGCGGCCGTTTCCGGCCGCCGTATTGTTGAAAAAGCTTATTTATTGATTAAATTTACCTACTGAGAATTATCAGTACAGCTTTGCGCCGGCAGGTATTCTGTCGCTTACCATAAGCAGGTTAAGACTTTCGTGTCCGTCATATTCGTTCACCGCGGAAATCAACATGCCGCAGGAGTCAATACCCATCATTTTGCGGGGCGGCAGGTTGGTGATTGCAATGCAGGTTTTGCCTATCAGTGTTTCGGGTTCGTAGTATTCGTGAATACCGCTTAAAATAACGCGGTCGGTGCCTGAACCGTCATCCAGTACAAATTTCAGCAGTTTTTTGCTCTTCGGAACAGCTGTGCAGTCTTTTACCTTTACAGCGCGGAAGTCGGATTTGGAGAAGGTTTCGAAATCTACAAATTCCTCAAACAACGGTTCAACCTTCACTTTGGAAAAATCTATCGTCCGCTGTGCCGGTGCTGTTTCGGCGGCAGGTGCTGTCTGTTCTTCTTCAGCTTTTGCCTCTTCGGCTTTGTCGCCTTTGCCCAGGGGTTTCATTGTGGGGACGATTTAGGACATCGTTTCAATTCTTGCTATAACCCAACATAGTTCAAAATAAGTCGCAAATCAGATTTTTTCAAAATCCTACTTTACTTTATTTTCGATTAGTTTCGTGGGGGCTTTGTGTAAGAATTGATGTAAATGATGTAAATGCTTTTATCCACCAACTATGAAGTCCGTATCAATTTAATCTGTCAAACCGACACTTTATTATACTCATTTTTGAAGTAGGAGTCAAGACCTTCAAATTCGGACTTCCTCAGCTCCTTTGTTACATCGGTATAGATGTTGAGCGTAGTTGAAATATCCTTATGACCGAGCGTGTCCTGAAT
>CALWZO010000009.1 GCA_944386045.1 uncultured Clostridia bacterium | reverse complement strand
TATGACTGTATTTTCCAAAATAGCCAGATTTATGGCAGTATCCGCTCAGGCTTATTCTGAAAAAGAATAATATGGGTCTGATAACAATTTGACCGTTACCTGCAACAAGGTAACGGTCGTTTTTTATCCTATAATTTTCTTTGCAATTTTCACCGAAGCCTGGGCATCTTTGGCGTAAAAATCTGCGCCTATTTTCTTTGCAAAATCTTCTGTCAGCACGGCGCCGCCAACCATAACAGGCACATTCAGACCCTTGGCTTTCAAAAGCCGTATAGTCTGTTCCATGCTTTTCACCGTGGTGGTCATCAGTGCGGAAAGACCGACCAGTTTTGCCCCATTTTCTGCGGCAGATTGCACAACTTCTTCCGGCCGCACATCCTTACCCAAATCTATCACCAGGTAGCCGTAATTTTCCAAAATTGTTTTGACTATATTTTTACCTATATCATGCACATCACCTTTTACTGTGGCAATAACTATCGGTCCTTTTTTCTCAAAAGACCGGCTGCTGTCAGAGGCTATAGCCGCGCTTATGGCTTCAAACCCGCTTTTTGCCGCTTCGGCTGACTGCATAAGCTGCGGGAGGAACACTTTGCCGGCCTCGTAATCCTTGCCAACCCTGTCCAAAGCCGGTATCAGACAGTTTTCCACAATATCCAGCGGCCGCCTGGTTTTCAACAGCCGCTTTGTGGCCTCTTTTGCTTCTTTTGTAAAGCCTGCATATATACAGTCTTCCAGAGAATACTCCCGGCTTTTTGACGATTTGGCGGAAAAGCCGGCAAATCTTCCTATATAGTTTTCTGCCGCCCCCTGCTGGCCTTTCAGCCGCTTGAATGCGTAAACCGCATTTGACATTGTGTCGGAGTTGGGGTTTATTATCGGCATATCCAGGCCGCGTTCCATCGCCATGGTCATAAAAGCAGAGTTCAGCAGTTCCCTGTTCGGCATACCGAAAGAGATGTTGGATACACCCAGGGTAGTTTTAAGCCCAAGATTTTTCTTTACCAGTTCCACCGCCTGCAAAGTCTGTTCCGCAGCGTCTTTCTGTGCGGACACTGCAAGGGTGAGACAGTCTATAAAAACATTTTCTTTGGATATTCCGGTTTCCTGCGCCCGCCGTAATATCCTTTGGGCTATATCAAACCTTTTCTGTGCAGTATCCGGTATACCGTCTTCGTCCAGTGTCAGTCCCAGCACAGCTGCGCCGTACTTTTTGACTATCGGCAGCAGGCTGTCCAGCTTTTGTTTTTCGCCGTTTACACTGTTTACTATGGCTTTGCCGTTGTAAACACGCAGGCCAGCCTCGATTACATCATTGTTGGAGGAGTCTATCTGTAGCGGCAGGCTGCACACGCTCTGAATTTTTTTGATCACCTTTACCATCATGTCTTTTTCATCGATGCCCAGATGCCCCACATTTACATCCAAAATATCTGCGCCGGCGTTCATCTGCTCCACCGCCTGTCTGGCAATATAGTCAAGGTCACCGGTTTCCAGCGCCTGTTTGAACAGCGCCTTGCCGGTGGGGTTTATCCTTTCTCCGATCACCTTTACGCCGTCAATTACAACTGTTTTTCCGTAAGAACACACTGCGCTGATTTTTGGCATTGGCTCTTTTGAGATTTTTTTCCTGTCCTTTACCTGCCGGAAAAACCGCCGGAGCATCTGCGGTGTGGTGCCGCAGCAGCCGCCCACTATATTTACGCCCAGGTCCATTATTTCCAGCATTGCATCGCTGAACTGCTGTGCTGTTATGTTATAAACCGTCTTATCTTCCACCAGGCAGGGCATGCCGGCGTTTGGCTTGATAATTATCGGTTTGTCTGTCCAGCGGCGCAGTTCTTTTACCATGGGCAGCATCTCCACCGGGCCCAGCGAGCAGTTTATACCCAGGGCATCCACACCCAGGCCGTCCAGTGTCAGTGCCATTGCGCTGAGGGATGTGCCGGCAAAGGTGTGCATATTTTCTTCAAAGCTCATGGTGGCAAAAACCGGCAGGTTACTGTTTTCCTTTGCAGCCAGCACCGCCGCCCTGACCTCGTACAGGTCCGTCATGGTTTCGATAAACACCAGGTCGGCACCGGCCCGTGCACCGGCTTTTACCTGTCTGGCAAACTGCCGGTAAGCAGCTTCAAATGTCATATCCCCCATGGGTTCCAGCAGCCGTCCCAGCGGGCCGATATCCAGCGCCGCATAAGCGCCGTACTGCGCCCGCATTTTTTTGGCGTTGGTCACACCTGCTGTTATCACCTCTTCGCAGGAATACCGACAGCCGTCCAGCTTGTGGGAGGAAGCACCGAAAGTGTTGCTCAGCACCAGTTTTGAGCCGGCTTCAAGATATGCTTTGTGCACATCACACACCACCTGTGGGTGGGTTATGTTAAGCGCCTCCGGATATTTTCCGGTTTCCACATTGCTGTTTTGCAAAACCGTTCCCATGGCTCCGTCCAACAGCAAAATATTATCCTTAATGTAATTTAATATATCCATATTACCACCTGTTATCTGCATGAAAAGTTACAATTACCTTTATTCGGGCAAAGGGCGCATTTACCGGCTGACCGCCGCGGTTTTTTTTCCGCAATGCCCATCACCGCCGTCACCGATTTGGAAGGTATCATCATACACGCCCGGTTGCAGTGTATACCTGTATATTTTTCTGCCTGAAGCAAACTGAGAACCCGGGGCTGCTGCTCAAAAGGAAAATCTCCATATCCGGGACTGTATCGCCAGGTCACAAACCTGCCCTGCCGCTGCTGCTCGTTTCTCAGCCGGTTTTCCAGCAGGTCGCAGTAAGCTTCTATTGCCGCAGTCGCCGCCGCGTCCGCCATAAGGCCGTCCAGCGCACTTTGCACCTGCATGGAGCGTATAAACATATCAGCCTGATATCCGATTGTTGCGCAAAGCACATAACAATATCCACACCCTTCCAGATGATTTTTTATATCCCGACCTTGCAAAACCAGGCCGCTTCCGGTAAGCACTACCCCATTTTCAGTCGGCTGTAAGGCGCATTGGATTACTCGGCTTTTGGGGCTGATGCTGTGCAATATCAGGCCGCACATTTTCTCCGCCGCCGCATCCACATTTTCCGGCACATAATCTCCCCTGTGCCCGGCATAGCGCAAAACCTCTTTTTTGTCTATTTTCAGAGTGCTGATATCCATTACAACACCTCTTTTATTTTTTCTGTCAGTCTTACAGTGAGATCTGCCCTTTTCATGGGGGTCATCAGGTAAAAACCGGCACAGTAATCTTTGACTTTTACCGCTTTTTCCAGGCAGAAATCTGTGGACAGCTCCACAATTTCTTCTCTGGTTTTATCCTTCAGGCTGTCTATAAAGCTTTGGTCAATGCTTATTCCGCTGACCTCGTTGTGCAGAAATACCGCATTTTTATAGCTGGCCGGCGGCATTAGTCCTGCCAGGACCGGCTTTGTCAGCTTTCCGGCCGCTTTGATAAGATTTTGTGCGCCGCTGTCGCTGAAAATCGGCTGGGTAAGAAAATACTGCGCGCCCAGCTGCTCTTTTTTCAGCGCTCTTTCCAGCTCCTTGTCAAAATTTGATACATTGACATTCAGTGCCGCGCCCACAGAAAAAGGCGTAGCGGTAAAAGTCTGCCGGTTCAGCTCGTTTATATAAGATATCAACCCATAAGAATTGAACGCAAACACCCCGGCCTTTCCGGCAAAAATATCCTGTGTTATCGGGTCACCGGTTACGGCCAATACATTGTTTATATTTTCAAATGCCGCACCTATAAGCGCGCCTTTCAGCGCTATCCGGTTTTTGTCGCGGCAGGAGATGTGCGGCATTGTTTCGATGCCCACCTCGCGCTTTATTTTTGCCGCTGTCATTATGCTGTCGGCCCTGGCGCGGGCCAGGGGTGAATCCGCCACAGTGATTACATCCACGCCCGCTTCTTTCAGCTTGAAGCCGGCTTTTATACAAAAGGACATATCATTGTCCATCGGCGGGTCTATCTCAACGGCTATTATTTTTTTTCTTTTGCAGATAAAAGGTATTGTCTGATGTGTATTTTTGGGTAAAGCGGGTTTGGAAGTTAAGGTTTTCTCTTCCTTTTTTCCGTTCAGTTCCATAACTGTCTTTACCGCAAGGGCTATATGCCGCGGTGTTGTACCACAGCAGCCGCCGATTATATCCGCGCCGGCAGAATAAATTTCGCCCATCTTGTCGGCAAAATATTCGCTGTTGTCATCAAAAGTCATGTGACCGTTGAAAGCCGACGGATAGGAACTGTTGGGCATTGCCAGCAGTGGTTTGGTGTGTTTGTCCAGGTTCCTTATAAGGCTGCGCATATGACTGGGCGAACACTGGCAGTTGAGGCCTATTATATCCACATAAGGGCAGTTTTCCGCCCGGGAAAGCAAAGTTTTGTAATATATACCTTTTTTGGAGTATCCGTCCTGGGACACAGCAAAGGAAGCCACCGTGGTGCAGTCCGGACACTTTTCTTTCAAAAACTGCAATGCTTTTTCTATCGGCCGGAATTCCGCCAGGGTTTCAAAAAGAAAATTCTTACCGCCGTTTTTCAGAAATTCGTTGGCAATATACATATATTCCAGCGGCGTTTTCTCGCTGTCGCTGTTTATATATCCTATATCGCAGAATATCTGCACGCCGCTGTCAGCCACCGCCTGGCCGGCGTTTTCCATTGCGGATTTTATTATCCGGTTGCGCAGGCCCTCCTGGCCGAAAATCCGGCTGTTGGCGGAAAATGTATTGGTTTTTATCGCTTGGGCCCCGGCGTTTATATACTGTCTGTGTATGTCAACAACCACATCGGGAGAATAGATGTTGGCCAGCTCGCAGGGTTTGTAATCCTTTGTCTGCCGAAAATAATAGGTGCCGAAAGCCCCGTCGAAAAACATTATTTTATCCTTCATCTTTTCCTCCGAAAACTTGAATATAATGTATATATTACCATTAAAACAGTTGTTTGTACACATCAAAATTGAAATTTATAAAAAAACGCCGTAAAAACGGCGTTTGCTTTATTTTACCTGCTGTCCCTGTACCCAGACCTGTTTTATATTGCTTCTTTCGCACAGCAGAAGTATTTTGTGCAGCAGATCCTCCGGTTTTTTCTCCGGGTAGTAAAGCGGGAAGCCAAAGGAAGTATCTATAACCTGCACATCAAAGCCGTAACCCTTTTCCAGCTTTCCTATGGGCAGATCCAGCGCTTTTCCGCCGCCCACGGTGGCACAGTAAAACGCGTTGTTCAGCGTTATGGCGCTGTCGGGCCTGCCCCTGTTTTCCCTGGAAAGGGAGGGGTCAACACCTTCGTTGAGCATTCGTGAAGATATTACCGCCTGTCTTACAGCGCTGTACATGCTGGGGCAGTATCCGCCGGAAATGTCAGTGGCAAGGCCGATGTTCACACCTTTGGAATGAAATTCCTTCAGCGGCAGAACTGCGCTGGCAAAATAGGCATTGGACAGAGGGCTGTGGGCGATGCTTGTGCCCTTTTGCGCCAGCAGCTTTACATCCTCTTCTTCCAAAAACGGCGCATGGGCCAGAACGGTTTTATCGCTGATAAACCCAAACCTGTCCAAAGCCGCGGCATCGTTTATGCCGTATCTTTCTTTGGCATAACCATGGGCCCAGTCGCTTTCACTGCAATGGGTCTGTATATGTATTTTTTTCTGCTGCGCCAGCCGTCCCAGTTTTTCCAGGCACCGGTCAGTGCAGCTGGGGATAAACCTGGGGGTTATAACCGGATATACCTTTTGCTTGAAACTGTCCCGGAATTCCAGGACATCTTCTATAAATTTTTCTGTTTCGGACACAGCCTGCCGGCTGTCGGCATCACGGCAGAAATCCGGGTTGGCCGCCGGGTCATCCATAACCACCTTGCCCACCAGTGCTCTCTGTCCTGCCTGCCCGGCAATTTTGGCCAGCAGCACCGACGGCCGCCTGTCCACTGTGGCAAAATACATTGCCGTAGTGGTACCGTTTTCCAAAGTATTTTTTACAATGTCTTCATAAACCCTGCCGGCAAAGGCCATATCCCTGTACTTTGCTTCCAGCGGAAATGTATATTCGCCCAGCCATATTTCCAGCGGTCTGTCCAGGGCTGTGCCGGCCTGGGGCCATTGGGAGGCGTGTATATGCAGGTCCACAAAACCCGGCAGCATAATTTCCTCGGGCTTCATTTCCACCAGCCGGCCTGTATCTTTATAACGCCGCACCTGCCGCCGGTATTCCCGGTCTTTGGGGCACAAAACCTTTTCTATCATTCCGCTTTCGTCAATACAGAAAAGTCCCTTTTCAATATATTTTACGCTGTCAAAGCTTTCGCTGTAAAAAGCATTGCCCAGCACTGCAAATTTTCCGTTCATATACAAATCCTCCTTTTAAATTGACGCTGCGCCGCGCATTTTACCTGCCGCGAAACGGCATTTATGCACTGCGTTATAAATATTATGAATAATTTTTTATTATATCTTCGGCTATCTGCCTGCGTGAAACACACTGGTCCATGGCCTCTTTTTCAATATATCTGTGGGCCTGGGGTTCGCTGTAATTCAGCTTGCTGATAAGAAGCCATTTGGCCCTGTTTACAATCCTTATTTCCTCCATCTTGCGCTGTACCGACATTGTCCGGGTTTCCAGCTTGCGAAGTTTTTCCCTGGCGGAAATCATCCAGTTCAGCGCGCTGGTCATAGTATAGCGGTTGGTCGGTACTGCGATGGTAAAAACACCGAAAGCACTCAGCCTGCTGTTCATATCTTCATAAAATTCGCTTCTGGCCATATACAGCACAACGCTGTTTTTCAGATCTCCTGCGTCCACGGCAAACTGTATTGCATCTTCGCTGTACGGAAAGTTTATTATTATAAAATCAAAACCAATCTGCGTCTGCAATCGCTTTGCGGCGCTGATGTCCGATGCGGTCTTGATGTTGTTGCGCATGGATTCCGGCAACAGGGGCGTAAGGGCTGTGACAAAAGCCTTGTCCGATGATACCAGCAACATACTGTAACCGCGGTTTTCCAGGCTCATATACGCCCTCCTTTTTTCTTTTATTCCTCACAGTATATATCCAGGATTGGCTGTGGTATATATTCTTTTATAAAATTGCTTTCCAAAGCCAGTTTTCTGGCCTCCTGAAGACCGGATGGAAGCCTTTCGTAGTTTTCCAGCAGGCTTTTGGCGGCACTGAAAAAGTTGAAATTTGCAGCCGGCGGAAGCTGAAGGCTGTTTTCTATACCGTCCAGTGATGCGTAGATAACAAGGGCAAAAGCCAGATAAGGGTTTGCGGCCGGGTCTGCCGACCTGAGCTCGGCCCTGCGGTATTCGCCGGAAGCGGCCGGTATTCTGATAAGCTGGGAACGATTTTCGCTGGACCAGGATATATAACCCGGCGCTTTGCTTTTTCCCAGACGCCTGTATGAATTTTCCTCTGTGTTGAGAAACAACGTCATTTCTTTTATTCTGGCCAATATTCCTGCCATCATATAGTTCATTCTGTCTTTTCCGTCGTCAGATTTTACCGATATGTTTATATGCAGTCCGTTGCCCCGCCTGTCTTCCAGGGGTTTGGGTGAAAAATCGGCATAAAGACCGTTTCTGTCCGCCACTGTTTTGACAATGGTCTGAAATGTCATAAAATTATCTGCCGCGGTAATAGGGTCCGAATAACGGAAATCTATCTCATTTTGGCCGGGGCCCTCTTCATGGTGAGAGCTTTCAGGCTGGATACCCATCATTTCCAGTGTCAGGCATATCTCCCTGCGTATATTTTCGCCCTTATCCTCCGGGGCCCGGTCCATATATCCGGCGCTGTCGTGAGGAATTCGGGTGGGGTTGGCATTTTCATCAAGCCTGAAAATATAAAATTCCCGCTCTGCCCCAAAATAAAACCTGTATCCTTTTTCCTCTGCCGTTTTCACTGCCTTTTTCAGCAGTCTTCTGGTATCACATTCAAAAGGCCTGCCGTCCGGATATGTTATATTGGCAAACATCCTTACTATTTTGCCGTGTTCCGGCCTCCAGGGCAGCTCCATCAGCGTATCTGCTTCCGGGTGCAGCAGAAGATCCGAATGGGTTTCGTCGCCAAAACCGCTGATGGCTGACCCGTCAATGGCTATGCCGTATTCAAATGCCCTTTTCAGTTCCTGCGGCATTATTGTTATGTTTTTCTGCCTGCCAAATACATCACAAAAAGCCAGGCGGATAAACTTTATACCGCCTTCTTCCACATATTGCAAAACTTCCTGTTGTGAATATCCCATTATAAAACCTGCCTTTATTTACGGCAAAGGGACCTATCCCCTGCCTTTTATGGAAATATTTTATCATAAGGACAAATTTAAGTCCATTTATTTATAAAATAATTTTACTTTAAAATGGCTATTGACATCAATATTTTTTTGATGTATAATTTTTCGGAAAAAAGGCAAAGGCGTCTTTTGTATCACACCGATACAGAAGGTGCCTCTTTTTTTGTGCCCGAAACTGAAAAAGCGTGTTTTTTACACTGTTTTGGGGGCAGTTACGGCCGATATTATATTTAACTTTACAGGAAAAGAGGTATCTGAAATGATTAAGTACATATTTGTTACAGGCGGTGTAGTATCCGGACTGGGAAAGGGCATAGCCGCTGCTTCCCTGGGAAGGCTGTTGAAAGCCAAAGGGCTGAAAGTGGCTTCACAGAAGCTTGACCCGTATATAAATGTTGACCCCGGGACCATGAGCCCATACCAGCACGGCGAAGTTTTTGTAACCGAAGACGGCGCCGAAACAGACCTGGACCTGGGCCATTACGAGAGGTTTATCGACGAAAACCTGAACAAATATTCCAACCTTACCACCGGCAAGGTCTACTGGAATGTGCTTAACAAGGAACGCAAGGGAGAATATCTTGACTCTACTGTACAGGTAATACCTCATATCACCAATGAAATTAAAGAATTTATATACAATGTAGGCAGCAAGACCCAGGCTGATGTGGTTATCACGGAGATAGGCGGAACTGTAGGCGACATTGAAAGCCAGCCTTTCCTGGAAGCGGTGCGTCAGGTTGCCCAGGAAGCGGGAAAGGAAAACAGCCTATTTATCCATGTTACCCTGGTGCCCTATATAGCCGGCTCTGACGAACACAAGTCAAAACCCACCCAGCATTCGGTAAAAGAACTTCAGTCCATGGGTATACATCCCGACATAATACTCCTCAGGTGTGACAGACCACTGGAAAAATCCATATTTCAGAAAATATCGTTGTTCTGCAATGTGCGGCCGGAATGTGTAATCGAAAACATCACACTGCAAAACCTGTACGAAGTGCCTCTGGCCCTGGAAAAAAACGGATTTTCCGACATTGTGTGCAAACACCTTAACATCCGGGCCCCGGCTCCTGACCTGACAGACTGGACAGCCATGGTGGAAAAGATAAAAAACATCAGAAAGCATATAAACATATCCCTTGTAGGCAAATATGTGGAACTGCACGATGCCTACCTGTCAGTGACCGAGGCCATGCAGCATGCCGGCTATCAATACGGTGTAAAAATAGATGTGAACTGGGTCAATTCGGAAAAAATCACAAAGGACAATGCAGCCGAACTGCTGGAAAATTCAGACGGAATAATAGTCCCGGGCGGTTTTGGAAACAGGGGCATTGAGGGCAAAATCCTGGCCGCTGAATACGCCAGGAAAAACCGTATTCCATACCTGGGAATATGCCTTGGTATGCAGATTGCTGTGATAGAATTTGCCAGGAATGTGCTGGGGCTGTCCGACGCCAACTCCGGCGAATTTGGCCCTGACAGCAAAAACAAAGTGGTGGACTTCCTTGAAGGTCAGAACGACGATGTGAACAAAGGCGGCACCCTGCGCCTGGGCGCATATCCCTGCGCTATAGAAAAAGGCTCGCTGCTTGAACAGTGCTACGGCACAGATATGATAAGCGAGCGTCATCGCCACCGCTACGAGCTGAACAACCGGTACAGACCGCATCTGAGCTCAAACGGTCTTGTCCCCAGCGGACTTTCCCCTGACGGCAGCCTGGTGGAAGCGATGGAGCTCAAAGGCCATCCTTTCTTTGTGGGCGTTCAGTTTCACCCGGAATTCAAAAGCAGACCAAACAGACCGCACCCTTTGTTCTGCGGCTTTATAAAAGCGTCACTGGAACAGCATGATAAAAATCGGAAGGATTGAAAAAATGGATTATAACAGAAAGATAATACTGGAAAACGGCGAGGAATACTGCGGTTACGCTTTTGGCGATCTGCGCGACAGCGTGTGCGAAATCGTTTTCAATACCTCTATGGTCGGCTATCAGGAGATACTGTCCGACCCGTCATACACCTATCAGGCAGTGGTGATGACCTACCCGCTGATAGGCAACTACGGCATGGCAGATGATGACTATGAAACACGGATACCGTCAATCGGCGGACTTATTGTAAGGCAATACAACGACAAGCCCTCTAATTTCCGCTGCAAGGAAACTCTTGACCGGGTTATGAAAAGATATTCAATACCCGGAATTTACGGTGTTGATACAAGAAAACTCACCCGTTCCATACGCGACCTGGGCAGCCGCAAAGTGCTGTTCACTTCCATTGACACACCACTGGAAGAAGGGGTGGAAATTCTCAAAAACACATCCATTCCTCTGGACGCCGTATCAAAGGTAAGCTGTAAACAGATGTGGACCAGCCCTGCCGAGGAGGAAAAATATCATGTGGTTGCCATAGACTGCGGCATGAAAAGAAATATAGTGCGCTCCCTTAACAGAAGGGGCGTGAGCGTCACAATAGTGCCGTGGAACACAAGCGTCCGGCAGATAGAGGCGCTGGCCCCCGACGGTATATTTATATCAAACGGCCCCGGCGACCCCACCGATGTGCCGCCCACAATAAGCACCATCAAACGGCTTATAGGCAGATATCCCATATTTGGGATATGCCTGGGACATCAGATAATATCCCTGGCCTGCGGCGCAAAGACATACAAACTGAAATTCGGCCACCGCGGCGGAAACCACCCGGTAAAAAACCTTGTCACAGGCAAACTGGAAATCACATCACAAAACCATTCCTACGCAGTTGACAGCGACAGCCTGGCAGGCAGCGGTCTGTCCGTAACCCATATAAACCTGCTGGACAACACCATAGAGGGTGTGGCAGACCCGGCCAGAAGGGTGTTCTGCGTTCAGTATCACCCGGAAAGTGCGCCCGGTCCCCAGGACAGCGCATATCTGTTCGACCAGTTTATAAAGATGTTGGAGGAAAGCAAAAATGCCTAAAAGGAAAGATATACAAAAAGTTCTGGTGATAGGCTCCGGTCCCATTGTCATCGGACAAGCCGCCGAATTTGACTACGCCGGAACCCAGGCCTGCCTGGCGCTGAAAGAGGAAGGATACACCGTTATACTGTGCAATTCCAACCCGGCCACAATAATGACAGACACATCAGTGGCTGACAAAGTATACATGGAACCGCTGACACTGGAATTTGCCGCCAGAATTATACGCAAGGAAAGGCCGGACGCAATTCTGCCCGGAATAGGCGGCCAGACCGGCCTGAACCTTGCCATGAAACTGCACAGCAAAGGAGTGCTTGCAGAATGCGGAGTGGAACTGCTGGGTACATCCTTTGACAGCATACAGAAGGCCGAAGACAGGGAGATGTTCAAGGAACTGTGCCAGCAGCTGGGTGAGCCGGTGCTGCCCTCTGACATAGCCACCACTGTCGAAGACGGCCTGAAAGTGGCCCATGACATCGGCTATCCTGTTGTACTGCGTCCCGCTTTCACCCTGGGCGGTACCGGCGGCGGTTTTGCATATGAAGACCGGCAGTTTGTACAGCTTATGGAAAACGCACTGGAACTGTCCCCGGTAAGCCAGGTACTGATTGAAAAAAGTATAAAGGGTTTCAAGGAAATTGAATACGAGGTTATGAGGGACTCCAACGACACTGCAATAACCATATGCAATATGGAAAACCTTGACCCGGTAGGGGTACACACCGGCGACTCCATAGTGGTGTGTCCGTCACAGACTTTGACCAACAAAGAATACCACATGCTGCGTGACAGCGCACTGAAAATAATACGCGCACTGAAGATAGAGGGTGGCTGCAATGTTCAGTTTGCCCTAGACCCCAATTCTTTCAGCTATTATCTGATAGAGGTAAACCCCAGGGTTTCCCGTTCCTCCGCGCTGGCCTCTAAAGCCAGCGGATATCCCATAGCCAGGGTTTCCGCCAAGATAGGTGTGGGAATGACGCTGGATGAAATACAGATAGCCAACACTCCAGCTTCTTTCGAGCCGGCGCTGGACTATGTAGTTACCAAAATGCCCCGCTTCCCCTTTGACAAATTCATCGACGCCGACAACAGCCTGGGCACGCAGATGAAAGCCACCGGCGAAGTAATGAGCATAGGCCGCACCTTTGAAGAAAGCCTGCTGAAAGCGGTAAGGTCACTGGAAACAGGTGTATATCATCTGCACATGCCAAAATTTGACCCGTGGACAGACAGCCGGCTGATGGACTATATAAAAGACGGCACCGACGACAGAATTTTTGCCGTGGCAGAGCTGCTGCGCAGAAAAGTGCCGGTAAAAGATATAGTCACAGCCAGCCTGATAGACAGATTTTTCATAGACGGAATAAACAATATGGTTGCTATGGAAGAAGCTGTGAAAGTCTCCCCTCTGGACAGCGACACACTTTACAAAGCCAAAAGAATGGGTTTCTCCGACAGGTTTATCGCCCGCTGCCAAAACAAAGACGAAAAGGAAATTTTTGCGGCAAGACAGGCGGCCGGCATAATTCCTGTATACAAGATGATAGACACATGCGCCAGCGAATTTGACAGTTATATCCCCTATTTTTACTCCACCTACGAGGAAGAAAACGAATCGGTGGTTTCTGACAGGAAAAAAGTGATTGTGCTGGGCTCCGGCCCCATAAGGATAGGCCAGGGTGTGGAGTTTGACTACTCCACAGTACACGCAGTACAGACAATCAAAAGTTTTGGCTATGAAGCGATAATAATAAACAACAACCCCGAAACAGTATCCACCGACTACACCTGCTCTGACAAACTGTATTTCGAGCCTCTGTGCACCGAAGATGTGATGAATATAATCAACCTGGAAAAACCTGAAGGTGTTATAGTGACCCTTGGCGGACAGACCGCCATCAACCTGGCACAAAGCCTGCGGGACAGAGGTGTAAAGATTATCGGCACCGACTGCGAAGCAATACGGAAAGCCGAAAACCGCGACAGCTTTGAAAAGCTGCTGCTTGACCTGAATATTCCGCAGCCGAAAGGCAAAGCCGTCACAAGTGTTCAGGAAGGCGTGGAAGCCGCCCGCCGGCTGGGCTTCCCGGTGCTTGTAAGGCCCAGCTATGTACTGGGCGGCAGGGCCATGCAGATTGTCGCCGATGAAGCCACCCTTATCCACTATCTGCAAAACGCAGTTGACATAGATGTGGACAAGCCTGTCCTTGTGGACAAATACATCATGGGCAAGGAAGTGGAAGTTGACGCAGTGTGTGACGGTGAAAATGTATTCATTCCCGGAATTATGGAACTGGTGGAAAGAACCGGCGTCCATTCCGGCGACTCTATAAGCGTATACCCCAGCTACAGCCTTTCAGACAAGGTAAAAGACACCATAATCAATTACACCCGTATGCTGGGTCTTGGAATAGGCATTATAGGACTGTACAACATACAGTTTATCGTGGACAAAGACGAGAATGTATATATTATAGAAGTCAACCCCCGTTCTTCCAGGACTGTTCCCCTCCTGTCAAAGGCGACCGGCTACAGCCTGGCTGATATAGCCACATTGGTAATGCTGGGTGAAAACCTGCCACGGCAGGGTATAAACACCATATACCCCAAAGAAAAAAGGCGCTACTATGTAAAAGCACCGGCATTTTCCTTCTCAAAGCTCAAGGGTATGGATGTTTACCTGTCACCGGAGATGAAATCCACCGGTGAAGCCATAGGATATGACAGGAAACTGCACAGGGCAATGTACAAAGCTCTTGTGGCATCCGGAGTAAAAATGCCCATATACGGTGCCGTTTTTGTTACCATTGCCGACGAGGACAAACAGGAAGCCCTGCCGCTTATAAAAAGATTTTACGACATGGGATTTGGAATTGAGGCTACCATGGGCACAGCCGCTTTCCTGAAAGCAAACGGCATACGAACCCGTTCCAGAAAGAAAATCAGCGAAGGCAGCCGTGAAATCATCGACCTTATACATTCCGGCCGCATAAGCTATGTGATAAATACACGCCCTGTATCCTCCGACAAAGGCGACCGGGACGGAATTGCAATACGCCAGAGCGCCATCCAGAACAACCTGCAGGTGTTCACTTCACTGGACACTGTAAGGGTGTTGCTGGAGGTACTGGAAGAAATGACCATACCGATTTCCACAGTGGACAGCAGTCTTCCCGGCAATCTGCTGTAAAAATTATATACAAAAGCAAAACCTGCTTTATACCGTATTTACGATATAAAGCAGGTTTTATTTTTATATCCGCTTAATTTTATTTGCCTTTTATATACCGGTGGAGAAATGTATATATTGCGGCAAATGCCACGGCTGCAACAGGCCATATCACCCAGCTTATCCGCCAGCTGTTGTTTATAAAGCTGACAGCAAGAAATATCGCCGTGACAACACACCAGTACGCCCCCACAAAACCTTCCAGTTTTTTGCTTTTGGCCTTGTTTTCCATACTGTAATCCCCCTGCTGCAAAAGTTTGTCAAAGCTGGAATATATCATACCGCTTTTTACAAACATAAATACCGCACAGCTGACCACAAGCAGCAGAAAGCACAGGCTCAGCGCCGTGGCAAATTCAGTCCGGGACATTATGATTATGGCAAGGAACGGAATAAAAGCCAGCAAAATCATCACCACGCCGACGGCGATGCTCATTTTAAAAGCAGGCTGAAAAGCTTCTTTTCTTCTCAAAACCATAGACTCTATTCCGTACTGTAAAGCCAGGTTTTCCTTTTCAATAAATTCGTATCTGTTAAGGGAAAACCCTTTGGTGATAAATATAAATACCGCTGCTGCTATCTGCAAAAAGAGGGCGGACAAACCCAGGACAGCCGCCAGGTTTTCGCTTATGGATAAAAGCTTTTCTTCCTGGGCTGCTGCCAAAAGCAAAATAGCTATCGGACTGCATATGCACAATGACACGCCGAAGGCTATGTAAGAAGAAGCACCCCTTACCCGTTCCAAATATTCTCCCGCCATCTGAAGGCTGACGGGCACTCCTTCGGTTTCAAAAGTATCAAACTGCTCGCTGTCATCCGTGCCGGCCGGCAGCTGCGGCCGGTAATTTTCATCCTGCTCACTGTCTTTCAGCAGATAGTCTGTTGTGACGGAAAAAATCTCGCCCATCAGCAAAATTTTGGATATATCCGGAATGCTGACACCGCTTTCCCATTTGGAAACCGACTGTCTGGACACATTCAGTTTTTCGGCCAGCTCTTCCTGGGACCAGCCGTTTTTCTTTCTTAAACTCATTATTTTTTCTGCAAGTGTCATATACCTTTCCTGCCTTATCATTGTTTTCGCTTAAAGTATAGTGTTTTTCCGGTTTTTCTGCAATCAATCAGACTTGGAAATTTGTCAACCGGCAGTTGCAAAATGTATTTTTCGCCCATCCCGGCAATTTATCAGCCATTTGTAATACCTATAACAAATAAACAAACTACAGCTTGTCCGTAATTTCGCTGAAAAATTCCACCATAAAAACTTCAACACACCTGCCCCGTATGCCGTAAAGTTAAATAATAAAACAGCCGCGGCATAATACCGCAGCTGTCTGATATGGTCGGGATGACAGGATTCGAAAATTATTCTTTTGCTTATACCATAAGGAATTATTAAATTACTGTGTCATTTATGTGTCATGTGCATTTTTAGCGGTAATTTTGAATAAAGTACCATTGAAAAAGTCTTGTGTGACTAATATAATTAAATTCGACACCAAGTATGTCTATTAACCAAAAGAATGCCCCGGGCCTGTATGGCTCGGGGCATTCTTCTTTTGCTTATTACTCTATTCCTTATCCGGCAGTTCGGTGGTGTATTTGGACAGAAAAGCTCTCACCTTTTCCAATATGCCCTTGGTGGGCAGTCCGCACAGTGTCAGGTTTTTCAGTATGCTCACAATCTCGTAACTGATATATAAAAGCCCGAAAAATTCCGCGGTGCCCACCTTGCCAAGCGTCATCATGCCGGCAATATCGGCCGGTATCAGCTTTGACAAATCAATATGTACCGCGCTGTCAAACACAGTGAGAAACACCAGGGACAGAAGCATCACCGTCTTTCTGATTGCCCCGTCTATACCAAAACAGGAATTGAAACCTTTTTCTTTCACCGCCCTAATACAACCAAACACTGTGTCCGCCATAACACACAGGGCCACCAGCTGAAAAATCAAATTGTTGAACAGCGTCTGTGACAGCTGTGATATAAATTCACTCATACTTTAAATACTCCTTTCAAAAATTCAAAAATAGCCTTTATAAGCAGCTCCAGCAGTCCGGGGCTGTTTTCGTTTGCCGGACTTTCTCCCTCACCCGCCTGCTCCTGCTCATCTTCAGGCTGTGTGTTTTCCGGCCGGTTATCTTCTCCGCTTTCTTCCTCCGGCTCTTCATATATCTCATAAGGTATACCCAGCCTGTGACAGTCAGTCATTATGTAGCACTGGTCACCGCTGGACATATATCCGGTGATAATATAGCCGTCCTGCTCCTGTGCCGGTATTCCCAGCCCCTCCAGCTTGACTGTCAGCGTGTGTATATCCCCGGGCGAAGCAAAGCCTATGTACATTCTCACCGGCTCGCTGCTCAAAGGTTTCATCGGCTCAATCTCCTCTACAAACTCTCCGTACAAAATATTTTTGTCGATATCACCGTTGTAGCCAAAATCCGCCAGCCCGTTGTTGCTGGCATACTGCCACAGATAGCATTCCCTGTCCGGCTGTGCAAGGCCGGGGCGCGCATACCACAGCTTGTAATCCGGGTGCGCCGCCCAGAACTCCGGCGTGTAAAACCTCTGTATAAAATCCAGGTTACAGTACACACCGGCAGTGTAGCCACGCTGTTTTATCCTCTCACAGAATGCAACAGTAATTTTCTGCACCAGGTCTTTGGTGGCCAAAATGCCAAACTGCCTTTTGATATAGTCGGCGGAAAAATATTCCCAGTCAAAGAACAGCGGCAGCTCCGGCCGGTTGCCGTATTTTTCCACCAGTGACACCAGGAAGTCTGCCTCTTCCGCCGCCTCCGCCTCATCCTTGGCATAGCTGGCCAGGTAGGCGCTGTTTTTCAGTCCGTACCTGTTTATGTCCGCCATAAAGGCATCCAGGTCACTGTCAGGCGTATAGCTGCCGGAGCTGTTGCGGGTGATGACAAAGGAAGCCTTGCCTTTTGCCGCTATCTGCTTTACCGCATCTGCCGCCTGATGGGCGGATATATCCACTCCGTACATTTTTTATCCTCCTAATATTACATTTGAAACAGTTACGCTGGCCCCGATTGCATACCCCGGCTGAACTACTATTGTATAGTAGCCAGTTAATGATGAGGTATCTATCGTATACCTTCCGGGACCTGTTATTGTTTGCGTTCCGGCTGTACCGGAGTAGACAGCGCTGTCTGCGTCTTTGAGGACTGCGACAACCGTGTGAAATCCTGCCCCGATACTGCCGGAAACCGCACTTATATCAACAGATACAGAAGATATATCTGTGATATCGGCATAATAGCTATATACTCCTTTGGCGTATGTTCCTTGCGCGGCACATTTTATTGTCGACTGTTTGTTGCTTATTGTGACAGAAGCATTGAGCGGAATAAATACAGCCCCGTCAATCATCATGCCCTTTCCCGTTTTCAGCTCCTTGCTCCCGGAATAAAATGTTTTGCCTGCGGCCACATCCTCCGGCACGGCGGTGGCCAGTGCCAGCTTGCTATTTGACAGACCACCGCCGCTGCTAAAATTTATCGTCCTGTCCTCCGTATCCAGCACAAAGGTGTACCACACGCCCTCTGTCAGCTCTGTTTCGCTTTCGCTGCCGCTTTGCACAGCATAGCTCTGCCCGTCTATGGTAAAGGCGGTGTATGTGCCGCCGGCCGTGGCCTTAAACTTGCCGTTTGCTCCGCTGCCGGACAGGATATTGCCCGACTGGGTGTAAGTTGAAATTGCAGTTGACTGCAAAACCGGGGTTGTATTTTTAAGCTCTGACAGCGCAACCTCTGTGACAGAATATTCCGCCAGCGGTAGTTGATATATAAGCCCGTCGCCGTTTATATCCTCCTGCACAAGCTGCGGCAGACTCCGGGCGGCCTGGGATATAATCCGGGCTGGCCGATCTGAATCTGACATATCTATTTGTAAAATCAGCCTGCCTTTCTGTGTGCCGCTGACAGAGGGCGTAACCTCTATGTCCTGTGCTTGTACAGTGAAAAGGCGGCCGAGAATAACACCCCAGCCGCCGGTAATATGCAAAGTCAGGCCCCCTGCCGATGTTATCCGTACACCCTCGGCCACTCCGCTTTGCCCTCCGGTCAGGTAACTGTAAAAGCGCGCGTCATCAATCGCGTTTACTGTCCCGCCGTCGAAAGTATGTAAAACTACTGACATTATCTGCTCCTTTTCAGTTTTTTGGTGAGTTCATTTCTTACATATCCGAAAACCAGCTGCACGCTGCCCCCGGTGATGTTGCGTCCCGTGAGAGACGCCGCATATTCTTTGCCGGCGGAAATTATTCTGGCCGGCTGTCCGATCTGCAATTCAAGCGGACGGATTATCCTGTCATCCGCTTTTACGGTCAACAGAATTTCATTGTCACCACTGGCAGGTTTCAGCATTTCCAGCAGCGCATTCTGTGCCTCGGTATCACTGGCAAAATCCCGATCCTGTTGTTTTGATGTCATCCTTGGCTCTGTTATTTTGGCCGCATCTGACAGGTTGTAGCTTATACTGCCGTCGGTCAGTTTATATGCATGGCGATGATTATAATTTTCTCCATCTCCGGACGGAAACCATATCATGGCCATATTGTAGCCGGCATTGAAATCCACATTTATCTGTTTATCAATGATATTTTCCAAGTCTGCCTCTATGACTATCTCCGGTGGAGTGAGCAAAAACTTATATCCGATTTTCAAGCTGTCCAACAGGAAAAAGTCCATAAACTTACCGTATATTTCCGCGGCGGATATTATACACTCCATATCACTTTTCAGCTCGGCGCCGTAAACAGTTTGCACACCCTGCCAGTTATCCATACCGCCGCTGTATTGCAGTGGCAACGGAAACAGCGACGGCACCGGCTGGGTATAATCCCATATAAGCTGCTGGTAAAGCTGATATGACCAGTTGGTATATCTCACATTCTGTACGCTGAGCACATCAATCATCATCAGAAACGGTGCCAGTGAAACAAGGGTTTCCTTGTCCGTTCCTTCCACTGCGGACACAAAACCTTCAAAAACCTTTTGACTGTCTTTGGATATTCTTACTGCGTCCATTATCTCTACGCTTATAACCGGACATGTTATCTGAAAGCTTTCCGGCGCCAGGTAATCAAAAGGTATTTCCGTCTGCCGGCTGATAAAGCAGGCAGAACGGAAAGAGCCCTTTCTGATGTCAAAAAACTCTACTCTATACATGTTTTTTCACCTCTACAAAGACATTGGGGCGGCTTGTGCCCTCTGCCAGCACCGCAAAAGTACACTGTCCGGCAGGCAGAGCAAAAATTCTTTCGGTAGAAAAATCTGACCGGCAGTAAAGGCTTTTGACAAAAGTGTTTGTTTTCGTGTACTCTCCTATCTCCATTTCGGACGGGTCGGTGTTTACCACCAGTTTGTGGGTAGAGGATATATCCGCATTGATTTTGCCGGAGAAGATTGTTTCACCGTTCTGGATAACGCGCCACACCGGGTTTTTACACTCTCCCATTATTTCCATTTTGAAATACGAAGGAAGGGACAGGTCAAAGGTAAAAATACTGCTGGGCCCGCTGCCATAGTTATACCTATAGGAATACCGGTAGGTTTTGCCGCCGGCTTCTGACCGCTGCCCTGTCTGATATTCGCCTTTTTCATACCAGTAAGACAGGCCGGTGAAGGTGACGGGGCATATAAGCCTCTGGCTGGATTGGTCTATTTCGCTTTTCTGTATATTTATATCCACATCAAGAAAATACCATCTGTTCAGTGGCTTATATCCCAGCACCAGGCCGCCCACCTGACAAAAGGACAGAAAGCTTTGGTACTCTTCGTATCCGTCAAAGACCATATCGCCGGACGGCGCATGTTCTGCCTCTTCTGTTTTCGTAACTATATACGCATGTCCTATTTTGGTTTTATCCGACTGTACGCCCCAGCCCAGGCCGTCAGGAGTATTGAAGAAGGCGGACTGTCGGTACATATCATACTCCCGGCCGTGCTTGTTTATAAGTTTGAATTTTCTCATTTATAAAGCCTTCCTAACTGTCTGTTCAGATCCCTTACCAGCCGCCGGCCCTGCCGCTGTGTGTATCCGTTGAATGTAATATTGCTTATATTTATACTTGCGGCGCCGCGGGCCTTTTCTGCGCCGGAAAGCGGTATAACCTTTGTACCGGACGGGGAAACTGTCAGTAATTCGGGACCTGCCTCGCCCACTATTGCCATACCGTTTACCACAGTGCCGCCTTTGGCTAAATACGGAACATTGGGTATATTGCCGATGTTCACTTTAAAGCTTTTGCCGCCAAGTCCGGGCACCCAGTCAGGTATGTCAAATTGAATACTGTTGATACCATTTATCATTCCGTTAATGGAGTTTATTGCACCATTTATAAGGCCTATAACTGCATTTATCGGCGCTTTTGCCAATGCGACAATACCATTAAATATACCGCCGAAAATTTGCACGACACCGTTCCATGCCTGCTCCCAGTTGCCTGTGAATACACCTTGCACAAAATCAATAACACCATTTAGTATTTGTAAAACAGCGTTCCAAATGTTTTGAACTGTTGCGAAAAATGAGTTTAGTACAGAACCAAGAACAGGTCCGAATATAGTTGTCCAGTCAACTGCAAAAACAGTTTTCAGCCAATTGTCTATATCGGCAAGCATGTTTTTAATTTCCGGGCCTTTGGTTGCAAGCAGAACAACAAGTGCTGTTATGCCTGCTATCAATAGTACCAGTGGGTTTGATATAAGAAATGTAATTACTGCCGACAACCCCAAAACCGCTGTGGCCACTGCTGATATAAGCCCGGCGACAGGAGAAACTGCCGCCACCAGTGCAATTATGGTGACAATCATTTTCTTCTGTCCTTCGTCCAGGCCGTTCAGCCAGTCGATAACCTTTATCACATTCTGAATTATACTTGTAACTGACGGAAGCAGAAGTTCTCCGAAACCCGCGGCCATTTCCTTTACACCTTCCTGGGCCACTCTCATGCTGTTGGCCGCACCGTCGCTGGTACGCGCAAAGTCACCCTGTGCATTCCGGGTGGCGTTCATTATATACCGATAACGAAGCTGTACTTTCTCCGCTTCGGTCATCTTCTTGGTTGTTTTGCCAAAGCCGTTGGCCAGTGCGTAGGCGTCCAGGTTTGTCTGTGTCATTACTACACCCAAGGTTTTCAGGCTTTCGGTTTCGCCGGTAAATATGCCGTTCAGAGCCGTTGCCGCCTGCTCTACTCCTATGTTCTTAAAAGACGCCAGGTCACCGGCTAGTCCTGTTAATGATATGGCCATATCCGCTGCCCGTTCCTGCGTCAGCCCCATTGATGTGCCCATATCTCCGTATGTAGCAGCCATATCCAGCGCAGTGCCGCGGGCTATACCGTAAGTTTTCAAGCTTTCGTCCGCAAACCGCTTTACTGCTTCTGAACTTTCTCCAAAAGCCACATCAACCTTGTTAAGACTTTCTGTAATGTCTGAAGCATAATTAAATGCCGCCGTGCCGGCTGCAACTGTAGCTGCTGTAACAGGTGCCATTGTTCCGGCTATCCTGCCGCTTTTTTCCGCAATTCCGGAAGCTGTCCGGTTTATTTTTGACAAAGTCGCATTGCTTTGCGAGACCTGTTTTTCCAACTGTTTCAGACTTTCAGTGGTCTGCACTATTTCTCGCTGTAAGCCATCATACTGGTCAACCGATAATGGATGTCCAAATTCATCACTTACTTTTTGTGCTTCAGCTTTTAAATCTTTCAGTTTTTTGGCTGTTTCGTTAATTTCACTTTGAAGCTTGTCATAATTAGCAGTGTTGATTTTCCCGCTGTCTTCCATATTTTTTTGCTTTGTTTTCAGTTTTTCCAAAGCCTTTTCGGTTTCATCAATTTCTGCCTGAATTGGGTCAAACTTTCTTTTCCATTCATCATAATTTTGAAGATTTTTACCAACTTGATCATCCGCCTTTTTCAGCGTATCCAATTTTGTTTTGGTTTCGCTTACCCGGTCGGCCAGCAGGCGCTGTTTCTGCCGCAAAAGCTGTGTGTTGGTCGGGTCAAGCTTCAGCAGTCTTTCCACATCTTTCAGCTGGCTTTGGGTGTCCCTGATATTTTTGTTTGTACCGCTTAACGCTTTATTTAATCCGGTGGTGTCGCCGCCTATCTCCACCGTAATACCTTTTATTCTGTCAGCCATAAACTCCACCACCTTTCAAGAATGCACCGAGGCTGCCCGGGCGCGCTTTTATCGGGTATTTTACTTCGTCATTTGCCTGCTCTATAAGCATGTCATACACCATGCCCATTGTCATTTCGTCCAGGTCCCGGCCCGTAAGACCCAGCCGGGCACAGCGCAGCATAAAAGTAGCCCCGGTTTCTTCTCGCGTGGTGGGATTTATTTTTTTTGCGGCACCGATGTGGTATGCTGATTTAGCTGCCACAGTTCCAGGATATCCGGCAACAGCTCGTACACCGTAAACACCCTGTCCATACTGTCCAGCCACTCTTCGGCAGTAGGCGGAAGTGTCGGGTCATACTGTCGGGCCATGATAAACGCCACATTTTCAAATATGGTAAGGTCTGTTACAGACAGTGAAATTTCATCCCGCCGGGGATTTTCCTCTTTCTCCTGCTGACTTTTTGTCACCTTCTCGTAGGATTTTTTCAGGTTGTTCAAATCCACTATCAGGTCCCTGCCCATCTTATGCCTGTACAGGCGCGGGGTAAGCGCAGTCGCTCTCAGTCCCAGGCTACTGCCGTCAGAAAATGTTACCACTTTATCCATTTACTCTTACTCTCCCGTCCGTTCTGTGGGCTGTGAAGCGGCCTGCACTGTGTCGGTCCGCTCCTCCTCGTACACCTTCGTGTACCAGGATTTTGCCACTTCATCTGGTGTTTCAGCGCCGGTCATGGCGAAAACTTTGCCGTCCGGCAGAGGTGTCATAGTGACAGTGATTGTCTGTGTGGACGGCTCGATAGTGTCCTCTTTTGTCTGCAGCTCACGCTGTGGGCGTGTTGCAACACAGTTGTAAAATACAAATTTTGTGCCGGTGGAATCCCCCTCTTCCTCGCACATCAGCGCAAAGGGTTTGGGCTGTACATTTGCGTACTCTGTCAGCACCTTGCTGGTTTCTCCCTCTTTGTAGCCGTATACGGCTTTCAGAAAGTCGGGCGGGAAATAGGCCAGTTCAAGATCGCCTGAATATCCGTTGTTGCTGGATGTCTGAAAATATACAATGCCGTCTGCATAAAAAGGGCTGACCTCCCCTTGCGGCTCCATGCTCAGGCTTACTGCGCCGGGCAATGCCGCAGGTGTTCCGTAGGTGCCCTCCGGGTCAAGTACCGCATAGTGGACATTTTTTATTGAAAATTTGACTTTGTCCATATTAAACCTCCAATTGATAAATAATCTGATAACATTTGATGTCATCAAGATACTCTTCGTCTTTTGTGTAATAAAAATCTTTAAGTGCTGCCTCCACCGCTGCTTCAGCTGCTTCGTCTTTCTCAGCTGTGTACAGGTCCACCCTTAATCTTTTGAATGAGTGAAACACTCTGCCGTCAGCAGAAAAATTGTTTTCCGACGGGATGTAAAAACAGATGTACGGCGGCCTCTGACCGATGTTAAACCGGTGGTAAGCTGTCGGAATACCGGTCCGGGACAGCATGTTTTTTATTTCTGAAAATTTCATTTTCCCAATTTCACCTTTACTCTCTGCGCCAGCTTTCCGGCGGCTGTTTCGTATGCCGGCTCTATGTGGGGATAGGCTTTTGCCGCGCCCGCCATTGTGCCTCCGCGGCCGGCGTGGCCGTATTCCAGCAGGTGTGTAAGCTGCCAGTCGGTGCGGTTGTGCACTGTCTGGCGTATATCCTGACGGCTTTCAAAATTGTTTTTTACCGCCCAGCCTTTCCGGTAATCGCCGGTAAGGCGGGGGGAGGTCTGTCGCAGCTCGTCGCGGCATTCTTTTGCTGTCTGTTTTACCCGGTCTTTTACCGCGTCAGCAGCCTGTTGTGAATAAGCAGTCAATTCTTTTGCTATCTCGTCGGCCAGCCGGTCAATACTGCATCTGCTCATTTTCCACCCCTTTGATTTTTACCAGCTTATTCCGAAAATCTATGTTGTCATAACCGGTGATTTTGTACCGTTTGCCGTTAAAAATCACCCTGAATTTTGTCAGCTGATTTTCTGTTATCAGCTCATTCAGCTTTTGGGAAAATCTTATAGTAAATTCCAGGGTGTTTTCCGCTCCCTGTGCCGCCCGCTGCCAGTACCGCTGCCCGTAAAGTCCGTTTACCCGGGCATAGCAGGACAGCAAATCGGACCACATAAGTTTTTCGTTTCCTATTTCATCATAGACCGCAGTGTAATTCTCTATGGTGATTTTGTACTTCATTTTTCCGGGATTGATATACATGACATCACCCCACCAGATTCCTGCTGTGCAGGGACATAATACCGTCAATCACCCTGTCAAACTCCTTGCCCTCGCTTACAAGGGTGCGGTTGTCGTACATGTGCTGACAGATTATCAGGTACGCCGTTGTCAGGTCCTCATAATCATCCAGGCTTTCGCCTTCGTTGTCCGGCCGCCGGCGGCTGATTGCCGTATGTCCCTCTATATAAGCCAAAGCGGATGCCATGATAATTGACATCCGCTGCTGGGCTTGTTCGGTCGGCTCTTCATGTATAAATTCAAGCAGGGTGTTAACAGTTACCTCGCTGATTTTCATTTTTTGCCTCCCGGTTTCTTATTTTTTTGATTTTTTAGCTTTTGCCGGCGGATCTTCTTCGGCGGGTTCTTCCGGTTCGGAAAGTTCTTCATGCTTGGCAATCTCTTCCGCTTCCGGTGTTTTCTCCGGCTCCGGTGTTTTCTCCGGCTCCGGGGCCGCTGCCAAATATACAGGCCGGAGATAGCCGCATTTTACAAGATTTTCCGCCTGCTTTTCGTCCAGTTCTATTTCCCGGCCGCGGCTCATGGTAAGCGGGCCGCAAAAGCTCACAAGTGCTTTATACCTCATAATGCCTCCTTATCAGGTGTGCATCTGCAAAACAGCAAATTTCTGCTGGTTGCTGATGGCACCGTCGTACTCGGCAAATCCCATTATGCCAAGCATATATTTTTCGGCAAATCTTTCGCGCAGCACCTGCACTTCCACCCCCTTGGCACCCTTGATGCTGTAACCGGACAGGTCAGCGAAAATTATCGCTTTATTGCCCGCAGTCAGTGAGGGCATATCCTCTGACTCGATAACATCTGAGTTCAGTATTTTCTCACCGATTTTAAAATACGGCTCGCCCATATCATTTTTCAGCTTCAAAATTGCCGCATAGGTGTCCGGGTGCATAATCCATACGCCGTTGGTACGGTATCTCTGGGGAATTTTCTGGCGGAGGCTCACAAGCTCATCGTATGTGACTGCCGCCTGCGCTGCCGCAGTAATTATGTTTTTGGCCTCCAATATGCCCTTGATTTTGGCGGAGCCGGATGTAAACTCGGTGTTCAGCTTGGCCGCAAGGGCTTCGGACATCTTTCTGACGACAAAATCTGTCACATTAACATCTGTGTTGGTAATCAGCTTCTGCCCTACCATGGAAAGACCGCCGATTACATAACCGTTCAGGTCAATTGTTTTGATTTTTCCGATATTGTCCGTAAGGGCGTTGCCTTCTGTCACATAGTCGGCCACAATGGCGTTTTCCCCGTCCTCTTCGTAAACAGGGATAGAGTATTTCCCCTTTGTTTCAGCCAAATCGGCGTATGTGAAAAACGGAACCTGGGCTTTGACCCGTTCAATGATGCGGTTGGCCACAGTCAGCGGAACTATGCCGCCGTTTTCGCCTTCTGTGAGTGAGGCGCGGTTTTCGGTCTTTTTGCCTTTGATGTAATCGCTGAACATCTCGCTTTCTGCTTTTGCCCTCTCTTCAACAGTTTCACCGGCGGGCAATTTTATATCTGCTTTTCTGGCTTTCTCTGCGCGTTCCAGCGTCCGATCAACCGCCCTTATTTCTGCTTCCAGCGCATCAAAACGAGCTGTTTCCTCTTCGCTCATCGCACGCTGTTCAACTTCGGCGGTGTTTACAAGCTGTTCCATTTCAGCCTGCAGCTGTTCTCTTTTTTCTGTAAGTGCTTTTAAAGTCATTTGTTTACCTCTCTTTTTATTTTGTTCAGCCTTTGTATGTAAGCTGAGTTGTCATAGCGGAATGCCAGCTGTGGTTTTATATTCAGCCGGCGGGTTTCAATTTCTTTTTCTTCGCCTGCCCTGACCTCTACGCTCATGGCGCTGTACACCGGACATTTGTTGACCACCAAAGTGATGTGGTCTATATCCATATCGGTTATTGTGCGCACCGGCAGGCTGTCCCGGCGCTCTTCCATGCTGTCCTTCACATTGTACATACCGAATGACCAGCCTTTGATTTTGCCCTGTTTTGCCAGCGATATAAGGTTCGGGTCAGTGATGGTCACATCTGCGTGCAGACCTATCCGGTCTTCATACAGCTGCAACGACCCGTCCTTGGTGTCGGCGTATACATGGGTGGAGTCATGGTCCAGCGTCAGGCTGATGTCACCATTTCTGTCCAGCGCCTTTTCAAAAGCGTGCGGCCGTATCACCTCGATAACTTTGCCGTGAGGCGTTATCACCGGATTGCTGGGCTTGCCGGTGGCGTTGACATAGCCGGAGATATTGACCTCCTGTGCTCTGATTTCTATTTTCAATTTTTCACCCCCTTTCCGAAAAAACACATAAAAAAGCACTATGAAAAATTCATAGTGCTCAAATATTTAATTGTCTGCAATTCTGCTTAATCAGCAATGTCTTCTTCTGTAGGTTCATATGTTATGGCAGTAATCAAGGATGACACTGCTTTCAGCCTGTCAGGCTCTTCGCCGTCATCAGAAACAGCCTGTATTTCATCGGCTTCAATTTCGGACAATTTATCAAGCATATCTTGCCTCAGTTCTTCATTATCCGGCAAAGATAATATATCGTCCTTTGTCAGGCCAAATTCTTCAAAAGCAAGCTTCAATGCATTTTCATTCAGATATTCTATCCTCATTTTTTCTCACCTCGTCCTGTGTAGATAACTGTAACAATTTCTTGTTTGGGCTTGTCAAAAATCACCCTTGTGCCTTCGTAATTATACTGTACTCTACCGGATATATTACCCGGAACAGGCACTCCTCTTTTCAATGCTTTTGAAACACTTGAAGAATATATGCCCCTCTCATCAGCTCTCTGCTGGGCATGTTTGCTTATTGACTTTACAATACTTCCGTCAGAAGTTTTAAGACCTGCCAACGATTTCAGAGAAGTGCTTTTCTTGCCTGAACTTCCACCTGTATAGGCAACCCTGCCTTTTTTATCTCGTTTATAGCTTCTGGCTCTGTCTTCAATTATATCATTACTGTCATCATCCGGCAATACCTGCCGGTTGATATTCCGGGTTTTGCCGGTGTTCGGGGTGAACAGCTGTCCGGTTTTGGGATTGTACAGCACATCCTGCAGGCCCAGTTTGATGTAGCCCAGCCCCAGCGGCGGCAGGTCTTCCATATAACGGACCTCGTCTATCTGCATAAAATTGGCATCCAGCGCCGTTTTGTACGCGTTGTATCTCTCGCCCATTTCGCCTTTTAACAGCTCTTTTGTGTCAAAAGCAAAGTAATATCTGCCTTTTTCCCTCTCCAGCAGCAAATCCCTGTTCAGTGCCGCCTGTATGGTGTTCATAAGCGGCACCGCTGCCAGTTTTGCCAGCGTGGATGTGGACAGGGCCTTGCCGCTGACTGCCTCGGTGGAAACATGGAAAAGTTTTGCTATCTCCTCGGCGTTGGTCAGCTTGTTTTCGTTCAGTTGCATTTCTGCCAGGGTGTTGGAACTCTCCTTAAAATCAATACCGTTGTTAAGGACAATGAAATTTTCCTTGTCATCGTTATACAGGCGGGCAAAAGCGCTTTTCAGTGCTTTTACGGCGGATTCTTCCAGTCTTTTTTCGCTTTTCAGAAAACCTTTCTTATTTCCGCCGCGCTTGGATGCGTTCAGTTCCAGTTTCAGTGCCGCATACATAACGGCAATCAGACGGCTGTTTTCCCGCACAATCGATACACCTTTTGCACCGTCGCTGGTATTGCGCAGTATTTTCAAAAACTGAAACGGCATATAGCTTCTGCCGTTTACTATAATGTCAAAGTCTTTGAATATGTAATCAAAATTTTTGTTGACCGTCACATGCCGGCTTTCCACATAATGCAGGGATTTAACCCTGCCGCGCTCTTTGTTTATGTAGGAATAGCTGCCGCCGTTAAGGTAGTAATCCCTGACCACAGCTTTCCAGAACTCACTGGCATTCAGCGTGTCGCCGGTGTCGTCGTTCAACAGGAAAACTCTCCTGTCGTCTTCCACCGGCACTGTTTCGCCGTCTATATCCTGATACAGTTTTATTGGTGTAGCGGCAATAATGCTGGCTATAAGGTCAATTGTGCCGGAAATGGACGGAATCTGCATTGCCATACTCCGGTTGACCGCGTCAGAATCCAACAGTGAAGATATAATATCTTCCAGCGGGTTTGTCTGCTGCACTTCCCGCTGCCGGACGCGCTCCTCTGTTTTTCTTTTGAAAAGTAACATTTTTCACCTCATGTCTGAACTACAAAATTATCCCGGGTGCCGAACAGCATTTCCTGCTGTGCCAGGTACAGCGCGTTTATCAGCGCCACAACCATATCAACCTTGCCGGCTGATTTCTTTTTGTTGACATACTTGTTTAAATTGGTATCTTCGGTGCATCTCGCATTCTGGAAGTTGATTTCCAACATGAGATTTTCACTGTAACAGAACTGCTTGTCGAAAATTTTTTCCTGCAGCAGTTTTGTGGGTGAATGCAGCACCGATGAATGCTGTTTTATCTCCACACATTCCAGGCCTTGCGCTTCCAGCTTTTGCACCGATGATATAGCGTTGTAACGGTCATATCCCACCTGGACTATATTCACGCCGTACTTTTCCGGCAAGGAAAGTATAAAATTTTCCACAAAACGGTAATCAATCACTTCACTTCCGCAGGCAAAACAGCACCCCTGCCTTATCAGCTTGTCATAGTCTACCTGTTCAATTTTGCTTTTGTAATCCTTTCTGTCCGCCGGGATAAAGCCGAACACCTTGGAATAGATTTTGTCCTCATATATAGTTACCATGGCAACCGCAGTGTTATCGTTTGTCTGGGACAGGTCAAGACCTATGAAAACATCTTTGCCCTGCCAAAAGCTGTCATCAGGTATCGTCCGGCAGGCGCGCAGTTGGCTGATTTCCACATAGCCTTCGACGCCCAGGCCCTTGTATTTGATATTGTTGTGTTTGCACAGATAGTTTTCACGCTTATTGGGATAAAGAATAGCATCTGTGCGCTTTTCCACAATAGCGGCAAAAATATTTGCGTTTGTCACAGCCACCGGGTTGGACTGATAAATTATCAGGTTGTCAGTCTGCCAGGCGTCGCCTTTCAACAGTCTGTCATCCGGTTCATATAGCAGAGCAAAGGTTCTGGAGGGTATGAGCCCGTCCAGAACCTTTTTTGCTTTGTCTATCTCGTCAATCATCACATTGTTGTCATTGGGATACTGTGTAGATATGATGATACCCAGCTTTGATGTCAGGGTTATCTGTGAGGAGCGCATCGCCTCTACCGGATAGGAGTCCATTGCCCCGGCCTCGTCTGCCAGGAACGCGTTGGCAAGTCTGCCGTCCATCCTGTCCTGGCTGTATGCCAAAGGCACATAGACACTGTCATTGATATTACAGCGCACCTCACCGCGCAGTATTTTGAAAACGCTTTCATCATACAAAAGCGGTGATGACTTTATAATTTTTTTGACCGCGACTTTCAGCTCGCTGGACAGGTCTCGGTCCGGAGCGACAGAGAAAAAGCGGGAGAACTGCGGCTCTGTCAGCATAAGCAGTATAAAAATAACCGCTGATGTAAATGTCTTGAAATTCTTACGGCAGATTTCCAGCACCGCTGTCTCATAATATCGGCTGCCGTCACGGTTCTTGGTGCACAGCACCGCAGTAATCAGAAACCAGGAATAATCTTCCAACCCGTCATACATAGATATATTCAAATCCGGGTGCACCATCAGTTTTAAAATGCGGCATATCTTGCTATATGATTTTTCACTGACATAAGCATTTTTATTTTTTCCGTTTACAATGTGCATCCACCGTCTGGCCTGCTTTTTCACATATCCAGGAACCTTTTTGTTTTTGGATTTTAGACACCATTTGCAGTATTCAACCGCCCTGCCGCTGTCAACCGTCATCAAGCAACACCTTCAACAACGGGTTTTCTGCCTTTTCCCGCTTCTTCGGGATACTGCGCAGCGCAGATGCGACGGTAAAACCGGTTTCCTTTTCTATATCAAATCTCTTTTTCTGCAATTTTGATATCTGATTGTCGCAGGCAAAAATTTCATCCCTCATTTTCACCTTTATTTTGTATCTGTCGGACGGATCGACCCCGTCCTCGTTTATAAAATCGTCCAGGTCCTTCTGTATATCCTCGCGGTACCTCCTGTATCGTTCGATATCGCCTTTGTATGCGCAGTAATCGTTGATTACCGCTTCGTACATCGCGTCATCCTTTCCTACCGCTGCCAGCAGTTTCTTTACACGGCGAAACTCTTTGTGTGCCTCCTCATCCGCCTTTACCTCCGGCCACTCCCTTATAGCTATTCCGGACAAAGCAGCCTTTTCCGCCCGGCGGCGCCGCTGCTCCTCTCCTTTTGTCAGGTTCTTGGACATATTATCCAAAGATTTTGATGGTCTGGCCACTTTATCACCTCCTGAAATCCCTGAAATTTTTCATTTCGGGAATTTTTTGTAAATTGACGGCCTCCGTTGGTTCCGGAGCCTTTTTAATTATAATAATTAAATGGCCGGGGGGATGTGTCCGGCCCTTTTTTGTGCCAATTCTGATAAAAACTGTGGCGAAATTTCGCCTTTTTCAGCTTTTTCATGGCATGAATGACACAGCACCACCAGGTTTGTATCTTCCACTGCCAGGTCAGGCCTTTGGGTCAGCTTGATTATGTGGTGTGTCTGCAAATCAGTGTAAGTCCGGCGCCCCTGGGACAGGCAGTATTCGCACAGATACCCTGCGTCCTTTTTCACCTGTTCCATCTTCTTTTTTACGCGAGCCTTTTGCCTTATCTTCTCCTGCTCTTTTCTTTTGCCGCTTCTCGCCGGCCTCTTGCCGCAGTCAAAACTGCGCTCATGTATGCGCCCGCAATATCGGCAGCTTATAAGCATAAAAACCTCTTTTCTTCTGTTTACTATCACACGCTCCCACCCCTGCTGTTAAAGTGATAGACTTTCCCGTAAACTCCATTTTTGTCAGTAAAACAAAAAAGACGAGCTGTTACACTCGTCTTTGCTTTATTCACTTTTCACAATATTATTATAACACAGAAAGCAGAGAAAAACTTCCGCTGTTTTTCCGCTGATTTTTTCAAATTTCCTATTGACATTACTGCTTTAAAGTAGTATAATAATAATCAGAAAGGAGGTAGAAATATGAATAAAAAAAATAAAAAGGGCAAGGACGATACCCTCGAAAAAATCGTCCTCGCCACAGCAATACTTAACTTACTTAAAGAAATTGTTGAATTGATACAAAAACTTATAGAGTAAGTCAATGAGGGGGAAACCCCTTATTGACATAATACTCAAATTATAGAAAATTGTCAATATGGGAGGTTATGCTGATGTTAAATATACTACTTAGTATATTCCAAATTATTTTTGATATATTGGTTATTATATATATACTTAAAAACCGAAAAAACAGGTAGATGAGGGTAGAGTAAATGTTAATTACGCTTAAAGAGTATGCGCAGCGCCATGGTAAAAACCCGGCAACAGCAAGGCAACGAGCAGGGCGTGGAGCGTTCAAAACCGCTGTGAAAATCGGACGCGACTGGTTTATTGATGACAGTGAGGTATGGGAAGATAACCGTTTAAAATCCGGGGACTATGTAGGCTGGAGAGATAAAGACAAATAAAAAGCGCGAGGTTAAATACCTCGTGCTTTTCTTTATCTTCCAAACATAGCTAATGCAAAATCACTCAATGCCTTTTCTTTCAGCTCATAGGCACGGGTTTTCTCAACATAAAACTTTGCCATGATTTTTTCTATGTAATACTTGCTGCGGTCTATGTAAGCAACCGTCAGGATGTACTGTTCGTCTTTCGGAAGACTGTCCAGCACTGCTTTTATGGCTGCATGTTCATCTATGTTTGCCCAGAGGCGCTTTTCATATTCTGACTTGGTCGAAATACCGTTGATGTATTTGTCATCAGGAGAGCGACTTCCGCCGGTCACCGGTTCACAGCCAAGCGGCGAAGACACGCTTGTCAGCTGCCGGTCTATTGCTTTTATCCTCCCCTGTAAAAAAGCTATGCTGGTTTCAAGTTTTCTGTATTTTTCCAGATAGCTTTTAGCGATAATATGCCAAATCTCCATTTCCATTTCCTCCGTTCTGAGCCGCTGCCCGGTATCTTTTCTGTTTTGTAATAGCCAGATTATTTCCGTTCATTGCCTGCCTCCTTCAATTTCTGCTATTGAACAGCCGTTTGAGGGCGGCTGTGTATTTGCTGGCGGTGTCCGGGTCTGTTTGCCTTATGTCCTCTATCAGGTCCTCCAGCTCCGCTATGGTTTCCTGCACAGATGAAAACAGTATTTTGAATTTTACCGACCGGGCATTACTGCTGTATTTCAGCTGTTTTTCCAGGCTGTCCGCTTTGGCCTGCGCCTGGGCAAGCCGGGTGCGAATAGTTTCATTCTCTCTGGCGTTTTCCGCTGCCATCTGTTCTTTCATCTGCCGCCGGGCCCGCTGGACTGCGGCCGCTTTGTCCTTTACTGCAATCCGCTGCATTCTTGAGTTTTCAGCGGCGATTGCCTTCTTTATTTCCTTTCGCTTTTCCTTTTCTGCCTTGCTCACCGCCTCCTGCACCGCTTTGTCTATTATCTCCTTTTCAACAGACGCAGTATCCACAACTTTTGGCCGGGTTTCCAGCTGCTTGACCTTCTCGGCCAGTTCATCACGCTGCCGCTGTATATCCTTTTTCTCCTGCTCTCACTGCCGGAACAGAGACACCTGCCGGGCAAGGCCGTTTTTCTCCGCTATCAGCTTTTCCAGTTCCGCCACCGATATATCAGCCAAATGGTTTTCTTCCAGAAACTCATCACGGCGCACCGCAGAAATTTTGGTCAGCAGCTGTAATTTTGTTATACCTGCTTCTGCATTCTCACCCATAAGACGGGCGCCCAGCTTTTCATAAGTCTGTATATAATTGTAAGCCTGCCTCTGCCCTATGCCATGAGCCTTTTCCACATAGTCTTCAAATGTATCAAAGCCTATATGAATATACAGCTTTTCGTCCCTCATACTTTTCAGCTGGCGACAAAAATCCACCATTGCTCCGGCTGCCGCTGCCAGACTGCTTTTAATCTCAAAGTGCAAGGCCATTGCCTGCTGTGCTCGTGGTGTATTATCCGGATGTAAAATCAATTCTGCCATTTCTGTTCTCCCTTATTTTTTTGAAATTGACTGCAAAACGGCATTTATGCCGTCTTTTTGGTCCTTTGGTTTATAAACTGCATTTTGTTTATGTCAAAGGGCTGAAAAATATTTGTCAGCCACCAGTCCACAAATCTGTAAACCTCATCCGGTATAGGCCGATATCGGTCGTTATATGCTCCGTGGAGCTGAAGCCTCTGCCCGTTCTTTATATTGACCTGCAAGGTATAATAAGGCTTGTCCGTTTCCGCCTGGCGGCGGATAAAAAATATACATTCACCTTTGCAATGATATTGTCCGTATCCGCCCACACAGTGGTGTAATAATTTTCCCTCCTGTATAAGGCTGTTTTCGCTGGGAGCGATAAACACACACAGGCCGTCTTTTTCCCGGGACAGCGCCGACAGTGCATTGCAAAGGTCTGAAAACATCTTTTTATATTTTTCATCCTTGATAAACTTACTTTCAGCCACCGCCTTTTCATGGGCTGATTTCAGGCTTTTCGGATACCTCACCGTATTGTCCGATAGGTCAAGTCCCAGCCTGTCAGCCATATTCCAGTAGTCATTGAGAGTATAAAAGGTTTCGTTGTGTTTTTTTAAATATTGTATGGCCTTGATAGTTTCCGCGCCGCATCGGTGGGTAATTCCTGCCAGCTCATACAAAGAGTGGTCGCACATTATGCGAAGATTTTCCGCTGTCAATTTTAAACCGCTGCCCATGGCTTCTTTTATCCGTTGGATTTGTCGGAAGTTCACATTGTTTTCAATCAACAGTTTTGTTTGCCGGCGGTCAAAGCCGATTATTTTATACGGACTTTTCTCTTCCCAGTCTGCATATTGCAGCATATCTGTGTAGCGGCCTTTTCTCCGGCTCAGCTCATTGGCGATTATCCGTCCCATGCCTATCTGCATTAAAGTCTCCAGCTTGTGGCGGCGCTGATAAAGGCGGAGATAGCAGGCCGGCCATTTTCCTCCGGGCAGCCGCATATATTCCGCCAGGCGGCTATTGGCCATTACTGTTTTATCTGTCAGCCGGCGGCCCGGTATGTTGTAATAATAAACTGCCTCATCCTTTACCGCGGCGCGTTTCGATAAATGCCATTCCGGCAAAAATTTAAGCCTGTCGTAAAAATAACTGAAAAATCCTTTCATCTGTATACATTTACGGTCAGTTTCGAATATGTACCGGTTGTATTTTTTTACCCTGTATGTCACCTCTCCGGTCTTGTGAAACTGCTTTACAACCATGTATTCCGCCAGTGCCAGCGCCTTTCCTATCCTGTCGAACACTCCAATAATTGCATACGGATTATACATACTTTCCGGGTCTATCCCACTTATGTGTGACAGACGGACATGCTCTCCGCAGTTCGGGCAAAGTGCGCTTTGCCCGTCTGTCAATTTCTGTACACCAAAGCGTTCCTCTTCTATCACCGCACCTTTTCGGCCGTTGTTATTTACCCATGTAAAAATCATCTGCCGGCCGCAGGCGGTGCATCTGCACAGCCGCTTTTTCTCTTTTTTACCTGTGCTGTTTGTAACATAAGCGCAGCTAAATATCATTCTGTCTTTTCCGGCAAAAGCTCCCTGCCGTAAAATATTGTCCACCAGGTCCTCCGGCGGCTGGATCAGTTGAGTGTAGTCCGTCATTTTGCACACCTCCTCACAGAAAATCTTCTAAATTTATAAATTTTGATTGTCTTTCCGGTTTTACAACTTCCAGTCCGAAAAACTTTCGGATTATGCCGTCAGCCACATCCGGCGGACAATAACCGCTGTTGCCTTTGTGGTGACCATCAACCCACTTTTTAATTTCCTGTTCGCATTTTTTTACAGTGCGCCCAGCGGCGAAATCTTCCAGGACTACCGCTGCCCGATCTTCGTTACTACCCACTATATCCATCAGCTGTTTGGCCACACCTCTCACCGGGGAATATTCGTACTCTTTTTCCAGCTGATTTTCAAGCCGCTGTTTCATTTTTTCGATATTCATACATCAAATCTCCTTTTAATCTTCAACTAATCCTGTGGCCACCGCCTGGCCATAGCTTATGCCATTCTCCCGACATATTCGGCTTATCTGGGCAAGGCGGAGGTTGTTGTCTGTCTTTGGCTTTCTCATATTACGCTTATGCCTGATATACTCTGACACTGCCATACTCTTTCTTTTCCTTCGGCAAGCCTCAGAGCAATATTTTGTTTTACTGTTGGCTGTCTCAAATTCTTTGCCGCACCATCTGCATTTAGTCAGCACTGCTTTTTACCTCCTCCGCTGTCATCTATAATTTTCAATCGCGCGTAAATATAATATCCGCGGGTGTAGGGTGTCTGCCTTACATCAACATCATTGAACTGACAGTTTGGGAACAGCTTTAAAAACTCCATTTTTGCCGCCGCCTTATCCTCGGCCAGCTTCTTCACAAATGCCCTGGTCAGCCTGCGTCCTTTCAGATTTTTTGTCCTTTTCTCTTTCGGCGGCCTAAGTTTGCCGAAAGTCTGATGTTTTCCGTGTTTCGCTATGTACAGTGCCATGCCGGTAAAATCATAATCGTCTGCCTGCATTCGCCTTGCCTGGGTGCGGCCGTACTTTTTTATGCGGTAGCCGGGGTTTTTGCGCTTTTTCGCGCGCTCTGAACTGCTGCACCACATTTCCTCAAGCCGGTCACGGTCGGAAATATTTATACAAAGATGATGATGGCACCTTTTTGCGCTCATCCGCGTGGTGTACACCGCTTTCACCTTGACATCTTTAAACTTCCTCTGCACACTGCGCAGATAGTTGTACACGCATCTTTTCGCCCGCTTCCGGTCTGCCGGCATATTTTCCGGGGAATAGGTCAGCGTAAGCCATGTATCAGACTCTGTAAAATTTTCATTCACCAAGCGGACAAGTTTCTGCTGTCTGTATTTTTCGTTCAATCGCTGCTGTGCAGGTCGGCTTATTCTTTCAGCTTTACCCTTGGCCGCCCGTCCGGTTGGCCAGGTTTCATACAGCTGCACTTCAATCTGTGAGCCCGACTGTATCACCTTTGCGTTGTACCCTCGCTTGCCGGATTGCCAGTCATTATTCTGTTCTATAAGTTCCAGCAGGCTGTCGCGTTCTCTTTCGTACAGCTTTTTCACCTTTCCTGCACCCCCTTTATAAACTTACGCGCGTATTTATTAGACTTTGCTTAATTCTCAATACCTATTACAAGGACCGTAAACCGCACTTTTTGTGCGGTTGCAGGGACGACTTGGCGCAAGCCAACTCGTGCCCCGTAGGGGTGCAAGGACCCAAATCCCACCTTTTGGTGAGATTTTTTTGCCCGGCTTGGCCGCAATCGACAAGCCTACTCCGCCGCGCTATGCCAAAGCCGTCGGCTTTTCGCCGGCGGCTGTACGGCTGTATATCCGCTATCCTTTATCCTCAGCTTGCTGGCATCCATTTCTTCCCATGGCTTTTCATCCCTGAAAAGGTCGGACGCACCTTTTCTCTGCCGGAACTGCTCCGGGTTCAGCAAACAGTCTCCGGCAGGTATGCGCCTTGCCATTGCGCCGTCAGTAAAGTATATAAACTCCTCGTCGCTGTCCCATTTCCACATGCCGGGATTTTTCAAAATTTGTGCCTGAAATTTTAAACTCATAATTACCTCCGCTTTTATGTATAATTTTTTCCAAATTCCTCAATGAACTTTTCAACAGTCCACCCGTGCTCGGTCATAATACGGCGCTGGAACTCTTCCTTCAATGCCATATTTACCGCCCGGTTGCGGTGTACAGAATTTTTACCATTGCGATGGCACTCCTCGCCACACAACGCTACCACCGCTCCATATTTTTCGCTTTTCTTTCGGTATGGGCCGCCGAAAACATGGTGCATTTCCAGCCTGTCAGCCCGGCCGTTTTTGCCGCACAGGTAACAGGCTTTTGGCTTATATGCCCTGCTCTTTTTACTCATTTTCCCTCCATATCAAAGAAACTGTAATCAGCCCGCTCATCGTGCTGTCTTTTTGCTTTTTGGCTTTTAACATTTTGCGCTCGCTCCTGCCGTCGCTTGGCCCGGCGCGCTTTAATCCCACAGCCTTTACCGCCCGGAGCATCTATCGCATAGCTGCAATTCCAGCAGCAGTGCCAGCACACCCACGGGTTTTCCCTGTTTTTGCGTATGGGACAAAAAGTTGTGACCGCCATTTCGTGACCACAACGGCCGCATATCCTGTATTGGCGCTCTATCCTGGCATCTATGGACAGGCTTTTATAATCTATGGCCATAAACTCACCTCACAGATAATCGGCATTGCGCTGTCTGCTCCGGCTGCCGGCGGCAGGCGACCAAAGGCGCGCACACAGGCGGCCTGTGCAGTCAAACTCTCCGACTTTTCTCATTTTTCGCTCATCAATAACCTGCCGGCACGCTGTGTCATCTTCCGGCAGAAAATACAGCTTGCATTTCCCTATAAGCTCATATACTGCGTATTTCATCTCACACCTCATTCTAACAAACTCATTTACCGCCGCAGTTGTATGGTCAGCTATGCGACTTATCAAAGTCACAGTCGCTTTGAGAGTTATACTTGCCGCAAACTCTCCCGGAAGCATATAGCTCCCTGAATAGCTGTACCGGGACTTGGTACAGCTGATGCGCTATGCGCCGCGCTTGCCTCATTTTTTGCGTACAGGACAAATCCAAATAAGAGGCCCGCACCGCCGGTTTTAC
>CALWZO010000008.1 GCA_944386045.1 uncultured Clostridia bacterium | reverse complement strand
TTACATTTATGATTGTGGGCATTATATGCGCCATATATGTGCTGGGCATCAAAAAAGAAAGCCTGTCCGCCGGCAGGGATAAATTCAAACTTATCGCCGCATGTTTTGAAACATTGGGACAGTTCACTTATGTTTTTGCCCTTTCAGGCAACACAATAATAGCCGCCCCCGCCATCGGCTCCTACACCATTTTCTCTGTTCTTTGGTCACATATCTTCCTGAAAGAAAAACTGACAAAGAAACAGTACGCTGTTATCAGCATGGTGCTGGCAGGCGTTGTAATGCTGGCATTCCTGGATATCTGATCCGAATAAAACCAAAGCCTCCGTCCAAAGGGCGGAGGCTGTTTTTATATATAAAAAGCAGGCGCTCAACACGCCTGCTTTTTTGTCTGTGTGTTATTTTCAGCTTACATAGCTGAAATCAGCTTGTTCAGCATCAGGTCATTCATCACTATAAATTTCAGATACGGTTTTCCGTATGCTGTTTCATAAGAAGAATAATCGCTGCTACCCATATAAACTTCAAAATATTCGGCAATATCGTTGTTCTGTACTTTCAGGCCTTCTTTTTCGGCTATCGCCTGAACTACCAGATAGGATTTGACAGTTTCTTTCATATTGTCTTCCATGTCTGCTATATAAGCGTCCAGGTTCTCAAAGCCCATCAGGCCGGCCAGTTCATCAACTTCCATGCCGTACATGGCAGCCTGCTGATTCATGTAGTTTGTGTAATATTCCTTTTCGTAATCCAGCATCTGCTGCGGATAATCCTTTACTTCAGACTCTTCCAGCAGTTTGTTCCATACATAATCTTTCTGCTGCTGGTCAATTATCCTGCTTTCCAGGTCCTCCATAAATTCATCCAGGGATGAATAATAGGCAGACAGATTTTCTTTTACAAATTCGTCATTTATCTCAGGATAAACATCTTTGTAAATGTGATTTATGGTAATGCTGAATACAGCATCCTTGCCCTTCAGCTCTTCATTTTCGTAATCTTCCGGGAAAGGGACACTTATATCAAAATTTTCACCCGCTTTATGGCCTATCAGCTGATCCAGAAAACCGTCAATATAGTTTGTGACGCCTATTGTTACATCTGTGCCGTTACCCTCTGTGGAGCCGCCTTCAAACTCTGTGCCGTCGATTTTTCCCACATAATCTATGTTCACTGTATCGCCGTCGGCTATCACGCGTTCTGTATCAGTATCTTTTTCCTGTGTTTTGAAGCTGTTCTTTATCGCTTCAATCTCTCGGTCTATAGACTCCTGAGAAGCTGTTTTATATTCTTCAGGCATTTCATAAGCGGTATAATCAGGTAATGTTACATAGTCAGACGCCTTAACATTTTTAAAGTAACCTTCGCTGTCAAAAGCTGAACTGTAGTCAAAGCCTTCTGTTTCTGTCTCTTCCTTCTGCCGTGCGCAGGATGCCAGCATACCGCCGGCCAAAGCTATGGCCAAAAGCAAAGCGACTATTTTTTTAATATTCATTTATATCCTCCGTTGTTGTTGATATAGCATTTTACATTTTATATCAAAAGGGACAAAGTTGCAAGGGCATTTCCACCTTTGCAATATATTTGTATCTTTATTTTCACACAAAAATCACCTTGCAAACCCAAAAAACAGCTGAAAAATAAAATTTTCCAAATTTTCGCAAAATTTACTCTTTCATTTTTGCAAAAGTTATGCTATAATAAATAAGCTATAAAATTTTATGCGCCCGTAGTTCAGCTGGTAGAACGTCAGACTCCGACTCTGAAGGGCACGAGTTCAAATCTCGCCGGGTGCACCAAAGCCGCTTTTTCAAGCGGCTTTTTTATTTTTACAGGATTTCCGCCTTCCGGAAAGTTTTATATGTAAATATCATGTACACTTTACACGCCAAAAACAAATAACAAATTTTACCTTTTCCCACCGGATAATTTCGGCCGCTGAATATATCAAAATATCCGCCGTTTTGTACGCACATTGCATACATTACAGCGGATATTGTCTTTATACAAACAAAAAAAGCCTGTCCTATTGGACAGGCCAGTGTGGTGAGCTATCGGAGACTCGAACTCCGGACACCCTGATTAAAAGTCAGGTGCTCTGCCAGCTGAGCTAATAGCTCTCACCGTGCTATCATCAGATAGCTTAATCATTATATCAATATAAAGTGGTTTTGTCAACACTTTTTTCATTTTTTTAAAAAATTTTTTGCAGTAATTGACAACAGCCCAAAATGATATATAAAATATAGACAACAACTTATTTTTCGGGGTGAAATTATGCTTTTAACAGTTAATATAAGCAACTCCAACATACTGATGGGGGTTTTCCGCAGGCAGGAGCTGACGGCAAAAGTTTCTTTTCACACTGACCGGCAGTACACTGCGGATGAATACGCTTTGAAATTTATCAGTCTTTTACAGCTGAAAGGAATTCGCCCTGCAGATATAGACGGAGTTATAACCGCCTGTGTTGTGCCCGGCGTGCAAAGCGTCATAAAAGCCGCCCTTGCCTCTGTTTTTCCATGCAAAATATATACAGTGGGGCCTGGATTGAAAACCGGTGTTAAAATTCATACCGAGATACCTTCCCAGGTGGGCGCAGGCCTGATATGCCAGAGTGCCGCAATACTGGCCGAATTCTCCCCGCCTTGTATTTTGGTTTCCATGGGCACTGCACTGTCAATTTTTGCAATAGATGACGGCGGCTGCTTTGTGGGCGGCGCGATACTTCCCGGAATAAAAATGGGGGCCAAGGCCCTGTCAATGTTTACCGCCCAGCTGCCCGATGTGGATATTAGCACACAGATAAAAAGCGTTATAGGTGCCAATACGGTGCAGAATATTCAGTCCGGCCTGGTAATAGGCACCGCCTGTGCCATCGACGGCATGATAGACAGATTTAAACAACAGCTGGGGACGGATGCCGTATGTATCGGTACAGGCGGTATGCTGCCACGGGTGGCGGAACACTGCCGCAGCCGGATTATATACCGAGAAAATCTGGTGCTTGACGGGCTCAGGCTGATATATGAAAAAAACGCAAAATAAATACCTGAAGCGGACAGAAATGTCCGCTTTTTTGTTGCAAAAAAAGAATTTTGCTGTATAATACATAAAGCCGGACAACCGGCAAATAAAAGGTTACGCTGTACCCGCTTTCAGGGTGGGACGGCAGTAAAGGAGTAAAAAATGAATAGCAAAAAAATTTCTTCGTTGACAAAAACAGCTTTGTTGGCGGCAATCACCGTGCTTTTGGCAGCAACACCGCTGGGTTATATACCTGCCGGGGTCCTGTCCTTTACCATTATGGTGCTTCCCGTTGCAATAGCCGGCGGCACGCTGGACCTGAACGGTGCGCTGATATGCGGGCTGGCCTTTGGCGTCACCAGTTTTTTCAAAGCACCCAGCGAGGCCCTGGGCCAGCTTATCCTGGCTTACAGCGGAATTATGACAGCTGTAATATGTATAATTCCCAGGGTGTGTGTCGGCCTGTTTGCCGGTATTGCCGGCAGATTTGCCAGAAGCAGAAAAAATGCCGCCGGATATTTCATCCTTGGCCTGGGCTCTTCAGTGGTAAACACAGTGCTGTTTTTGGGACTTTTGTACATATTCTGCGGACAGCTGGTAACCGGCGCTTTCGGCGTGGCGGTGTGGAGCACCACACTGGCAGGCGGCGCGGTAGAAGCCGTCGCCAACGGTATTCTGTGCGCGGCTGTGATGAAAGCGGCGGAGAAAGCACATATAATATAACAAATGAAAAGGTGCCGGACGGCACCTTTTTTTATTTTGTGAAAACAGTGCTTGTGTAATTTAAACAAAAACAAGCGCCCATATTATCCGGTCATACAATTTATTTTTAAAGTGATGAATGTTATAATATATATAAGAGGATGATATGCCAATACAGATTTCAGGCTTGCCTGCTGATATTTTACCGGAGGTGAAGAGCATGAAAAATAAAAAGCGGATAATCGCAGCAGTATTTACGGCAGCTTCCATCGTAACCGGATTTATGCGGTGGAACTTTTTTATAAAGCCGAAACCTGTCACCGACATAAGATTTTGGCAGGACTTTGAAGGAAAAATCAATTATAAAATCGGCAATGAATATTCCGCCTGGTCTGATCATCCGGATTATGATGTGGATGATATTATAAATATTGTGGCCGAAATAAAGACAGGCGAAAAAGTCACCATTGACCCCACAGACTATCCGGGCGGCAATAAAAATTATATGATCGGACTTTTTGCCAACCGCAGTCAGACCCATCTGACTGTACGATTTTATGATGATTTCAACTATGTGGCGTTTTTGGACGAAATGTATTTTGAGCACTATATATCAGAGGCTGCCGGTGCCGTAGATGCTTATATTTTGGAAAATCCGGATTATATAAAATCTGTTTTTGATGATATAAGAATATATATACCGCCGCGGACCGTGGACCGGCTGCAGGAATATGTAAAAAAATCGCTGTCACAGATGAGCGCAGGGCAATTCCGGCAAATTGCCCCCGACTTTGCCGAATATTACAGCGGGTATGACCCGGAAACTGACAGCCAGCTGAAAATATCCATACCTGAAGATACCGATATAATATTTTTCATAGAAAATCGCCGGCCGGTAAAGTACAGCACTTCTATCAACGCTATGTTTAAAGACTCTCCTGTAACGCTGTATCGGCGAGTGGAGGAAGGGGAGGACGGATACTACATATCCTATGCCAGAATAACCAGCCGACCGGCTGTGCAAAATTTTTCATAACGGGCAGGCAAAGCCATGACACATTATGCTGTATCATCAATATACATAAAATAAAAGCGCTTTATAAAGCGCTTTTATTTTCTTTCTTTGCGGAAAGTGTATGACTGCATACCTTTTTCAAAGCCGTTTTTTTCATAAAAGCCTTCAAGGCCCGGCTGTGCACCAAAGTAAAGGGAAGCCGGCGAAAATTCCTTTGCCAGTTTCAGCAGGCGGCTGCCTATCCCCTGCCCCTGAAACCGGGGCAAAACCAATATTTCGGTTATGGTGGCAAAATAATATCCGTCGGTAAGTATTCGCAGACAGCCAACAAGGCTTCCTTCGCTTCTGGCTGTTATATTTAATGTGGCAGACAGGGCAGTCGCAGTTTTTTCCGGGTCATAGCTGCCGGGCCATACCTTTACGGCAAAGCCAACAAACTCTGCGGCGGACAGGCTGTCATCGTCCACTGTATACTGTATATTGTTCATAAATAACTCCAATTACAAAAGCCGCGGAAAACCGCGGCTTTTGATGTTTATTCAGTTTACAGCAGTTCCCACGCTGTTTTCATCAGGAACTCTGTGCCAAGTGCCAGGGCATCTTCGTCTATGTCAAACCTGCAGTTATGGTTTGCCACATGGCCGATACCTTTGGCCTCGTTGGCGCAGCCGATATTTGCATAGAAACCGGGGAATGCGTCCAGCAGCAGTGCCATATCATCACTGCCCATGCCTTTGCCCTCGGTAATTACCTTCATGCCCATTTCCCGGGCCACTTTCTGGCCTACTTTGGCAATTTCCGGGTCATTTACAACCGGAATCATCGGGTCGAACATATAGATAACCTCTCTCTCCACACCATAGCTTTGGCATACCAACTGTGAAATATTTTCCAGATAGTCAAAAATAGGCTGTGTGAGATCTTTGTTGAAGTAACGGACAGTTCCCATAATTGTGGCTGTGTTCGGTATAATGTTCGGAGCTGTGCCGGCATTTATTGCACAGGATGAAAATACAATCGGATCCTGGGCATCTATCGCATTGGACGGCAGGGCTGACAGCCTGAGCAGCAGGTCGCAGGCAGGCTTGATCGGATCTTTTGCCTGATGGGGAACCGAACCGTGACCGCCCTGGCCTTTTACTATAATCTTATAGGTGATAACGCCGGAGGCAAAGGGACCTCCAACGATAGAAAATGTGCCGATTTCCTCTCCTGCACCCACATGTATCGCAATAGAATGGTCTGCACCGCCCATATCCTTTACATACTGCACCATGGGGCGGCTGCCTTTCAGATTCTCTTCAGCCACCTGGAAGCCCAGGAGCACTTTGCCTTTCAGCTGGTCCTTAACTTCCGAAAGACTTTTGGCAATACCAAGAAGCATGGCCCCGTGGCAGTCGTGTCCGCAGGCGTGCATAACACCCGGCACAACGCTGGCATATTCTGCCCCGGTTTCCTCCTGTACAGGCAAAGCGTCAATATCGCCGCGGATGAGCACTGTCTTTCCGGGTTTTCCGCTGTCTATTGTGGCTATAACGGTATAGTCAGGATACGCCTTATACTCTACCCCCATCTTCTCCAGCTCTTCACATATGGTCTTGCTTGTGTTGACCTCCTGGGTGCTGAGCTCGGGATATTTGTGAAAGTGCCTTCTCATCTTCACGGTGTAATCGTGATTTTTCTTGGCAAGTTCTTTGAAATCAATCATGTCGCAATCTCTCCTTACTAAAGCGTATTTGTTGTCTACCATTATAATACTCAAAAAAGCAAAAGTAAATGTAAAGCCAAAAAGATTGTATAAAAATAAAAAAACAGCCGCATTTTAACGGCTGTTATAGTGTATTTAAACATTTATTTTGAAACTGCATAATTTTTATCACAAAAAGACGGGTTTTATCCCGCCTTTTTGCAACTGTTAATTACAGGGAAATTGCCGCATCCAAAGCGATTTCCATCATGTCAACAAAAGCTGTCTGTCTCTGTTCTGCTGTTGTTTCCTGTTTCAGAACAATGCTGTCGGAAATTGTCAGTATGCAGGCTGCTTTTTTGCCCAGATAGCGGGCATTTGCAAACAATGCAAAGCTTTCCATTTCTGCGCACAGCAGGTCATATTTGCAGGGCTCTCTTTTCACATCGGGGTCTGAGTAGAAGGTATCGCTGGAGCTGATGTAGCCTTTGGTAACTTTTTTGCCCAGGGCAGCTGCTGCTTTTTCTATTGCGCTGTTCAATTCTTCAGAAGGTTTCTGAACATCCTCTTCGTATCCGTATGCACATTTGGCATAGGTTGACTGGCTGTATGAACCGTCAACCAACACCACATCAAACAGTGCCAGGTCTTCTTTCATAGCGCCGGCTGTACCAACACGGATGATGTTTTCAACGCCGTAAAATTTATACAGCTCGTATGAATAGATACCGATACTGGGCATACCCATACCGCTGCCCATAACAGATACCGGAACACCTTTGTATGTGCCTGTAAAGCCCAGCATGCCGCGCACATTGTTAAACTGCTTTACATCTTTCAAAAAAGTATCAGCTATAAATTTTGCTCTCAACGGGTCGCCGGGCATCAGCACTGTTTTTGCAATATCACCCAGTTTTGCCCGGTTATGGGGAGTACCTTTAAATTCTGACATAAATTTTTACCACCTTTTCCGCCTTTCGGCTTAATTTTTATATATTATAACATATTTAAAGGAAAATTTCTTCACAAATTCGTAAATTTTAATAAAATTACACAAATAAATATTTTTTATATTTTAATTAAGCCGTAAACCCCAAATACAAATTTATTGCCGAAAACACCGGCTGTTCTGTGCTACATTGTTTCCATATCCAGCCACCGGTTTTCTGTGTGACGGCAGTTTTCACACTTCAGTGAAATATCTATCCACTCAAAAGCATTCACCCAGTCGTCCGGCGAAAATGAGCCGTCATGCGCCACACATTCTTTAATAAAATCCTGCTTTCCCTGTGACATTATATGGATTGTAACGCGGAAGAGGGAGCCGGCGCACTGCGGGCAGCCGTATCTTTCCCAAGGCAGGCTGCGGTCCACAAAATCACAGCCGCCCACAAAACCGTCCCAGCCATGTTTTCCGCTGTCAAAGGCGATTATTTCCTTTGAGCAGTCGGGACATACCAGCTTTACTATCAGTCTGTCATTGCTCTCCCACACCTCAAACCGCTGCCGGCCGCAGGTGCATTTCACCCCGCCGGTGACTTCAAATTCGCTGTTTTTTTCGCCTGTAGGTGTAAAAAAAGGCTGTAAATGCTTTGGTATCGGCAGCTGCATATATTTTGCCTCCTTTATTTTCGCCGGCTCCGGTACCATACGGCCGGCATGCGCAATACATAAAAAAAACAAAACCGCCCCTGCGGGCGGTTTCAAATTACTTTCTTGTTTCAACTATCAGTTTCATTGCGGTTTTGGTCTCGCCGTCAACTTCAACTGTGGTAAAAGCAGGTACACAAACCAGATCTATACCGCCCGGAGCAAGATAACCTCTGGCAACAGCTACGCTTTTCAATGCCTGGTTTACAGCCCCTGCACCTATGCCCTGTACTTCAACTATGCCTTTTTCTCTGATAATTCCGGCTATGGCACCGGCTACGGAAACAGGATTTGACTTTGATGAAACTTTTAATGTATCCATATTAAATCTCCTTACTGTAATGTAGTTTAATATTGGCTATAATCCACTGATATATGCCTAATACTAACCTTGTTAAAATACTTACATTATATGATATATAGAATAAGTGAAAATTAAGTTAAAATTAAATTAATTTTTTTGACTTTACCTGAATTCTGCGTGAACCTTTTCAATATTTACCGCTTTTCCCTCCCGGTCCGTCTGTACAAGCACACCGCATATATATCCCGGACCTTCAGCGGTGCAAAATTTTACAGGCTTCAGGTATTTCTGTTTTGCCACGGCCAGGTCAACCGACACCCCCAGCACCGAATTTTCTGCGCAAACCGCGCCGGCATCGGTGATAAATGCAGTGCCGCCCGGCAATATTCTCTCATCATTGGTCTGTACATGGGTGTGGGTGCCTATCACTGCGCTTACGCGCCCGTCGGCATAATGGGCAAAAGCAGCCTTTTCGGCGGTGGATTCGGCGTGAAAATCTACTATTACTGTTTTGCAGTCCACCTCTTTCAGTATCTCGTCCAGCCGGAAAAACGGGTTTTTATGGTTTTCTATAAAAGCGGTTCCCATCAAATTTATAACAGCCGCAGTATATCTTCCCATGTCCACTGTGCATACACCGCAGCCCTTTTCGGCATACAGCAAATTCTGCGGGCAAAGGATGTATTCGTTTTCACTGTAAAAACTTATGTCTGCGCGGCGCATGGAATGGTTGCCGCCGGTTATCACATCCGCCCCCCGGGCAAATATATCAGACGCATCACTTCTGGTTATGCCCGTACCGCTTTCGTTGGAGTTTTCGCCGTTTACAATGCACAGGTCGGCACCATACTGCCTTTTAAGCCGCGGCAGGTTGTTCAAAAGCCGCCTGCGGCCATTGCTTCCCACCACATCGCCTATAAATAAAATATTCATTATGCCTTTTCTCCTTCATCGCTGCAAACAGTAAATACATCCTCTATGCTTGCCCCAAAAACTGCCGCTATGTTCCAGGCCAGCACCAGCGACGGATTGTACCTGCCTTTTTCCAGGTTGACTATGGTTTCGCGACGGACCCCCACTGCCGCCGCCAGCTCCTCCTGTTTCAGGCCAAATTTTGCGCGGTATTCTTTTATCCTGTTTTTTATCATATTTATGCTTTACTTTCCTTTAACTCATAATAAACCAAAACCACAGAAAACACAATAAGAAAAACAACAAAAGCCATTGCAAATGCAACCCCGGTGCCTTTATCTCCCATAAACATATAAAAGCCGAACATCAGCGGCAGGAGTGACAACAGCTGTGAAATAGCTGCTGCTGTACAGCTTTTGCACAGATTTTCCATAAACAGCTCGTCCGGCAGGACAGTGAAATATCTGGCATAGGCAAGAAAGCCCAGAAAACCGAAAAATCCCCTGTTTCCGCCAAAACCCAGCAAGGCCAGCAAAGACAGCAGCGACACAAATCCAAGGTAGTTTATCTGTTTTCGTTTCATTGTAAAAACCTCCATGTGATATATTTACAACTTTATGTTATAAATATATCACATAATAAATTTGCTGTCAATACATAACAGACATTTCCGGACAAATGAAATCAATAAAAAGTGTGTATATGTCCGGTATTTACATTTTGGCCGCAAAACATGATTTTACAGGCGGATACGCCGGTATTACTACCATATAACAAAGCAAGCCGACATTCAATATTACCGCGCAGCCAGCTTACGGTTTTACGGTTAGATACCGCTGTTTTTTGTAAAGCGGCGGCAACAATCACATTTGAGAGGAGGCGGCACTGCAAGTTTGCATAAAAAGCCGGCATCATTCAGACGCCGGCTTTAATATTGCCCAAAAACAAAAGCGGCCTTCCGGCCGCCTTGTAATTTAATTATTTTGCGTAATCCACCGCGCGGCTTTCCCTGATGACATTTACCTTTATCTGTCCGGGATAGTCCAGCTCGTTTTCTATTTTGGAAACAATGTCGCGTGCAAGAATTACAATCTGGTCGTCATTCACCGCTTCGGGTTTGACCATAATTCTCACTTCACGGCCGGCCTGTACTGCATAGCTTGTTTCAACACCGGCAAAGCTGTTGGATATCTCTTCCAGCTTTTCCAGACGCTTGATATAGTTTTCCAGGTTTTCCCTTCTTGCGCCGGGTCTGGCCGCGCTGATAGCATCCGCTGCCATAACTATAAATGCCAGAGGTGTCTGCGGCTCCACATCATTGTGATGGGCATGTATCGCATGAATAACCGCTGCCGGCTCTTTATATTTTTTGGCCATTTCAACACCGATGGTAACATGTGTGCCTTCATACTCGTGATCCAGGCCTTTGCCTATGTCATGCAGCAGACCTGCACGCTTTGCCAGGGCCACATCCACGCCCAGCTCGCTGGCCAGAAGTCCTGACAAAAAGCTGACTTCCAGCGAATGTTTCAGCACATTCTGTCCGTAGCTGGTACGGTATTTCAGCCTGCCCAGCAGTTTGACCATCTCCGGGTGCAAACCGTGGATACCGGCTTCCATAACAGCTCTTTCGCCCTCTTTTTTTATGGTGATGTCCACTTCCCTGCGGGCTTTTTCCACTGTTTCTTCTATTCTGGCCGGATGTATGCGTCCGTCAGAGATAAGTTTTTCCAGCGTCTGTCTTGCCACCTCGCGGCGTATCGGGTCAAAACTGGATATTGTGATGGCTTCCGGTGTGTCGTCAATTATCAGATCAACACCGGTGGCGTTTTCCAAAGCGCGGATATTGCGGCCTTCACGGCCTATAATACGGCCCTTCATCTCGTCGCTGGGCAGCGGTACCACGCTGACAACAGCTTCCCGCGAATGGTCTGCGGCACAGCGGGCAATAGCCTGTGTAAGAAGATTTCTGGCGATTTCATCGCTTTCTTCTTTCAACTGTGTTTCATAAGAATTGATTTTAACAGCTTTTTCATGGGTCAGCTGTTCATCCAGTCGCTGGAGAATTATGCCTTTTGCGGCTTCCTGTGACAGACCGGAAATTGATTCCAGTTTGTCCAGCTGGCGCTGTTTTATCTGCTCCACTTCGTCCAGGCGGGCGGCGATAAGCAGTTCTTTCTGCTTCATGTCCGCATCTTTTTTCTCCAAGGCTTCGGTCTTTTTGTCCAGGTTTTCTTCCTTCTGGTTGAGCCTGCGCTCCTGACGGGACACCTCGTTGCGGCGCTCTTTCAGTTCTTTGTCGCCCTCCGCTTTCAGCTTGAAAATCTCGTCTTTTGCTTCCAGTAATGTTTCTTTTCTCTTTTGTTCAGCTGACTTGATAGCGTCATTGATTATTCTTTTTGCTTCGTCTTCTGCACTGCCGATTTTCCGTTCAGCAGTCCTGCGTCTATAAGATTCGCCCAGCTTGAAACAAATCAGGCCGGCGACGACTGACACAATGAGCACTACCAAGGCAACCTGCCACAATGGTAATGTCATGCTGTTTCTCCTTTGTTAAAATCTTTAACATTTTCAATTTTATTTATATATAATGTCTTATATTTATAATATAAAATACAATTTTCATAAATAAATATGTTACATATTATATTTTAAATGTATACTTCCCACTTGTCAAGAAATATATTGACAGCCTTTGTAAAAAGTGCTAATATAACAATAAAGCATTGATGCGGACATGTTTTATACCAACGCTTTTTCAGAGAGCCTTTGGCCGGTGAAAAAAGGCAAAAGCCAGGTGTAAGGTACCACCGCAGAGCGGCAAAGCGAACTTTGCCCGGGCAAGACCGTTATATCTTTCAAGAGTGGCAGATAATTTCTGCAATTCGGGTGGAACCGTGGGGTATGACACACCTCATCCCGTTTGGGATGCAGGTGTTTTTTTATTGCCTGCCGTCCCAAAATCTGTAAACAAAAATACAAAAACAGAAAGGGAAAAAACGATGATTAAAGTAACACTTAAAGACGGCAGCGTCAAAGAATTTGACAGCCCCGTAAGCTATGGCGAAATAGCAAAATCCATCAGCGGCAGGCTGTATGAAAACGCCACCTGTGCCAAAGTTGACGGCGAAATTCACGATCTGCGTGATGTAGCTGACAAAGATGTAAACCTGGAAATTCTTACATTTGATGACAAAGAAGGCAAAAAGGCATTCTGGCATACATCCAGCCATGTTATGGCTCAGGCAATACTGAAATTTATACCCGATGCAAAACTGACAATAGGCCCGGCCATTGAAAATGGTTTTTACTATGACATCGACACAGATGTAAACTTCGACGAAGAGCTGATTGCCAAAATCGAAGCCGAAATGAAAGCAATATCCAAGGCCGGCAGCGAAATAAAACGCTATGTACTGGGCAAGGAAGAAGCCCTGGCAAAATTTGCCGGCAATGAATACAAACAGGAGCTGATAAACGAACTGCCGGAAGGCGAAGAAATCTCCTTCTACGAACAGGAAGGCTTTACAGACCTGTGCGCCGGCCCTCACCTGATGAGCACATCACCCATAGGCGCATACAAAATAATGAGCGTAGCCGGCGCCTACTGGCGCGGTGACAGCAACAACAAGATGCTCAAACGCGTTTACGGCATATCCTTCCCCAAACAGAAACAGCTGGACGAATATCTGAACATGCTGGAAGAGGCAAAAAAACGCGACCACAGAAAACTGGGCAAAGAGCTGCGCATATTTGAAATGTGCGATGAAGGCCCCGGTTTCCCGTTCTTCCTGCCTAATGGTATGATAATCTACAACACACTGCTGGACTACTGGAGAGAGCTGCACAAACGCGAAGGCTATGTGGAAATATCCACACCTATCATCCTCAACCGTCAGCTGTGGGAAACATCCGGTCACTGGGATAACTACAAAGACAACATGTACTTTACAAAGATAGACGGTGACGATTACGCTGTAAAACCCATGAACTGCCCCGGCGGAATGCTGGTGTACAAAATGGAGCCCCATTCCTATCGTGACCTGCCCATGAGAGTGGGTGAAATAGGTCTGGTGCACCGTCACGAACTGTCCGGCGCCCTGAACGGCCTTATGCGTGTAAGATGCTTCCACCAGGACGACGCCCACATCTTTATGACACCTGACCAGATCCGCGACGAGATCAAAGGCGTTGTAAAACTGTTCAACGAAGTTTACAACCTGTTCGGCCTGTCATACCATGCCGAACTGTCCACAAGACCGGAAGATTCCATGGGCTCTGACGAAGATTGGGAACTGGCAACAGAAGGTTTGCGCGGCGCTTTGGAAGAACTGGGCCTGCCCTATGTTGTAAACGAAGGCGACGGCGCATTCTACGGTCCGAAGATCGACTTCCACCTGAAAGATGCCCTGGGAAGAACATGGCAGTGCGGTACAATCCAGCTGGATATGCAGATGCCCGAACGCTTTGAGCTGGAATATGTGGGCGCAGACGGTGAAAAACACCGCCCGGTAATGATTCACCGCGTTGCCTACGGCTCTATCGAACGCTTTATCGGCATACTTATCGAACACTTTGCCGGTGCATTCCCCACATGGCTGGCTCCTGTACAGGCAGTGGTTATCCCGGTAGGCGAAGCACACAAAGACTACGCATACGAAGTGCTGAAAAAGCTGGAAGCAGCCGGCATCCGCGCCAAAGTGGACGACCGCAACGAAAAGATGGGCTACCGCATCAGGGAAAATCAGCTGCAAAAAGTTCCGTACATGCTGGTTGTAGGCGACAAGGAAATCGCAGACGGCTCAGTTTCTGTACGCGACAGAAAAGAAGTGCTGAAAGACGCAATGCCCACAGCAGACTTTATAGACTATGTGGTAAAAGAAATCAAAGAACGCAGACTGTAATATCAATCTGTAAAAACAGCGGCAGGCTTTACAGCCTGCCGTTTTTATTGCGCTGTAACATGCTTTTTGTGATCCAGATATAGCGTTTTTAGTCTGTAAAATGCTTCAGATTTCAGCATAATTATTCAATAAACTGCCGGTCATACCACATTTATGTACCTTGTATAAAATACTCTTGTCAAATTCTACTTTTCACAACTTTTTTTCCATTTTGTCTTATGATATTATTAAGCTGTAAAATATATTTTTAATATGGAGTGATTCCAATGAACTCAAAGGCTATAAATCATTCGCATTTTTTAGTTTTAATTGTATGAATTTATAAATCGCGGAGGCAATAAGGAATGACAAGCGACACTCTTTTTGATGCAGTAATGATATTAGTTACAGCTATTCCGGGTATTGGGGAAATTGCCAATACAGGATTATTGGTGTCAGATCTGGCATTAGCGTACGCATATTATCATGGTGCTAAAAACGCATATAACACGGTCAAGTCCTATACATAATCGAGGTGTTATATTATGGATAATGACAACAGCAAAGCCATAGTAGCTGAATATTTAAGGAAAGCCAAAAAGAGAATGGTAATTTATTTTTCATCCCTGTTTGTCGGTCTGCTGGTGATGATACTTGTTGCAGGAGTAAAACCTTTTGGCAAATATTTTGCCATTGCCATCGGTGTCCGGCTTATATTTCACACCTTTTACATTGCGGCGTCTGTGTCCACATGCCCGGTCTGCGGCAAGCCTTTCAGGGACAGGCGGCTGTTTGACTGCTCCTGGCGATATATACCCTATGACTGTCCTCATTGCGGTGTGCATATCAGGGGTGAATACAAATAAGACATTTGTTATAAAATAACCATCTCATATAAAAATCGGGTTTGCGTTTTGCAAACCCGATTTTTCTTTCAACATTATCCGCTGTGGCTGTTGAAAACTTTTACAAGCTTTCTTTTTCTCGCAGTGATGTAAGATATTCGTCAATGGCCCGTGCCACTGTCTTGGAATAGCTTACAGCCTCCACCACAGTCCTGGCGCCGTTCACCACATCGCCGCTGGCAAATATACCTTCCAGGCTGGTGCGGCCGCTTTCATCCGTTTCCAGCAGACCCCTGTCGTTGGCTTTCAGGCCTTTGGTTGTGCCGGTAAGGCGGTTCTGCGGGCCCTGGCTGACAGCTATTATCACTGTGTCAGCCTTTTCCAAAATTGGATCTGACAGGCTGACAAGGTTGCCGTTTTCGTCCAGCTGTGCCTTTTGGAACATGACTCCTTCGTCGCATATTTCAACAGGGCGCATACATTTTTTGAACACCACCCCATCCGCAATTGCATAATCCACCTCTATGGCGGAAGCGGCTATGCGGTTGCTGCGGGCATATACCGTAACCTGTTTTGCACCTTTTCGCAGTGCAGTCCTGGCAGCGTCCATCGCCGCGTTGCCCGCGCCGATTACAGCCACTGTGTCGCCCAGGCTGTAGCCGTCCGGGTCAACCAGGTAATCAATGGCGTAATGCACATGGCCCAGGCTTTCGCCTTTTATATTCAGGGTAACCGGTTTCCACACACCGGTGCCGATAAATATGGCTTTGTAGCCGTCGCGTTTCAAATCATCAATGGTCAGCGCACTGCCTATCAGTGTATTCTGCCTTATCTTTATTCCCAGTTTTTCCAGCTCTGTTTTATATCTGTCCAGGATACTTTTTGGCAGGCGGAAAGAAGGAATGCCGTATCTCAGCACGCCGCCTATCTTTTCCCTGCCTTCAAATATGGTAATATCATAGCCTTTCTGCGCCAATATCACCGCTATGGTTATTCCGGCGGGGCCGGAACCGATTATAGCCACTCGCTGACCTTTTCTTTCGCCTTTTTCCAGGTTGAGTTTGTCCAGGTAATTATCTGATATATAATTTTCAATGTGAGAAAAATGCACGGGAGTGCCTTTTCTGCCCAGCACGCAGTTGCCTTCGCACTGTTTTTCATGGTCACAAACCAAAGAACATACCACGCTCAACGGGTTGTTTTCAAACAGCCGTCTGCCGGCCTCGTCAATCTGTCCGGCAAGAAACTGCTGTATTATCATCGGTATGGGTGTGTTTACCGGGCACCCTTTTCTGCACATAGGATTTTTGCAGTTAAGGCATCTTTTTGCTTCTTCTACCACATTAAAAGCCATTTTCAAAATCTCCTTTGATTAAATACCATTATTTTACCACAAAAAAAAGACATATTATGTGTCCTTATCACCAAAATTACAGCTGCGTAAAGTTGAAAAATTCTTCCGGCAGTAAATTTTCTTCCGCCGTTTCGCTTTTTGCCCCCTGACAGTGCATCACACAGAAGTATCTCAGCGCGTCCGGGCCGTGGGTATACTCGTGGGGCACAGATGACACATCATTTACATTTTTGCCATCGTGCACCAATGCCGGCAGGGTTCTGATAAGATTTATGCAATTTGAAAAAATCTGCAGTTTCCGGTTTTTGTCCCCGGCACCGTCGGTATAGGGGTGCAAAAACTCCTTTACCGCATACCAGCCGGTTTGTCTGTCGTTTACCGATTTTGTTAGTATTATCCCCTGCCGGGCAAATATTCCGGCCACGCTTTTGCCGCTGTCCTGTCGGCGGTTCCACAAATCCGGAGGCGCATAAAATGCGGTCAGGTTTTCGCTGATCATACTTTTTATCAGCTGTGCCGCCCGGCTGATTATCAGGTTGGGTCTATAAATTTCCTTGTACACATAGGCCTTGCCCTCATCATCAACAGCGACAAAATATACCGCCAGCATATCCAGGCCGTAGTCCATACAGGCATATCTTTTCCAATGAACCGGCAGTTCAAAGGGTCGGCACACATGTATATCCCTGTCCCATTCGTCAAAATACCGCCCTTCAAATATATCCCACTGTCCGTACAGCAGGGCTTTCTTGTCCTTTTCAGAAAGATTTTCCAGCCTCTTCACATACCGTGCATCATTTTTCAATAAAAATCTGTTGTCTGACACCAGTGAAGGTATAAAAAGTCTGCTCTGTCCGTTTATAAAATGCTTTTCCTCCGGCCGGCCTATATCTATAAACCTTTCTTTCACCCATTTGTGACCCAGGGACCCGGGGTTGGTGGTGCTTTTCATCTGTTTTGGATAGCCGTTGGCACCGCGCAGGCGGCTGATAAGGTATACATACATCTCCTTTGTGAAATGGGTCAGCTCATCAAAGCGTATCACATCAAATTCTGCCGACTGGTAACGATAGACATCATTTTCGCTGTCGCAATACCCATAGTCAATTATACTGCCGTTGGAAAACACCCCTGTGTGTGATGACGAGGAATATTTAAAAATTTCCTTCGGGTAAACAGCCAGGCTTTGCCTTATAATGCTTTTGTCCAGTTCCGGATAGGTGCGGCGCAGTATAAGCTGTTTTGAGCCGGGATATCTGAGGGCATAAATCAGCGCGTCTGCTATCTGCCCATAGCTTTTGCCGCCGCCGGCCGCACCGCCGAACAGCACCTCATCGGCATCGGCCGATATAAACCGGCTTTGCTTCGGCGTTATTTCCAGCTGCATCACTCCACCACCTTGACGGTAAGGGTAAAGGGCTCATTTCCCTTTTCATCATCATTTTTCTGACAGATTTCATTTATATATTTTATCGCCTGTATATCACCTTTGGCGGCCTTGCAGGCCAGGGATATGCAGATTGCATTCATCCATGTGCATTTTTTGCCCTCCGGCAGAAAGTCCAGGTTTTGGGCAAAGCTTTCATTCACCCGGCTTTTCATCATTTTTTTCAGCTTGCTTTCAAAATCCAGTTTTTTGTCCATAAATTAAACTCCTTCCAATTTCCCCGAAAAAATTATAAAGGAGCCGGGAAAAATATTCATCCCCTGTTTTTCCCATAAAAAAACCCGGAAGCCAAAGCTTCCGGGTTTAGTTTGCATCAAAATCAGGCAAACAGTGTTGTTACAGCCAGGTAGTAGGCAATGCTGATAACCATGAACACGGCAACCAGCGGCACTGTCCTTTTGATTATGGAGCCCAGAGAAACATTGAAATGTTCGGCAACCAAAGACAGGCAGATGTGTGTGGGTGAAATCTGCATGGCTGTGTATGTGGTACTCATCAGCAGAACAAGCAGCGGCAGGCCTGCATTGGGCACAGTGGCCATGGCAACGGGCAGTACCAGAACAATGATGGCCAGAGATCCGGCAACCAGTGTACCAAACAGGAATATCAATGTAAAGATAAGGAAGGGCGGAATGGGGAACTGTGCGAAAAAGTCCGGCAGAGCGTTGATAGCACCGGAGGCTGTCAGCATTTCTTTAAATACCATAACTGCAAATGTGTTAAATACAATTTTGGACTCAAATGCGGACAGGAAGAAGGGTTTTATTTCGCTCAGTTTAAATCTGTTTACAAAGAAATACAGCACCAAAACAATGGCTGTGGCATTGATTGTTGTAAAGTTAAATGCCAGAATCAGGCCTATTATCAGGAATATTGCCCATACGCCTTCGCACAGCTGCAAAAAGTCATGCCATCTGTTCTGTGACGGTTCTTCGCCTGTTTCGGTGGGAACTTTTCCTTTGAGGAAGAACAGTATGCCCAGGACAATCAGTATGGCCACCATGGGTATCATGCCCAGAACAAAGTCAGCGGCAGAAATACCTGTCAGTGTCAAAGCCATAAGTATGGAGCTGTATGTAGGCAGGAAAGCCTCTGATATATGACGGAAGAAGGTTGTTGTAACAGCCTGCTGTTCGTCATTGAGATATTCGCCTGCGGAAGCCTTTACCATATCACCGGCTATAAAAGCGGCGTTGGGGGAAGGCAGCAGACCGATAAATATAGGAGCGGCAACACAGTTTACCCAGCGGTTGTTGAACAAACGGCTGAGGGATATTCTCGCTTTTTCGATAGCTCCTCTTTTTTCCATCATTCTCTGCAAAAATGTAATAAGATACATAACCAGCACCAGCTGTAATGTGCTGAGGGATGTCAGTGCATTTATTGTCAGCACGGCAACTTCTTTAGCCGGCAGCCAGTACAGCAGCCAGGTCAGAAAAGAGCCGACAACAACGGCAAAAGACATGGGTTTTTTCATTGCAACGATGCCCATTACAACGGCAAAAACCACAACAAGTTTTAAAATAACCATCATTTTCCTCCTGATTTTTTTCTCTTTAATCTTAAAAATCTGACTTAAAAATTATACCATTTTCATATGTTTAAAAGCAAGGCAGTAATGTAAAATTTTTCAAATAAAATTTGTGCAATTTGACGATAAAAATGCTTTATAGCAAAGCAAAAAGCCCTTTTCAGGGCTTTTTGCTTTTTTTAATTTTCCAGCAGCCAGTGGGCACAGGCCAGATCTTCTGCCGCAAGTCCCAGGGCTTCAAAAACAGTAATATCTTCTGCCGTCTGCCTGCCTTTGCACTTTCCGCTTACCAGCCGTGCCATGTCGCACACAACATGGTCATCACCTATAACCCCTTCGGACAAAGGTATCAGGTAATCGCCGCTTTCTGCCCGGCATGAATTAAAACTGTCGCAGAAAAACCTGGAGGCGGCCACACAGGCGCTGTCCAGTTCCCTGTCCTTTGCGGCGCAGGCACCCACAGCATTTATATGGGCACCTTTTTTGACCCAGTCACCCAGCAAAACCGGAGTGTGGCTGGCTGTTACGGTGCATATTATATCAGCATTTTCTGCCGCCTGCCTGCCTTCCCGGCAGGGTGTAAATGTTATATCAGGATAATTTTTTTCATTTCTTTCTATAAAAGCGCGGCTTTCTTCCATGGTGGGGCACCACACAGTGACAGACTTTATATCCCTTACCGCTTTCATCCGGCGCAGGTGCATATCCGCCTGAACTCCGCCGCCCATAAGGCAAAGACTGCTTGCCTGTCTGTCCGCCAGTATATCTGTGGCAACGGCACTGACTGCGCCGGTGCGCACAGCCGTTATGGCACTGCCGTCACAAAGACCTTTCAGACTGCCGTCTTCCGTGGAAAAGACAGCCACTACACCCTGGTGGCTGGGCAGGCCCTTTTTATAGTTTTCGTGAAAAACCGTTATCAGCTTGGCACCTACCGCGCCCCTGTCTTCCAGCAATGAGGGCATTATGCCCATCAGCTTGCCGCTGTCCACCGGAAGCACGCTGCGCAGCCGGTTTTGGGCTTTGTCCTGTGCAAAAGCCATAAAAACGCCCTTCATCAGCCCTATGCACTTTTCCATTGTCAGTTTTTCATAGACCTGTCGGGGAGATATGTATTTTATTTCCATAACCTGCTCCTGTATCAGTTTTCCATGGCCCAGTCCAGCGCGGCAACCGCATGCAGATATGTGGTGTCAAACACCGGTATGGGAGAATCTTTCTGTTTTATCAGCATGGGTATTTCGGTACAGCCCAAAATTACGCCCTGGGCGCCCTGCCGCTGCAGTTCTTTTATTACATTTACAAAATACTGCCTGGATTCTTCCTTGAGTATATTGAATGTCAGTTCTTCTTCGATGACACGCATTATCTCTGTCATCTGTTCTTCTTTGGGCACCAGGGTTTCAATGCCGTACTGCTCCTTCAGCTTTTCTTTGTAAAAAGGCTGTGTCATGGTAAATGTGGTGCCCAGCAACGCCACTTTTTCCAGGCCCGCCTTTTTTATGGCCTGTGCAGTTGCATCCACAATGTGTATCATCGGAACACCTACATTCCGCGCCACCTGGTCAAAAACCAGGTGCATTGTGTTGGTACACAGCACAATCACATCAGCGCCGGCTTTTTCCAAACTTTGGGCAATATCGGTAAACTCCCGGGCCAGCTGCCGGTATTCACCTTTGAAAACATGCTCCAGCTTGCCGTGCAGGTCGGTGGAGTACATTATTGACTCAATGGTTGAATTTCCGCCCAGACGCTTGTTGGACTCTTCGTTGACAATCCTGTAATAGTCAACAGATGACTGCCAGCTGAGTCCGCCTATGAGACCTACTTTTTTCATAAAAATTCTCCTTAAACGAAATTTAATATCTATAATAATAACATCCGGCATAATTTTTTTCAACATAAAACCTGTTGAAAGCCGGATATTATGAATTTTTATCCGTCAGGAAAATTGTCAAGGCTGTGATTTTAACCGGTATACAAAAAGGCGGAAAATCACGCTGTATTTTCCGCCCGTAAATTGCCGTAAGGATGTATAAACTGTGCCGGAAATTCCGCCGCATACAACTGCCCTGCCCGGCAAAATTTTAAATTTTCTCGCCGCCTGTTATTCCCGCCGTGGCAAAAATCTGGTCTGCCTGCCGGTTTTTCATTCCTGCGGCAAAAACCGATCTGTACAAAAAAGCCACTGCTGCCGTCCTGCCCTTTTGCTCCACTCTGCCGCCGGCCAGGGCTTTGGCTGTGCTGACTGCCTTGTTTATCAGCCGGGTTTTGGCTTTTACCGCCGCTTCTTCCCCGGCTGTCACATCCCGCAGGCTTGCGTCCTCCGTCCTGCCGCAGGGCGAGCCACATCCGGCGCACCCGGGCGCCAGCCTCTGCTTTTCTTTTTTTACCCGGTCGGCGATAAGGCCCATTTCTTTTTCGCCCTCTGCACCCAGCGTGCACAGTGCTTTGATCAGTATATCATCCGTATTCTGACTTACTCGGTGCATATTGCTTTCCGCCGCCCTGCACAGCCCGATTACCGCGCCCAGCAGTGCCTCTTTTTCTGCATTCAAGCTGTCACCTGTCCAGTATTTTTCCGTCAATTGATATTGTCACCACCTGCCATGGGATAAATTTGCCGCTGTCTTTCAAAGCTTTTACCGCCGCATTTTCCAGCCCACCGCAGCAGGGCACTTCCATGCGCACCACCGTCAGGCTTTTAATGTCGTTGGATGCTATTATCCGTTTTAATTTTTCACTGTAATCCACGCCGTCCAGTTTTGGACAGCCTATCAGTGTCACATGATTTTTTATAAACTGATTGTGGAAATCTCCAAAGGCAAAGGCCGAGCAGTCTGCCGCCACCAGAAGATTGGCGCCGTCAAAATACGGGGCGCACACAGGTGCCAGTTTTATCTGCACAGGCCACTGTGACAGCCGGCTTTGGGGCGCAGTACTCTGTACCGGCCGGCTGTGCTGCCGTGGTATCCGGCGGCTCTGGGCAGAGGGGCATCCGCCGGCGCAGCCTTTTGCGGCCTTAGCCCGCATCACCGCCCGTTCATCATAAGCCGGTGCTTCCCTTTCTTCAAAGGTGATTGCCCCTGTCGGACAGGCGGGCAGGCAGTCTCCCAGCCCGTCGCAATAGTCCTCCCTGGTCAGTACCGCTTTTCCGTTTAACATTTCAATGGCGCCCTCATGGCAGGCATTGGCGCAGGCGGAACAGCCATTGCATTTTTCCCGGTCTATTTTAATAATTCTTCTTATCATAAAATTACTCCTTGCTGGTTATAATTGCTTTCGCATCATTATAATAGTATAATAAATATATATTGTATGTTGAAAATTCAACAAAAATGAGGATATATGGAAAAATATTTTGAAATTTTACGCGCCTGCGCTCTTTTCGAGCATATAGAGCAGCAGGATATCTTTGGAATGCTGGCCTGCCTGGGCGCCAAGGCAAAGGAATATTCCAAAAAGCAGGTTGTATTTGCCCGGGGACAGCCGGCCAGGTATGTGGGAGTGGTGCTTTCGGGCAGTGTGCGGATTGAGCAGCTGGATTATTCCGGACAAAGAGGCATTGTCAGCACCTGTCAGCCGGCAGATATATTTGCCGAATCCTTCGCCTGTGCCGGGGGCGCAACTCTGCCGGTGTCGGCTGTTTGCGCCCGGGACAGCAGTGTTTTGCTGATAGACAGTGCCAGGATAATGGCTCCCTGTGACAGCAGCTGCCATTTTCACCGCCAGCTGATATACAACCTGATGAAGATAATCGCCGCCAAAAATATCCGTTTTCACCGGAAGCTGGATATTATTTCCAGGCGCACCACAAAGGAAAAACTTCTGGCATATCTTTCCTATATGGCCGCCGAAAACAACAGCCGCAGCTTTTATATACCTTTCAGCCGACAGGAACTGGCCGATTATCTGGAAGTGGACAGAAGCGGCCTGTCTGTGCGGATAAGCCGGCTGAAAAAAGAGGGTATGCTGGAATGCGACAAAAATTTTTTCTGTCTTTTGGGAGAAACTGCCGAAGGCACATAACATAAAGGAGGAAAAGATGAAATACAAATATCTGCCCACAGCCTATGACAACTGCACCGATGACGCGGAAGAATTTTGCCGGCCGGAGCCTGAGGGAAAATACCCCTGCCCATGCTGCGGATGTATAACTCTGCCTGTTCCCCAAAACGAGGCTATCGCCTATATCTGCCCGGTGTGCTTTTGGGAAAACGATGTTTTTATATCCTCCGATGACGAACCCAGCGACGAAAACGGCGGAATTACCCTGAATACCGCCAGGGAAAATTATAAAAAGTTTTCCGCGGCCCGCGAAAGGCTGGCGAAGTACACACGACCGCCCAGGCGGCAGGAAATGCCAATTCCGGACAAAACCCAAAAGGCCGAATAAAACCATATCTCCGCAGATATTGTCGCCGTTTTTCCCGGCTTTCGTAATAATGCCGCTGTTTTGTATTTTACAAAAAACAAAAACCGCCTTTAAAGGCGGTTTTTTATTATTTTCTCATTGAACAGGCGCTTTTGCAGCCGGCACAGCTGCCGCAGCAGCCTGAATCATGTTTAAAATAGGCCTTTATGCCGCGGAAAACCAAAAACATCACCGCTGCACCTATTATATAATTCATCATGGCATACACCTCGTCAAAAAATAAGTCTGCCGGCCTGATATATCACCAGGGCTATAACATAGGCAAAACCTGTCTGAAAACACATGGCCAGCAATGTGTCTTTCATGTTGCCGATTTCCTTTTTCATGGCCGCCACAGCACCCATGCAGGGGCTGGACAGCAGCACGAAGGCGCAGAAAGCATAGGCGGACACCTGTGTAAAGGCTGCCTTTATGGCTGACTCCGAACCAAAAAGAATGTTTATGGACGCCGCAACATTTTCCCTGGCGGCAAAACCGGTAAGAATACTTACTGCGCTCTGCCAGTTGCCAAAGCCCAGCGGCGCAAATACGGGAGCTATAAATTTGCCGATATATCCCAACATGCTGTACTCGGCACTGTCTGCCACCTGCAAAGACGGGGTGAAATACTGCAAAAACCAAATCACAGCCGATGCGGCCAGGATTATTGTTGTCACCTTTTTGATAAATTCCTTTGTCCTTTGCCGCGCCGATTCCCATACATTTTTTACTGTGGGAAGATGATACTGTGACAGTTCCAGCACAAAGGGAGCCGGCTCCTGTTTAAAAAATCCGGTATGTTTCAGTATAACTCCGCCCAGGATTACGCTGGCCACACCCATTATGTAAAATGACGGCGCAACCCATGAGTGTCCGCTGAACATAAGTCCGGCAAAAAGAGCTATAACCGGCAGTTTTGCGCTGCAAGGCATAAAAGGCACCAGCACAACTGTCATCAGCCTGTCTTTTTTGTTTTCTATGGTGCGGCTGGCCATTATTCCCGGAACGCTGCATCCGGTGCCGACTACCATGGGGATAAAGCTTTTGCCTGACAGCCCGAACACCCTGAATATCCTGTCCATCACAAAAGCCACGCGGGACATATAGCCGCAGTCTTCCAGGACAGACAACAGCACAAACAGCACAAACAGCTGCGGAACAAATATTATAACGCTTCCTGCACCGCCCAGTATGCCGTCCACCACCAGGCTGGTCAGCATCTCGCTGACACCCATGGCGGCAAAACCGTTGGTTATCAGCGTGCCCAGTGCCTCTACGGCACTTTCAGCCCAGCCGCCTGTGATTTCGCCGACCACCTGAATTGACAAAAAGTAAATCCGCCAGCTGACAAGAAAAAATATCGGTATAGCCAGCCATTTGTCGGTTACTATCCTGTCCAGTCGGTCAGAAAAGTTGTCCACATCGTCTATCACGGCGCTTTTTCCGGCTATTTCGGCCACAGCCTTGCGCACATCGTCCATCGGCGCATCTTCCGGCAGAACGCTCCTGGCCGGACGCCTTTCCACCAGCTGATGTGCAATGGTGTCCAGCAGTACATCTATGCCCACTTCCTTTGCCGCAGAAATCTGCACAAAAGGACAGTTGAACACGCTTTCCAGATACCGTGTGTCCACCTCTATACCGTTGCGCCTGGCAATATCAGCCATGTTCAGCGCGCATACCATGGGCACACCATGGCTGGCTATGGCGTGGGTCAGCACCAGGCTGCGTTCCAGCAGGCTGGTGTCAATGATGTTCAGCACCAGGTCCGGGTTTTCATTTTCTATATAGTCATGGGTAACTCTTTCGTCCGGTGTGAATGGGCTCAGGGAGTAAACACCCGGCAGGTCCACCACCGCCACATTGTCGTTGCCCACCAGTTTTGCCACCTTTTTTTCCACCGTGACACCCGGCCAGTTGCCCACATATTCCCTGCTTTTTGTCATCAGGTTAAACAATGTGGTTTTGCCGCAGTTGGGGTTGCCCACCAGGGCTATGGTAAATTTTTTATCTTTTATGTTTTTTATCCGCGCCCTCTGAATTTCTTCTCCCGGCGCAGTGACTGCTTCCACATTCATATAATTACTCCTCTTCCTCTGTAACCGTAATGGCTTCGGCCAGGGTTTTATCCATGGCAAGGCGTGTGTTTTTCACACTGATAATCATATTTTTGCCCACCTTGGCCACAACGCGCACACCCACACCGGGCATAAGGCCAACATTCTGCAAAAACCTTTGGGTTTTTACATCTGCGCCAACTTTATCCACAATTTTGACATCGCCTATATTGAGTTCCGAAAGAGCCATATTGCCTCCTTGTCCACTTGGGTTAGTTCACTCTAACTATAAGGTTTAAAAATAAAGTTAACCTTAGCTAACTTTATTTTTATAATATATCATACCCGGCAGTTTGTCAACAAATAAACAATAATTTTGTACAAAGCAATAAAAAAGCGGGCTTACGCCCGCCGTTTTTTGTATGCCATCAGCCCAAAGACATGAAAAGGCCCACAGAAAATGTGAAAGCAAGAACAACCCAAAAAGCCATAAGAACAAGCATGGCCCTGGCAAAGGAGCGTTTGTTCACATTGCCCCGGCTGAAAAATGCCAGATATATCAGATATATTATACCCACAACCGGTATGGATGAAATAATCATCATCCAGATGTAATCCACTGTGGTCAGGTTTTCATTTTCCTCGCTTTTTTCAAAGCCGAAATCTTCGCTGTAATGCCAGTTTTCTCCCTGTACGGGTTCTGTATATACTGTTTCTGCCTGGCTGTAAGAATTGTTGCCGCCATACTGAACATCAGTGTATACATCGGCTGTCTGCGCTGTGCTGTCGTGGGCGGCGGTGTTTGCCGGCTCCGGCTGTACTGCGCTTTCCGCTGTTTCGTTGTACCGTCCGGCTTCAGGCCGGGGGGACACTGTGTCAGCAGCAGCTGTATCCCGCTGTTTATCTTTATAATATTTTTCTATTTCAGCCCTTGGAAGTCCGCATCCGCCGCAAAAATTTGCCGCATCGCTTACCGGGCGTCCGCATCTTGGACAAAACATATATATCATCTCCTTTATTTTGGTTTATTTTAGCACAGATGTGTGATAAAATAAAGTATTATGATTATTGACTTTAAAACAAATGTGATAATTGGGGGAAATTTATGGCAGTAAAAACAATGATTGCCGCCGTTGATTTGGGTGAATATGACAGCGAAGAGTCTTTGAAGGAATTGCAGGCCCTTTGCCGGGCTGCCGATATGGAGGTGGTTTTTTCCATCAGCCAAAAACGCACCGCGCCGGACAGCAAATATTACCTGGGCGAAGGCAAGCTGGAAGAAGCAAAACAGATTGCCCAGGCCAACGAAGTTGAACTGTGTGTTTTTGACTGCGAGCTGACAGGCAGCCAGATACGCAGTATTTCAGATTATCTGGAAATGGAAGTCATAGACCGCACAATGCTTATTCTGGAAATCTTCTCCAAAAGGGCAACCACTGCGGAAGGCAAACTTCAGACCGAACTCACACTGCTGAAATACCGTCTGCCCAGGCTGACCGGCCTTGGCGCGTCCATGTCCAGGCAGGGCGGCGGCGGTGGCGGCGGTGGCGGCGCCCGTCGCGGCGGCGGTGAAACCAAGCTGGAATATGACCGCAGATATATATCGTCCCGAATAGATTTTATAAAAAGCAAGCTGGCAGATGTGGAAAAGCGCCGCGATTTGATGTATGCCCAAAGAAAGAAAAACGATGTGCCCATCGTCGCTTTGACCGGCTATACCAATGTGGGCAAATCCAGCCTGCTCAACGCTTTGACAGGCAGCGATATTTTGGAAAAGGACATGCTGTTTGCCACCCTGGACCCGACTGCGCGCAGGCTGACACTGCCCAGCGGACAGAATGTGATACTGGTGGATACCGTCGGCTTTGTCAGCCGCTTGCCCCACAATCTGGTGGAAGCGTTCAAGTCAACACTGGAGCAGGCCAAATATGCCGATATAATTCTGAATGTCTGCGACATATCCAGCCCCGACAGGGACACACAGCTGAAAGTGACACAAAACACCCTGCGGCAGATCGGCTGCCAGATGGAAAATGTCATAACCGTATACAACATGTGCGACAAAGGCGCTATTGAACCTGTGCCCAAAAACGCTGTGGTGACCAGCGCCAAAACCGGCCGGGGTCTGCCGCAGCTGCTGGAAAAAATCGACCGGCTGCTGGCCGCCAGAATGGCCCGGCTTGATTTGCTTTTGCCCTATGACAAAGCCGGCCTGATAAACACAATCAGGGAAAACGGCCGTGTGGAAAAAGAAGATTACACCCCTCAGGGAATAGCGGTCAAAGGCAGCATTGACAGAAAATTTTTATACATTTTTACCAGCTATCAGCAGGATAAAAGCTGAAAAATGTATCTTTTAACAAACTTTAAATTTTTGCTTTACAAAATTTTAACTTATATATATAATGGAGGGCAAATATAATATAAGTTAATATTCCTTTATGCTTTTTTATCTAAGCATGATTGACATATATGGCTTATTGTCCCCGGAGGTGTAATTTTCAATGGATGCTATTGACAAAAAGATTTTGGAGCTTTTGCAGCAAAACGGAAGAATGACAGTAAAAGAGATAACACAGACAATCTCTCTTACAGCGCCTGCTGTCAGCGAAAGAATTAAAAGACTGGAAAAAGACGGAGTTATCGAAGGATATACTGCTTTGGTCAGCCCCCGCAAAATGGGCAGGACAGTGCATGCTATCATCAATGTTTCCGTTCAGCCCGGAGATACAGAGAAATTGCTGAACCTTGTCAACAACGAGCCCATGGTGGTGGAATGTCACCATGTTACAGGTGCGTACAGCTATCTGGTAAAGGTTGACGCCTTTGAAATCAACGATCTGGAAAAACTTATAATGAAATTCCAGAAAATGGGCGAAACCAGCACACAGATAATTCTCTCCACACCTATTGCACGCAAAGCCATACTGTAACCCGGTTTTAAAAAAAGCGCCTCGCGGCGCTTTTTTTATTTGTGATAATTTGGAGAAAATCACCGGATTACATAGATATTACATATAATAACATTATACTCACAGATACAACGAGGTAATTATTTTATGTACAATCTATACGACTATCTGTTTTTCTTTCTGACTTATTCTTTTCTGGGCTGGTGCGCCGAAGTCTGCTTTTGCAGCATAAACACAGGAAAATTTGTAAACCGCGGTTTTCTCAACGGGCCGCTGTGTCCCATATACGGATTTGGTATGGTGGCACTGATATTTTTCCTGACACCTGTAAAGGACAATCTGATAGTATTGTTTATTGCCTCATTTTTCCTTACAACCATACTGGAGGGGCTTACAGGATATTTTATGAAAAAGCTTTTCCACACCGTTTGGTGGGATTACTCTGACCAGCCTTTCAACATCGGCGGTTATGTGTGCCTGTCTTTCAGCCTGATGTGGGCGGTGGGCGGCAGCGTTATGATGCTGTTTGTTCACCCGACTATAGCCTGGCTGCTGTCACTTATAAACCACAGCGTCGGAACTGTTTTCCTTTGGGTTGCGCTGTCAGTTTTTACAGCAGACTGTGTTGTAACAGTGGCAACCATTGCCAAACTTAACAAAGATATGGAACTTTTGAATATGATGGCGGCTCAGCTGGAACAAGGCAGCCAGGCTTTGGCCATGAGGCTGGGCAACTCTGCCATACAAAATGACAAAAAATTCAACCGGCAAAAGGACGAAATACTGGAGCATTTTGAAGAACTTAAAGCCGGATTTATCAACAGCCGTTCCATACTGCGTTCCAGACTTATAAAGGCTTTTCCCAACATGAAGCACGAAAAATTCAACGACTGGCTGGAAGAGTTGAAAAAGAGATACTACAAATAAATTTTTTCATTTGAGAAAACAAAGACCGGAGATTATTCCCCGGTCTTTGTTTATTTATTTTATCCGCCGCATAACATTTCCCACTGCATCAGCTTTTGCGGCGAAATTTTCAGGCAAAAATTACTTGCCGGCATAAGACCTGGCCAGCCGCCCTATGCTTTGGGCAGCCCGGCGGGCCCGGTCAAGGCTGTCATATCTGCCCACAATACACGGATGCCTGCCCGGTGTATGGGCATATATATAAAATTTGGGCCCTACTTTTTTCACAGTCAGTTTTTTGACAGTATCCGGGTGGGCCGCTGACATACCGGCCAGCGCATTTATAAAGTTCATATCTTCACCTATTTGATTTTCAGCGCGCGCTTTATCCTGTAATCCACATAGACAAAACAATTTACAAACATCTTCCATTCAACCCATATATAGTTGGGCAGGTTTTTCAGCCTGAACTTTGGTTTGTCAATTTCTTTGCGCATTTTAAAGGCGTTTTTGGTGCCCTGCATCAGTTCTTTTGCATATCCGTTGTGCAGGAAAGCCAGATATTTTGGCAAAAAGCCTATCAGTATAAAAGGCAAATTCAGCAGCAGCATCAGCACAGGCATATTTTTGTACAGAAGCAGTGCTGTATTCTGACCCGACTTGACTGCTTTAAAAGCATTGTACCTGCCGCCTGTGGTAGCCGAACATATATGATAGCAAACCGCTTTGGGGTTGAATATATTTTTATAACCCCGGTTATTTGCCCTCCAGCCTATATCCACATCTTCACCGTAGGCAAAGAAGTTTTCATCAAACAAACCTATCTCGTTCAATATGCTTTTGCGGTAAAGGGCGGCCCCTCCGCAGGCGGAAAAAATTCTTTCCTGTTTCTGATATCTGTCCTTGGACAGTCCGTCGCCTCTTTTGCATGTCCAGCCGAACAGCGGCACATAGTCGCCCGCATCATCGGCCAGTTCCCTGTTGTAGTGCTGTATCATCAGGCTGCCTACAGAAAATATATTTTCGTCGCTGTCTGCCACTTTTACCAGCTGGCTCAGCCAGTCCGGCTGGGCAAAGGCGTCGTTGTTAAAAAGCACCGCATACTGTGCACTGCTCATCTTTATGCCGTGATTTACCGCATAGGAAAAACCGGTATTTTCTTTAAATTCCACCAGCTTCAGCCTTTCAAACCTGGTTGCACATTCTTTTATAATATCAACCGAAGAATCAGTGCTGCCGTTATCAACTATTATTATCTCATATTCACCGTCAAAGTCCTGGTTTATACAGCTGTCTATGCTGTCTTTCAGCCAGCCTTCACCGTTAAGGTTGGGTATAATTATACTTGCTTTCATGTCTTCCCCTTATTTATTTCGGTGCTTTTATTATAAAGTATATTTTTCTGTCCGTCAATCATAACCCACACCTTTAAAACACAGAAAAATTACAATAATTTTACATCAGCAGGATAGCAGTTTTTCCTGCTGCATAAATATAATATATGAAAAAAACGGGGGTAACCATGTACGGAGTTATAGACATAGGATCAAACACCATCAGGCTGGCAGTATACAAACTTGAAAACGGAAGCCCCAGGCCTCTTTTTTCAAAAAAATTTACCGCCGGCCTTGCTTCATATATAAACAAAAGCGGCGCACTTTCCAAAAAGGGAATTGAAAAAGCTGTAGCTACACTGAAACAGTTTACACCTATACTGGAAAATGTAAACCTGAAGGCTGTTTATGTTTTTGCCACTGCTTCACTGCGCAACATAAGAAATTCAGAATATGCGCTGAAAACCATCAGCCGGCGCAGCGGATTTGATATACAGCTGATAAGCGGCGAACAGGAGGGCATACTGGGATTTTCCGGTGCAAACCTGCAATCTTCGCTGGACAGCGGCCTTATGACCGATATCGGCGGCGGCAGCACCGAGCTGGTATTTTTTGAAAACAAAATGGTCAAAAAATCCATATCTCTCCCCTTCGGCTCGCTCAGTATTTACAAAAAATATGTGGACGGAATTCTTCCTGACGAAAAAGAAATAAAACATATACTGAAAGCCGTCCGGGAATACACACAAAATACCCCATGCCTGTGCGGCCAAAAGGATATCTGCGCCATAGGCGGCAGTGCCAGGACCATACTCAGCATATCCAACCGCCTGCTGCGGCTTGACAACGACAACACCGTCATAAGTTATGACAACCTGAAATATTTGTTGAGCATGTACAAAGAAAACCCGCAGAAATTTGCAAAAGAAATCCTTAAAACAGCACCGGAAAGAATACACACTCTTATCCCCGGGCTGACAGTTTTGTACGGTATATGCCGCCGGTGCAAACAGCCGGACATTCATGTTTCCCCTTACGGTATAAGGGAAGGCTATCTGCGGATGAAAATGCAGGAGGAAATGAATAAATATGAACAATAATATACCTTACGCTTTTACACAAAACCGTGAACTCTCATGGCTCAGATTTGACCGGCGCGTGCTGGAAGAAGCGTCGGACACATCTGTACCACTGTTTGAAAGGCTGAAATTTTTATCCATATTCTGTTCCAACCTGGACGAGTTTTTTATGATAAGGGTCGGCAGTCTGTTTGATATCTCGGCCATGGACAAAAGCTATGTGGACAACAAATCAAATATGACTGCTGACCAGCAGCTTGCCGAAATATTTGCCCATGTGAAGGATCTGTATCCGTTAAAGGACAAAATATCCTATGAATTGTTCACCCGGCTGGGAAATTATCACATCAAAAAGCTGAAATATGAAGATCTTGATGATGAACAGCAAAAATTTGCAAAGGAATATTTCTATGCAAATATTGAACCTGTTATATCAGCCCAGATAGTCGATCCCCATCACCCGTTTCCGTTCATGGCCAACAAATCTATTTTTGTCATTGCGTCCTTGCAACAAAAAGATAAAGATTATATGGGGATAATTTCTATTCCCCAGATGGTTCCTTCAGTTGTTTATCTTCCGGGTGATGGAGTACAGTTTATCAAAACCGAGCAGTTGCTTTTATCTTTCAGCGAAAAAATATTCAAAAAATTTACAGTCAAATCCAAAAACTGTATATGTGTTACCAGGAATGCAGACATAAGATTTGAAGAAAAATATTTTGAAATGGACGAAGATATACGCTCTCACATGGCCGCCCTTCTTCACAAAAGAAAGCGACTGCAACCCGTCAGACTGGAAACCACCGGTATTTTAAATGACAAAATGCAAAAATATCTGTGTCAGAAGCTGAAAATTTCACCGCGGCAGATATTCACTTCCTATGATGACCTGTCTTACGATTATATTTACGACCTTTTGGCAAAAGCTCCGGACGGACTGAAAAGACAGTTGAGTTTTCCGCCTTTGGAAAGGAAAGAAAACTTGTTTGAAAAAATTTTTCCGGTGGCCAAAAGCAGGGATATTTTCCTGTTTTATCCCTTTGACAGCATGCAGAACTTTTTACAGCTTATAAAGGAAGCGGCCTATAACAGCAAAGTTATTTCCATAAAAATAACAATCTACAGGCTTTCAAAAAATTCCAAACTGGTGGAGTATCTGTGCGCCGCCGCTGAAAACGGCATAGATGTAACTGTTATAATGGAACTGCGCGCCAGGTTTGATGAATACAACAATATTGACTGGTCAGAAAAGCTGGAGCAGGCCGGCTGCCGCATACTTTACGGATTGGAAAAATACAAGGTACATTCCAAAATCTGTCTGATAACATACAGGGACAAGGGCAGTCTGAAATACATAACCCAGATAGGCACAGGAAACTACAACGAAAAAACATCCGACCTGTACACCGACTTCTCCCTTATAACACCCAACAATGATATAGGTTCCGATGCCGCAAAGCTGTTCTATAACATTTCTACCGGCTGCACCGATGCCGAATACCCCACACTGATGGTGGCGCCCTCCAATTTGAAAGAGAAACTGACCAGCCTTATCCGTCGGGAAGCCGAAAAAGGCCCTGAAGGGCGTATAATTATAAAAATAAATTCGCTCACAGACCTTGACCTGATAAAAGAACTGGTAAAAGCTTCCCAGGCCGGCGTGAAAACTGACCTTATCGTGCGCGGAATATGCTGTCTGCTGCCGGGTGTAAAAGGATATACGGAAAACATACAAGTGACATCGGTAGTGGGAAGATTTTTAGAGCACTCCCGCTTTTACTCTTTCGGTAAATACAACCGGCAGAAAATGTATATAGGTTCCGCCGACCTGATGACCAGAAACACCGAAAAGCGTATAGAGCTGGCCTGCCCTGTCTATGACCAAAATATAATCGAAGCCATAAACAACATTACAGATGTTATACTGAATGATAATGTAAAGGCAAGGTCAATGCAAAATGACGGCACATACATCACCAAAAATAAAAACAAAATCCGGATAGACAGTCAGCGGTACTTTGCGCAAAATTACAGGTGGAAAAACGAAACCAAAGCTCCTGAAAAGTCCGGCGTTTTTAAAAATTTGCTTGACAATATATCCGCCTCCTTTGCAAACCTCAAAGCAAAAAACAATTAAAGCAAAACACACTAAAATAAAAAACCACCGGCTTTCCGGTGGTTTTAATTTTACAATATGCCATAAAAAAACACCGCCAAAGGCGGTGTTTTATTTTCGAAAATTATTCTTTGTAAGCAATAGCTTCGATTTCCAGTTTTGCGCCCTTCGGAACAGCAACAACCTGGAACGCGCTTCTTGCCGGGAAATCACCTTCAAAGAATGTTGCGTAAACTTCGTTCATAGCTGCAAAATCATTGATGTCAGCCAGCAGAACTGTTGTTTTTACAACATTGGCCATTGTATAGCCTTCGCTTTCAAGGATGTTTTTAATGTTTGTCAAAGACTGTTTTGTCTGATCTTTGATGTCATCTGACGGGAAAGCACCTGTTGCAGGATCAACCGGAAGCTGACCGGAAACATAGATTGTTTTTTCTGTTTTGATAGCCTGTGAGTACGGGCCGATTGCTGCAGGAGCTTTTTCGCTGTAAACTACTTTTTTCATTTTAGTAATTTCCTTTCCGTTTTAGTTTAATAACCCGGTAAAACCGGGCATTATTTTACATACACAGTATATCATTTTTTGTGTTGTTTTTCAATACTGATATAAATAAAATACCCCCGGCAAGCGGGGGTATTTATTTACAAATTAGTCAAGGTCATAAGAAACTGTCATGTGAACCTTGCCGGATTTTGTCATCAGGTAGGAATATACCAGTGAGAATATAAACATACCGATGTTGAAGAATATAACCCATGTAGCAAGATCCTGCAGGTTCATGTAAGCCTGCATTACCAGAACTGCCATACCAAGAATCATCAATGTGTTAAACACACCGTTGGAAACATGGAAGGGAGATTTTTCCCACTGTTCGGGGAACAGTTTGGGCAGTCTCATAACACCTGCAACCAAAACGATACCAACAACGTTACCGATAACCAGAACCATTTTACCCAGTGTGGAAACATCCAGGCCCAGGAAAATAGCAGCCATGTTTACGATATAGAACAGCAACTGCAGAACCCAAGGTGTTTTGAATTTGGACAGTTTGCCCAGCCAAGCCGGGAACCAGCCATCTTCAACAGCCTGCAGAATCGGTTTTGTAACCCAACCGATAGAAGCGTTCAATGTTGTGCCCAAAGCGAACATAGCACCGCCGATAACAAATACATAGTACAATGATCTAGGCATAATTGTTTCAGCAATAACAGCCAGGTTGCCAGCAGCTATAACCTGGTCAGGAGGCAGGATACCGCCGATACATGTAGCCATGAAAGCGTACAGAACAGCAACGCCAACTGTAGAAACGATAACTACAAAAGGAATATCCTTCTGGGGGCTTACAGCCTCGGCAGAGAAGTTAACGATAATTGTAGCACCGCCTGTGGCGAATGTCAGGAAGGAAGCAGCCTGCAACAGGCCGGAAATACCGTTTTCAAAAAGAGGACGGCCAAACAGTTCGTTACCGAAATAACCGGACCATTCTACTCTCGGGATACCGAAAGCTGTGAACAGCACCAGAGCAGCGATCAGAACATAGAACATGATGTCCTGGATTTTAGCCATCCATTCAGTACCAACAAAGTTCAGGATGAAGAACAGTGTCAGAACTACACCGGAAATCAGTGTTTCTTTGCCTGCTGTACCGGGGAACAAGCTTACAAAGTAGCTTGTGAAGCCTGTAGCGTACATAGCCAAAGACATGTTGGAGAAGATGTAGGTTATAATGTAGAAACCTGCAAACTTTTCGCCGCAAAACAGAGCAGCCTGTGAGTACGTACCGCCGCGAAGACGAACGATTGAACCGTAGAAAATTGTCGGTATAGCACCGATAACGGTGAGTATTGAAGCAACAACGAAGGCGATGTTAACTGAACGGCCTGTCATCTGCAACGCTGATATGGACATAACCATAACACCGGCACCGATAATCTGACCAACAGCCATCGACATCAAGTTGCCACGGGTAAGAACCCTTTTCAGGTCTTTTGTTGATGAAGCCATGATAATTATCTCCTTTTTTTTCGTTGACGGGGTTTTTTAATGTTATCCCCTCTTAACACAAGTGTTATTTTACACTCCCTATTCATAATTTGCCAACAAATTAAAGCCTTAAAATAGCAAAAACAGCATTTTAAACTGTTTTTTTAATATATTTTTGTGCAAAATGCCAGCAAATATTCAATAAAGTGTGAAAATTAAGAATAATTTTTATACAAAACAAAACGCGCCCCATTACGGAGCGCGTTTTGCTGATTGATAATTATCTATGGACTGTTAAGTACCTAATACTCTTTTATATCCGTGTATTTCCGGATTACAGAACCTCGTAAGACTGTCTGATATTAACTTTACCAGCTTTTGTTCTGTACCATACCCACAGAACTGCGAATATGAATGTGGCAATGTTTATACCGATTATGTACAGGTTCAGACCCTGGAGGTTCAAGTAAGCCTGCATTGCGATTGTTGCAGCAGTACCGCCGAGCAAGAGTGTGAGAACACCGTTAGATACATGGAATGCTGATCTTTCCCATGCTTCGGGGAAGAGTTTGGGGATTCTGATAACGCCCAGAGAGATAAAGAAGTTTGTAACGTTACCAATGATCAAAGCCCATTTACCCAGAGAACCAACGTCCAGACCGAACAGGATAGCAGGAGCGTTAACTGCGTAGAAGATTATCAGCAGTACCCAAGCAACCTGGGTCTTCGGATGCAGCTGGCCGATCCATGCGGGCAGCCAACCGTCTTCACAAGCAGAAACCAGCGGTTTCAGAGCGGAAGCGATAGAGGAGTTCAATGTTGTGCCCAGCGCGAAGATAGCACCGGCGATCATGAAGAAGTAGTACAAAGGTGTAGGCAGGATAAGTTTAGCTATCGGGCCCAGTGTGCCAGCAGCTATAACTTCTTCAGGAGGCATGATACCACCGATACAAGAAGCAAGGAAGGCATACAGTGTAGCAACCAACAATGTAGATGTGATGATAACGAACGGGAAGTCTTTACCGGGGTCTTTAGCGTCAGCGGAGAAAGACAGGATAACTGTAGCACCGCCTGTGGCGAATGTCAGGTAGGAAGATGCTTCCAGCAAACCGCCTATACCATTGCTCAGCAAAGGCTGGCCAAACAGTTCGTTGCCGAAGTAACCGGCCCATTGTACTTTCGGAACACCGAATGCTGTGAATATCAGCAAAGCGGCAACCAGGAAGTAGAACATGAAGCTCTGTGCTTTAGCCATCCATTCGGTACCGAAGAAGTTCAGGATAAAGAACAATGTCAGGATAACGAATGAAAGCATTGTGTGGTAAGCGCCCAGACCGGGAACCAAGCTGATCAGGTAGTCTGCTATACCGATAGCAAACATAGCCATGGACAGTTTGCCCAGGATTGATGTGATGGTGTAGAAACCGGCAAATTTTTCGCCAACGAATACGAGAGCCTGTGTATAAAGACCGCCGCGCATTCTCAAAACAGATGAAGCGAAGATTGACGGGATAGCACCGAAGATTGTAAATACGGCGGCAATAACGAAAGCGATGTTAACTGCACGACCTGTCATTTTAAGAGCTGCGATAGACATTGTCATAACGCCCGCGCCGATGATCTGACCAACAGCTATGGCAAATATGTCCATACGGCCAAGGGTTTGTTTAACGTCCTTAAGCTCTATTTTTTTTTGTGTTTGAGCCATAATAGTTCTCCTTTTTATAAATTTTCAACGTACTTTAACTGTGTCCACTGACTGTCAGAAATCAATCACGTTGTCTACGATTACATATTAACAGTTTATTCATTTTCCTGCAATAGTTTTTTTATTATTTCCATTCAAAACGGCAATTTTTATTAAATTTGTAATTAATAATTGTATATTTTGAACAAAAGTTTTTTTCACAAAACTATTGCAATTTTTCCTTGTCGTTTTTTTGCACAATTAACGGCTTTCTAATTTTACAAACTTTGTTATTTACTTAACATAGTTTGTACTTTCCTCCTTTCGCTGTACGCTTTGACACTTTATATATTATAATGCGTACAATTTTAAAAGTAGTACCATGAACAGGCCAAAAAAAGACAGAAGCGGCAGGACAGGCCTGCCGCTTCTGCAGGGTAAGAACACCGTTGGATACATGGAAGGGTGATTTTTCCCAGGCTTCCGGGAAAAGTTTGGGCAGTCGGATAACCGACAGCGCGTTTACAAAGCCCATTACATTGCCTATGGTCAGGGGCCATTTTCCTATCTGACCCACATCAAGTCCCAGAAGTATTATAGGAGCATTGATAAGATACAGTATTGTCAAAAAGCCCACCGGGACACCGGTCTTGGGATGGAGTTTACCTATCCAGGCGGGGAACCAGCCGTCGGCGCAGCAGACCGCCATCGGACGCAGGCCGGAGGCGATTGTGGAGTTAAGGGTGGTACCCAGCGCAAATATGGCGCCGCCTATTATGAAGAAATAATAAAGAGGCGTTGGCAGAATTATCTTTGCGATAGGAGCCAGGTTGCCCGCTTCTATAACCTGATCCGGAGGCAGGACACCGCCTATAACAGTAGCCATAAGGCCGTACAGGAAAGCAACCATAAGGGTGGAAACGATAACTACAAAAGGTATATCCTTCTGAGGATTTATTGCATCGGCAGAGAATGATACTATTACAGTTGCGCGCCTGTGGCAAATGTGAGATACGCCGAGGCTTCCATAAGGCCGCTTATTCCGTTGTTGAACAGCGGCCGGTCAAACAGGTGATTGCCGAAATATCCGCTCCAGTGAACCTTTGGCAGGCCAAAGAGGGTGAATATAAGCAGCGCAGCAATCAGGAAATAGAACATAAAGCTTTGGGCCTTGGCCGTCCACGCCGTACCGAAAAAGTTAAGAACAAAGAAAAATGTAAGTATTGCAAAGGAAACCAATACTTCATGCTCTTTTATCCCGGGCACCAGCATGCCGATGTATGAAGTCAGACCAACTGCAAACATCGCCATTGAAACAGTGCCCAAAAGACCCACAAACTTGGTAAATCCGGCGTAGGATTCGCTTACAAAAATTATAGCCTGTGTGTAAGCGCCGCCTTTAAGGCGAATAATCGAGCTTACGAACAATGTTGGGAAAGTTTTGAAAATCGTAAATACGGCAGCTATCATGAAGGCAATATTAACCATCTTCATGGCTGCAATGGACATTACCATAACGCCGGCGCCTATAATCTGTCCGACCGCTATGGCCATCAAATCCATACGACCCAGGGTTCTTTCAACTTCTGTTGCAGAATTTTGTTGTGCCATAAAACTTTCTCCTTTTCATTTTTTTGGCAAGGTCCTCAGCCACCGGCCTTGCTTTATTTGCCTTCATTGCATGCCCGGATTTTCATTTTTTCAACACTTTTCTGCAAAATCAGCATTATACCCAACAAATGTCCAAAATGTATATAAAATTACTAAATATTTTAAACTATATTGAAAATTACTATTATTACATTACAAAAACAAGCAAAAATAAAAGCCCTTTTACATTAAAGGGCTTAATACTCTGAAAGCTATTTGGAATATTCTTTTGTACAGCGGAGTATTTCGTATATCTTCTGCCGTTACCAGGTGACTTTGGCGGAACATGGCGTCAAAATCTTTTTTTACCCGGCTGACAATTTCGCCGCCGTAAAAGGCGCAGCAGTTTTCGAAATTGAGATACAGCGAACGGTAATCCGTATTGGCACCGCCCACAATGGCCTGCATATCATCGCTCACATACATTTTGGCATGAAGAAAACCAGGTGTGTATTCATAGACCTTTACGCCCGCTTCCAGCAGAGGTTTGTAATAGCTCTGGGTCACATAATAAACATACCATTTGTCCGGTATTCCGGGCACTATAACGCGCACATCAACGCCGCTTCTGGCCGCAAGGGTGATGGCAGTCAGCACTTCGTTGTCAACTATCAGGTAGGGCGAAGCGATGTAAACATAATCCTTTGCATTGTTTACAACATTCAGGTATGTGTTGGCGCACAGATTGATTTTGTCCAGGGGCGTATCAAAATAAGGCTGTACAATACAGTCCGATTTGACGCCGTAGTCCGGGCGGAACCGGCTGTAATCCGCTTTGGCCCCGCTGACAAATTCCCATGTCTGCAAAAATGTGGTGGTCAGCCCCCACACGCCTTCCCCTTCCAGGCGGAAGCCGGTGTCTTTCCATACGCCGAAGCGCTCGATGACATTGATGTATTCATCCGCTATGTTTATTCCGCCGCCGTAGCCTATGGTGGAGTCTATAACCGTTATTTTCCTGTGGTCGCGGTGGTTGAGCATAAGGTAGTCGCCTATGTGCATACTGAACTTTACATCATTGAATATATATGCCTTTATACCGGCCGCGCGCAGTGTCTTTTCATAATCTTCGGGCAGGGTCAGCAAAGTGCCGAAGCCGTCGTAAACCACACGCACATCCACGCCGTCAGCCACCTTTTCTTTCAGCACCTCCATTATCCTGTCCCACATATAGCCTTCATCAATTATAAAATACTGTATGAAAATGCTTTTGCGGGCATTTTTCAGGTCATTGAGGTAATCGCGGAACATTGCAGCCCCGATATCATAATATTTTACGGCCGTATTTTCGTACGGGGGAGAAAAGCCGGTGTTTTCCAGATAATATGCCTGCCTTCCCAGGCCGCCGTCCATAAGGCTTATTTTACGGCACAGCCGGGGATTTGGCGTTATATTGTCATGGCTGCGGTCCAGTATGCCGTTTATGTGTTCCTGCTGTTTTCTTGTCAGCTTTGTGTCGCCACAGAAAAAGTACAGCGCCGCGCCGGATATGGGAAATACCGCCATAAACAAAATCCATATTATTTTGTAGGACGGGTTCATATTATCTTTTTCAAAAAGATACAGCATCACAAAAACGCTGAATATCGTCAGCAGTATATAAGCCGTGGAACCCACAATGTACAGCTCACTTGTTATAAAGACAAACAAACCAATCTGCACACAGGCCACAAGGCCTATGAGAAATCGTTTGCTCAGCAAAAGTCTTTTTATCTTTTTCATGGCTCTCCTTGAAACTTTTTTATTATTATATATTATAACAAAAATATCTGTTATTTATAATTTTAAAAACGACATTTTATCTGCATATTTTCAATTTTAACATAAAAACAGACTGTCAAAAATAGACAGTCTGTTAATTATTTATTTATTTCTGAAAAAAGCCAGCGCCACGGTGCCGGCGCCCACATGGTTGCCCACAGATGCACCTATGGGGTGAATTGACAGGTTTTTGCCCATGGAAAACTTTTCTTCCAGGCTGATTACCAGGTCTTTGTGCCACACGGTTTCCGGGCCTGTATAGCCGACTATGCACATTTCCTGCCTGTCAATGCCTGTAGTTGTATTTTGTATTATATCCAGCGTTTTTTCAATGGCCGCACGGGCGCCGCGGGCCTTGGATATAACCTCCACCTTGCCTTTCAGGGTGGTTATCGGTTTCATATTGAAGAGATTGGCCACAAAAGCCGTTGTGGGCGAAAGCCTGCCGCTGCGTTTGAGATATTTCAGGTCCCCTATTATGGCATAGGCGTCCAGCCTTTCCTTGTACTCTTCCATCTTTTCGCACAGTTTGTCAAAGCTTATACCTTTTTTGATAAGCTCCAGCGCGGTATAAACCATCAGGCGTACACTGATGGAAATATTTTGGGTGTCGATAAGGTATATATCCTTCATTTCACAGCTTTCGGCCGCTATGCAGGCAGACTGATATGTGCCCGACAGGTGCGAGGACACAAACAGCCCTATAACCTTGTCCCCCGCCCGTTTAGCTTCGTTGAACAACTTTGCAAAAACCGACGGCGACGGCTGGCTTGTCAGCACCTGGGTGCTGTTTTCCGCCAGGGAATAAAAGTTTTCATAGGTTATATCCTCCCCCTCTGTATACTCCACACCGTCTATCACAACGGTAAGTCCTGCGACGCCTATCCCCTTCTGCGCCGCCTCCCGCTTGCTGATATCACTGGTGGAATCGGTGATAATCCTGATTGCCATTACACTTTTCTCCTTTAAAATATTTATTCTGTTGTCTGTTCTATTGTCTGAATTTCCACAGACTCAATAACAATATCATTTTTGGGGCGGTCGTTCTCATCAGTTTTCGCCCTGCTGATGGAATAAGCCACATTCAGCCCCTCATATATCTGTCCGAACACCGTATACCTGTAATCCAAAGCAGGCAGGCCGCCGGCCTGTTTGTAGGCATCTATCACCTCGCTGCGCCAGCCGGCCCGGCTCATCTGTTCTTCTTTTTCGCTGTCCAGCTGCCCTATGGGCGCGGTGACAAAGAAAAACTGGCTGCCGTTGGTATCCTCTCCGTGGTTTGCCATGGACAACGCGCCGTTATAATGGTGCAGAAGGTCAGAAAATTCGTCCTCAAATTCCAGCCCCCAGGCGCTGGTTCCGCCGTTGGTGCTGCCGTCCGGGGAACCGGACTGTATCAGAAAATCTTCTATTGCACGGTGAAATGTAACATTGTTATAATACCCGCTTTGGGCCAGAAATATGAAATTATTTACCGCTTTCGGGGCAAGTTCTTCAAACAGGCGCACCTTTATAACCCCTTCGCTGGTGGTTATTATCGCCACCTTGTCGCCGGCCTGCGGCCGCGCAAACTGCATCTCATCGCTGTCCACCTTCAGTTTTTCTCCCCCAAGGGTGCCGCCGCATCCGGACAGCATCATGGCCATGAACAGCAAAAATGCCAGAAATTTTTTCATATATTCAAACTCTCCACAGATCATCATCATTTTTTCAGTTATAATATATTAACACAAAAACTGTTAAAAATATATGTTAATTTTACTTTTTATTTTCAATTATGAGCATTTTATTAAAAATCTCATATATTATTGACTTGACTGTCCAAATGTTGTAATATAATGATAAAAGAAACGGAGGTTATTCCAATGCAGGATAAAGATATAAATCTTCAGCCGGAAGAAGCCGGTGATGATTATTCCCCCACAATAATAACCCTTACCGACGAAAACGGCGAGGATTTCCAGTTTGAAGTTGTGGACGAAATAGACCACAATGAAGAACATTATATGGCAGTTGTGGAATATTTTGACGACCCTCAGAAAGCATTGGAAGCTGATCCTGTGCTGATAATATTCCGCGTGGGCGAGCCGGACGAAGAAGGTCTGGACACCTTTGATGTGGTTGACGACGACGAAGAATATTTTGAAGTCGGCGGAATTTTTGAAGAAAGACTCAGCAAACTTTTTGAAGAAGAGGAATAATCCGGCTGTTTCTTTGCAAAATATCAAGCGTATAAGCCTGTCTTGTGCGATAAAATGTGGTTATTTTTAATCCTACAACTATATTTATCGGAGGCTGTTGTCTGGCCGGGAATTGTAGACCTCCCCCACCGGGGAAGAAGGGAACATGAAGCGGACAGCGCGGCATATCCACCCTAGCTTTACAAGCCGGGTTCTAATATAGCCACATACGGCTTGGCGGGTTTATATATATAAAAAAACACGCAACCTTCGGGTTGCGTTTTATTTTACGGAGGTTTTATGCAGTTTAACCAGCGCACCCTGATGACAATGGACCGGGAGGAATACAACAGGATTGTCTGCCGGCATATACTCCTGGTGGGAGTAGGCGGCGTAGGCGGCGCCGTGCTGGAATGCCTTGTGCGTTTCGGGGTAAAAAAAATATCCGTGATAGATTTTGACACGGTGGACATAACCAACCTGAACAGGCAGATAATATCCAATACCGACAATATCGGACAGCTTAAAACAGATGTGGTCGTCAGCAGGGCCCTGTCCATAAACCCGCAGTGCGACATAAAAGGATACAATATGTTTTTGTCCGCCGAAAATATGGATTTTATAGGCACGCTGAAACCCGACTATGTGATAGACGCCATAGACAGTGTAAAAAGCAAGCTGGATCTGATAGAGTACTGCCGAAAAAACGATATAAAAATAATATCCGCCATGGGCACCGGAAACCGATTTGACATATCCGGTTTTGTGATAGACAAGGTGGAAAACACCGCCGGGAACGGCTGCGGCCTTTCCAGGGTAATGCGCCAGGAACTGCGCAAAAGAGGTATAGATGGCCACATCAGCCTTTTCAATACCAAACCGCCCAAAACCAAAGCAGTAAACTCTTCCGGAGGCAGACATGCACCCGGATCCACCGTATTTGCCCCAAATATGGCCGGTATTATGATAGCGCAATATGTTTGCCGGCAGCTGGCAGAAGGCAAATAACGGCCGCACAGCCCCCTCTGCGTGCAAAATACACAAAATGAAATCCGCACATTCCGGAAGATGCCGGCTTGTGCGGATTTTTATTTTTATATAATTGACAATGCGTTTAGCCATTCCAAAGCGCTGGGCGCCAGCCAGCACAGGCCGAAACCTGCGGCAAATATGCCATACCCGAACACCTTCAGCGGTATTTTGTCATACCGGGCGCCATCGCTCAGCCTGTCTGCCAGGCTGACACCCTTAACGGGGAACTTAAACAGCCGCCCTATTATCAGGCAGGCGGCAAAAACTGCCGGTATCAGCTGTATGCAGTAAGGCACCAGCCGCAAAAACTGCCACACATATGTGATTTGTGTTTCGTAGATATTAAGGCCGAAAATGTGGTTCAGAACACCGCCGCCGAAAAGCCGGCTGGCGCACCGACCCGGAAACGCCAGATAGCAAAGGCCGAAAAATCCGGCTGACATGGCGACATCCAGATAAAACCACACCGTGCGGCCCTTTTGCAGAAATGTGGTTATCACCACAAAGGGCATCAGCAAAATCAGCCACTGGGGATGCCAGTATATACAGGTAAACAGCAGCGAAAACACAACCATGGGCAGATAAACTGCCAGGTAATCAAAAGACGGACCGTCTTTTTTGTACAGGTAGCAGGCAAAAACTATAATTATATACACAGTGAAAAACACCGGCGCGCTGGTTATGCCTGCATGGAAGGAAGAGGCAAACATTCTTTCTATCATCATGCCGGTAAATGCCGCTGCATTGCCCGTCCTGCCCATATACAGCAATGTGGTGGGAATATACAGCCACAGGCTGAAAAGGCCGTATTTTACTATATTTAATATCTTTTTCTCCGCCAGAAGCAGCAGCGGAATGAATATCAGGAACGGAAAAAATTTGAACACCACCCCGGCGCCCATTATCAGGGAAAACTTTTTCATGTCCTTTTTCAGATACCACACCAGCGCCCAGAGGGTGAAAAACAGGCACAGGCTGTCATACTGCCCCATCGCCACCGGGGAATAAAAAGCTATGGGATTAAACAGGAAAAACATGGCCGCTGCCAAAGCGTCTGTCTGTGAAAGTCCCATCCGGCGGCATATTTTTTTCACCATAAGGCCGCTGCCTGCAAAAAACATCACACTGACAGCCTTGGCCCAGTATATCAAAAAAGCTTCGTTCAGCGGCAGGGAAAATATCCTGTTGAAAAGGAACACAGGCAGTTCCCACAGGCCGAACACCACATACACCATAATGTTGTAATTGGCCCGGTTGATGTAATAATATGTGTTTTCATGCCGGGCACAGTACCGGTAAAAATCCATAACCTTGCCGTCAAAAATACTTTCCAGGAAAACATAACTGTGGTTGGCAGTCTCCCACAAATCCGGATGGGACATAAAAAAATATGCAAATATCACCGCCGCGGCAATGATTATTTTTTCCGCGGTATTTATTCTGGCTGTTTTTATGGACATGTCAAAACCACTCCTGTTTTTTATTATGTTATATAATACAATTTTGCCGCCGGTTTGTCAAAAAATAAAGATAAGAAAAACAAAAGCCGACACCGCATTTCTGCACATAACTTTCCTTTTTTTACAATGAAACTTTTCGGGTCATGATCTTTTTCTGAAAGGCGGTATCATGCTCTGTAAAAATCATTGTAGGACGATATGAAATTATCAGCTTTTCAATCTGTATACGCGAATAAACATCAATAAAATTCAGCGGCTCATCCCAGACATAAAGATGTGCCTGACTGCAAAGACTTCCCGCAATCAAAACTTTTTTCTTTTGACCCTCCGAAAAACTACGGATATCTTTTTCAAACTGTACTCTGTCGAAATCCAGCTTTCTCAGTATAGCTTTAAACAGGCTCTCATCAATCCTGTGCTCCTGCGCAAAGTCAGACAAATCACCATGCAGATGGGAGGTATCCTGAGGCACATAGGAAATTACAAGTCCCCGCGCTCTTTTTATCTCGCCGGTATACTCGGTTATTTCACCGGTCAGCAGCTTTAAAAGACTGCTTTTACCACTTCCGTTTTTGCCTGACAGCAAAATTCTGTCGCCTTGTCTGACCGAAAAACTGACCGGATTGCAAACCTCTTTCCCGCCATAAACAGCCCGCACTTCCGAAAACTCGACAAGAACAGGCGCATGATGCATCAGTGCCGTTATTTTTAAATCCTCTGTTGTTTCCAAATTTTTCATAAGCGCAGATTTCTGCTCTATTGCCTTCTGCTGCCTAGTTTCCAACACTTTTGCACGCTTCATCATTTTTGCAGCTTTATGGCCTATATATCCCCTGTCCGGTGATAGATCAGCGTCTTTATTTCCCTTTTTGCTTTTTTCCGCTTTGTCGGACCAAAGGGATGTTCGTTTAGCCGCTTGGGAAAGTCTCCCAATTTCTTTTTTCAGCTTTTCATTCTCAGCTGCCTCCAGATCATCTTGCCTTTGCTTGTTCTCCTGCCACGAGCTGAAATTTCCCTTTACAACCTGTATATCTGCCCTGTTAATGGAAAGAATGTGGTCAACACAGCCGTCTATAAAACTGCGGTCGTGAGAAACCAGAATAAAACCTTTTTTCTTGTGAAGATATGCCGACACAACCTTGCGAGCATGTTCATCAAGGTGATTTGTCGGTTCATCTATCAGGAGAAAATGCCCCTCATTAAGAAACAAAGCTGCAAGCAGCACTTTTGTCTGTTCGCCGTTGGAAAGTGTTTCAAAGGGACGGTAAAGCACATTTGGGTCAACTTCCAGATAATTCAATTCTCTTGTTATCTCCCAACCGGCTGCAGCAGGGCATATTTGGGCCATCACATCATCCGTCAGCCTGCTTTTATCTTTCACTTTGTATGGAAAATAATCAAACTGCACCGATGAAATTATTTTCCCGCTGTACTCATAACATCCCATAAGCAAATTAAGAAAAGTGGTTTTCCCTCGTCCGTTTCTTCCTATAAATCCCAGTTTCCAGTCTGTATCAATTTGGAAACTGACATTTTCAAAAATATTGTCATAGCTTGACGGATACGAAAAGGTAAGATTTTCAACTTTTATCATCGACATATCTCAATCCTCCTTTATCAAAAATAAAAATAAGAGCCGCAAGAAAGCCAATTCTTGCAGCTCTTCACAGTATAACAACATCACCCTTCACGGGCGGCATAAATACAATATTCCGAGTGAACAGACTTTTAACTTTCCTGCAATGGACACACCAACACTGTATCATAACAGAATCAATGCATATTTCAATTTACATGCAAGAAAAATTAAACATCTTTTCACCTTACTTTTCATATTTCTGTGTAATTGTACCACAATCAGATAAAACAGTCAACAGCTCTATGGGCGTTATAAATCAAATTTTATTTTTTCGCCCGCAGTGCGTATGTATTGTCTACGATGTCATCAAAATTCACATCGGCAGAAAGCTCGCCGGCATTTTCCAGAATAAGGCACAGTCTGTCAAAATCTTCCCTTCTCATGGCACCGTCTTCGCTGAAAGCGCCTATATCCTTGTAATTCTGTACCACTTTTTCTATAACAGACACATCCGTATCCGCAAAGGACGGGGCTATTGCCCGGGCTATCCGCCGCCGGTCAGAAGATGCCACAAACTGCTGGCCTTTGTATATGGCGTTGGTGAAACGCTGTACAAGGTCGCTGTTTTCCCGGATAAAGTCGCTGTTGGCAAAATATGCGGTATAAGGCACCTGACCTCCCTCTTCGCCCACAGACGCCAGTATATATCCTTTGCCTTCGGTTTCCAGCCGGGTGGCGCCGGGTTCAAACACTGTCACATAATCGCCTGTACCGGCCACAAAGGCGCCTGTCATGGCGTCAAAGCTGACAGATTCGTCAAACATCACATCTTTTCCCACTTCCAGGCCGTTCTGGTTAAGGCAATACAGCAGTGTCATATAGGGCATCCCGCCTTTGCGGCCGGGCAAAATCGTACTGCCTTTCAGGTCCTGCCATGAAAAATCTTCCACTGGCTGTCTGCCCACAAGGAAAGACCCGTCGCACTGGGTCAGCTGAGCAAAAACTTTCGGGTAATCTTCCTTGCCCCGGGCACAGACATATATTACCGATTCGGGCCCGGCAAAACCTATATCCACGCCGCCGGTAATTACGCTGGTCATAACCTTATCCGAGCCGCCGGCGTTGGTCAGTTCTATTTCTATGCCCTCCTGCCGGAAATAACCGTTGTTTATGGCCGCGTACATGGGCGCATAGAATATTGAATGGGTAACTTCGCTTACCTTAACCTTTTCCATCTGCGAATTTGTGTCCTGTGTGCAGGCTGTCACCGTCAGCGCCGCAGCCGCGCACAAAATCAACGCAATTATTTTTTTCAAATTCATGTATGATACCTCCGATTAAATATGGTTTATAATCTTTACCGCCAGTTTTTCCGCCGCGCTGACAGCACTGTACATCAAAAAGGCGATAAATCCCAGCAAAACAACACTCATCATGACCAGGTCCATTTTAAACACCTGTCCTGCGTAAACTATCAGGTAGCCCAGGCCGGCCCTGGAAACCAGAAATTCCCCGGTGATAACGCCCACCAGACACAGGCCGATGTTTACTTTCAGGCTTTGAAACAGCACCGGAACATTGTAAGGCATAACCACCTTTTTGAAACATTCCCATTTGCCTGCGCCAAAGCTTTGGACAGTTGTCATCATGTTGGCATCGGTAGAGTAAAAGCCGTGGGTCAGCTCCATTATGGTGACTATCAGTGATATGGCCAGGGCCATGGTTATGACAGCACTGATACCTGCGCCGGCCCACACAATTATAACCGGCCCCAGCGCAACTTTCGGCAGGCTGTTGAGCACCACAAGATAAGGCGAAAGCACCTTGTGCGCAAAGGGCGAATACCACAGGCCCACCGCGGCACCAAAGCCCATGGCAACCCCCAGGAAAAATCCTGCCATTGTTTCACCCACCGTATACATCACATGCCTGGCCAGGTCGCCGCCGGCCATGGTAACAAACATGCTGAACATCCTCACCGGGCTGGATACTATAAACGCGTCTGCCAGCCCCAGCCTTGTGCCTGCCTCCCAGGCAAACAGCAGTCCGGCGACTATCGACAGCTGCAAAATCCTGACGGCTCGCTTTTCTTTTTGTACAGCCCGCAGATACCGGCTGCGGCTGTAACGGGTATTGTTCATATATTCATCTCCTTCCACACCGCATCAAAAAATGACTGAAACCGGCCGTGACCGCGAACAGATATAGGGTCGCGCCGGCGCCCAAAGGGCAAAGTGAGTATCTTCTGCACCACAGACGGGCGCTTTGACAGCACAACCACCCTGTCGCTCATGGCAACCGCTTCCGGTATATCATGGGTAACCATTACCATCGTCTTGTTTTCAGCGCGCAGTATTCTGTAAACATCCCGGCTGACATTGACCCTGGTCTGATAGTCCAGCGCCGAAAAAGCCTCGTCCAAAAGCAATAAATCCGGCTTTACCGCCAGGGTGCGTATCAGTGCGGCCCTTTGGCGCATTCCTCCGGAAAGCCGCGACGGATAACTGTCCTTAAATTCCCACAAGTCATATTTTTTCAAAAGACTTTGGGCATAGGCTTCGTTTTCTGCCGTCAGCTTATTTTGTATTTCCAGGCCCAGGGTCACATTTTTATAAATGGAGCGCCAGGGCATCAGATTATCGCTTTGCAGCATATAGCCCACATCTTCCCTTACACCATCTGTGGGGCGGCCTTTAAAAATTATTTGTCCTGTGGTGGGCACAGTAAGTCCGGCTATGCAGGACAGCAGCGTGCTTTTGCCGCAGCCGGACGGTCCTACAATACTGACAAATTCCCCCTCTTTCACATCAAAGCTGACATCCTTTACAGCCATTGTTTCTCTTTCGGCCGTCTGATAGGACAAGCCTATATTTTCAACGGATAAAAACAATCCTTACCACCTCCCTTAAAAAAACGGCTGCGCCGTGCTTATTTTTATTATATTTGACCGTCAAAACTATTGTTACTTTTACTGTGGTGGCAAAAAAAATAAAGGCAAAGCCAATGGCTTTGCCTTTTGCAATATTTTATTTGCCTCTGAAACTGCCTCCGCGGGAACCGCCGCGAGAGCCAAAGCTGCCGCCGCGGGACGAAGAGCCGAAACCGCCGCTGCGGCTGGACGAACCAAAGCTGCGGGAGGAGAAACTGCCTCCGCGGGAAGAAGAACCAAAACCGCCGCTGCGGCTGGATGATGAGAAGGAGCCCCCGCGGGAGGACGAGCCAAACCCACCTCTAAACGGAGGGGGTGTGCGGTAAGAACCCCTGGGCGGATAATATCCTCTGGGCGGACGGGGCGCACCGAATATGACGGTGCGGCGGCGCCTTACTGTCATGCTTGTGACAATCAGCAATATCAGCAGGAAAACTATCATGACTATTACAAAGTTGCTGACGGTGCCTGCACGGCTGTGCTGCTGCACGGTCACATTTTCTGACGGGCTCACGCTTATGCCGTAATAATCTTCATACATTCCTATCAGCTTGCCGAAGGCTTCTTTTGCCGGGCTGTCCAGGTTTTTGTTTTCAAAATCCCGGACTGTAAATGAGTTTTGCAGCAGCCGTGTAAGCTCGTCATCATAGAAAGCATACATCAGCTCTTCGCCCTGTACTATCGCCCGGTCCACATCGTCTACAGCTATCAGGAAAACACAGCTGTTGGCCGATAAATTAAGGTCTATGCCCCGGTCAAGGGCAGTGTCCGGCGCCCGCCGGCCACCGGTGGTATCCAGCGTTATAACATGTATTTCGCCGCCGACCTTTGATACAAGGCCGTTGTTCATTTTGGTTATGTACTCTTCCGTATCCCGGGACAGCACATCGGCATTGTCCTGAACATACTGGCCGCTGGGCAATATCTGCACTTTGTCGGCGGGTTTGTTCCTTATACCGTTAAAAACCGCTGTCAGCACAACCAGTATCAGTACAACCCATGCGGTGCTGCGTTTTTTGAAAAATTCCATCTTTACTCCCAAATTACAAAAAATATTTTACAGGCAACAATTTACCGGCGCAGTTCCAGCAGTTTTGCTTTCAGCTCGCCTTCAATCCTGCCCAGCTCTGCCTCGGCGGCTTTGCGCTTGGCAGCGCCTTCTGTCTGTATCTTCATCACTTCGTCCAAAGTTGATATCAGCTGCTGATTTGTATGCTGCAATGTTTCGATATCAATAATGCTTCTCTCTGCCTCTTTGGCTGTTTCGATGGTGCTGGATTTCAGCAGGTCGGCATTCTTTTTCAGCATGGAGTTGGTTATTTCCGTCACCTCACGCTGGGCCATTGTGGCCTGTCTGGAATGCTCCAGGCCAAGGGCGATGACCATCTGGCTTTTCCACAGAGGTATGGTGTTTACCAGGCTGGACTGTATTTTTTCAATCATCAGTGTGTCATTGTTCTGAAGCAGCCTGGTCTGGGGGCCCATCTGTATGGATATCTGCCTGGTCAGTTCCAGGTCGTGTATCTTTTTCTCAAAGCGGTTGATAAGATTTACCATGTCATTGTATGCCTGTGCATCTTCCGGGCTGCCGCTGGCCTGGGCCTTTTGGCGGCACTGCTCCAGCTCGCCGGCCTTTATCTCTTCAATGCGTTTTTTGCCGGCCAGGATATACATGGTCAGTTCCTTGAAATATTTTTCATTCAAAGCATACATCTGATCCAGCATGGCCACATCCTTCATCAGCACAATCTGATGATTTTCCAGGGCCCGGACAATTTTATTTACATTCTTTTCGGCAGATGTATATTTTGTTTTCAGGTTTTCCAGGGCGTTGGCCTGTTTTTTGAAAAAGCCGAAAATACCTTTTTTCTCTTCGACGGCGTCAAAGCCTTTCAGCTCGTTTACCAAATCTGCCAGGTCATCGCCTATTTCGCCCAGATCCTTTGTCCTTACGCTGTTCAGCGCAGTTTCAGAAAAGTTGGCTATATTTTTCTGGGCTGCGGCGCCGTACTGCAGCACCATGTTGGAGTTTGTAATGTCGATTTTTTTGCTGAACTCGTCCACCATCTTCTGCTCCTGTTCGCTGAGCATGCTTTCATCCAGGTGAACCGCCGTAAGGTCCCTTTGCTCCTGCAAAGCCAGTGCCTTTTCTTCTTCGGTGGGCTGTGCCATAGGCTCCAGTGTAAGCTGCGGCATTTCTTCCCGCTGCCGGGACTCAAGTGTAAGCTGAGGGGCAAATTTGTTTTCATTCATTTTGTTTTCTCTCCTTTATTCCTGTGTTATGTTATACCGGCCGAGTCCGTCGTCGGTAAGTCCTTCGTTTTTCATAAGATTTTCCATAACGGTAATATCTGCGCTGACATCTATGGCTTCACCGGCAAAAAGGGTGTCCAGCTGCTTGTGAAACGCATTTACAACCATTTCCAGCGTGTCCTCCACCTTCTGCATGGTTCCGGTAATATTTTCGCCTTCCACACCCCGGGCGCCCATCCTGTCGTATGTATTAAGCAGCTTCAGTGTGGTGGGCAGATAGTAATTCAAAAACTTGCTTATCTGTCCGACCTTGTCCGGATGAACTATGACATAGTCGAATATCTTCTGGGTTGTGGCTTCCAGGTCATTTATCTGCCGGGATATTTTTTCATCCTTTATATTGTCGTCCAGACGACGCATTTCCTTTACCGCCAGGTCTCTGTCCTTTATCAGTTTGTCCACCTGCTCATTTCCGGTGGAAGCCTTCTTTTCGGGCTCTGCCCGCTGTTTTTCAGGCTGCTGTTTCCGCCGGACTTTTTTCAGCCCTGCATTGGTGACAATGTTGTACAAAATCAACGAGGAAAGCACCAGCAAAATATAATGCCCCAAGCTGTACAGCGGAAAAAGTATCATCCATAAAACCCATAAAGCGGCTACCGCATATATCGGCGCGGCTGATTTGTTGTTGTCCCTGCTCAATTTCTTTCTCCTTGAAAATTAGTCATAAATATTGTACTCTTTCCGCGGCGTCAATGTCAATAAATACACCTATTTTTAACATTTTTATCCTTATAAAGGCAGAGAGCCGGCATTGTAACTGCCGGCTCTCTGCCTTTTGAGATATATGAATAAAGGAAAAGGTATTTTAATGCGCACACGGCGCGTGAAGTAAGCTTTGTTTAAGGGAAAATATTCCGGCCGCTGCCGTTTTTTTCCATATTTTCGGACATCTTTTCCAGCACTGCAACAGCTGTGGCCATGTCCCGGGGGCAGATGCCATTTGCAGCCGCTGAATAAATCCGCCGGCTGTGCCGCTGTACCTGTCGGCATATCCGCCTGGCATTTTGGCTCATTGTCAGCCTGACTATCCTTTTGTCCTGCCTGTCTTCAACAGCCAGCAAAAAACCTTTGCGGCAAAGGATGTCCACATTTCGGCTGGCCAGGCCTTTGGTTATATCCAGCTTGCGGGCAATCTTCCCGGCGCTGTCCAGGCAGGGGAAGCGATACATCGTCAGCAGGATGCTGAGCTGCCCAAAGCTGAGCCCGTAGCGGCCGGCGCAAAAACCAAGAAATTTTTTATATCTGCGGAAAGCACTGGCCAATGATATGAATACCTCCTGCCAGCCGGAGGAGCCTGCAACATTTTCGCTGCCGTCAATACACATTGTTTTCTCCAGATAGTTTACAAGTAAACTTTTTATTTATAATACACCTTTTTGGGGCAGGCGTCAACAATACGCGAAAAATTTTATACTTTTTTCTTTTTCACCTTATTTTTATAAAATACTCAAAATTTACACCCTGCATTCATACAGCCGTCACATAGGGCTATTATAATATAAGCATACAGGCAAACAGGCATTGCCTGTATGGCCAAAGTGCAACAAGGCCAATAATTTTTCATGCAGCTTTCTTTGCGAAAGCACTCCTCTAAAAACAAATATAAGCGATGGAAAAAGCACGCCGGTTTCAGCGTGTTTTTTCTTTTCGGTTATAAAGCGGGGCTTTAAGGGCATAATAGCTTATGGTTTGGAGGAATGCAAAATTGTTTAAAAAAATTATAAAGTCAGCTTTGTTTGCGGCTGCCGGCGTTTCGCTGATGTGCGCTTATACAGCCGGCAAAATTCCGGATACAATGTACTTTAATTACGGCGAAAACATCGCCATACAGTCGTTGCCCTCTGTCAGCCTGCGCCCGGTGGGTGAAAGCGCGGCGCAAAGACAGGTGCGGCAGACTGAAAGCAGCCTGTCTTACACCGCATCGCTTTTCGGCGTATTTCCGCTGAAAGAGGTCAGTGTGCGCCAGACAGAGGAAAGATATGTAAATGTTTCCGGCAAGCCCTTTGGCATAAAAATGTTCTGCGACGGTGTAATGGTGGTGGGATTTTCAGATATACTGACACAAAACGGATACCAGAACCCGGCAAAAGCCGCCGGCTTAAAGCTGGGTGACATCATAACCCATATAAACGGGCAGCTGGTGCAGACCAATGAAGATGTGGGAAAACTGATATCAAAAAGCGCTTGTCAGCCTTTGGAAATAAGCTATATCAGGGGCGAAAAAGAGGACAGCACCACATTGCAGGCCGTAAAGGACACCGGCAGTGACACCTGGCGCAGCGGCATGTGGGTGCGCGACTCCGGCGCCGGAATAGGCACCATGACATTTTACGAATACAACCTGGGATATTTTGCCGGGCTGGGCCACGGGATAAAGGATGTGGACACACAGCAGGAACTCAGGCTTTTGTCCGGTGAAATTGTACCGGTAAAAATTACCGGCATTGTAAAAAGCAAAAACGGCAGCGCAGGGCGGCTGAAAGGCACATTTCTTTCCACCATAGGCAGCGGCAGCGTACTGCACAACGGCGAAACCGGCGTGTACGGCAAAGCCTGGACAATGGAAAATGAAAACCCGATGCCGGTGGCCAATCCCGCCCGGGTAAAAACCGGCAAGGCATATATTCTGACCACCATAAACGGTACCGAGCCGGAAAAATACGAAATTGAGATAGAAAAAATTTCCCTGAATGCCGAAGATGTAAACAAAAACATGGTTATCAGGATAACCGACAGCCGTCTTTTGTCCCTGACCGGCGGTATAGTGCGGGGAATGAGCGGCAGCCCCATAATCCAGGACGGATATCTGGTGGGTGCCGTAACCCATGTGTTTGTAAACCAGGTGGAAAGCGGATACGGCATATTTGCCCGGAACATGCTGGACACCATAGACAGTATCGCCCGGGAAAATATGGCGGCATAATCTGACAACAACAAAAACCCGTACTGCTGTACGGGTTTTTGTATGTTTTTTGTAATGCAAATATGTTTTTTGTTTTGATATTTTGCATTTTATAGTGTAAAATATACTGGAAAACACTGTTTATTTCCCTGCGCACATTTGATGCATGGCTGAATATGCAACATTTTTATATAATAAGGAGGAACCATCTCAGAAATCTAAAGGTAAGCTTTGCGGAAAACGCCGGCTTTTTTGTACCGCTGCTTTCTTAAAGGTTTATTTTTACATCTATCATTTGTGGTAAAATTTACAGCAAATCTATCCGGATTTCACTATACAATTTCAAAATAAGGCACTAATCAACACAAAAACTTCACATATTTGTCTATGCAGTCAGCAATCGCCATTTAACACACCATATATTTCAGATGCCTGCAACACACAAATTGTGTTACGGTGGATGTTTTTGCACAGCATAACATCTGCGCAAAAACGGCACTGCCCGACCTGTACAGCCGGGGGCAAAAAAACAAAAGATGGCAAAATCGCCGTCTGCGGGCATAAGAAAACTTATAAATATTAAAATTTTTGCAATTTTTTCATATTTTAAGAAATTCGACTTTTTTCGATATTATTCCCATTGAACGGCTTTGTTAAAAAATGGTAACATTGTAGTGGTTGATAGAAATGCTTGTCAAACTGTGTATTAGTTTATTCAGGAGAACAATATGAACACCAAACTCAAAATTCTTTTTTGTGAACAAAACACTCAAATTATTGAAGGATGCAAACATTTCTTTGAAGACAAAAACGCCGAGGTCGAATTTTGCGAAAAGGACGGAAATCTCCTTTTGGAAAAGATCGGGCGGTTTTGTCCCGATGTGGTTTTCACCGATGTATTTTTAAGCGGGCTGGACGCCATTGCCATGAAAGAAAAGGCATGCCGGCTGCCAAATCCGCCAAAACTGTTTTTCGCCGCCTGTTCCTTTGACAACGAGGACACCATGCGCCGGGTTATGGAGGCAGGGTTTAATTATTATTTTCTTAAACCTTATTCCTTTGAAGCAGTTTTTGCCAGGATTACATCCATGCTTAACATCAAACAGCAGACAGAGCCGATGCCCGATCTGGAAAGCCGCGTAACAGAAGTTTTGCACAATATGGGCGTACCGGCCCATATCAAAGGCTATGGTTTCCTGAGACAGTCCATAATAATGGTGATGGAATCGCCGGAAGTTATCAGCCTGGTTACCAAAAGATTGTATCCCGATATAGCAAAGATGAATTCCACCACAGCTTCCAGAGTGGAGCGCGCCATAAGGCACGCAATCGAAGTGGCCTGGGACAGAGGAAATGTGGATGTGCTGAACGATTACTTTGGCTATACCATAAACAATATGCGCGGCAAGCCCACCAACAGCGAATTTATTGCCATGATAGCTGACAGGCTTCGCCTGGAAAACAAAAAATATAAAATCGGATGATTTACCCATCAGCCAAAAGACGGACACTGTCCGTCTTTTTTTCCTTTTCGGGGACTGTAAAAATAAAGCGACCGGTACCGGTTGTGTGACCTGATTACTGTTTGTATTGACAGTTATCATAAGCTAACTTATAATACATCTAAACTAAACTGTACCGGAGGTAAAGCTATGACATTTAAAGTTATGCAAGGGTTGTTCATCCCTTTTATAGGAACAGCACTGGGTTCTGCCTGTGTGTTTGTAATGAAAAATGAAATGAAGGAGTCTGTACAGAAGGCCCTGCTGGGTTTTGCCGGCGGTGTTATGGTCGCTGCCTCGGTGTGGAGCCTTTTGATACCGGCAATGGATATGTCGCAGGATATGGGGAAAATGGCCTTTGTGCCGGCGGCTGTGGGTTTTCTTGCAGGAATTGCCTTCCTGCTTTTTATGGACAAGGTGATACCGCACATGCATCTGGACCGGCAGTGTGAAGGGCCCCGGTGCCGGCTGGACAAAAACACCCTTTTGCTGTTTGCGGTGGCTTTGCACAATCTGCCGGAAGGAATGGCGGTGGGCGCCGTTTACGCGGCGGCCATGGCAGCCGGCTCCGACTCGCCGCTGGCAGCAGCCCTGGCGCTGTCTGTGGGAATTGCGATACAGAATTTTCCCGAAGGGGCAATTATATCCATGCCCCTGCGCTCCCGGGGTGTGGGCAAGACCAAAGCCTTTGTCCTTGGGGCGCTGTCCGGCATAGTCGAGCCCATCGGCGCCTTTCTTACCATTGCCGCTTCATCGATGATACTTCCCATACTTCCCTATACCCTCAGCTTTGCCGCCGGAGCTATGATATATGTGGTTGTGGAGGAGCTTATACCGGAAATGAGCGTGGGAAAACATTCAAATATAGGCACAGTGATCTTTTCCCTTGGCTTCACAGTTATGATGGTGCTGGATGTGGCACTGGGGTAAAGCAGTCAATATGACTGCTTTTTTTATTGCACAGCGGCTTGAATACAGGTTACAAGGGCGATATAATACAAGCAATATCCGGTGTGTGCCTAAACTACACACCGTAAAAGGAGAAAAGTATTATGTATTTCAAAATATCCCCCAGAAATCAAAAGATTATAAAAATTTTTCTGCCGGTAATTACCGCCCTTGCACTGATTTTTATGATATCGCCTGCTGTCGCTTCGCCGCAGTTCCACGCCTCTACCATTGAGTATCTTGACAGTAAAAGTGAAACAGTCATGGAATTTGCCGCCGTGACGGCATCGGTTTCAGCCGGGCTTTCAGCCATGCCCGGTGATGCGGCCACGCCTATAGCAGACCAGCTGGCGCAGATGAGCGTATATTTTCTTATTGTCATGTGCGCGCTGTATCTGGAAAAATACCTTATAGTGATAACCGGCTGCCTTTCCTTTAAATTTCTGATGCCGGCCGCGTGTATTCTGCTGTCTGTATACTTTTTTACAGGCAAGCAGAAAGTAAAACAGCTGGCTGTAAAACTTTGCGTATTTTCACTGGCCATATTCATTGCCGTGCCCGTAAGCGTAAAAGCTTCAAAAATGATAGAAGAAACATACCGGATTACAAACGAACAATTTTTTTCTGTACAGGCAGATGTTTCTGAAGAAGCTGCTGCACCGGAAGAAGAAAAAGAAGAGGGCTGGTTTTCTGCAATAACCGGTTTTTTCTCCGGCTCGATACAAAGCGCCTCTGACGGTGTTTCCCGGGCGCTGGAAAATGCCCGCAACTATATGGGCAACACCGTGGAATTTATCGCAGTTACGCTGGTAACCTCCTGTTTTATACCTGTTTGTGTGTTTATGTTTTTTATATGGATATCAAAATCTGTCATCGGTATGCTGATACCGCAGAGCAAGCCAAATGAATGAAAAAGGCCGCCAAAAGGCGGCTTTTTTGTTTTATTTTTTCAAAATATAACTTACAGTATAATTTTTCCATAAGCTACAGTGCATATTTTATGTCGTAGCTGTTTTTGTTTGCCTTTATCGCCTGCGTAATTTCCTGCATTTCCTTTTCCGCGTCCTCTTTGGTGGAATACAGGCCCAGGATTGTGTTGTTTTCGCCCCAGAAGCTATAGTTCCTGTCAGAGCCGTACAGCGCATAATTTGGCTTGTTTTTTCGCCGGGAAAACATATACATTCTGGTCATTCTCACCTTGGTGCAGTTTACAATGGCATCTTTGGAATATATGGTGATTATTTGCTGTCCTGCCCTGTCTTTTTCACCGCTTTGGCCAAAGAACAGCCAGTCCAGGGACAAAGACAGTTTCCCGGCCAGTTCAACAAGTTTTTCCGCCTCCGGGTATCCCCGGCCGGCCTCCCATTTTCCCACCGCCTGTCGGCTGACAGACAGCATCTCGGCCAGCTGTTCCTGGGAAAGTCCCCTGTCCTTTCTGGCCTGTTTCAGATTTTCTGCAAAGCTCATTGTATAATCATCTCCTTTTGGCGGTATTTTACATCAGCTGAGCGGCGAAAATCCACCAAACTAAATTTGCATTTACGCTACCTGAGGTTGCATATCCGCTTTTACCGCTGCGAACAGCCTGTGGCTATCGGCGCATAGTTCCAGTCGGCGGTGGCAAAATATTCCCTGTCCAGCCAGGGGCTTTCGTCGCTGAAGGCGCCCACATACAGCACCTCATCGCCGCGCACGGTCCATTCCAGGCCGTGCTCTTCGTCCCACCGGCAGCCGCACTCCATATGCCAGGCCACCTCGTCGGTCAGCGGAGTTTCAATTATCATAACCAGCGGGTATACATATTCCAGTATCTGCGCCGGCGCAGTGCCCCGGGGAACAGTCTCCTCGCCGGCCATAAGGCTGAAATCCTCGCAGTAGTTATACGCACCGGCACACAGCCGGTCTATTGTGCTCTGTTTCAGGTTTTCCAGCCGGCTTACGCACCTGTCCGCATACTCTGTCGGCACATCATAATCAAAATACACATCTATTTGTGTATCAAGCAGCGGGAAATAAGCCTCCCCCTCATAGGTAAACTCGCCCCTGATTATATTTTTTATCTTTTCGCTTCTCATATCTGCCTCCGTTATATTTCTTATATCATAATTTACCCCTTACGGCAAGCAAAGCCGGGGGCCCGGATATCCGGGCCTTTTTTGCTTTTATTTCCAGCCGCTGATGCCTGTCAAATTTGCTTTAAAAATTTTACTGCATCTGGTTTAAAATATACGGGTCTTTTATTTTGCCGTCGTCGGCAAACAGAATAATTTTGGATATAATCTCCGCAGTTTTGGGGTCTTCATCCAGGAACGGCAGGAAAATTTTTCCCCTGTGCCGTGAGTGTACCGGCAGTACATTCAGCATTCGGCCGAAAAGCATGTGCACTGCGCCGCTGCCCAGATGCACCGTATATTCTCCCCTTGTGCCCTGTATAAACGCGTGGGAGCCTTTAACCGTAACATTATCAAGACCGAACAGCTGTATATTGTATTCAGCTATCACCCGGCGCATCTCCATTGTGGAATGACTGGACAGCGGGTCGGTGGAGCCGGCACCGGCAATGCTAACCGCCAGGTCCACATCCCTCATGGTCTCGGAGTACACAATGTCCGGCACCCGGCCCACCTTGACGGGTTCAAGGTTTTTCCTGTCGTAAAATGCCACATATTCCAGTGTGGGCGCCTCTATGTCCGACGGTGAAAACCAGTCTGCCAGCGCATACATATTAACCGCTATATTGTCCCTGTAGTACACCTTTTGCAGGCCGTTTTCCCGGTCCGGGGCCCAGCGGCGGCCTTTCAGCGCGGCGGCGGTGCGTGCCGGCCGTATCTGATAGCCTGCAAACTGCCTGGAATATTCGCTGTCCAGCTCTTCGTCCAGTTTGACATACAACTGCCTGAACACCTGTCTGAACGGCTGTTTTGAGCCGTCTGCCTGTTGTTTTTCAAAGAAAAATTTCTGCCATGCAGACCAGTTTCTTGCCTTGTACATATCGTACGGATGGGCAACCCTCAGCGGCAGGTCCCGGCTTATCTCCACTGTCTGACCGTTTTCTGCCACCAGCTTATTTTCGCCGCTGATTATTCCGAAAACTCCGGTGCTGTCTGCGGTGAAAAGAATATTTTCAACCACCGGCGCCAAAGCCGGATTGCTTTTCAGCGGATATATCTCCCGGGCGGTGAATGTTTCCCTGTCCTCCATGGCCTGCTCCAGCATCTTGACTGTACGGCTGTACTGAGAGGCAATTTTTTTCGCGTTCTCTTTCAGCATCAGCGCATATTCATCTTTTTTGAATGCCGCCGGCAATGAGGACAGTTTTTTGCCGTCTTTCATCACCTCCAGCTTTGAACGGCCGTTTTCCGGCAGTGAAAGGCGCAGGCTGACAGTCCGCCCGCCGGCAGTGACTGTCCTGTATTCAAAGCATTCCTTCATGCTTTCGGCCAGGTCGTTTTCCATGGCCAGTATCAGGCGTGTGGTATCCTTGAAACCGGCTCTTGTGGCCAGGTTGCGCAGGGCCATGTCGCAGGCTGTGCCCTCGCTGGCGCGCCTTTGGGAGCCAAACTGTGCGCTCTCCTTGCGGAACTGCTGTATAAACTGATACCTGTGCAGCATATCCCGCCTGCCTGCCAGCGGCACCAGCGGATAGCTCATCAGCAAATCCTTGTTTCGCTTTGCCTTTATTTCTTCTTCCAGCCGCCCGGTGCTCACCCTGCCCAGCGCCGCATCGGCATACTTTCTGGCACGGGTATGACGGCTTCCGTCGCTGATATATTTTGCCGCATCATACAGCATGTCAAAACGCTTTTCGCCCAGTATTTCATAGGCCTCATAAAACCAGTCTATATCAAAGGCTCCGTCCAGCAGCTCCTGTTTTTCCAGCGGCGTAAACCTGGAAATCTGTGCAAATCTGCGCCGGTCGGTACCGTACCGGTCGTTCATATGGGCGATAAAATAATATGCGCCGGTTGTCAGGCCGGTGAAGCTGAGGTATTTTTCGACGATCTCCAGCCACTGCGGGGCATACATTGCCGTTTCTATCAGGCGTTTTTCGCTTATATTTCTGCCCGACAGTGCCTTCGCCAGTGTGTCGGCATCTTCGCCCGGCCGGGGATGGCACACAGATACCAGATGGCACAGATTTACCCTCTTGCTGCCACTGCTGCCAAAGCTAAAGCCGAAACTGTCCCTGCGTACAAACTTGTCATCGCCCAGTGCCGTAAGAAGGCTGGCCAGATGGTCTGTGCCGCAGAAATACTCTATGCTTGTGACGGCGGAGGAATATTCGGTGGGGCTGTCGGTGCGGCGGCACTCCACGCTGACTATCCTGTCGGCCACCTTGTCCGCGGCGTCCAGCAAAAATTCTTTCAGCTTTTCATTCTTGTATATTCCGTATTTTTCTATCGTCTTTTGCAGGCCTTTCCACCTCTGCGCCCTGTATACCGCAAACAGGCTGTTCAGTTTGTCCCTAAGACTGCCGTCCTCAAATATTCCGCGGAACATCTGCGCGGTTGTTATTGCGCCGTAATAGGCACCGCTTACATAGTCCAGCGACCGCAGAGGCTTGCCGCCTTTAAAGTCTCCGCCTGGCTCCCCGTCTTGTTTGGTGTACAGTTGGTTGAGGGCATACAGAGTTTCAAATCGCTCTTTCCACTGCCGGCCGCTGCACCGGTTGTCGGACATAAAGTCCACCGATGTGGAAAAAATCCGCGCATTCAGCGGTGTCACATACTCCTGTTTGCTTACAGGGCCCACTTTATAATGTATTGTCTGCCCTCTTTTTTCCTTCGGGACCTGCCGGCACAGATACCTGGCCGTTTTCAAGCCAAAGGCAAAGCGGTATTCACTGCCTATAAGCATATCCGCCATCAGTTTTACCACCCGGCGCAGCAGGTTATCGGTGTAATAAAAAAACATACCACTGCTTCGGTTCTTCCCGTATTTGTAGACAGACCGGTCAAATTCTGTCACTTCTTTGCCGAACAGCTTCTCCGACAGCATGCGCAGATACCGGTTGTATCCGTCACAGGCATTGCCCGCATTGGAATTTATCTGCACATTCCGGCTTGTAAGCGCCATAAGCATGGCCATAAGCTCTTCTTCGCCGTTTACATTGTCCACATAAAATTTTTTCCATACATCGGTAAGCGGATACACTTCTTCCGGGGTGCCTGTATACTTCATTCTGGGCAGACCATTTGCCTGCGTAAGCAAAACCTTTTCACCGTATGCGGTTTTCACCTCATAATCCTTGTAGCTGTCTATCAGGCTGTCCAGCCGGTCAAACAGCCGGCTCAGTCGCTCGCGGCTTATTTTGAATATGGGATAGTCGGCACTGTTCCGCGTTATCCGGGGCAGGTCAATTACATCTTTGTCACTGTAAAGGGGATTTTCCTCCGCCGACCGGCTCCGGCCGCCCAGTATGTCCTTCAGCAGCGCATTTTCCCTCTGTGTAGCAGACGGAATAAAAGCCGCCAGCTTTTTGCCGGTGTCCAGTGCGCGCCCGTCTTTATGCTCGTCTTTCAGCCATTTGACAATATCCAGCCCGGCCAGGCGCATATCTTCTTTTTTGTCCGTAAGAAGTATTTCCAGCGAACGGCACAGTCCCTCATCATCCTGTTTTTTTATCAGCGCGATGATATTCAGGCGCAGGTCCCGGTTTTTAAAGCGGAGCATTGCGCACATTTGATCATATTCCCGGGGTGTGAAGGACAGCTTTTGCGCCGTATAAAACGCTTCTCGCCTGGTGTATGTTTCCTTGTCTGCCAGAGCTGATACAAGCCGTTTCCTGCGCACAGGCGACAGCCGGGGAGAGAACAGCAGTCTTGCCCGTACACTTCTTTCGCCGCTCCGTCCGTCAAAATCCTCCAGCCTTGCGGCCATCTCGTCCATCACATCTCCGTCGCCCAGACCGTTGGCCAGCGCACTTATCCTTATCATCACCTGGCCGCGGGTTATATCCACCATGTACCAGGGGAACAGGTGCGGATTAAAAACATATTTTTTGTGTTTCATAACAGCCAGCAGGCCGCGCAAAATCTGCATATGCCGTGCGGCTTCCTCTTCGCTGTCAAACCAGTTTTTTATATCCACCGGCTTTGGATTTTCTCTTTTATCGCCCCAGCCGCCGCTGGCCGCATAGGCCCGGCGGTTGCAGCCGGTCATATATGTGGCAAAAACCGCGGCCGCCAGCTCTATGTCGCCGTTTATATTTTCCATCAGCTTGTTTGCAAATCTTCGCTGCAATCTGCCGTAGTATATGTTTATGTTATAAAAGGCCGCCGCCCTTTTCTGCTGCGGTGTGCCGCTTTGTGCAAAACGGATCATCACATTCAGCGCGTTTTCCGCCTCATAAAAACCCAGCCCCCACAGGCCCACAACTATGCTCATGGCATCATCGCTTTCTGTCAGTGCCATCGCTTCGCCGGTGCCGGCCAGCGCCTGTTTCATCAGCCGGAATGTTTTGTCCGATGTGCGGGCAAGACTGTCCGGGTCCAACACCCCTATCCATGTGGCCACAGCCCTGCGCACAGACGAAAACCTTATCAGGTTGTTGTTTTCAATAACTTCAAAAAGTGTTTTGAATGCTTCGGCAGTGCCGCAGTCCATATTTTCACATATCGCCTGCCTCAGCCCCTCCTGCAATCTTGCCGCCAGCAAAAGCTGTCCCAGCAGCCGGTGCAGCTGGCCGTCATCACTTTTTATTATACCTCTTATAATGTCAACTGTTATAAAAGCCGAATTGTTTTCTCCTGTGATTATTTTTATCAGTGCTTCCTTTACAGCCGTATCTCCGCCATCCAGGTGGGCGGCTATCAAATCGTCCACTCCGCCCGGTGTCCTGCCGGAGTTTTTCTTATAATCCAGCTCCCGCGGGCCCATATCGTCCAGCAGATACCTGTCCAGCGTGGTGTTGTATATCTGCATATGATACGCACAGCTCAGTATTCTTTTCACGCTGTCCACCGGGTCTATGTATGTGGCGGTGCGCACACTGCGCCTGCTTATTCCCACAGAATAAGGGAATTTATTCAGTTTGTCAAAATAGGCATACAGCAGTTTTTCTTCCTCTTTGCCGCCTGCGCACAGCGACACCACCGCCCGGTAGTTGTCTTTGAAAAATTTTGACGGCGTATGTTCATATCCGTCGATTGACCTCTGCAAATCGGAGTAAACCTGTTGCTGGTGTTCATCAAAGGAATAGGCATGCCCCGTTATTACATCAAAAACTTCCTTGCAGTGAATGCCGTTTTTCAGCACAAACACAGCCGACGGACTGTGCTTATTTACAAATTTCTTATACAGCTCGTTCCTTGTTTCCCGGTTGTAACTCATATCCTGCCTCCTCTACCACAATCTGCCGGTAAGCATAGCCAGCTTAACAAATGTCACGGTTTCCCCGCCGGAAATGCTGATTTTATCCGTCAGGTTTTCATATCTTTTTCCGTCTATAAACAATGCGACTTCACCGTCGCAAAAAGCCTGTTTTGCCAGCTGAACAGCCTGCCGCCTGCTTTGATTTTCGGCCATTGCCGGAAATCCAAAATCAATTTTTCCGCCGGCAGACTTCCGGTCTATCTCTTCATCCGTCATATACCCGGCTTTGGACAGTTCTCCGCCTTCAAACCCGGCCGACAGCTGCGATTTTGACATGTAATTGCTGTAAACCTCTGCTACAACGCACTCTATCAGCTCGCTTACCGTCACCGGAGCTTTGGGCAGCTGTATATTGACGCCGGCAATGCTGTTTTCCTTCCTGCCCGCTTTTTTTATCTTAACTTCTATCTGCAAAACATTCACCTCTCACCTGCCGGAAGCATTTTCTTTTATTCTATAATAATAACGATGTATAAATCAATACATTTTGTATGTATTCGGCACACTTATGCTTCCTTATTGCATACATATAGGCAAAAGCAGCAAAACCGGCAGTACGATAATTTTCTGATGTAAATATATATAAAGGGATATTAAGCTTCAAATAATAAAAAAGCTCTGCATTTCACAGGGGCAAAATACAAGGCAGCATATAAAAAAATTCCACCGTCCAGCGGAGGAATTTGAGGAAGAAAAAAGGCAGGGTATCAAATGATACCCTGCCATAGATGGCTCCCCCAGTTGGACTCGAACCAACGACCCCATGATTAACAGTCATGTGCTCTACCGACTGAGCTATAGGGGAATATTT
>CALWZO010000007.1 GCA_944386045.1 uncultured Clostridia bacterium | reverse complement strand
CTGCTGTAGCATCTGGTAATACCGAGGACGATGACGAAACAGAGGAATTAGTGGACTTCTCTGATGTCGATTATGATATTGACGATATGGAGGATGAACGCCTGGGAAAAACTAATCCCCTCAGTGCCTCAAAAACGCATTGGGGGGAGGATAGCAAATGAAATTCTGATGTCTTTCAGAAAGCAAAAACAAAATGAAAACACTATATATCTGGAAGATACACTGGAAGTGAACAACGACACCAGCCGGCTGTCTTTGAAGGACAGCATACAGGACGATTTTGAATTGCAGGAATACTGCGAATTGCAGGAAAGTAAACAGGAGCTGGCCAGGCTTATCAGCGAAAAGTTGTCAGGCAGGGAAAGGCAGATAATAGTGCTCAGGTACGGGCTGGGCGAAAACGAGCCTATGACACAGCAGCAGGTATGTGAAATTCTGAATATCAGCCGCAGTTATGTTTCCCGCCTTGAAAGCAAGGCACTGGCAGTTCTGCGCCGGGAATTTGAGAAGTAATTTTATCCCCCTTTATCAAGGGGGATTTTTGTTTACCGGGCGTTTTTTCGTCAACAATTAAAAGAAAAAGGCAGGTGACTGTATGAAAGAAAAAAGGCTGGTCATACTGGCTTGCGCTTTTCTGGCCTTTGCATTTGTGCTGGAGTTGCAGCTTACAAATATAATGTGTTCGGACTATTACCAAAAAGCCGAAGCACAGAATATAAGGTCGGTGGAAGTATCCACCGGCAGGGCTGATATAGTGGACTGCAATTTGGAAAAAATAACCGGCACAGAAGACCAGGTAAAGGCGCTTATTACCGCCCAGACAGACCTGCAGCGGATTTTTGAAAATATCAGGCCGCAGGACAGGGAAAAATTTTATCAGCAGGTAAAAAACCAAAGCCAGGTGGTGGTAAATCTGGTAAACCCTGTACAGTCTGACACCATATACACCACTTCCAAAAGATATTCTTCCCACAACCTGGCACAAAACCTGATAGGCTATACCGACATTGACGGCAATGGGATAGCAGGGCTGGAAAAGGTGTTTGACGACAAGCTGAAAGACAAAGGGGAGCAGATAACCGTTTATTTCAATGTAAACGGAAACGGTGACATTTACGGTGATGTTTACAGCCAGGTCAGCGAAGGCAGCCGGGTGCTGAGCCTGACCATAGACAACAGCCTGCAAAAGCTGTGTGAGGACATTGCCAAAGAAAATATCGTCAACGGCAGTATTGTAATAATGGAAACAGAAAGCGGCAAAATAAAAGCTATGGCCAGTGCCCCCACATACGATGCAAATAACATCGCCGACTACCTCGAACGGGAAAATTCGCCCTTGCTGAACAAAGCCCTGCAATGCTACGAGCCGGGCAGTGTTATAAAGCCACTGTGGGCGGCGCTGGCCCTGGAAGAAGGATACAACAAGGACAGGCTCTACACCTGCAAAGGCTATACAACTGTTGACGGGCACACATACCACTGCGCCAACGACACCGCCCACGGTACTATAGATATGGAAGGCGCGCTTATCAATTCGTGCAACTGTTATTTTATAGATATGGTGCTGAAAGACAAGGATTTTGTCATGAAACAGATGGCAAATCAGGTCAATTTCGGAGAAAAAATACAGTTATGTGACGGATTTTCGACCAATGCAGGCTATTTTCCGCGGGTACGGCGGCTGAAAAACACCGGAATGCAGTCTTCTGTCAGTTTCGGGCAGGGGGACTTCCTGGTCAGCCCTGTGCATATAGCGGCATATATGAATATGATAGCCAATGACGGTGTGTATGTCAGCCCGCAGATAGCCATGGGCATATATGATGCGCAGACCGGCCGGATCAGTGAAAATCTTTATGAGTATAACCGGAAAAGGGTTATAAGTAGTGAAAGCGCCCAGCGGATAAAAGATATGCTTGTACAGGTGGTGCGGCAGGGAGCCCGCGGCCGCCGGCAGCCGGAACGCCTTTCGGCCGCCGGCAAAACCGGCACGGCCCAGACCGGCAAGACTGCCGATGTCGGACACGAAATCTTTACAGCCTGGTTCTGCGGTTTTTATCCGGCCAGCCGGCCGAAATACACAATATGTGTATGTATGTACGACGGCGGCGAAAGCAGTGTTTCCACTACTCCAATATTTAAAGAAATCTGTGATGAAATATATAAAATGGGCATGGAAGAATACTGATTTTATTCATAAACTGTTGACAAAGGCTGTTAAATTAAGTAAAATAAAAGCAATATGAATAATAAAAGGCCATAAAAGGAAATAATGGCATTTATCCTTTTCAGAGAGCAGCCGTCCGGTGAAAGGCTGTACCGATAATGTCAAGAGCCATCCTTTTGCCCCCGGTGAAATAAATCGGGCGTATTGCGGCGTTAACGCTTTCAAAGTGATGCGTGTGCATAATTTGGGTGGTACCACGGTGTTTAATCGTCCCATGGGATATTTTGTCCTATGGGATTTTTATTTTTCATATACATTTTTTTAAATCTATGAGGTGATATTATGGAATGGACATCATTGAATGATCTCAGGGAAAAATTCCTGTCATTCTATCGGTCAAAGGGTCATAACCGCCTGGGTTCTTTCCCGCTTATTCCCCAGGATGACAACAGCTTGCTGTTGATCAACTCCGGTATGGCTCCGCTTAAAAAGTATTTTATGGGACAGGCAACAATGCCGGGCAACCGCGCCACAACCTGCCAGAAATGTATCAGAACTCCGGATATAGAGCGTGTTGGTATAACAGCCCGCCACGGTACTTTCTTTGAGATGCTGGGTAACTTTTCTTTCGGCGACTATTTCAAGGAAGATGCCACAAAATGGGCATGGGAATTTCTGACCGAAGTTTTGCAGATACCGAAGGACCTGCTGTATATCACAGTTTACGAAGATGATGACGAAGCATGGGATATCTGGGTAAATCACAGAGGCATTGACCCCAGCCATATGAAGCGCATGGGCAAGGAGGACAACTTCTGGGAAATCGGTTCCGGCCCCTGTGGTCCTTGTTCCGAAATCTATTTTGACCGCGGTGAGAAATACGGCTGCGGCAAACCCACCTGCGGTGTAGGCTGTGACTGCGACAGATACATCGAAATCTGGAACCTGGTTTTCACACAGTTTGTTTCCGACGGAAAAGGCCATTACGAAAGAATGGCAAAAGGCAACATCGACACCGGTATGGGCCTGGAAAGACTGGCCTGTGTAATGCAGGGCGTTGACAACATGTTCGAGGTTGACAGCATTGCCAATGTAATAAAAGCTGTGGAAAAAATCTCCGGTGTAAAATATAAAGAAGACCCCAAAACAGATATCTCCATACGCGTTATAACCGACCATGTGAGAAGCACAGTGTTTATGATTTCCGACGGCGTTGTTCCCAGCAACGAGGGCCGCGGTTATGTTCTGCGCCGTCTGCTGCGCCGCGCTGCACGCCATGGCCGTATGATAGGCGTAAAAGATACATTCCTGTACAAGCTGTGCGACACAGTTATTGACGAAAGCAAAGCCGCTTATCCGGAACTGGAAGAAAACCGCGATTACATCAAAAAGGTTATCCTTACAGAGGAAGAGCGCTTTAACAAAACAATCGACCAGGGTATGACAATTCTGTCCAACCTTATCGACAATATCGAAAGAACAGCCACACAGGCAAAAGAGAAAGTGCTGTCCGGTCTGGAAGCTTTCAAACTGAACGACACATTCGGCTTCCCCTTTGACTTGACAAAAGAAATACTGATGGAACATGGCATCGGCATTGATGAAGAAGGTTTCCGCGCCCGTCTGAAAGAACAGGCAGACAGAGCCAGGGAAGCGCGCAAAAAGAACAACAACATCAGCTGGGCTGACGATTTGTTCCAGAGCCTGGATGTTCCGGCAACCGAGTTTACCGGATATACAGAACTGACAACCGATTGTAAAATAGTTTCACTGGCCTATGACAATGAATTTGTTGATGCTGTTTCAGTTGATGAAAACGATGCCAAGGAAGGCGTGCTGGTAGTGCTGGACAGAACTCCGTTCTACAGCGAATCCGGCGGCCAGGTTTCTGACAGCGGTGTTATCGAAACAGATTCAGCCAGACTGTCAGTGCTTGACTGCAGAAAAACCGGCAAAGGTCTGTATATTCACACCTGCACACTGGAAAAAGGCTTTGTAAAGACAGGTGAAAAGGCAGTTGCAAAGGTAGACAAGGCCATCAGGTCTGCCACACGGGCAAACCACTCCGCAGCTCACCTGATGCAGGCTGCACTGAGGGAAGTGCTGGGTACACATGTACATCAGGCAGGTTCTTATGTGGACGCTCAGAGACTGCGTTTTGACTTTACCCATTTCAGTGCAGTAACAGCGGAAGAACTGGAAAGAATAGAACTGCTGGTAAATAGAGCCATTATAGAGGATTACACTGTTACAACAACAGTAATGCCCCTGGAAGAGGCCAAAAAATCCGGTGCCATAGCCCTGTTCGGTGAAAAATACTCCGACAATGTAAGGGTTGTTTCAATGGGCGATGTTTCCGTTGAGCTTTGCGGCGGCACACATGTATCTCATACATCAAAGGTTGGCTTGTTTAAAATTGTGTCCGAATCCAGCGTTGCAGCAGGTGTAAGAAGAATTGAGGCTGTTACAGGCATAGGTGTTCTGGGTCTGCTGGCTGAAAAACAGAAGCTGATAGACGACACAGCCAAAGGCCTGAAGATAAACAACAGCAATGATATAGCTGTAAAAGCTGCACAGTACACAGAAGAAATCAAAGCATTGCAGAAAGAAAACGAAGCTTTGAAAGCCGAGGTTGCCAAGGGCAGAATTTCCGGCTTGTTTGACAGCGCGGTAGAAGTTGAAGGCCTGAAAGTGTTCACAGCATTTTTCGGCGGCACTTCCACAGACTCTCTGCGTCAGATGTGCATGCAGATTAAAGATAAGGTGGAAAACGGTGTTGCAGTTCTTTGCGGTGAGCAGGGCGGCAAAGTAAATATCGCCGTAAGCTGTTCCAAAGCGGCAATGGAAAAAGGCCTTAAAGCCGGTGTTATTGCCAAAGAGGTTGCCAGCGTTACAGGCGGCAGCGGCGGCGGCAAACCTGATTTTGCCATGGCCGGCGTAAAAGATAACAGCATGGTGGACGAAGCTTTGCGGAAAGCACCGCAGATAATCGCATCACTGATCAAATAATTATAAGGCGGTGTGTTACGCCGCCTAAAAATAAAATCAAACAGGAGGTATATATGGATTGTCTTTTTTGCATCATCATAAAAGGGGAAGTTCCTTCTGATGTGGTGTATGAAACAGACGAGCTGGTGGCGATAAAGGATATAGCACCCCAGGCCCCGTTTCATGTTATTATAATACCCAAACAGCATATACCCAGCCCGGCACATATAACAGCCGAAAACTGTGATATAGCCGGAAAAATGATTTTGGCCGCTGCTGAAATTGCCAAACAGGAGCACCTGGACAACGGATACAGGATTGTAGCCAACTGCGGTCAGGACGGCGGACAGACCGTAGGCCATATTCATTTTCATATGCTGGCCCAGAGAAATCTCTCCTGGCCTCCCGGCTGATTATGAAATGTGACAGGCCGCTGTTTGTATTATCTTTTTCTATATTGGCCGGTATGTATACGGCTGTAACAATGCCAAGGAGCCTTTTGTACGGCTCTTTGGCTTTGTTTGCGTTTTTTACAGTTTTTCATTTCTTCACAAGAAACAGATACACCCTGTCGCTTATTATTACCCTGTGCGGTGTTGTTGCGGCAATATTTTATTTTGACGCCTACCAGGACCGTCATCGGGACAAAATATATGCACTGGAACAGCTGGACGGCGGAAGTGCATACGGAATTGTAAAAGAAAGTCATACATCCTATGCCTCGTCCTATTACACAGTAACTGTCAGCAGTTTTAACGGCACGGATATTGAGCCGGTCAATGTAAATGTGTACACGGATGATATTCTTTCGCCCGGTGATATGGTTATCATGCAGGGAAGGTTCAAAGGCTTTTCTCCGGCCTCCAACTACCGGTACAATTATTCAAATAATATAGATGCATATTTTTATGCAGACAGTATTGCCCTGGCATCAGAAAGTTCCTTTTCTTTCCGGCGTCTGTTTTATCAGATCAAAAGCGGTTTGACCCAAAACATGAAAAGGCTTTATGACACAGATACTGCCCCTATTGCGGCCGCCATGGGTTTTGGCGACAAAAGTCTTTTGAGCAATGATGTAAACGATAAATTTCGTTCAGCCGGCCTGTCCCATGCACTGGTGGTGTCCGGTTTACATGTGGGCTTTATAGTGGCGGCGGTAAACCGGCTTATGTACTTTCTGCCTGTAAGCAAAAGGCTGAAAAATATTGCCGCGGCTATATTTGTATTGCTTTTTATGGGGATAGCCGGATTTACTCCTTCTATAATCCGCGCCGGCTCACTTATAATAGTTTATCTTCTGGGGCGCAGTCTTGTAATAGAAACAGACAGCTTCACTGTGCTGGCAGTCGTGGTGTTGGTATCAGTTCTTCAAAACCCATATTCGGCGGTCAATGCCAGTCTGCTGCTGTCATACAGCGCTTATTTTGGAGTGGTTTACGCCGCGCAGTTTGCTGCCGGAAAGAATTTTAACAAGCTGTTTACAGGACTTCTTGTCAGCGCCGGCGCTGTTGCCGCCACCAGTCCGGTAATGGCGCTTTTGGGAATGGATACCACATTGCTTGCCCCTGTGTTCAACCTTTTGCGGTCACCGTTTATAATGGTGGTGTGCGTTTTATCATTTTTTACAGCTATTATCTGTTATATTCCGGTTTTCGGTGCCGTACTGGATTTTCCGCTGGTTTTTGTCAACAAGGTGTGCATACATATTCTGCTTTATATAAGCCGTGTGGCAGAGGACAATTTTGGCTTTGCCATGATAAATCTTGGGGAAAGCAGGGCAAAATTTATTATAGCGTGCACGGTTGTTGCCTTTGGTTTTGTATGCGTTCAGCTGAAAAATCCTAAAATAAAGATAATTTTACTGCGGGCAGTTCCGCTGGTTTCATTTTTGTGCTATAATTATGCAGACAACCGCTTTGTAACGGTGAAAGCCTTTGACAGTTCCAGGGAGACTTCCTTTGTGGTTTCCGGCAGTAAAAATTATCTGATACTTGCACAGGATATTGACCGGAACAAACTGGAAAGTATATTGTCAGAAAACAATCTTACAGAATTTGACGGCCTGATATACTGCCTGGAAGATCCCGGGCGGGCAGATCTGGGCCTATGTAAGAATAGTCTGACGGTAACTGAAAGCGGACATTATGACTTTGAAGATTTTTCACTGGAAGCAAGTGTGGAAAAAGGTGCGATGAAATATGTTTTTGATGTGTGCGGCACCACATTTTCTTTCAGTCACAAGAAGGCGGAGTTTTCAGGAGAAAATACAGATTATTATTTCTACGGAAACGATGCGCCGGAAATAATCAACAGTCAGAAGATATATTATTTTTATCCGCTGCTGAAAAGTCAGACAGAGCAGGTGCAAAATCTGGGTGCAGTGGAGCTGTATGATACTTTGACCATTAAAATAGACCGCAGCAGCGGAAAGAGTTTTATAGTAAGGGATGTGAAAAACTTTGGCTACGGGATATAAAATTACTGATAAAGAACTGAAAAGCCTTTGGTTTGTCCTTGCCAAAGACCCCTTTGTCAGGGATGAAAATATCAGAGTAATTAAAAATATATGCCGAAAAAACGGCGTAGACGATGAAAGTGTCACTCTCTTTCCGGCAAAAAATATCGACTGGTCCGAGGTGGGTGACCTGCTTCAGACACCAAGCTTTTTCGGCGAGAGACTGGTAATTATAGGCGACGGGGACATATCTGATTTTTCAGACGACGATATAAAGAAATTGTCACGGCTTATTCAGGCCGACAATGCCAACCACCTGGCAGTAGCACTGACATACGAGGACGATAAAAAGATAGCCGCCCGGAAGTATAAAACACTGTTTGAAACAGCCAAAAAAGCCGGCTTGTTTTTCCAGGTAGGACTTGTGGATGAAAAGTATCTGCAGGATATGATAATATCTCACGCAAAAAAGCAGTCAACCGCCCTTTCCAAAGACCTTGCAGCGCAGATTGTTGGCAATACAGGCAACGATGTGGGGCTGCTGGTCAACGAGGTGGACAAGTACTGTGCTGCCTGCGGTTATACGGAAATAGCAGCGGATATAGTAAATAAAGTAGGGGTCAAAACTGTTGAGGCTTCTGTTTTTGAGATGATAGACCTTATATGCCGCAAAAGGGCGGCTAAAGCCATAGAAAAGCTGAACAATCTGTTTGACCTGAGGACGGATGAGATGGCCATACTGGGCGCGCTGACCTCCGGATTGGTGGATATGCACCGCTGCAAGTCTGCACGGTCAAAGAGGATAAGTTACAGCCAGGTGCATAAAGATTTTGAAAAAGGCGGCAAGCCTTACAGGTATCAGAAAGCCATGAGCAATGCCCAAAGCTTTTCCCTGGAGGCCCTTGACCGGATTATACTTTTGCTTTTGCAGGCGGATATTGCCATGAAATCCACATCTGCCGACAACAGACAGATATTGTATGTCCTTGTCTGCCAGATTATTGCAAAGGGGAACAGATGATGGAAAAAATAAAGGTCAGCCAGATTGTGGTGGTTGAGGGAAAATACGATGCCATAAAGCTGGACAGCATAATAGATGGACTGATAATACCGGTAAACGGCTTTTCGGTTTTTACAGATGAGGAGAAAAAAAGCCTGCTGAAGGACCTGGGCAGAAAAAACGGAATAATATTGATTACAGATTCAGACGCCGCCGGCTTTAAAATCAGAAACTACCTGAGCAATATCTGCCGCGGGAGTGATATAATCAATGTTTATATACCTCCGGTAAAAGGCAAGGAAAGCCGCAAAAGCGCCCCTTCCAAAGAAGGACTGCTGGGGGTAGAGGGGATAGACAGGCAGACTTTGCTGGATTGCTTTGCCCAAGCTGGGGTAACGGCTCAAAAAAGTACTGTAAATGTATATAACTTTACATATAGCGACCTGTACGAACTGGGCCTGTCCGGTACCCGGAACGCGGCAGACAACCGAAGAAAACTGGCAAAACAGCTGAATATTCCCTACAGGCTGTCAAAAAAAGCATTGCTGGAGGTACTGAGCAGAATGTGTACAAAAGAAGAACTGGAAAATATACTTTGTGAAAAGCCGGCTTTGTTTTGGGATTTTCACGGAACACTTACAAAGCCGGATAACCAATGGATTGACAGTGCGCTGGCTCTTTGTGACAGCCATTTTCCGGATATGAAGATACCCCACCGGGCCATAATAGAAAACCTGAAAGGCAAATGTCTGCCCTGGTGGACTTTTCCGGACAGGGACACACGACATCTGATAAAAGATGACGGCTGGTGGAAAAGTTGCAATGAAGAGTTTGTAAAAATGTATATGGCCAGCGGCCTTGATCGCAGCCAGGCGGAGGAGATAGCGCCGCTGATAAGAAATTATGTGGTTGACCCAAAAAATCACAGGCTGCACGATAATGCGTTGGAGGTTTTGAAAGAACTTAAAAACCGAGGATATAAAAACTACTTGCTGTCAAACAACTTTCCGGAACTGGAAGATATGGCCGTCCGGATGGGTCTGAAAGATTATTTTGACGGTTACATAGTATCAGCGGTGGTTGGCTACGACAAGCCCCGCAGGGAAATTTTTGATTACGCCAGAAACCTTGCGGGAAACCCTGAAAGGTGTATAATGATAGGGGATAACCCGGAAGACGATATGATGGGCGCAAAGCAGTGCGGGTTTGAAACCATACTGGTAAACGACAGACACCCGGATTACAGCGGTGAATATTGCGACCATATATGTAAAAGCCTTGTGGATGTGCTGGATGTGCTTGCTTAAAAGGAGATTGTTATGAAAGAGTATTGGAGGAGCGCGGCCAAAGAGCTGCGAACATTGAAGTCTGTCACCGGAGCTGCCCTTATGTGCGCGCTCAGTCCGGTGCTGGACTTGTTCACCATAGTTATAAATCAGTTTTTGCGTATTAGCTTTACCTCATTGACCCATGCGGTAAACGGGTTTATGTACGGTCCTCTGCTTGCCTGCCTGGCCGGAGGTGTGGCGGATATAGTGAAATATATGCTGAAACCTGTTGACGGCTTTTTTATCGGCTTTACTGTAAATGAAATGCTGGTGGGCCTTCTGTATGGACTTTTCTTTTATAAAAAGAAAATCACATTGCCCAGGGTAATTGCGGTAAGACTGATAGTTACCTTTGGCATCAACCTTACTTTAACCCCGTTGTGGCTCTCCATTATGTACGGAAACGCCTATAAATTTATGGTTGCCACAAGAATAATTAAAAATGTCATTCTTATTCCCATAGATGTTTTCATACTGTATAACCTTATGAAATTCTGCGAAAAGCATCTGAAAAGAAATAACTGAAAAAAAGCCGGAAGACAATTCTTCCGGCTTTTAAGTTTCTGAAAATTGAAAGATATACAAACTGCCGCAAAGACCAAGCGATTTTCCCTGTTCAGTCTTTTAGCTTTTTGACATTTTTCTTATACAGATTATACTTATTCTTTTTATCGGTTTACTTGCCTTTGAATTTCAGATTTCCGTATTTTCCGGACCAGTAGGCAAAAAAACGCATCCCAACTTATCCAGGTCTGTTCCGGCACATTTGCATGGGGCATATCGGCCACCTGTACATAGGTCAGTATGGGTATATTTTCTTTATTTACAAATTCATAGAAATGATAAATGCCGTTTACATATTCCAGCGGAGAAGGGTCGAGGCTGTATCTGTCTATATAGTAATTTATAAATTTAATATAGCTGTAGCCGGCCTGAAATGGAAACGGGGAAGGCTGACTAAAATCTCCCATCATGTCCTTTTCGCCGCGCATGATAAACACCGGCGCCGGGTTTGAAGAACAGGCTTCAGCCATTTCCGGCTCAAACACGCCTGACCACGGGGCACAGGCAGTAAAGACATCCGGGCAGCATACCGCCAGCTTTGCACTCATCATACCGCCGGAAGACTGGCCGCAGCAGAAAATTCTGTCTTCGTCCACATCATGACGGCTTTTGACATCGTCAATCATCCGTCTGATAAACCCGATATTGTCATATTCTGAACTGTCTGTACCGGGAAAGTCCCACAGAAGAACATTTTTGATACCAAGCGGCGGCTTTTGCTGATAAGCGCCGGCTTGCGGTACAACAGCGATAAAACCTCTTTCCTGTGCTGTGGCATAAATTCCGCTTATATCGAAAAACGCCTGTGCGCTGTTTCCGCGGCCGTGCAGGCATACAACTACCGGAAGCTTACCTTTTGCCTTTTCCGGTACAAGTTCATACCATATACGGGTTATCCCCTTGTGGACAATTTCTCTTTTCACAGCACCCCGGTCCGCCGGGTTTCTGTAATACCTCAGGTCTTTCAGTCCGAAACTGCGATGCCTGCGTGCGGCGCCTATGTATTTCCACATTTTTTCAAAAAGTTTTATGGAAAATTCCTTTACACCCAGCGTCAGCCTTACCTGTGCAATGTTTTCGCTGTTTATCCGGCTGGAAAAACTTATCGGAGACGGTGCGAATATCTTGTCGGCACCCTCGCCGGAAAAACACAATTCCCGGCAGTTGTTTTGCTTTTTCCAGTATTCTGTGAACATACAGGCTGCCCGGTCTTCCGCTTCTGTTGCCAGCCACACAGACAGCGGGCATTTTTCACCTGAAATGACCAGCTCATTTATCCGCCCGCCGCTTCCTGCGCTTACGCTGCTGTTGGGCATGACAGAACGGCTGTCCAGGTTGCCTACTGCGACAAGACCACTCCATTCGCTTGTGCTCTTCATTACTGCCTGGGTTGCCACCGTTGCGCCGTCACCTATGCCCAGGGCGTATATGTTGTCCTGCATGGTAACATAAAAATCCCTGGCCTGAATTTGTATATAAACTGCGTTCATATACTCTGCACCTTTGCCGTCCAGTTGCCAGCCACTGAAAGGTTTAAGTATGTGAAGAAATATTTTATTTCTGTCAGCGAAATCTTTTATACCTGAATGTTCCAGAAAATCCAGGGCATCACAGTCAGACGGCGGCGCCACCACCAGGCAGTTGCTGTCATATTCCAGGTTTTCTGTAAGGTATGTGATAAAACTCATTTTTTCGCCGCCTACAATCTCCCTGCATGCACCGCCGGTGTTTACCACCTGTCCGCCTACATTCACATCTTCTTCAAACACTCCGTTTACAAGACGTTGGTTTATGTTTTGCGGGTTGAGGGGATATTTACTCATGTTTTTGTCAAATCGTTTTACATCAATCATTGTACCGCCCCTTTATATATTTTTTGATTTTAATATATCATTCTGATATAATATAATCAATTTAATGTTTTTTAAAAATATATAAAAAATATTTATAGGTGTAAAATGGAAAACACGCAAAGGTATATATTGGAAATTTACAAGCAGGGAAGCTTGTCCAAGGCGGCCAGAAAACTGTTTATCACCCAGCCGGCGCTGAGTATCGCTTTGAAGAAAGCAGGAGACAGGCTGGGCTGTCGGATATTCGAGAAAAATACCCACCCTGTAAAGGTTACGGCAGTGGGGAAGGTGTCAGCTCTGGCTTTAAATTCATCAGAGATATTAAAACAGCGTCATTTGCACACACCGCCGCTATCTCTTGACAGAATTCCGGCAGTCATTCCGTATATAGCCATAGAAGACCGCACGATAAAGCGTACGGAAACTGGTATGACACATCTTATTTTGCAAACAGAAAATTAGAGGTTTCCTCCATGACAACTGCATACCGGCTGGCAAAACAGGGCCTGGGTGCCTGCCTTGTCAGCGATATGCTGGTGCGGCAGGGGCAGCGTGATGATATGCTGTTTTTCAGGACGGATATAAATCCGTTTGAAAGGCAGTTTTGCGCCGTGTATTCCAGAAACGGTTATCTTTCCCGGGCGGCCGGGGCTTTTATCTCAATGCGGAAAATTAAAAAAAAATGTGAAACAGTTATAAAATTTATTTTTATATTATTGACTTATAATGAACAGTTGTTTATTATTATATTAACGATCTTTCAGCAGGTGATAGTGATGAGTTTTATAGAATTTAAAGATGTAAAGAAAATATACCAGATGGGCGAAGTTGAAATCAGTGCCCTGGGCGGTGTGAACTTTGAAATAGAAAAAGGGGAATTTGTAATAATAGCCGGTGCCAGCGGTGCCGGAAAAAGTACAATTCTGAATATTCTGGGCGGAATGGACTTTCCCACATCAGGCATAATAGAGGTTGACGGCAAAAGGGTAGACCGGATGAATGAAAAAGAACTGTGCGACTACCGCAGGTATGATGTGGGATTTGTTTTTCAGTTTTATAACCTGGTGCAAAACCTCACGGCCAAGGAAAATGTAGAGCTGGCAACACAGATATGCAAAAACGCGCTGGATATTGATGAAACAATAGATGCTGTGGGTCTGCGTGACAGGAAAAACAACTTCCCGTCACAGCTTTCCGGCGGTGAGCAGCAGCGTGTGGCCATAGCCAGGGCGCTGGCAAAAAATCCCAAACTGCTTTTATGTGACGAACCCACCGGCGCGCTGGACTATAAAACAGGCAAAGCTATTTTGAAGCTGCTTCAGGACACTTGCCGCAAATATCAGATGACAGTCGTTGTTATTACCCACAACCTGGCGTTGTGCCCCATGGGTGACAAGGTGATCAGGGTAAAAAGCGGCCTGATAGAATCAGTGGAAGAAAATGAAAATCCTATGTCAGTAGATTTGATAGAGTGGTAGTATGAACAGCATTTTAAAAGATACATTCAGAGAAATAAAGAAAACAAAAGGCAGATTTTTTTCCATCCTGGCCATAGTTCTTATAGGCGTAGGCTTTTTTGCAGGTGTATGGGCCAGCGCGCCTATTATGAGATACAGTGTTGACCGGTATTATGACGATTACAACCTGATGGACCTGCGAATTGTCAGCAATTTTGGCCTGACGCAGGATGATATGGACCGGCTGGCCGAAATAGACGGTGTAAAGCAGTTGTACGGCGCCTATACCAAAGATTTTATCGGAAATATAAACGGCGAATCTTATGTTATAAAGGTTTCGTCTTACAATTCACAGCAGCTGAAAGACGGCGATTACATAAACAAATTCAAACTTGTGGAAGGCCGACTGCCGGAAAATGAAAACGAAATATTGTTTGAAAATGTTTCGGATATGCAGAAAAGTGTGGAGCTGAACCAGAAGATTACCCTTAGCCTGCCCGATGAGGAAGCGGGGGATTATCTGGTAAATGACACTTACACAGTTGTCGGCTTGGTGCAGACTCCTTATTATCTGTCCTATGAAAAGGGCGCCAGTGATATCGGCGGCGGTGTGTGCAACTACTATATGTATATAGATGAAGATAACTTCAACATGGATGTGTACACCGAAGCGTTTGTTACCATAGAAGGAGCCGCAGAGTACAACAGCTATAAAGATGAGTATTTTGACTATATTGCCCCGGTAAAAAATGCTGTGGAAGACCTGGGATATGAGAGAAGCGAAATACGCGGAGATGAAATTATCGACAGCGCCAATGAAGAACTGGACAAGGCAATACAAGAGTATGAAGACGGCAAAAAGACTTTTGACGAAGAAATAGAAAAGGCCCAAAAGCAGCTGGACGATGCCGAAAATGAAATACTGCTGGGAAAAGCCAAGCTGGACAGCAGCGAGCTGGTTTTGCAGGGACAGATACAATCCGGAAAAACACAGCTGGAAACATACAGCGGAATAGTGGATGACCTGCAAAAACAGTATGATGACCTGAATGAACAGTTCCAGACGACAAACGGTGAAGCGATAAAAGAAAGAGATGAAATAAAGCGGAATATAGACCAAAAGCAAAAGGAGCTGGATGAAAAGAAAGCCGCAGCGGCAGACCTGTACAAACTGATAGATCAGTTTGACCGGGACATGGAGACGGAAAAAGCTGCCGTCCGGCGGGCAGAAGGTAAAATTTCGGAAAATGAAAACAGGATAGCTGAAATAGACCTGGAGCTTGCAGAGCTGGACGAACTATCACCGGAATACCGGCGGCTGGTGCAGGAAAAAGAGCAACTGACCCGGGAAAACCGGCAGTTGCAGGATGAAATCCGGAAGAGAAATGAAACAATAGACAGTATAAACCGCCAGCTGGACGAAATTTATGCCAGTGAGGAGATGACACAGATAAGCCGGCTGGAAGATGAAATACAGCGTTTACAGATTGAATACGATGCCATAAACCGGTCTTTAAGCGTTCGGGAGTCCTCTTTAAAACAGATGGAATCACAGCTTAACGAAGCGAAAGCCGAACTGAAAAAGCAAAGTGACAGCCTTGCCAAAATCGAGGCGGACGGAAAGCGGCAGATAGCAAACGGCAGAGCAGAGATAGTAAAAGCTGAAGCGGAGCTCGCCGAGGGTAAGCGGACTTTTGAAAAAGAGAAAGCCGACGGGCAGAAAGAGCTGGATGACGGCTATGAAGAAATATTAAAAGCCCAAAATGAAATACGGCTGATAGAAAATGCCCAGTGGTATGTTTTGGACCGCAACAGTCATTACAGTTATGTGGACTATGGCGGAGCCTGTGACAGGATGGAGAATATAGCCGTGGTATTTCCGGTATTCTTTTTCCTGGTGGCTGCGCTGGTGTGCCTTACCACAATGACAAGGCTGGTGGATGAACAACGCCAGCAGATAGGTACATTGAAGGCTTTGGGATACAGTACAGGTATGATAATGTCAAAATATATTATATATGCTGTTCTGGCCAGCCTTGTGGGAAGTATCCTGGGTCTTGTGGGCGGAATACTGCGGTTCCCGTACATAATATATACCGCATGGAAACTGATGTATATTGTGCCCGGAATAAAATATGAATTGCAGATACCGCTGATGATAATTTCCGTTATCCTGTCAGTGGCCATTACAGCCGGTGCCACAATACGGGCCTGCTACAAAGAACTGCTGGCTACACCCAGCACCCTTATGCGCCCGAAAGCCCCCAAAATGGGCAAAAAAATTCTTCTGGAAAAGATAACATTTATATGGAACAGATTGTCCTTTACATTGAAGGTTACATTCAGGAACATCTTCAGATATAAAAAGCGCATGAGCATGACAATAATAGGCATCGCCGGCTGCACCAGCCTGCTTATATCAGGTTTTGGTATCAAAGACTCTATATCCGACCTGGTGAATATACAGTTTGGCCAGGTGACAAAATATGACGGAACAGCCTCATATGATGCCGGTCTGTCTGACGATCGGACGATTGAGCTGGAAAACTTTATCAGCTCCAATAACCATGTAGAAGAATATATGAGTGTTTCACTGACCAGCGCAACCCTTCCGGATGCTGACGGAAAGAGCGTGACCTTGATGGTGACACAGGATACATCCCGGTTCCGGAACTTTGTGGATCTGAGAACAAGAAAAGGTCACGAGCCTGTCACACTGGACAGCAGCGGTGCTGTCATCAGCGAAAAGATAGCCAATGATTATGACATAAATATCGGTGATGAAATTTCCGTTACAAACAGCGACAATTTCACAGCGAAGGTAAAGATTTCGGGAATAGTGGAAAACTATGTAAATCATTATATCTACATGACCGGAACATACTATTCAAATGTTTTTGGCCTCAGGGCCAAAACCAACACATTTTTGATGAAGCTGGACGACGGCTCCAACAGCGAAGCTGTCAGCCAGTATCTTAACGAAAATGAAGACATCAGCTCGGTCAGCTTTTACAGCAGTTTTATCACCAGCTTTGAAGGCATGATAAACAGCCTTAATTACATAGTCCTGGTGCTGATACTGTCTGCCGGAGCACTGGCCTTTGTGGTGCTTTACAATCTGACCAATGTAAATATATCCGAAAGACAGAAGGAGATAGCCACGCTGAAAGTTTTGGGCTTTTATCCCGGCGAGGTCAAGAAATATATTTATTATGAAAATATTTTCCTGACAATAATCGGTGGCCTGGTGGGACTTATGCTGGGTAAAGGTCTGCATCTGCTGATAATGGTAGTTGTGGAGCTGGACGACATAATGTTCGGCCGTAATATAGAGCCGGTCAGCTTTGTGATTTCGTTCATGCTGACGGTGGTGTTTGCCATGATTGTAAATCAGGCTATGTCCAAAAAGCTGAAAAACATACAGATGGTTGAATCGTTGAAATCGGTTGAATAAAAGAAAAACTCCCGCAAGGGAGTTTTTTAATACTCATATTCAAAAGAAGCCTTTGGACTGGTAAACTGCAATATGGTTTTGCCGGCTTTTTCGCAGCGGTAAAACACCTTTGTGCTTATACTTTCTTTGATAATACGGCTCATTTTTCCTTTTACTGGGGCGTGCAGACCGTGGGCATTTTTTTCTAACAGCCTGGCTGTCAGGGTTGTGTCACCCTGTCTGATTACTATTTCGCCATCGGATATTTTTACGGCTTTTGCCCCAAAGTATGTGGCTATGCGCTTTTCCAGCTTCCCGGACTGTATAACCGCTATTACACCCGTAATGGTCACGGGCCCCAGCGGCACATCGGCAACACTTATCATTATGGAACCACCAGGGAAAAAGCATTGGGTCCAGGCATATCGGCGGGGGAAAGAGGTTCCCCTGTCGGCTTCGATATATCCGGGGTCATTTTTGAATATATAGTTCTTTCCGTTTATTGTTATTTTTCCGTTTACGGCATGGCGCATGCTTATCACGCTGTGCCTGCATTCCATAAGCGGGAAAAATTTAAACGGGCCCATGATGTCATAATTTAACGGCGACAGACCTGTAAAATAAAGCCTGCCCCTGGCGTACACCTCCCGCGTGTTTACAGACAGCCGGATACCCTTTGTGCCGAAATAGCTTTTGTCCATCAGTGCTTCCGCGCCGTTGGCGGAGGGCATAAAACGCTGGTATTCCATTGGTATGTTCCATGCTTTATCGTCGGTTATAATCTGTAAACTGGCGGAGAATATTCCGCCTTCCCGGTGAACTGCCGGTATAAATGCACAGCTGTGGCTTTCGGACTGGCATTTGAAATACCACCCCTGAAAAAAATTGTTCATACACAATCCCCTGAAAAATGATATTGTGTATATTGTTTGTTTTTTTATCTGAATTATTCATTCTAATCCTGCAACAGCTTTATTATCTGGCAGGACAAGGCTATCTGATATGCGTTGTTGAAATTATCCAGGTCAAGGTTGAACAATTCCTTGATTTTGGCAATTCTGTAATTTACGGTATTTCGATGTACATTCATATACCGCGCCGTGGCTTTGACACTGCGGTTGGAATACAGATAAGCCAGCAGGGTTGGGATGTACTCTGTCTGCCGGGCCCTGTCGTGCTGGTATATTTCATATACCTGCCGGCTGCAATACCCCAAAAGTTCCCTTTGGGGTATTTGCTGCAAAATGTCGTAAACTTTCACATCATCATAATATGTATACGCCGCGGACAGGTCTATCAGATATTTCCTGTATTTTATTGCGTTCAAAGCCTGGGAGTAAAACCTGGAAAACTGAAACAGGTCGTTTATACTGTCGCTTATTCCGCACAGCAGCTTTCTGGATTTCAGCAGTTTATCTATCTTTGACAAAACCACATAGGCATTTTCCCCTGAAAAATATTTATCCTCTGACAAAACGATAAGAGTTTTTTCATAGGCCAGCATTATTCCTGTGGGGATTATTCCCAACAGTTCTTTTTTCAGCGTGTCTTCGTCAGCATTGTATGAAGAAAAATCTTTCAGGTCTATACACATCAGCCTGTACAGTTTTGAGCTGTTCAATCCGCTTAAAGCAAGACGATCTATAAAATGTCCTCTGTTGACAAAACTGCCCTGTAACAGTTCCATCAAAAATTCGGAGTCGGAAGAAGAACTAACTCCGTCACTTCTTTTAAAACGCATATAAACTTCTTTGGCAATAAGCTGGCTTACAAAATGGCAGTCGTCCAGGCTGGCGATATCAAAATTTTCATCAAGTTCGGTGACATTCAGATATCCAAGCAGCTGGTTGCGGTGGGTAAGCTTAAAAAATCTTCTTCTGCGCGAATTTATGCTTACGGTAACACATTCATATTTACCGATAGTTTCTTTTATCTCCTCCCAGTTGCTCAAAGTGGCAACAAATTCCAGCGTTATATAACCGCGCTCGACGGCTCTCAGCCATGTTTCGTCCGGCGGGGTCAGGGAATGGGAATAGGATATAATTGTACTGGTGGTGGCTATAACAACCAGGGGACAGCCCAGGAAATGCGACGCCGCATCCACAATTTCGTCCATGCTTTCGCTGTCCAGGGCTGTCTGAATTAACTGTAATTTTGCTTGCTCTCTCATAAATGCTCCTTATGCTGTCAGCACAATAATGACTTGTTATTTTATGCTATAATACCATACTTTTTCTTGTTGCGCAATGCTATAATATATCCAGTCGAAAATAGTTAATAATTTATCAATCATATTTCCGGCAGTCTTTATTGAGAAAAAGGAGAGTATATCATGTTTGATTTTAACGGTAAGACAGTTATAGTTACAGGCGGTGCACAGGGCATCGGCAAAGAGGTTGTACGCGGTGTTGTAAACGGCGGCGGTCATGCAATAATCATGGACCTTAACGAAGAAAAAGCAAAAGAAACAGCACGGGAACTGGGCAACTGCTCTGTATATAAAGTTGACCTGGGCAGCAGTGAAAATATCCGCCGGGTTATGGCAAAAGTTCTGGGCGATTTCCGGCGTGTAGATGTGCTGGTAAACTGCGGCGGCGTTGTTTCAAAAGTTCCTTTTGAACAGATCACAGACGAAGAATGGGACAGAACACTGCGCATCAACCTGACAGGTACTTTTGCAATGTGCTCCAGCATTTACCCTTACTTTATGGAAAAGAAAGGCGGCAGAATTGTAAATGTTTCCTCTGTTGCCGGTAAAATAGGCGGCGGCCTGCTGGGTACAGCTGCATATGCCACTTCAAAAGCCGGTGTAAACGGCTTGACAAAAGCCATTGCAAAAGAAGGCGGCAAATACGGCATTTCCTGCAACGCAGTATGTCCTTCTTACACAGTTACACCTATGACCCAGTCCCTTACAGATGATGCAGACAAGAGGGCAAAGGTAATCGGTATCATTCCTCTCGGCCGTGCAGCAGATCCGTCAGAACCTGCACAGATGATTTTGTTCTTCGCTTCCGAGGCTGCCAGCTTTGTAAACGGCGAAATCGGTGACTGCGACGGCGGTATAGCACTGGACTAATTTTACCGGGGGTTTTATATGAGCAAACTTAAATTCAAACGCTTTCCCGGAGATACCATTGTGGTGCCGATGATTATCGGTGTGCTGATAAATTCTTTTGCACCGCAGGTATTGCAGATGGGCGGATTTTTCACCGGTATGGTTACCGGCACCAGTGCTCTGGTAGGTGTTTTCCTGCTGTTTATGGGCGCTACCATTGATATAAAAAGCACTCCGAAAGCCATAAAGATAGGCGCGGTAATAATAGGTACAAAAGTAGCCCTTTCCGTTGCCCTGGGCCTTGCAGTGGCTTTCCTGTTCAACGACAATTTCCTTGGCCTGTCATCACTGGCAGTTATCAGCGCCGTATCAGTTGCAAACAATGCGCTGTATTCCGGTATAGTATCACAGTATGATGATGACGCAATCAAAGGTGCTGTTGCCATAACATCCCTCAGTGTAGGACCCACAGTTACAATGATTGCCCTCAGCTCTGCCGGTCTGGCCAGCATTTCCATCTGGTCTGTAATAGGCTCTATACTGCCGCTGATAATAGGCATTGTATTGGGCAACATTTCACCCTGGTTCAAACAGACACTGTCTGCCGGCGTAACCCCCTGCATAATTGTTGTAGGTTTTGCCCTTGGCTGTGGCATGTCGATAGAACAGCTGTTCCAGGGCGGCGCTTCCGGTGTTCTCCTCGGCCTTATAACAGTATTTGTTGTAGGCGGAATAACAGTACTTATGGATAAGCTGACAGGCGGTAACGGTGTTGCCGGCGCAGCGATTTCCAGCACAGCTGCCAGCGGTGTTTCCAACCCGGGCGCCCTTGCTTCAGTGGATGCAAAATACGCTGCCATTGCACCTATAGCAACAGCTCAGGTTGCAGCTGCGGTAATCATCACATCCTTCCTGACACCTGTGTTTACAAACTTTATAGCCAAAAAAGCAGGCAAGTAACTTTTTTCAATAAATATATGATATACCGGACTTGTTTTTACAGGTCCGGTATATTTGTGCTGTCAGAACAAATTAGTATGCAGTAAAGACATGAAAAACGGAAAAAATTACTTTCCTTATCCTGTAAAGCTGTATAATTTATAAAATATAACAAATTATACAATAATTTTAAACACTGATTGTAAACAAATAACAAAAAGATAAAAAATGGTTGACATAAAGGTTTTTCTGCCCGTATAATTGGTTACAACAAAAGCGATGATAAAGAACCAGTAGAAAATGAAAAACGGAAAGAGAGCCGCTTGTATCTTTTGATAGCTGAAAAAAGCGGTACGGAAATAGTTTTTGAATTCATCTTTTAGCTGACCGATGAACATTTTAGTAGTCGGCTCCGGGTACGCCCGTTAATGCGTAGGGTATTGTTGGATACCTGCTGAGGTCGGTTTTGCGAAAAATCGATAAATTGAGGTGGTAACACGGGATTTTCATATCTCGTCCTCTGATTTCAGTAAATCGGAGGACGGGATTTTTTTATTGCTCCTCCGGACAACACAAAAAAGAAAAGAGAGGCAGAAAAAATGAAAAAGAAAATTTTATCGGTTTTATTGGCAATGGCAATGATAGGTGTCACAGGCTGTGCAGGGCCGCGGGAAGACGGCGGCAACGATGCTATGCTGAACATCGGCATACTTCAGCTGATGGAGCACGGCTCACTGGACGATGCAAGAGAAGGCTTTGTGCAGGCTTTGGCTGACAACGGATATGTAGAAGGACAAAATATTAAAATAGACTATCAGAACGCCCAGGGTGACCCCAACAACCTTAACACCATGAGCCAGCGTCTTGCAGGCAATCAAAGTGACCTGGTACTGGCGATAGGTACAGGTGCAGCGCAGTCAATGGCTTCTGTGACGGAAGAAATACCGATATTGTTCACCGCTGTTACTGATCCGGTGGACTCCGGCCTGGTAAACACCAATGAGGCACCGGGTACAAATCTTTCCGGTACAAACGATATGAGCCCCATAAAAGAGCAGATAGAGCTGTTGGTTCAGCTTTGCCCGGATATAAAAACCATAGGTATCCTTTACTGCTCCGGCGAGGATAACTCTATATTACAGGCACAGCAGGTAAAAGAAGTCCTGGAGGAAATGTCACTGAACTGGACCGAAGCAACTGTGACCAATACCAATGATGTTCAGCAGGTTACACAGTCAGTAGCAGGAAAATGTGACGCGATTTATATTCCCACAGACAATGCTTACGCTTCTGCCATGGGTATTGTGGCTGAAATTGCAAAGGAGAACAAACTGCCCGTTGTGTGCGGTGCTATAGAAATGGTAAGGGACGGCGGATTTGCCACACTGGGCCTTAATTACTACAACCTGGGATATCAGACAGGCGAAATGGCTGTCAGAGTACTTGAAGGTGAGGACATTTCGCAGATGTCTGTGGAATCCCTGGTAAAATATGATTATTACATCAGCGGTGAAATGGCACAGGTACTGGGCGTGGAAGTACCGCAAGAGTTAAGTGAGTATGTAGAATAACAGGGAGCTGTTGTGATGAATTATTATAGCATAATACTGGGGGCTGTTTCCCTGGGGCTTTTATGGGCTGTTATGACAATGGGCGTTTTCATAACATACCGAATACTGGACTATGCAGACCTTACAGTTGAAGGAAGCCTGGTTACCGGTGCGGCGATAGCCGCAAAACTTATAACAGACGGCACCGATCCCTTTGTTGCACTGGCGGCGGCTTTTGTCGGCGGCTGTGCAGCCGGGTGTGTGACGGGTCTGCTCAACACCGCAATGAAAATACCGGGCCTGCTGGCCGGAATACTTTCCATGATTGCCTTGTACTCTGTAAACATACGCATTATGGGCAAAGCAAATATAACCTTGTTAAAATCACGGACAGTGTATGATGTGCTGGAAAACATAGGTATAAGCAATGATATAGCAGTATTGATTTTCGCTGTGGTACTTAACGCTGCGCTGGTGGGTATTTTGTACTGGTTTTTTACCACACAGCTGGGCTATGCCATAAGGGCGGCCGGCGACAACCGAAAAATGGCCCGCGCGCAGGGGATAAACACCGACATAATGAAAATACTGGCGCTGGCTGTCAGCAATGGGCTGGTGGCCCTGTCAGGCGGGTTGATTGCACAGTATCAGAAATATTCCGATGTTTCCATGGGACAGGGGGCAATAGTTATCGGCTTGGCGTCTGTGATTATCGGTGAAGTTTTGTTTTACAGGAAAGGCTTTCTGGGAAAACTGATCGCAGTTGTGTCAGGGGCCGTCGTGTACAGACTTATAATTGCCGCAGTTATTGAGCTGGGAATGCAGCCGATGGATCTGAAACTGTTTACTGCAATTACAGTGGCCCTGGCTTTGTATACACCCAATATAAAACTGAAACTGCCAAAACCGGTATTCAAAACTTTGAAGAGAAGGGAAGGTGTGCTGAATGAGCCCCGTGCTGAATATTCAAAACATTGAAAAAACATTTAATCAGGACACCGTAAATGTAAATAAAGCCCTGGACTGCCTGTCACTGAAATTGGAGCAGGGCGATTATGTAACGGTTATAGGCGGCAACGGTGCAGGGAAATCGACCCTTCTCAACGCTATATCCGGTACTATCATAACTGACAGCGGAAATATCTGCATTGATGGCGCAGATGTTACAAAGATGCCTGAACATAAAAGAGCCGTGTATCTGGGCAGGGTCTTTCAGGACCCGATGGTGGGCACAGCAGGAAAAATGACTGTCAGGGAAAATCTTGCACTGGCTTGCCGCAGAGGAGAGAAAAGGGGACTGAAGCGCGGCATTTCCAAAGAAAATGAAGACTATTTCAGAAGTATACTTGCAGATTTGGATCTGGGCCTGGAAAACAGACTGGATACCCGGATAGGCCTGCTGTCGGGAGGACAGCGACAGGCGGTAACCTTGCTTATGGCCACAATCCAAAAACCCAGGATTTTGTTGCTGGACGAACACACAGCGGCATTAGACCCCAAAACGGCCGCAAAGGTTTTGGATTTGACTGACAAAATTGTAAAAGAGCAAAATCTGACGACACTTATGATTACACACAATATGAAGGATGCGATAAAGCACGGCAACAGGCTGATAATGATGGATAAAGGCAGAATTGTTCTGGATATGAGAGGGGAGGAAAAGCGGAAGCTGACCGTAAATGAGCTTCTGCGGTTATTTGAGCAAAAATCCGGAACTGTAAGCGACAGAATGTTGCTGAGCTGAAAAATAAAAGCGGCTGATTTTCAGCCGCTTTTATTCATTATAATAATATACAATAATCATAGTTTTTTAGGGTCAGGATATTGCACCCCGAATGTGTCTACATATACATTTTTCATATATTGGTCCCGGGCCGGCTGTTTTATCACAGCGTTCACGCCTTCCGGTTTCACATCAACCAGCGGGAGGTTTTCCAGCCTTTCCAGTTCTTCAAAGCCTGATATCACTTTTCCGAAAGCAGCAAATTTACCTTGCAGTTTTTCTCCGGCTTCGTCTGACAGGACAATAAAAAATTCACTGCCGTGGGCCAGCTTTTCTCCGTCGCCGGCCATGGCTATTGTACCTTTTTCCATTTTTATATTGTTGTCAAAGCCGTTGACAGAAAATTCTCCGTCAAGATAGTAGTCGCATCTTTTGTCCTCAAAATAGTTGTAAGACGGCTGCATAACAAAACCGGGTACAACCCTTTTTATCAGCCTGTCTTTATACATATCATTGTTTGCAGCATATATAAAGCTGGCAGTGGTGTTCGGTGCTTGCTGTGGGTACAGCTCTACAGTGATTTCGCCTTTTTCGGTTACAATGCGGACAATCGGGTTTTTCATAATATCTCTCCGTTTCCTTTTTTATCTATTATAGGTGGAGGGGATAAAAATTGCAATAAAAAAACGCCTTTTACAAGGCGTTTTAATTGGTCGGGATGACAGGATTTGAACCTGCGGCCTCTGCGTCCCGAACGCAGCGCTCTACCAAACTGAGCCACATCCCGTAAGGCAATAGTAATTATACTACATTGTGGTGAATTAGTCAAGAATAAATATTGTTTTTTGTCAAAATAATTTTTATTATACTTTACAAATTTTGTACTTTATTGTATTATAAACTGTATCATGAATTTACGAGGATGTTAAAATGAAACAGAATATACAACAGACACAAAAGATTTCTGTGTTTAAATTTACTTTTTGGTTTCCGGTGTTGTACTCTTGTATCACAGCAGTGCTTATGATGCTGGCTCTGGCCATAGTGTTTTCGCCGTCAGTTTCCAATGAAGCTGCGGCCAGGGCGGTTTTGCAGGCGGCAGCTTTATCACTGGCTATCAGCCCGTCGGCTTTGATTTTTAACTTCTTTCTGAGCACAAAGCATTCAAAAAGGTATATGGGTGCACCTTCACTTTATGTAAGAATGCCCATTGTCTTCAGCACTATCGTTATGGGTGCACAGGTGGCATATATGCTGTACCTGACAATTTCCTGATTTCTGCGGGGTAAGACATGAAAAAATACTGGGAAATATACAAAAAACATGAAGAGATAATAAACTATCTCATTGTCGGTGTGCTTACTACAATAGTCAGCCTTATATTCTATTATATCAGCACCAGGACCTTCCTGGATCCGTCCAATCCTTTTCAGTTGCAGATAGCCAACATGATAAAATGGATAACCGGTGTGCTGTTTGCCTATGTAACAAACCGAATTTTTGTTTTCAAAAGCAAAAGAAAGGATATAGGCAAAGAGTTTGTACAGTTTACATCCTCCAGGGTTGCAACGCTGTTCCTGGATATGGCTCTGATGGCTTTGATGGTGACCAAAATGGGCATGAATGACCTGGTTGCCACGCTGATATCACTGGTTGTGGTGACTATCGGAAACTATATTTTGAGCAAAATTTTTGTTTTTAAAAATACTTCTAAATAATATAAAAAGCCGCTGTATAAGCGGCCTTTTTTATTTTCTCTTATACAGCTTACGGGTGAAATCTGTACGCCGGGGCTGTATAATCTTGCAGAAGCTGGCCTGGGCGTCGGTGGCGGCGCTTTCAGCGGCAATTATCCTGGCGCATTCCTCGCTTTTCCGGCTGAGAATTTTAGGAGAATGGGATATGGGCAGAGAACAGGATTTGACCTGTTTTAAAAAAGTTTCCCCGGCTTCTGACATGCCCAACAGCCTGATATACTGTATACTGTCAGGAAAACTGTCTTCCCGGCCAAGGAATGCATGGAGTAAAATTCTTCTTATCCTGGCGCGGGTATACATTTTGGTCGGCAGCAGCCGGAAAAAGCTTTCGATACTGTCGCTCTGTGCTGCGGCCTTTTCCAGCGCGTGGCTCAACTCTTTGTTGCAGTCTCGGATTTTGATAAAATCTGCGGCGCTTTTTTGCCTCAGTGTGAACAAAAGTGATTTTTCAAAAGCAAAATCTTCCGTAAAGTATCTTCCGTAGTTCAGGGCCTCGTCAAAGGTCTTTTTGCTGGCTTTTGGAATAAATTCCGACGCGGCGTCAAACCTGAAATCTTCAACCATTTTTCTTACGACGCTTGCAGAGGCATATCCGCCTTTGGGGGCAGTCCGGTTATATCCGGCACCTTGTCTTTTCAGGGCTATCAGCTGTACATTCCAGCCTTGCTGTATGCACGCTTTTATATATTCTATCGCCAGTATATCGTTTGAAGCGCTCAAAGTCTCTTTGTTCAGGTCAAATTTGCTGAAAACAGCCTGCTCCCTGGCGGCAGCATAAGGGATTTTCTGTGACAGAGCCTGCCGCAGCTTTTGGTTATATTCTTCTGTCAGCAGATATGAAGCTATGTCATACAACAGCTTTTCATCTGCACATTCGCTGCCGAAACATAACGCGTCAACCCCAAGGCTTTTCAATGTCATAACACCGCTTGCCGCAAAGCCTTCTGCACTGAGGCAGGAAAAGGGGAAGGGGATTTCCGCCACCAGGTCTGCACCGCTTTCCACTGCCAATACAGTGCGGTCAAACTTTGACATAAAGGCCAGTGACCCTCTCTGCACACAGCTGCCACTCATGGCACAGACAACTGTTTCAAAACCATTTTTTTTCAAATAATCTATCTGATATTTATGCCCGGTATGAAAAGGGTTGTACTCTGTCACTATGCCAACAGATTTAGACATAAAATTCTCCTTACACTTGAAAATTTATTTACATTATTATATAATAAAATAGTTAAATAAACAATTATTTTTAAATCGGAGGAATACGATGAAAGTTTTAGTTATCAACTGTGGCTCCAGCTCATTGAAATATCAGCTGATTGATATGAGCGATGAAAGCGTTATCTGCAAAGGTAACTGCGAGAGAATCGGCATTGACGGCTCATTTATTACACATAAAGCAAACGGCGGCGAATGGAAAGTAGAAACATCTTTCCCGACTCATGTAGAAGCTTTTACAAAAGTTGTTGAAATGATGACAGAGGGCGAAGGCGCCGTTATCAAAGATAAATCCGAAATCAGCGCTATCGGCCACCGCATAGTTCAGGGCGCCGAAAAATTCAGCGAACCCTGCCTGGTTACAGACGAAGTTATTCAGGCTATCGATGACCTGTCTGCTTTGGCTCCTGCTCACAACAAAGCTCATGCTATGGGCCTGAGAAGTGCAAAAGCTGTATTTGGTGAAGAAGTTCCCAATGTTGTTGTATTTGACACAGCTTTCCATGCAACAATGCCCCCCAAAGCTTACATGTACGCTGTTCCTTATGAATTCTATGAAAAATATGCCATCCGTCGCTACGGTTTCCATGGTACAAGCCACAAATATGTTTCCAAAGTTGCTGCTGACTACCTGGGCAAAAAACCTGAAGAGCTGAAAATAATCACCTGCCACCTGGGCAACGGTGCTTCTCTGGCTGCGGTTGATGGCGGTAAAGTAGTTGATACTTCCATGGGTCTTACTCCTTTGGGCGGCTTCATGATGGGCTCCCGTTCCGGTGACCTGGATCCTTCTGTTGTTGGTTACATCTCTGAAATCACAGGTATCAAAGGCAACGAGCTGACAGATTATCTGACAAAGAAAGCCGGTTTCCTGGGAGTTTCCGGTATTTCCAGCGACTGCCGTGACATAGAAGTTGCAGCAAAAGAAGGCAATGAAAGAGCAAAACTGGTTCTGGATATGTACTTCTACCAGTTGCAGAAATTCATCGGCAGCTATGTTGCAGCCATGGGCGGCCTTGACTGTGTAGTATTTACAGCCGGTATCGGTGAAAACTCTCCCACAGTTCGTGAGGGCGTATGTGCCGGTCTGGGTTACTTCGGTATTGAAATCGACAAAGAAGCCAACAAGAAACGCGGCGATATTGTTGATATCACAGCTGAAGGTGCAAAAGTAAAAACTCTGGTTATCCGGACAAACGAAGAACTTATGATTGCCCGCGATACAGTTGCAGTTGTATCCAAATAATATAAAATACAAAGGCGCAGCATCTGCTGCGCTTTTTATTTTTCTTCAAAGTTATACAAATAAAACTTTTTTCACTTTGACACAATAAAAGGGCCGGGTTTTTGTCTGTATTTATTGCTTGCTACAAAAAATTTTTTTTATCGAATTATAATTGACAATATATGGTTTTAGTGGTAAACTATGAATAGTTAGCAGTGGCTAATTAAAAATGGAACAGGCAGGTAGAGGATATGACATTGAAGGAAGCACAGGAAGGAAAGGAATATCTGATTAAAAATATCAACACAGATGATGAAGATTTAAACTCGTTCCTTTTCACACTGGGGTGCTACAGCGGACAGCCTATTACGGTGGTCAGTCACCGCAGTCAGGGGTGTGTTATATCTGTAAAAGATGCCAGATATAACATAGACTACAATTTGGCACAGGCTATTGAAATCTGAATTAAAATATAAAGTGGTGAGAGATCACCACATATATTTTAACATATAGTTAGCGTATGCTTACTGATATTCTTTTAACAACAGAGGAGGAAAAAGCAAATGAGAATTGCTTTTGCAGGCAATCCCAACAGCGGTAAAACGACAATGTACAATGCGCTGACGGGAAGAATTGAACGCGTCGGCAACTGGGCCGGTGTTACGGTGGAAAAAAAGGAGGCTTTGATAAAAAAGAGCCTTTATGATGCAGGGGAAGAGCTGGTGGCAGTAGACCTGCCGGGTGCTTACTCCATGTCGCCGTTTACATCGGAAGAAAGCATCACCAGTGCCTATGTGAAAAATGAAAATCCGGATGTTATTATCAACATTGTGGATGCGACCAACCTCAGCCGCAGCCTGTTTTTCACCACACAGCTGCTGGAACTGGGAATTCCTGTTGTAGTTGCATTAAACAAAAGCGATATAAATGAAAAAAAGCAGACGCAGATAGATACAAAGCTGCTGTCTGAAAAGCTGGGATGCCCGGTTATAAATACCATGTCCACTGCATCTGATTCAAACGGCCTGCCGGAAGTTGTCAAAACTGCGGCTTCACTTTACGGCAAAGGCCAGAAAGCGCCTTATGTGCAAAGCAATGTGGATCTGCACGACAAAAACAGCGTTGAGGCAGCTGACCGAGCCAGATTTGATTTTGTAAACAGCCTTGTAAAGGAAGTAGAAGTAAGAAAGGTATTTACAAAAGACAAAAACTTTGGGGATGTTATAGACAGCGTACTTACCAACAAATTTTTGGGAATACCGATATTTGCGGTTATAATGTATCTTGTTTTTGATATATCCCAGTCTTCTGTGGGACCGTTGCTTGCTGACACCCTTGTGGGCTGGATTGAAGGCTTCCAGGGCTGGGCAGGCGGTCTGCTGGAAGGAGCCAATCCGTTCCTTTACGCTTTGCTCATTGACGGTATTATAGGCGGTGTAGGTGCCGTTGTAGGATTTTTGCCGCTGGTAATGGTAATGTATTTCCTGATAGCTCTGCTGGAAGACTGCGGTTATATGGCCAGGGCAACAGTTGTTCTGGACCCGATATTCAAAAAAGTGGGCCTTTCAGGAAAGTCTGTAATTCCTATGGTAATCGGTACAGGCTGTGCAATCCCCGGCATTATGGCCTGCCGTACAATACGCAATGAACGCGAGCGCCGTGCCACTGCGATGCTCACTCCGTTTATGCCCTGCGGTGCAAAGCTGCCGGTTATCGCATTGTTTGCCGGTGTGTTTTTCGCCGATTCTTCCAACATAGGAACAATGATGTATTTTGTAGGTATCGTCCTCATACTTTTGGGCGCTTTGCTGGTAAATAAAATAGCAGGTCACAAATACAGAAAATCCTTCTTTATCATAGAACTTCCGGAGTATAAAATCCCTTCTCTGAAACGCGCCTGTCTGTCAATGCTTGAACGCGGTAAAGAGTACATTGTTAAAGCCGGTACAATTATACTTGTGTGCAACACCGCTGTGCAGATAATGCAGTCCTTCACATGGAGCCTGCAACTGGTTGAAGAGGGAGCAGAGGCCACTTCAATACTTGCTTCCATAGCTTCACCCGTTGCAATAATACTTATTCCGATCTGCGGTGTAGCCGCATGGCAGCTGGCAGCAGCAGCTATAACAGGCTTTATAGCCAAAGAAAATGTTGTTGGAACACTGGCTGTTGTATACGGACTGACAGCTTTCATAAATGTTGATGAACTGGTTATGACAGGCGGTGCAAGCGAGATTGCTCTCGCCATGGGTCTTACAAAAGTAGGAGCTTTGGCTTATCTTATGTTCAACCTTTTCACACCTCCTTGCTTTGCAGCTTTGGGTGCGATGAATTCCGAGATAAACGACAGAAAATGGTTCTGGGGCGGTGTAGCATTGCAGTTTGCCACAGGCTTTACGGTAGCGTTCCTGGTTTACCAGGTTGGCACTCTTATTACAACAGGTTCCGTCGGCGCAGGATTTTTCGGCGGTATGATTGCTGTGCTGGCAATCGCTGCCGTGATAGGTTCCCTTATCAGAAAAACTGACAAAGAGATGGAAAAAGAATTCGCTTTACAGAAATGATTTTTGACAGGAGATGAATTTATGCAAAACTTTATAATCATAGCAGTTGTTACCACTGTTATAATACTGGCCGTCAGGTATATATACAAAGCTAAAAAGTCCGGCGCAAGGTGTGTAGGCTGTTCTGCCGCAGGCTGCTGTTCATCTTCTCATTGCAACTGCCGGCACACAGCTGAAAATAAAGCAAACAGAGGTGCGCTGTGACAGAAGCACCAAGCGGTATAACAGCCACAAACATCAGGTATCTGACAGTAATTTATACACTGGCAGAAAAAGAAAGGTTTGTAAAATGCTCTGATATCGCCCGGCAGCTTTCGGTTTCAAGACCTACTGTGCACGCCATGATGAGAACCCTCAGCCGATGTGGATATATACATAAATCCAGATACGGAAAGGTAACCCTTACCCAAAGCGGCAGCAGTAAAGCCCGGATATATGCCAAAAGCTATGAAAGTGTATATAAATATATAAGCAGAATATGCCCGGAAAATACCGATATGTCTGAAACGGTATACACCTTTATGGCGCGGGTCAGTCCCCGGCATCTTGAAGATATATGTAAAAATATATCGTCGTCAAATTGAATTTCAAAAAAACCTCCCGTAAACCGGGAGGTTTTTTGATTTTATTATAGCTATTAAAATATCATTGAGCTGTCAATTTCTTCTATTGATGCGGCACCACACATGGACATTACATCTTCCAGTTCGGCTTTCAGTTTTTCCACATAGCTGATAACGCCTTCAACACCGGCTCCGTACACAGCTGTTACAAAAGGGCGGGCTATAACGACACCGTCAGCTCCCATAGCCAGGGCTTTGAAAACATCCAGGCCGCTTCTGATACCGCCGTCTACCAAAATGGTCATATCTTTTCCTACGGCTTTTACAATCTCCGGCAGGACTTCGGCAGTGGCCGGGCAACCGTCCAGAACCCTTCCGCCGTGGTTGGAAACAACAATAGCGCTGGCACCGGCCTCTTTGGCTTTCAGTGCACCTTTTACTGTCATCACGCCTTTTACGATAAACGGGGCAGGGGAAAGGGATATAACTTCTTTCAGCTGCTCTACGGTTTTTCTCCCTGCGGGGGGATTTGCATTTTTCAGGAAAGGCAGACCGGCAGCATCCACATCCATGGCAACGGCAATGCAGTTTGTGTCCTTTACCAGATCAAACTTTTCCTTCACTGTTTCCATTGCCCATGGTTTGATGGTGGGAATACCACATCCGGAAAATTTCTTTATGCTGGCGGCAGCACTTTCCATAACAGAACTGTCTGTTCCGTCACCGGTAAATGCGGCTATTCCGCTTTTGTCGGCGCCTTCCAGCAGGATTTCGTTATACTGTAAATCGTCGTATTTGTCGCCATAGTGCAGTTTTACAGCGCCCACCGGGCCGGCAAATACAGGTATGGACATCTCTTTGCCAAAAAGGGTTGTTTTTGTGCTGACAGGTTTGTTTTCACATATAGTGTCCATATTTATTCTTATTTCCTGCCATTTCCGGTAGTTTCTGATTGCCACATCGCCTGCGCCTTTTGCACCGGGGCCGGGGATAGCGTTTTTACATGCGCGTCCGTCGCATACATTACAGCTTTTGCAGTAAGGCCCCATATTGCCCCTTGCCATGCTTATCACATCTTTATAATCCATTTTTGTGTCCTCCGTTTATGAACTAAATATATAATACAACAGTATTGTGATATTTGCAATCAAAAGTAAAAAAGCTCCGCAAATAATGCGGAGCTTTTTCGGTTATTTGTTTTCCCATTCCTTGCAGTTGGAAAGAATTTTTTCTTCGCCCAGTTTATGTATCATTTTGTTTGCCCAGTTCCATGACTTTTTGGCCTGAGCCGCAGTATAAGCAGTAAGATATTCGCGGGCGGCAGAGAGGCTTGTTTCTTTAAGTTCGGTATATGCCTTTTCAATACCGGCTTTTTCTGCCTCCCAGTCTTTTTCCATAGTCCGGGCCTCCTGTGCCAGGACTTCATGTGTATCCCTGTAATTGAATTCTGTAAAGTATTGCAGAGTCCTGAATGCCCACCAGGCTTTGGCAGGGTCATATTCCAGCTCGCTGTCATCCACATAAAAATGTGATACCTGCGCAGGCAGATAACCCATGGCGCTGTAGCCGTCAGGAATTTTTGTCAAAGCCACCGGATACCAGGGAGTGTAGGGTGTTATACAGGGTTTCTGGCTGGCGCGCAGCAGTCTTGTAAGGTAAATATCCTCGTTGAATTCGATGATAGAACTTTCTATTGTCGTATCGTTGCACAGGGAAGAAACACCGACTCTGTGAGGATTGCGGGTGTAGTTTTCGGTCTGATCGTCTTCAGTACCCTCATAATGTGAACGCAAAACTTTTTTGATGTCATCAGCTGAATATTTTCTTTCGGCTTTTTTGCTGAAAGGTTTCAGCCGGTCATTTTCAGGTTTGACACCTGTCAGAATTCTCCATGCGTTTCTGGCGCGGAGTATGTTGTATTCTGCCATTTCGCCGTCCTGATAGGCTGCTGCAAAATCAAAATCAGAATAATCTCCGGCAACTTTTGGAGTATACCAGCCGTTTTCCTCGGCAAATTTTGCAAGGTCCTTTGAAAAATAGAATTTTTTATGTTCTGTGTCGGAAAAATCTACCTGGTGAACTGTAAACCAGTTGGGAATGTAGAAGATTTCATCATCGCCCACTTTTCTGGCCACATAATTTTTGCCGGTAGGCACCTGGAACACCCATGCTTCGTTTTTGTCAACAATGGAGTATGTGCGGGCGGAAAAATATCCGAATTTTTCCACAAGTCCGGCGGCTACTTCTACACCTTCTCTGGCTGTTCTGGCTCTTTCAGCTATCAGCCTGCGCAAAGCGTAACCGATGCCGGAATCATCGCCTTCTTTAACCTTACTTGGGCGGCAGGCGTTGCTGACAACTGCCACACCCCATTCGTTTACAAAGCCGTCAGCAAAGGAGATACCGCCTTTGCATCTAACTTCTGACCAGTAATAGGAATATGTTTCTTCCACCTGCGGTATAACAGCGCTGCCGTCCGCAAAAGAAATTGTTTCGCCTTCTTTATGTTTTACACGCGGTACTATATGCAGCTGAACAACAGCATTCGGGTCATCCTCGTTATGACCCAAGATAACCTTGCCGGTTACAGAAGCGTCTTTACCTATTATAACCGTGCTGCAATTGCTTTCATCAGCTATTCTGTCAACAAAATATTCTTTTTTCATAAGTACCTCCATGGTTTTACCAAAGTTTCTTTAAAACTAATATAACACTCTTTGTTCATATTTTCAAGTATAATTATTTATAATCTTAAATAAAAATGAATAAAAATAATTTTAATTAAGAAAATTTAAATATAATTTTATTATATAATATGCACAATTTTTGGTACACTGATTTGTGAAAGGGGAACAAAATAATTTTGTAATTTTACAAAAAAATTGAAAATTTCTGTTGACAAACACGGAAAAATTTGTTATTATATTTAAGCAGTCAGCTGAATACGGGGGCGTAGCTCACCTGGGAGAGCGCTTGAATGGCATTCAAGAGGTAGTCGGTTCGATCCCGATCGTCTCCACCAAAAAGACCGTTGGAAAACGGTCTTTTTTATTTGACAAAACAAAACATTGATGTTACAATAAATTTACCTTATACTATACCAAAAGTAAATAGGTTACTACAATAAGGCCTTTGCGAAAGCATTGAGCCGCAAGTGAAAGGTGTCGTGCTAGTCACGACACTTTTTCTTATATATGAAAACTTGTCACAAAATCCAGAAAGAAACGAGGAAAAGTATGTACAGACTTGGTTTGGATATCGGCACTACATCTGTTGGATGGTGTGTCCTTAATACAGATATATCAGGAGAACCGAACAGGATTATTTCGTTGGGTGCAAGAGTTTTTGATGCAGCAGAACAGCCCAAGACAGGTGCATCACTGGCTGCTCCACGCAGAATGGCAAGAGGCGCCAGAAGAACAGGCCGCAGGCGAAAACACAGACTTCACAGAATAAAATCCCTTTTACAACGGGAAGGTGTTATCTCTAAAGAAGAGCTGGAAAAGCTTTATGACCGCCAAAAGAACAGCGTGCCGCTGACGGATATATACCGCATAAGAAGCGAAGCGCTGGAAAGACTTCTGGACAGGCAGGAGATGGCAAGGTTGTTGATACACCTGGCACAGCGCAGAGGATTTAAATCCAACAGGAAAAATGAAGACGCCAAAAGTGATGAGGGCAAACTTTTGTCTGCAACAGCCGAAAATGCCCGGTATATGGCGGAAAAAGGTTACTTGACAGTAGGGCAGATGTTGTATAAGGACGAAAAATACTCTGCCGCCAAAAGGAATAAAGGCGGGGATTACTCCAATACATTTTTGCGCAGTCAGATACTTGAAGAAATAAATATTATCTTCCAAAAGCAAAAAGAGTTTGGCAGCATTATTTCCACAGACAGCCTGAAAGAAAAATATATACAGATTTTTTCATCCCAGCGCAGTTTTGATGAAGGCCCGGGATTTCCCAGCCCTTACGGCGGAAATCAGATTGAAAATATGGTTGGGGAATGTACCCTTGAAAAAGGGGAAAAACGCGCTGCCAAGGCTTGTTATTCCTTTGAATATTTTGACCTTTTACAGAAAACAAACAACCTGAAGATTTATTCTGCAAATGGTCAAAGAACACTTACTTCGGAAGAAAGAGAGAAAATCATATCACTTTGCCATAAAAGTGAAAAGGTTACTTATGAAAGAATAAGAAAAGAGTTAAATCTTGCCGAAGAAGAATTTTTCTCTGCGATTAACTATCCTGAAGAGGATAAGGCAAAGACAGAAAAAGCAGTATTTCGCGGTATGCCGGCATACCACGAGATGAGAAAGGCTTTTGATAAGATAAACAAAGGGTATATTGTTGGCGTAACGACAGAAAAAAGAGACACCATAGGTACAGCCCTGACCTATTACAAAACAAGCGAAAAAGTGCTGGAGTACCTTTCGGAGTTTGACTTCACCCGGCAGGAGCTGGAAGCCATAGGAGGTATGAAAAACTTTTCGAAGTTCGGCCATATTTCCCTGAAAGCTTTGAAAAAAATAATCCCCTATATGGAAAAAGGTATGATTTACAACGAAGCCTGCCGGCGGGCCGGCTACGATTTCAGGGCTCATTCCTCTGCGGTCAAAAGAAGGTATCTGCCAAAGCTGCCTGATGATAACAACGAAATCACCAGCCCGGTAGTAAAAAGGGCAGTAAACCAGACAATAAAAGTTATCAATGCCATTGTAAAACAATACCGCGCTCCGGCTGTTATAAACATAGAAACCGCCAGGGAATTATCCAAAGATTTCTCCGAGAGAAAACAGATTGAAAATCAGCAGGAAGAAAACAGGAAAAATAACCAACAGGTATATGAAGAAATAAAGAACACATTCCATATACTTAAACCTTCGGGTCAGGATATAATCAAATACCGCCTGTGGCAGGAACAGCAGGGAATATGCCTGTACACCAATACGCCTATTAAGGCCGAAAATCTGTTTGCTCCCGGTTACTGTGAAATAGACCATATAATCCCGTACAGCATTTCTTTTGATGACAGTTACAACAACAAAGCGCTGGTTATGGCTTATGCCAACAGGGAAAAGGGCAACCGTATTCCCATGGATTATGTAAAGAGCAAGGAAGATTTTACAGGCCTTGTAAAAACATTTATCCGCAACAGAAACAAAAGGCTGAAACTGCTGAAAGAAAAGCTGACGGAAGAAGATATGAACCGGTTAAAACCCAGGGCTTTGCAGGATACAAAGTTTATCAGCAGATTTTTGTCAAACTATATCAGGGACAACCTGGAATTTGATGAAAGCTACACCGGAAAGCAAAAGGTGATATGCGTCAACGGCTCGGTAACGGCTTATATGCGCAAAAGATGGGGTATAAGCAAAATCAGAGGCAATGGCGATATGCACCATGCAGTGGATGCGGCTGTCATAGGCTGTATTTCCCAGGGTATGATAAAAAAGGTTACGGATTATTCCAGATATATGGAAACCAGATACATGTACCGCGACCAAAAGGTCATTGATGCAAAATTTCCGCCTCCGTGGGATACTTTCAGGACAGAAATTGATATAAGGACTTCCAAAGATCCACAGGCTTTGCTGAAAGATATTGTTTTGCCCAACTACCGGGATTTGGATATACGGTCAATCAAACCGGTGCTTGTATCCCGTATGGAAAGAAAAAAGAAAACCGGGCAGGCACATAAAGAAACCGTAAGAGCAGAAAGATTTATCTGCAAAGACGGCAAGAGAAAAAAAGTGGCAGTCACCAAGACCCGGCTGCAAAATCTTAAACTGGATAAAGAAGGTGAAATATCCAAATATTATAACCCGGACAGCGACAGACTGCTGTATGAAATGCTGAAAGAAAGGCTTGTACAGACCGGCGGAAACGGCAAAAAGGCTTTTCCGGAGGGCTTTGTGTATAAACCCACCCCAAAAGGCGGCCGGCGGCCGAAGGTAAATAAAGTCAAAACCTATGAACCTACAAATGTCAATGTAGCTTTGGATATGGGCATTGCGGACAACGGAAGTATGCTGAGGATAGACCTGTACAAGGTGGAGGGCGACGGCTATTATTTTGTCCCGGTGTACGCATCGGATATGGTAAAGGACGAACTGCCTGTAAAAGCCTGCGTGCAAGGTAAAAATTATGATAATTGGAAAGATATGAAAGATGAAGATTTCCTGTATTCCATATATCCAAATGATCTTTTGTTGGTAAAAAGCAAAAGAGGAATGAATTTTAGCAGGGTATCAGAGAAAGCCGATATTGAGAAGAAATATTTCAGTAATGAAGAGCTTGTATATTATATAAAAGCTGACACAGCTGGTGGAAACATAACTATAATAACGCATGACAAAAGTTACACAATAAAAAGCTTAGGTATAAAAACCCTGGAAAGCATTGAAAAATATCATGTGGATGTGCTGGGAAATATATACAAGGCACCGAAAGAAAAGCGCAGAAAATGAGGTGGCTGTATGGCATACAGAAATATATTTATATCATCTTCTGCCAAATTGTCGTTGAAAAATAATCAGCTTGTGGTAAACGGCGGCGAGTACACTTTTCCGCTGGAAGACATAAGCACGCTGATGGTGGAAAACCGCCGGTGTACCATCACCGCCGCCCTTATGTCTGCGTGTGCCGCATGGGGTGTGGCTGTATATTTCTGCGACGAAAAACACACCCCCAACGGAATACTTACGGGCTATAATGTGCACAGCCGAAAAGCCGGTGTTCTGCAAGCGCAGATGTCTGCAAAACAGCCGTTGAAAAAAGCCATGTGGCAAAAGATTGTTGCACAAAAAATAATAAACCAGGCAAAGGTACTTTCTTTGCTTGGTTTATCCGGTGAACGGGAGCTGATTTCATTGTCCGGCAGGGTGAAAAGCGGCGACAGTGACAATGCCGAAGCAGTGGCGGCATCAAAATATTTTCGATATCTGTTTGGACAGGGGTTTAACCGCAGTGCAGAAACGCCGGTAAATGCCCGCCTGAACTACGGATATGCCATAGTAAGGGGACGGGTCTGCCGCAGCCTGGTCTCTTATGGGCTGGAACCGGCTTTGGGAATAAATCACCACAGCCGGCTTAACCGGTTTAATCTGGCAGACGATATTATGGAGCCTTTCCGCCCGGTGGTAGACCTGTGTGTTTATCAGATGGAAGAAACAGACAGCGACAGCCTTTCGGTAAGGGACAAGCAGATATTGTATAATCTGCTTAACTGTGATGTGGTGTACAAAGGACAAAAGCATACGCTGGCCTATGGCATTGAAAAGACAGTGCAGACAGTACAGGCCAGCTTTATGGGCGGTAAAAATGTAGTGGAGTTGTGCCGGCTGACAGCACTGCGGCAGCACCGGTATGAGTAAATTTATGCGTATGCTGGTATTTTTTGACCTGCCGGTAACCACTGCATCCGAAAGGAAAAACGCAACACGCTTCCGCAACTTTTTGCTGAAAGACGGATACTATATGGTGCAGTTTTCGGTTTATTCCAGGGTGTGTAACGGCAATGATGCCGTTGAAAAGCATTTTAAAAGGATAAAAGAAAACCTGCCGCCCAACGGCTCGGTGCGTCTGCTGACCATAACAGAAAAGCAGTATCAGAATATGCACATACTGCTGGGAAAACCCACAAACAACGACAAACCTTTCCAGGCCGAACAGCTGACATTCATATAATTTTTTGCAGGAAAAAAGCCCTGAAAACGCACTGTTTTCAGGGCTTTTCCCGCACCCTATTATACTATACCAAAAATAAATAGGGAACTACAACAAATATTTGAAAAGTATGGAATCAGAGTGATTATACTATACCAAAAATAAATAGGGAACTACAACAATAAATAAAGAGGGTATCCGAAAAATGACATTATACTATACCAAAAATAAATAGGGAACTACAACCTAATACAAAAGGGTATTTTCGTTTTAAAATTATACTATACCAAAAATAAATAGGGAACTACAACTAGTATTTACCCCTTGCCTTTTTGCGTGAGATTATACTATACCAAAAATAAATAGGGAACTACAACTAATATTTACCTCTTGCTTTTTTGCGTGAATTATACTATACCAAAAATAAATAGGGAACTACAACGTTTGTCGTCGTCTTGCACATATACAGTGCATTATACTATACCAAAAATAAATAGGGAACTACAACCGCAATGCACATAGATGATGAGGATAAACTATTATACTATACCAAAAATAAATAGGGAACTACAACGATTTATCTGATTTCAGTTCTTCAACTTTTATTATACTATACCAAAAATAAATAGGGAACTACAACATTTTATGTTAGATAATTATTTTAATCTTTATTATACTATACCAAAAATAAATAGGGAACTACAACTCAGTCAAATCCCTAATTTTTTTGTCAACAATTATACTATACCAAAAATAAATAGGGAACTACAACCGGCAAATCAACATTGTTGACCAAAATAGCATTATACTATACCAAAAATAAATAGGGAACTACAACGGCGGATGAGCAATAATCAAATCCCATTTAATTATACTATACCAAAAATAAATAGGGAACTACAACTACTAAAGATGTTTTATCGTCTTCTATTTTATTATACTATACCAAAAATAAATAGGGAACTACAACTCCGTCAAATCCCTAATTTTTTTGTCAACAATTATACTATACCAAAAATAAATAGGGAACTACAACTGAAAATGGATCGCACCGTTTTTATGCGGTATTATACTATACCAAAAATAAATAGGGAACTACAACCAGGAAGAAAGAACGGAACAAATTGCAAATATTATACTATACCAAAAATAAATAGGGAACTACAACTCCTTCCCCTGACGGTGTTCGCTATATAATATTATACTATACCAAAAATAAATAGGGAACTACAACCTCCTTATTAGCTGCGTAAGCACTTCCCCCATTATACTATACCAAAAATAAATAGGGAACTACAACTCGTTTTTCTTATGATGATTGTAAGAAAAAATTATACTATACCAAAAATAAATAGGGAACTACAACAACTGTTTCAGGTAATCGTTGGTTTAATGTATTATACTATACCAAAAATAAATAGGGAACTACAACTGCTGTACATTTTCACGGTCTTTGTTCCAAATTATACTATACCAAAAATAAATAGGGAACTACAACAGTGCCCTGGAAACTATTACCGACATGGAATTATACTATACCAAAAATAAATAGGGAACTACAACTTTTAAAAGCACCAGGAAGAAAGAACGGAAATTATACTATACCAAAAATAAATAGGGAACTACAACTTGACGGCTATGCCGGCAGGATAGAGGGCTATTATACTATACCAAAAATAAATAGGGAACTACAACCGAAATAGCAGCGTATCCGCCAATCCTTCGATTATACTATACCAAAAATAAATAGGGAACTACAACTGATTATTTTACCTCGGCGCTTCCGTCTCCATTATACTATACCAAAAATAAATAGGGAACTACAACTCCTGCTATTATTGGGAAAAATAGTTTAAAATTATACTATACCAAAAATAAATAGGGAACTACAACGCGCAGATATTTTAATTATCATTTTAATCTATTATACTATACCAAAAATAAATAGGGAACTACAACAACAGATAATATGTATCTTTGTAAAAAGGTATTATACTATACCAAAAATAAATAGGGAACTACAACTGGTAAATCTACACTATTAACAAAGATAGCATTATACTATACCAAAAATAAATAGGGAACTACAACTGCAAGATATGACGGCCAGCCGGTTGTTGCATTATACTATACCAAAAATAAATAGGGAACTACAACAATAGCCGCTTGTCTGCTGATATATTCATTATTATACTATACCAAAAATAAATAGGGAACTACAACTGACGAACATGTTGATTTAAACTTGACGGAATTATACTATACCAAAAATAAATAGGGAACTACAACTGTAAATTATGATAACTGGGAAGTTATCGAATTATACTATACCAAAAATAAATAGGGAACTACAACTCTTAAAAAAGATATCCCTGAGCCGACATAATTATACTATACCAAAAATAAATAGGGAACTACAACTTGATAATGGCGAACATATAGCATTTTATGATTATACTATACCCAAAAATAAATAGGCATAAAAATCCAAGCCGGCAAAAAATTGTCGGCGATTTTCACCTATGCAGAAATATCATATTTTTAAAATCAGCAGTTTGTTGCAACAGCACCTTTCCTTAAATTTTTACCCTACTATACAAAAATAAATATTGAACCCAATAAGAGCCATATTCTATTTGAATATATTATATACTGTTTATAAAATAAGGTCAATAAAAAATGCGCGGAAATCCGCGCTTTTTTATTCAGTTGGAATATTCGTAAAAATGCAGGCTTTTCAAAATATTCGTAAACACATAGAAGCTGAGCAGGCCGCACACGCTGTCGGCCACTGTTTCGGCGTAGAATGTCGCCTGTGCGTTGAACAGTATCGGCAGCAGCAGTGTCATTGCCACAAAGGTGAACTTTCTGAATAATGACAAAAACAATGAAACCTTTGTTTTGCCCAGCGCTGTCAGTGCGTCTACAGACTCGTACTGCAAAGCCATTATTATTATACCCAGGGTATATGCCTGAATGCTCCATTTTGCCAGCCGCACCGCCCGTTCGTTTTGAGTGAACAGCAGTACAAAATACTGCGGCGCAACCCTGGAAATTACAAACATCACAGCGCAGAAAGAAACCGCCAATGTCATTATATGTTTGACTGCTGTCATAACTCTTTCTCTGTTCTGTGCGCCATAGTTATAGCTTATGATAGCCTGTGTTCCGGTGGTTATACCGATCAGTGGGCCGGATATCATCAGCATATAGCTTTGGACTATCGTTGCGGCGGAAATCAGCTTGTCGCCCATCTCCCGTCCGCCGTGATACTGCAAAACAGTGTTCAGGATAATCAAAATTATACTGTCGGTGGCCAGAATAATAAAAGGAGAGAAACCCAGTTTGCATATTTTGGAAATAACAGCGGCGGATATCGGCTGTTTTTCCACCTTTATCTTTATTTTTTTACCAAATATAAACCGCATTATCCAACAGCAGGACAACATCTGCGAAATTACAGTGGCCCACGCTGCACCGGGCACTTCCATACCCAGTTTGAAAACAAACACATAATCCAGCACTATGTTTGTCAGTGCGCCGATAACAACGCTGAACATCGCCGTTCCTGCAAATCCCTGGCAGGTGATGAAATAGTTCATACCCAGCGAGAATATGGCAAAGACAGCACCCAAAGTGTATATGGTGACATACCGGTTGGCATAAACAAATGTTTCACTGCTGGCACCGAACCAATTCAGCAGATAGCCTTTTGTAAACAGGAAAACAATTGTCAGCACAAAGGACAACCCCAGCAGAGCCACAAAGGAATTGTACATAATTTCCTTTGCTTTCTGCATGTCACCCCGTCCCATTTTTGTGGCCATATATACGCTTCCGCCGACGCCTATCAGGCTGCCGAAAGATGTCAGCATCGTCACAATAGGACTGCACACACCCACGCCCGCCAGGGCAATATCTCCGATATTGGGTATGTTTCCGATAAACATTCTGTCCACGATGTTGTACAGAACATTTACAAACTGCGCCAGCATCGACGGCAGTGCCAGTTTCAATACCAATGAAAAAATATTATCTTTTCCCAAATCAACAGTTCTTTTCATAATATTCCTCTTGCTCAAAATACCATTGATTTTATCACAGCACCGGCGGCTTGTAAATGCCTTGCGGCAACAATCGAAAAAAGTTATTTTTTGATTTTTTAAACTGTTGAAAACAAAGAATTTTGAAAAAAAGCTTTATTTCCGTTACATATAAAAATACATTATATCAGGTAAAAACAACTATATTTTTCCGTTGACAAAAATAAAAACAATAGTATAATTATAAGAGTAAGATTTGGGGGCGTAGCTCACCTGGAAGAGCGCTACATTCGCATTGTAGAGGTAGTCGGTTCAAGTCCGATCGTCTCCACCAAAATTTAAACCCGCGGCAAGCGGGTTTTTTGTTTATAGGGTAGGAAAGGCGGTATAAAAATGAAGATAATAATTTCCCCGGCAAAACAGATGGTTTACGACACTGACAGCCTGGAATGTGCCGGTCTGCCGCATTTTTTGTCCAAAACAGAAATTATAAAAGATATCTTGCAGTCCATGGATTATGCACGGCTGAAAAAACTGTGGAAATGCAACGACAAAATAGCGCAGATGAATTATGAAAGATTGCAAAACATCAACCTGCGCTCCAACCTTACGCCGGCCATACTCAGCTATGACGGGATACGGTACAAATATATGGCACCGTCGGTTTTTGATACAGACCAGCTGAAATACATACAGGAACATTTGTTTATACTTTCCGGTTTTTACGGCGCGCTGAAACCTTTTGACGGTGTCGCGCCTTACCGCCTGGAAATGGGCGCAAAACTGCCAGTTGACGGCAGAAAAGACCTGTATGATTATTGGTCTGACGAAATTTGCCGTTATGTATGTGACGGCCGGGGAGAAATTATAAATCTGGCATCAGAGGAATATTCAAAGGTAATTAAAAAACACATAGACAGCAATACGAAATTTGTCACTGTTGTTTTTGGCGAGTATGTAAAAGGCAAGCTGGTAGAAAAAGCCACAAAATGCAAGATGGCCAGGGGCGAAATGGTGCGCTATATGGCGGAAAACAATGTGCAAACATCGCGGCAGCTTACAGGCTTTAACAGGCTTGGTTACAATTACAGCCGGCAGCTTTCAGACAAGGAGAATCTAGACTTTGTCTGGAACAAGTAAACTGTGGCAACAGGATAAAAATTTTTACAGGACTGGTAATTTATGAAAAAACTTACAATGGGAATACTGGCTCATGTAGACAGCGGAAAAACCACATTTTCAGAAAGTCTGCTGTATGCCTGCGGAAGCATAAGAAAGGCGGGGAGGGTGGATCACGGGGACAGCACGCTGGACACCAATGAAATAGAGCGCAGCAGGGGCATAACGGTCTTTTCCAAACAGGCGGTGCTGAACCTGCAGGATATGCAGATTTACCTTTTGGACACACCGGGACATGTGGATTTCTCGCCGGAGGCGGAAAGGGTCTTGCAGGTGCTGGACTGTGCGGTGCTGCTTGTTTCAGCATCTGAAGGTGTGCAAAGCCACACTCTTACCCTTTGGCATCTGCTGAAAAGCTACAATATACCTACATTTATATTTATAAATAAAATGGACCTGCCGACATCTGACGGTCAGCGGGTTTTTGAACGGCTGAAAAAAGAGATTTCGGCGGACTGTGTGAATTTTGACATACCGCAGCGGCAGCTGATGGAAGAGATCGCCCTGCGTGATGAACAGGCTATGGACAGCTATATATCACAGGGCCGGATTTCTGATGAGGTTGTCAGCCGGGCAATATTTTCCCGAAAGATATTCCCTTGCTTTTTCGGCTCTGCACTGAAAATGCAGGGCACGGAGGAATTTTTGAACTGCCTGTCAAAATATACATCGGAAAAACAGTACAGCGAAACATTTGGCGCCAAGGTTTTTAAAATCACTTATGACAAAAATGAAAGGCTGACATTTTTAAAAGTTACCGGCGGGAGCATGTCAGTAAAAGACACCATCTCCCAAAAAGATAAAAGCGGTGACATTTTTAAAGAAAAGATAAACAGCATCAGGCTATACACCGGTGAAAAATTCAAAACAGAAACAACTGTCGGCGCCGGCACAGTCTGCGCGGTTTCCGGACTGACACACACTTATCCGGGGCAGGGACTGGGCAGCGAAAAAAGCGATGAAGCCTTTCAGATGCAGGCCATATTCAATTACAGGGCCATATTTGACAAAAAATACGACACGCCCACAGTCCTGGGCTTTTTCCGACAGTTGGAAGAGGAAGAGCCGCAGCTTCATGTAAGCTGGAACGAGATAAAAAAGGAAATTCACATCAGCCTTATGGGAGAAATACAGCTGGAAGTTATAAAATCGGTGTTTTTCTCCCGATTTGGAATAGATATGGACTTTGACAGCGGAAGTGTTCTGTACAAAGAAACCATAACCGATACCGTGGAAGGCGTCGGCCATTTTGAGCCGCTGAGGCATTACGCGGAGGTCCACCTGCTTATGGAGCCGCTGAAACAGGGGCAGGGTCTGGTGTTTGAAAGCCTGTGCAGCGAGGACAAACTGGACAGGAACTGGCAAAGGCTTATACTTACACACCTTGCGGAAAAAACTCACATAGGCGTCCTGACAGGTTCTCCCATAACTGATATGAAAATTACCCTTGTAAACGGGCGTGCGCACATAAAGCACACCGAAGGCGGAGATTTCAGACAGGCCACTTACCGCGCTGTCAGAAACGGGCTTATGCAGGCGCAAAGCGTTTTGCTGGAGCCATGGTATGATTTTGAAATTTGGGTGCCGTCAGAAAGTATCGGCAGGGTTATAACCGATATCCAGCGCATGAGCGGCAGTTTCCGGCGGCCGGAACAGAACGAAATGTATTCAATACTGCGCGGAGAGGCGCCGGTAAGCGAAATCAATTCCTATAATACCGAGCTTTTGGGCTTTACCAAAGGTAAAGGCAGGATATCCCTGAAATTCAAAGGATATATGCCCTGTCACAACAGCCGGCAGGTGATTGAAAATATCGGATATAACCGGCGGAGCGATACGGAAAACACAGCAGATTCGGTTTTCTGCACCCATGGTGCAGGGATAGTGGTAAAGTGGGATGATGTAAAAAACAAAATGCACCTGCCGCGGTTTTTGAAGGAGAAAAAAGAGGAAGCCGTGAAAGTACGCAGGATAACCCCTTCACAAGTTGCCGGATATTATTCTTCGCTGGAAGACGACAAAGAACTGCTGAAAATATTCGAGCAGACCTACGGAAAAATAAAAACCGACAAATATCTTGCCCTTAAATCTGCTCCGAAAGAAAAAATAATGCCCGAAAAGCGTACGCAGGCGAAGAAATTTGACAAAGAATTTTTGCTTGTAGACGGGTATAACATAATATTTGCCTGGGACAGGCTGAAAAAAACGGCCGCAGAAGATATCGAAGCGGCCAGGCATCAGCTGGCAAATATCCTGTGTAACTACCGGGGTTTTCAGAAATGCGAAGTAATCCTGGTGTTTGACGCATATAAGGTAAAAGGTAATGTGGGCGAAATATCCAAATATCACAATATAACAATAGTATATACAAAAGAAGCAGAAACAGCCGATATGTACATTGAAAAGGTCACACGACAGATTGCAAAGAATTACAAAGTAAGAGTGGCCACATCCGACGGCCTGGAGCAGATTATAATACTGGGCCATGGTGCCTTAAGGCTGTCCGCATCTGCTTTTGCCGAAGAAGTTGAAGCTGTTGAAGAGGCTGTCAGAAGTTTTCTGCAATAAACATTGTCCCTGACGCATATATATTATCCAGGGGTGATAAGATTGGTAAACGAACCGTTTGTAATTGAAGTGGACGGCGAACTGCCAAACCTGTCAAAAGGCGAAAATTTCGAGTTTAACAAAACTAATTTCTGGTCAGAAACTGACAAAAACGGAATGTTAGAAGAGATCATCCACAAGCTGGATACTATAATAGGTCTGTTAAAAGAAAACGGAAAGGCATAGCCTTTCCGTTTTTTCAGTATCAGTCTTCGCAGTCAGTGTCAGAGGACATGTTATAAACAGGGCAGTCCAGGTCAAAACTGTCGCAGAATGTGAGAGCAGTTGACGGATAGGGGCGTACGCCTTCTACCCAGATGTTTTCTCTCTTCCACAGTTTGTCAACAATATTACCGCGGATTCTGGCCATATATCTGGGGCAGGAACCGGAGGTATCTTTGTATATGCTGCAGTTCAGCTGTACCACCATACAAGAACCATCTATGTAAGCCAGTTCATTTTTCATATCTGTTATCAGATTGCCGTCTTTGGTGGAATAGAAGTTGTACAGAACTTCATCCACTACCTGTATCGGAATTGCGATATATGTGGGGGCGCAGTTTTCCTGTGTGGGCACTGAGCGCACAACAATCTGGCCGTGGACAGTAATTTTTACGCCGGGACGCCGTGTTTCACAGTGTACCAGTTCCTCTTTTGCGCCTGTTACACGGAAGCTGGCGTAGGATGTGTCAATTTCACCGGGGTAGTCGATTATGCCGCGGCAGTTGTTCAAAATTCCGTTTACACTGGGCAGCGGAATGCAGGTTCTGATTTGTTTTGTCGCAATACAGCGCACATTCTGGGCGCAGATATCCAGATACTCTTCATTGGGCAGATTATCCAGAATACCAAACCTTGCTTTGTTTTTTGAAAGAAAGTCTTTTTTTGTACAGTTTTCCATATATAAAAATCCTCCATAAACTTATTAGCAATCGCTTAAAGTATAATATGCCGTTTTTTATTTTATGTTACATTATGAATACAGTTAAAATTTATTCTTGTTAGCAGACTTTATAAATGGTATACTATATAAGATATTATATGAAAGGTAAACGGTTTTATGGGATACAAAGCAATTTTTTTTGATCTTGACGGAACACTGACAAACCCGGAAGAGGGTATCTTAAATTCCATACAGTACGCCGCAGATTATTATAATGTAGTTACTGTAAGGGAGGATTTGAAAAAATATATCGGTCCTCCGCTGGTCGACACTTTCAAAGAGCTTATAGGCGAAGACAAGGCGGAAGAAGCCGTTGAAAAATACCGTGAAAGATTTGCGGCAGGCGGCGGTATGTATGAAAACGAGATATATCCCAATGTGCGGCAGACTTTGGCGTCGCTGAAAGAAAAAGGATATATACTATGCACCGCCAGCAGTAAGCCCCAGGTATTTGTAGATAAAATATTGGAACACTTTGATATAAAGAAATATTTTGACTTTGTGGGCGGTGCGTCCCTGGACGGCACAGTAAGCAAAAAGGAAGATGTAATAAATCTTGTGCTGCAGCAGACCGGAATAGAAAACAGTCAGGTGCTTATGGTCGGTGACCGCAAGTTTGACCTGGAAGGCGCCCGGAGAATGAACATGGACGCAGTTGGTGTGCTGTACGGTTTTGGCAGCTATGAAGAACTGAGCGCATGCAAAAATGTCGCTCTTATAAATGACATAACAGAACTGGAAAAAATACTGGCTTAGGAGTTATCAATGGAAAAAAACAGAAAAAAACATACTTTGGCCGACAAATTAAAGGTTTACAAAAAAAGATTTGACAAGCTGGACAAAAAGACAAAAATTCAGATATATGCCATAGGTGTGCTGGTTGTCATCATTCTGGCCCTGGCAATATTTGCTCTTACCGGAAAGGGTAAAAACCCCACCTCCGCCGATGGTCTGTATACGGATGGCTCGCTGTTTTCAGGCTCTTACGACCCGCTGGCGGACTCCCAGTATCAGGACTACTACACACAGGCCATACAGGAATATTCCGATGTCCTGCTGCCGGAAAACAATGAAACAGACAGGAACTATTTCCGTGAAACACTGTTTATAGGCGACTCAAACACCGAAGGCCTTGCGGCATATAACCATCTTTCATTGCAGTATGTAATGGGTGTTACCGGTATGCCCGTACAGTCTGTAACAACCAGCAAATGTATATGGTTTGTGGGTTATGAAGAACCTGTTACCATGCCTGTTGCCGTAGGTATGCTGAAACCAAGAAGAATAATAATAAATTTTGGCACTAACAATGCCGGCGGAACAGAAACCGAAGATTTTATACAATCTTATGAAAATGCCCTGGCTGCTATTACAAAAGCATATCCCTATGCAGATATAATTGTTGAATCGGTACTTCCTGTGGCCAAATCCAGAAGCTACCCCAACATAACCATGCAGGACATTGACGAATTCAATCTGGCTTTGGCAGAGATGTGCCGCGAAAATGACTGGAAATTTCTGAATACCGCAGAGGTGTTCAAAGACCCCAATACCGGATTTATGCAGTCAAAATATGTGGCAACAGACGGTATACATCTTAACTCTGACGGCTACGAGCTGCTTTTGGATTATGTGGCTTCACACAAATATATAACAGAAGATACCAGGCCGGCACGAGGTGTTATTCCCACAAGGAGAAACCCGCCGCGGGAGGTCAGCTCTTCTTCCTCTCATTCCAGCAGCATAATATCTTCCAGCAGCAAGCCGCAGTCAAGCAGTGTGGTTTCTTCCAGCAGTTCATCTTCATCATCCTCATCTTCGTCCTCGTCCATATCTTCATCGTCCTCCTCAACATCTTCTTCATCTTCATCTTCCTCTTCATCCTCAACATCTTCTTCAACATCAGTGCGGCCGTCTGTGCCGTCCTCCTCTTCATCCAGCAGTCAGGAACAAATTCCGTCTTCGTCGGAATCATCGGTTGAAACAGTGCAGCCACCGGCAAATAACTCTTCACAGCCTGTAACAGAAAGCACCGAAAGCAACACAACTTTGCCGGAAGAAGGAACGGAGGGAAATGTATGAATGTAACAGTTTTGGGCTCGGGAAGATGGGGCACTTTCCTGGCTGTTTATCACAGCCGAAGAAACGATGTGGTACTGTGGGGCAGGGAAGGCAGCCCGGATTTTGAACAGCTGGTAACTGAAAGGAAAAACAGCTATCTGACCCTTCCGGACAGTCTTGTGCTGGAACCAGACCTGGAAAAAGCTTTAAAACATTCAGAATATATTGTAATATCCATCAGTGCACAGCACCTGAGGGAATTTTGCCAGAGGATAAACCAATACAATGTACACGGAAAAACATTCATTCTGTGTATGAAAGGCATTGAAAGTGAAACCGGTGAAAGACTGTCCGAAATAGTTAAATATACAATCAGACAATATGTAAATATATGTGTGTGGGTAGGCCCGGGGCATGTGCAGGACTTTATGGCAGGCATACCCAACTGCATGGTCGTGGACAGCGCTGACAAAACGGTGACAAAAGATGTTGTTGAAAAATTTTCCGGCGACCTGATAAGGCTCTATCTTGGCGATGATATTATTGGGACTGAAATAGGCGCAGCCGCCAAAAATGTAGTCGGTATAGCAGCCGGTATGCTGGACGGACTTCACCTTTCCAGCCTGAAAGGTGCGCTTATGGCAAGAGGCGCCAGAGAAGTGTCCAGGCTGATAAAAGCCATGGGCGGCAACGAGCTTACAGCCTATGGATTAAGCCATCTGGGGGATTACGAAGCAACTCTGTTCTCACTTCACAGCCAAAACCGTATGTTCGGTGAAAGATTTATAACCGGCGAAAAATACGACAAGCTGGCAGAGGGTGTAGCCACAGTCAAGGCACTTATGAAACTTTCGGAAAAGTATCATGTGGAAATGCCCATTTCCCATGTTGTTTATGATATACTTTACAGCAATTTCAACCCGCAGGATGCCTTGTCCAGGCTTTTCAGCCGCGATGTCAAGGGCGAATTTACAAATAACTATTGATTAAATCAAAAAAAGCCGCCAAAGGGCGGCTTTTTCTTTGCAAAATGTCTTGACATATCTATTAAATGAGATATAATTATCACATAAAGAGATAATTATATCTTATTGGAGGCATTATGAAAAATAAAAAATTTGCAATTACAGGACTGCTGGGTATATTGTGTGCGGCGACAATGGCCGGGGCTGTATGGTATTCTTTGAAATTCAACCAAGGCAGGCTGGTATACCCTATGGATTTCGGCAGCTATGTTTTCAGCTATAGAGATCTGCCCATGATTTTGGCCTGCGCCATGGTAATCATATACATTGCTTTTGTGTGTCTGACATCTTTTGTTAATGCGGTAAAAAATAGCAAAAGCAGTGAAAAAAGTTATACCAGAAAAATAAACCCAAAGCTTGGTTTTCTAGGCTTTTTCGGCTTTTTGGGTTTCCTGGGATTTCTGACTTATCCTGCTTCAGGCCAGGTGACACCTTTTGTGCTTTTTATCTTTTTTGGTTTTTTCGGGTTTTATTACGAAGGTAAGATGTCCGGCACTTTTATGGATGAGCGCTTTCGCGAGAACGCTGCGCGCGCCCAGTCGAAGGCATATAAAATCAGCTTTACGATAAATTTTATCGCGCTTATAGTCTTTTCACAGGGGTATCTTGTAAAAAATGCGGAATACACACTGGCTGCACTGATAATAACATTGTCACTGTCGAAGGCATTGTGCATATTCCTTGTGGAATATCTGCTGTACCATTATGACAATGACGAAAACCGGATATGATAGGTGGGCATCATGGCTGAATTTGAATGCAGACTGAAAATATACCGACAGCTTCAGGGGCTTACACAGGAGCAGCTGGCAGAAATTGTCGGGGTGCGACGAGAAACGATAATGAGGCTGGAAAAAGCCCGGTATAATCCGTCGCTTAAACTGGCGATAGATATTTCCAGGGCGGTGAAGGCGCCTATTGAAGAGATATTTATATTTCCATAAAAATTAAAAAACAAACACGGAACCCACCGCAAAAATGGTTCCGTGTTTGTTTTTTTATATTATATAAGGGTAAGAGATTGGCGTTTACAGGGCAACAGAATATTTTTCTTTCTGTTTCCGGTAATTTTCCTGATATGAGGACCTTGCGTCCTTTCTGTATCTTCTGGAAGACTCGTGAGGGGCAAAGCTGTCATTTTTGGCTTCCAGCACAGCTATAGCTATATTGGAACAGTGAGCTGCACATCTTTCGTAAGCGTTAAGTATATCTGACAGAACAAAGCCGAGTTCTATTGTACACTGCTGATTTTTCAGTCTTTCTATGTGGTTGTCCTTTATTTCAAGAATAAGTTCATTTATAACATGCTGCAAAGGTTCAACTTCCATAGCTATTTCCACATCATCCTGTGTATAGGAATTTTCAGTATAATCGATAAGCTCAAAAGTAGCATTTCTCAGAATTTCCAGCTCGCGCATAGCCTCATCTGAAAAGCTGATCTTTTTGTCAAACATTTCGCGGCCGGCTTCGATGATGTTTACGGAATAGTCGCTTATTCTTTCAAAATCATTTATAACATGCAGCATCTTGCTGATCTCATGGCTGTTATCAACCGTAAGGTCTTGTTCTGAAAGCCGCACCAGGTAAGAGCCCAGTTTGTCCTCATACTTATCTACCGATTTCTCCATGGATTTTATCTCATTATACAGCTTTTCATCGGCGCTGTTCAGGTTTTCGGCAGATTTTTTAAATCCTTCAAAAGCAAGGTTTGACATTGTCTGCACCAGTGTCTGACTTCTTTCAACAGCCAAAGCCGGTGTGAGCAGCAATCTTTTATCCAGCAGCTGAAATTCTTCGTCGCCACCGTCGTCTTTGATTGTCGCAATTGCCAGTTTTTCCAGCAGAGAAGAGAAGGGCAGCATTATTGCAGTTGCCATCACATTGAAGGTAGTGTGCACCAGGGCGATGCCTTTCTGGTCGATAACACTGCTTACAAATTCAAACTGGAATATAGAATTGAGACCATAGAACACTATCAGGAATATGGTAACACCTATGATGTTGAAATACAGGTGAACGGCAGCAGCTCTTTTGGCGTTTTTGGTGGTGCCGAAAGAAGAGAGAATAGCTGTTATACATGTACCGATGTTCTGTCCCATTATTATGGGCATTGCACTGCCGTAAGTTATGACGCCGGTGGTTGACAAAGCCTGCAATATACCCACAGATGCAGAAGAAGACTGGATTATGGCCGTCAGCACAGCGCCGGCAACAACACCGAGAATAGGGTTGGAAAAGCTTATAAACAGATTGGAAAACCAAGGTGTGTCTGCCAGAGGTGAAACCGCACCGGACATACTTTCCATACCTGTCATAAGTATGGCAAAACCAAGCATTATAACGCCGATATTTTTCTTTTTGTCAGATTTTGCCGCCATGTACATTATTATACCTATAAAGGCAAGAATCGGTGAAAATGAAGACGGCTTCATCAGATTTATCAGAAAACTGTCACCCTGAAGTCCCGTAAGGCTCAGTATCCAGGCGGTTACGGTTGTACCTACATTGGAACCCATTATTATGCCTATGGCCTGACGCAGGCTCATTATACCCGAGTTTACAAAACCTACTACCATTACGGTGGTGGCGGAAGATGACTGGATAACAGCTGTTACGCCCAGACCCAGCAGAAAACCTTTCAACGGGCTGGAGGTCAGTTTGCCAAGAATTATGCTCAGACGGCTGCCTGCCTGTTTCTCCAGGGCTTTGCCCATAAGATCCATACCGAATAAAAACAAAGCAAGGCCGCCCATAAGGCTGAAAAGATTAAATATGCTCATACTTTCTCCTGTTTTCGTTTTACAATAATTATAAGTTTTTTATAATTTTAAAATACATTTGTAAATACTGCACGCAGACTAATGTAAAATAAATGTAAAATAAAGTAAAAACTGTAAGGTTTCCGGGTAAAAAATGTAAACTTTATATATTCGTCAGCGCACTTTACACAGGAAAGAATAAATAGTATAATTTATTCATCTATGAACGGAGGAATAAAAAATGGATGCTTCACTGAAAGAATATATGCTTATGCAGCTGAAAAATCTGATAAACATTGACAGTCCCACCGGCTATACAAAATTTGTCAGCGAATATCTGGTAAAAGAGCTGGAAGATATGGGATATTGCCCCTATACACTTAACAAAGGCGGCGTAATATGCCGGCTGAACGAAGGAGAAAATGCACTGGCACTGGCAGCCCATGTGGATACACTTGGCGCCATGGTAAAAACCATAAAGTCAAACGGAGCTTTACAGCTTGCTCCCCTGGGCGGCCTCAATGCCTCCAATGTGGAAACAGAAACAGCCAGGGTAATAACAAGGGATGGAAAGGTTTTTGATGCCACATTCCAGGTGGAAAATGCATCAAGCCATGTAAATAAAGAATTGTCCACCACGCTCAGAAGCTTCGACGGAAGCCTGGAACTGTTGCTGGATGAAGAAGTACACTCCAAAACCGATACTGAAAAACTGGGCATACAGACAGGTGACATTGTCGCCGTAAACCCTCGTTTTACAATAACAGACAGCGGATTTATAAAAAGCAGGTTTCTTGACGACAAAGCTTCTGCGGCTGTTTTGCTGGCGTTGGCAAAAGCGGTAAAAGACGGAAAACTGGCACTTTCCAGAAAAGTTTATATCATATTTACAGTTTATGAAGAGGTTGGTCACGGCGCCGCCGGCGGATTGCCGCAGGATATAAAAGATATGATAAGCGTTGATATGGGTTGTGTAGGCACAGGGCTCAACTGCACCGAAACACAGGTTTCCATATGTACAAAAGACTCTTCCGGTCCCTATAACTACGAGCTTGTAAGCGAACTTATAGAAGCAGCCAAATCACAGCAGGCAGATTATGCGCTGGACATCTATCCGTATTACGGTTCTGATGTGGATGTCAGCCTGAAAGCGGGATATGATATCCGTCACGGACTTATCGGTCCCGGTGTATATGCTTCTCACGGCTATGAGCGCAGCCATGTAAAAGGCCTTGAAAACACCTTCAAGCTTTTGTACGGATATTTGAAATAAGATATAAAGGTTGTCGCACAGACAGCCTTGTTTTTCAGGTGGATTATGCAGATAAAAACAGGCATAAAAAAGATGGTGGAGTTTATACTGCGTTCAGGCAGTATAGATTCGCGATTTACCGGTACAGACCGTGCTCTGACAGGCGCCAGGTTGCACAGAAAAATACAGAAGTCTTACGGACAGAATTATCAGCGGGAAAAAAGCCTGAACATTAAGATTGACTTTGAAGATGTTCAGTATGAACTTTACGGACGCGCGGACGGTATCATTTCCGAAGAAGACGGCATAATGATTGATGAGATTAAAACAGTATTAGTTCCGCTGGTTGAAATAGACGGAAATTTCAATAAAGCACACTGGGCACAGGGGTGCTTTTACCGGTATATCATGTGCATACAGTCATCACTGGAAAGTGCGCGGGTACAGCTGACTTACTGTAATATAGATACCGAAGAGGTAAAAAGAATTGTAAAGCGATATAGCTTTACCGAGTTACAGCAAGTGGTTTTTTCAGTACTGAGGGAGTACAAAAAATGGGCGGTGTTTGCCTCCAACTGGCAGGAAATGCGCACAGACCGGCTGAAAAAGTTGAATTTTCCTTTTGGACGGTATCGCAAAGGCCAGCGTCAGCTGGCGGTTTCATGCTATAAAGTCATGCGCGACAGCCGGCGACTTTTTGCCTGCGCGCCTACCGGAACGGGAAAAACCATGTCAACGGTTTTTCCGGCGCTGAAAGCAATGGGCGAAAAAATAACTGACAAGGTGTTTTACTTAACAGCTAAAAACAGCAACGGACAGGCGGCTTTTGACGCAATAAACATTCTGTCCGGTGAAGAAAAACCGCCGGTAAAAACTATCTCGATAACTGCCAAGGATCAAATGTGCTTTCTTGAAAAGAGAAAATGCGACCCGGTATCCTGTCCCTACGCCAACGGATATTTTGACAGGATAAGCGGAGAGCTTTTCCGGATATTGCAGGATAACAGCACTTTCACCGCAGATTTTATCCTGGAAAAAGCCAGGGAAAAAATGCTTTGCCCTTACGAGCTGTCACTGGATATCAGTGAATGGTGTGATTTTATTATATGTGATTACAACTATCTGTTTGATCCCACAGTGCATCTGATGCGATTTTTTGAAAATAAAAAATCCGACTATGTGTTTCTTGTGGACGAAGCTCACAACCTTCCGGACAGGGCAAGGCAGATGTATTCTGTCCGGCTGGATAAAAAAAGTTTCTTCGAGGCGAAAAAGCGGTTGGGCAAGGCGGATAAGCCGCTGTCTGCCAGCCTGAATGAAATAAACAAATTCTTTATCCGGCAGCGCCACAGGTTTGACGGTGCTGACAGCAATTTTATATGTGACAAAGAGATACCGGCCGGTATCACAAAGCGGCTTAACCTGTTTTTGCAAAGGGCGGCGGAATATTTTGACAGGCATAAAAACGAAGAAACGGATGAAAATCTGCTTCAGATTTATTTTGATGCCAAATTCTTTATGCGTGTGACAGAAATGTACAATGACAAATATGTTTCTCTCATAATAAAAAATTCAGATAATATAATTTTGAAGCTGTACTGTACAGACCCGTCTGACAATGTAAGCCGGCGGCTGGACTGCGGAAAAAGTGCCGTTATGTTTTCCGCTACATTGCAGCCGCTGGATTATTACAAAAATCTGCTGGGTGCAAAAGGGGAGATGATACAGGTGCCCAGTCCGTTCCCACAGGAAAATATGGGTCTGTTTATAGCCGATAAAATCAGCACAAAATACGCCGACAGGCAGAGCAGTCTGCCGCAGGTATGCGAAATGATACATGAATTGATTTCAGCAAAAAGAGGCAACTATATAGCCTACTTTCCCAGCTATGAATATATGATTTCCGCTGCTGAAGAATACGGGAACAGATATCCGCAAGATAAAATTATAATGCAAAGCAAAGATATGAATACCGAAGACCGACAGGCTTTCCTGGATAATTTTTCTGCCCAAAGCGGCGGATTACTTGCTTTTTGCGTCATGGGCGGCATATACGGTGAAGGCATCGACCTGGCAGGAGAAAAGCTGATCGGCTGTGCCATAGTCGGTGTTGGCCTTGCCAGGCCCAGTGTCGAGCAGGATATAATAAAAGATTATCATAACCGGCACAGCCAGGACGGATACGCTTTTGCATATCAATACCCCGGAATGAACAAGGTAATGCAGGCTGCCGGCAGGGTTATACGCACTTCTTCGGACAGAGGGGTGGTACTGCTGATAGACCAAAGATTTTCCACCATGCGCTATATCAAAAATATGCCGCGGCACTGGTCTCACCGGAAAAAGGTATCCGGTTGTAGGCAATTAAAAGATAAGCTTAATGAATTTTGGAAAAGCGGGCCAGAAATTTCCTGTTGACAAAATTTGTAAAATAATTTATACTCAAAATAGTTAGCATTGGGTAACTTAACCCAATGCTAAAAAATTGAATGTCAGTTAGCATAAACTAACTTAATGGCATAACGGAGGATCTATGGTTAACAAAAGACTGATAAACGAGATGGGCAGTGCCAAAAAATACATTTTTGTAAATGTATTTTTTCAATGGCTTTCACTGCTTTTAAATATAACAGCCATATCCCGGCTGACATCATATATACAGGCTGTGTATTACGGCAATACAGGATATGATGGATTGGTCAGGGTAGTGGCAGTGGTGGCTGTCTGTATGGCTGCCAGATATCTGTTTACAATCAGGGCCTCACGGGCAGGCTTTCGTTCAGGAGAAAAGGTAAAACAGACATTAAGGGAAAAAATTTACAAAAAACTTTTAAGCCTGGGCCCCTCCTACGGCGAAAGCGTAAAAACAGCGCAGCTAGTACAGATTGCTGTGGAAGGCGTAGATCAGCTGGATACATATTTCAGCGCTTATCTGCCGCGGTTGTTTTATGCAATGGCCTCTCCGCTGACTTTGTTCTTGGTTATCGGTTGGATTGATATTTCCGTAGCTGTTGTATTGCTTATATGTGTTCCGCTGATACCGGTGTCAATAGTTGCAGTACAGCGATGGGCGAAAAAACTGCTTTCAAAATACTGGGGACAGTATACTGACATGGGCGATACATTTCTGGAAAATCTGCAGGGAATGACCACCTTGAAAATATACGGCGCAGATGAAATGAAAAACCAGGAGATGAACCGGCAGGCTGAAAAATTCCGCAAAATAACCATGAGGGTGCTTACAATGCAGCTGAATTCAATTTCGGTTATGGACCTTGTCGCTTACGGCGGAGCCACAACCGGCGTGATACTTGCCCTGAAAAGTTATTTCGCAGGCAATATCACACTGGCCGGATGCCTTATGATAATACTGCTGTCGGCAGAATTTTTTATCCCGATGCGCCAGCTGGGTTCTTTTTTCCACATAGCGATGAACGGTATGGCGGCAGCCGATAAAATATTTGATTTTCTGGATGTTACTGTTTCCGGCCGGGGAGAAAAAGGAAATTATCCTTCCGGCGCAGATATTGTATTCCATGATGTTTCTTTCAGCTACGGCGACAGAAAAATCCTGAAAGATATAAACATGACTTTTGCAAAAAACAGCCTTACGGCGATAGTAGGCACCAGCGGCAGCGGCAAGTCTACAATTGCTTCACTTATAATGGGCCGAAACAAAAGTTACTCCGGGCAGATAACAGCCGGCGGTAAAAACTTTAAAGATATAGACGAAGGACAGATTTTTGAAAATATAACCTATGTAAGCCATGGGGATTACATATTCAAAGGAACCATAAGAGATAACCTGGCCATGGCCGCTAATGAGCTGACAGAAAAGCAGATGTTTGATGTTTTAAAATCTGTCAATCTTATGGAAATAGTTGACGGCGAAAAAGGTCTTGATACGCCGATAGACGAAAGGGGAGAAAACCTCTCCGGCGGACAAAGGCAAAGACTGGCCCTGGCCAGAGCCATTTTACATGACAGCCCGGTATATATTTTTGATGAGGCCACTTCCAACATAGATGTGGAAAGCGAAAATATAATAATGGAGCATATCTTCCGGCTGGCAAAGGAAAAAACTGTAATTCTTATATCACACAGATTGGCCAATGTGGTCGGTGCAGACAGAATTTATACTCTGGAGGACGGCCGAATATCCCAGTGCGGTACCCATATCAGTCTTTTGAATACCCGGGGTGTATACAGCAGGCTGTTCAATTCCCAGTCAGCTTTGGAAAACTACTGCTTGTAAAGGAGTTAAAGGTGAATAAAAAGAGCAATATCAAAATTATGGCCCGAATGATAAAACTGGTCCGGCCACTGAAAATATATATTGTGCTGGCGGTGTGCGCCGGTGTAGCCGGGCATATAGCGGCAGCTTTCATAACTGTTCTGGGTGCTTTGGGTATAACATCTGCCCTGGGCTTTGAAACAGCTTTGTCAGTAAAAAACATATTTATAACAATGGGTGTGTTTGCTGTGCTGAGGGGTATATTGCGCTATGGAGAACAGGCGTGCAACCATTACATAGCATTCAGACTTTTGGCCATTATCCGTGACAAAGTTTTCAGGGCTTTGCGCAGGCTGAGCCCGGCAAAGCTGGAGGGCAAGGACAGGGGAAACCTGATATCGGTGATTACATCCGATATTGAACTGCTGGAAGTATTCTACGCTCATACAATTTCCCCCATAGCCATCGCGGTGCTGTTTTCTTCCATCGTGTGCGGAATAATGTTGTTTTACAGCCCTGTGCTGGCTCTGACAGCACTTGTCGCCTTTGTGTTTGTGGGTGTGGTTCTGCCCGTTATAACCTCCGGTTCCAGCCGTGACACCGGAAGACAGTTCAGGGACGGTGCCGGAGAAATAAGCACCTTCATGCTGGACAGCATCAGGGGCGTACAGGAAATTATGCAGTATGGCTACGGCGAAAAAAGGCTGGAGCAACTGCAAAGCAAATCAACCGGTCAGGCCGTCATTGAAAAAAGAATGAAACAGATTTCCGGCAGAAATATTGCCATGACCAACTTTTTTGTAATGTTTTTTGACCTGGCCGTGCTGGTGGCCGGCAGTTTCCTCTATCAAAAGGGGGATATCGGTTTTGACGGACTTCTTGTATCATTCGCGCTTATCAGCAGTTCCTTTGGCCCGGTGATAGCGCTGTCCAATCTGGGCAGTACACTGCAAAGCACTTTTGCAGCAGCAGGCAGGGTGTTTGATATCCTGGACGAAAGCCCGGCAATTGAAGAAAATACAACCGGCAAAAATGTATCCTTTAACGGTGTAACCGCTGACAACATCTCCTTTTCATATAACAAAGAAAATATACTGAACAATGTCAATGTAAATATAGACAAAGGTCAGATAGTATGCATAGTGGGAAAAAGCGGCAGCGGCAAATCCACATTCCTGAAACTGCTGATGCGTTTCTGGGATGCGGACAGCGGCAGGATAGACTTTTCCGGAACTGACATAAAAGAAATAAAAACAGGTTCACTGCGCGCCAATGAAAGCTTTATGACACAGCAGACATTCCTGTTTAACGACACCATAAAAAACAATCTGAAGCTGGCAAAGCCTGACGCTACTGACGAAGAAATAATTGCCGCTTGCAAAAAAGCTTCAGTGCATGATTTTATAATCAGCCTCAAAGACGGTTATGACAGCAAAACAGGCGAGCTGGGAAGCAGCCTTTCCGGCGGCGAAAGACAGCGCCTGGGCCTGGCCATGGCATTCCTGCACAAAGGAAACCTGCTGTTACTGGACGAGCCGACCAGCAATCTGGATAGCCTCAATGAAGCCGTTATCCTGAAAGCGCTGAAAGAAGAAAAGGAAGAGCGTACTGTAGTGCTGGTTACTCACCGCCGGTCAACAGCAAGAATTGCAGACAAAGTTTACAGGGTTGCTCAGGGGGCTATATGCTGAAAAAAGATGTAAAAAGCAAGGTAGAAAGGGAAAAGAAGATTGTCGGACAGATGATTGCTGTCTACTGCCGCGGTCATCACCCGGGATATGATGGCCTTTGTCCGTCCTGCGCCCGGCTGAGGGAATACGCCTGGCAAAGAAGCGACAAATGCCCTTTCAAAGAAAGCAAGACTTTCTGCTCCAACTGCAAGGTCCATTGCTATAAACCGCAGATGAGGGAAGAAATCAAAAAAGTTATGAAGTATTCCGGCCCCAGAATGATTTTTTATCATCCTGTCACAGCCGTCAGGCATGTTATCGAAACATTAAAAGAAAAAAGGAGAATTAAAAATGAAAATTAAAAAAGCAATTCTGATTGCCGCAGGCAGTATTTCCTTTCTTTTGGGCACTATTGGTATAATTCTGCCCATATTGCCGACTGTTCCTTTTTATCTGCTGACGGCCTGCTGCTATGCCAAAAGCAGTGAAAAACTGCACAGCTGGTTTACCGGGACAAAGCTGTATAAAAACAACCTGGAAAGTTATGTAAAAGGCGAGGGAATGACAGTAAAATCCAAAGTGAAAATAATGGCGGTTGTCACCGCCCTTATGACTGCCGGATTTGTGATGATGGACGAAGTACCCGTTGCAAGGGTAATCCTGCTGGTCATATGGTCTGTTCACGCATTGTATTTCCTGCTGAAAGTTAAAACAATACCCGTAAAATAAAAGTGAGGCGGAGTATATCAGTTGATATACTCCGCTGTTATTTATTGTAGGCTGTAAGGATATTCCGGAATCCTAAAATCTCCGCTGCTTTTATATTTTTCCAGGTCGTTTTCGCTGAATTTGCTTTTACATATAACCGTTATGCCATCAGTGTAAAAAACGCTGTACCCGTTTTGCCTTATGGCATCAGCCATTTCCACCGTTTCAACAGGGCATACAACTATTGTATCTTCATCCAGGGTGCCCCAAAGGATATCTTCTTTTGTGTTTTGGCACAGACTGTTGTATTTATCATAGTCAACTTTGGCTTCAAAGGCAGTGTTTACAGCTTTTCCCCGTCTGCCGAAAGTCTGTGCAATATCTATACAACTGTTGTTTACAGGACTGTATATGTACAGGGCAAAATCATAATTTTGTGCGGCGTCCTGCCAAAAATCACTGCTGATTGTCAGGCTTACTTCCTGACTTTGCATATCTCCTGTACCGCCGGTAAAATAAGCATGTTTTGAAGCCAGTACGCCGCGCATGTCATAAATCTGCACCAAAAGAAGCAGGGCCAGCAAAGCTGCGGAAAGCATAGGCTTTTTAAGTTTCAACAGGGCATAAAGCACAAACAGCACTGTCATATACACCAGCATATTTCCAAATCTGCCGTTGGCCCTGAATACTCCAAATATTCCGTTGGTAATGCTTTCGGGAATAGGCAGGCGGAACAAATTCAGGCCGCCAAACCTTATCCAGTCGCCTATGGCGAAAACAGTCAGTGCCGCAGTGGAAAATATAATGCCGAAATGCTCTTTGCAGAATTTAAGGCAGGCTGAAAATATCTGCTTTTTGAACATAAACACATACATCACAGCTGCTACAGGCAGGAATATCAATATTCCAAGCCCAAGATAATTAAATCCTTCCATCTGGCCGAGGAGATTTGGCTTTACTTCCAGTGCAGCGGACCAGTTGTCAAAACCTTTGCTTACAGGGTTATAAAGAGCGTTCAAATTCATACTGAAATACCCATAGCCCAGTGATGACAAAGAGCCGCCCACATAAAAAATTCCTATGGCATAACCGACTGCAACAGTGGCCGCAATACTACCCAGTATGTGCAGTGCGGGCACGGCACCCTTTTCGCTGTATATTTTTTCTATTGCAAATGCAAACATTATCCCAAAAGTAAAGGGCATAAAGTACGGATGTATCATGACCGCCAGCAAGTTCAGCACATAGAAGGGAAGATACGCCTTAAAACCTTTTTTCTCTCTGCCTGAAAAATAAAAGTAAAGGGCGGCAAGTATGAGAAAATGCGCCGACAGCGCACAGTGTCTGAAAGCCCTTTCCAGCATAACCGGCGAAAAGACCAAAACAGCCGCACACAGGCAGTCTACTGCCGCGTTTTTGTTGAACAAGCCGGCCAAAAGTGCGCCGAAAGCGCCTTGCAAAACAAAACACAGCATTACAAATATTCCGAAATACTGGAAAGTCCGGGGAAGAATGCCTTTGAAAATTTTGAAAAATATGGCAAACAGCGGTATGGAGTCCGTAAAAGTGACGGCATTTCCGTAAGGATAGGCGATATTTTCTCCCACACCCAGCGGAAACTGCCACGGACTGTTCCTATACAGCAGCCATCCGGCATAATGCTGGGCTACATCCTTTTCTATGTATCCTTTGCAAATAAGGCTGTCCGAAAATGGGTTTATTATACCTACGCCGTATATAGAGATAAATATGGCCAGACCTATCAGCCCGCCGCTGATGAAAAGTATTGTTTTTCTTTTTCTTTCCTGATAAAGATTGTCCATTATTCTAATTCCTATGATAATTTAATTGAAATTTTTGTGTTTTCGCAGAAAAACTTTGTCACGCTGTTTTCCGCGGCCGAAAACTGTCTGCCGGAAAGGTATCCGGTCAGTGTATCTTCCGGCAGTTTTTTGAATTTCAGCTTGTACGCACACAAAAGCTGGCTTTGAAGACCTGCGGCTTCTTTTCCGTATTTCCTGTCGCCCAGGATAGGTGAGCCCAAAAAAGCCAAGTGAGCCCTTATCTGATGGGTTCTGCCTGTTATCAGACGGCATTCAATAAGCCGTATTTTACCCCGTGCCAGGGTGGAAAACTGTGTTATAATCTCCTTGGCACCGTCAAATGGCTGCCGCTTTACCTGAACTTTCTTTGCATTGAGATCCCTTTTCAGATACGCTTTGTAAACTCCGTCTTTTACAGGCTTTTCGGTGACACACAGATATGTTTTTTCCAAAAGGTTATTTTTTATAGCGCTGTTGATTTCCGCCAGAGCCCTGTGATTTTTTGCCGCTGCCACAAGGCCTTCCGTGCCCTGGTCAATGCGGTTGCACAAAGCCGGTGCAAAGGTTTTTTCGCCCTGCGGGTCATATTCGCCTTTGCTTATAAGATAGGAAGTGATCATATCTATAAGGTTTGGCTGTTTTTTATTGTCAGAATGACACAAAAGCCCTGCCGGTTTAAACACCAAAAGGATATTTTCGTCTTCGTAAATAATGTTCAAAGCCGAAAAATCTGCAGCCTCGACCTTTCTTTCCGGCGCAAAAAATTCGTCGTTTATGTAAAGTTCTATCAGATCCCCGTGTTTTATTATATAATCGGCTGTCTGCTTTTTGCCGTTTATCTTTATTCTTTTGTTGCGGAATGCTTTATGCAAAAGGCCTTTGGGCATGGCAGGGCATACCTTTTCACAAAACTTTATCAGCTTTATTCCGTCCTCGTTTTTTCCCGCTGTAAAACTTTTCATTTTTTCATGTACCTACTTTAATTTTCACATAATATGTAGTATAATAAATTAGTATA
>CALWZO010000006.1 GCA_944386045.1 uncultured Clostridia bacterium | reverse complement strand
CTTGGGCAAATAGAGCTAAAAAGCGTAAGGGAGTGAAAAAGATGTCAGAGATAAGAGTTAAAGATAATGAATCATTGGATTCAGCACTTCGTCGCTTTAAGCGTTCATGTGCAAAATCAGGCGTTCTTGCAGAAGTTCGCAAACGTGAACATTACGAAAAACCGTCAGTAAAACGCAAGAAAAAAGCTGAAGCAGCTCGTAAACGTAAATTCAAATAATTACAGCGGCTTGTGATAGTAAACTTTTAGCGGGTGATTTTCACCCGCTTTTTGTTTTTTACAGCCATGTCCCGAAGGTGTAACTGCCTTCGGGCTTTTTTATTTTGCAAAAAAATACAGGGGATTTTGAGGGGATTTTCTGCCGGCAAAATGCCGCAAAACGGCCGGCAGAGGGCAAATGCGCCATGGGAGGAATATGGGAGGAAAAATAAGGGAAAAAGATGGGATGAAAAACTGTATTTCCAGCCGTTATCATATAGCTGTGGAAACCGGCAGACAGCCGTAACCCACAGAAACGGAGGTGAAAATATGCAGGAAAAAGAAAAGCAGGAATGGAAGCTGGAGCAGACCCGGCAGCCGGAAAAGACACGGGAAGAAAAGACTGAAAAAGCCGTGGACAAAGAACGGCTGGCAGACTACATTCTGGAAAGGCTGCCCGCAGAGGCGGTGAAAATGCTGGAGAAGGGCACAAGCATACAGCAGGTAATGGCTGAAATTGAAAACCAGAACCTGAAAAAGGAAAATGCCCGTCTTAAAGCACAGCTGGCTGAAAAAACAAAAGAGCCGCTGACACTGGCCAGCGAAGGCGGCGAAAGAGAAAAGGACCCCTTTGCAGCAGGTTTTATGCAGGCTTTGGCGGAATTTTAATTGAAAAAGGAGAGAGAAAAATATGGCGATCAATTTGTTTACACTGCACAGCGATATGACCCAGAGCGCTTTTGTCAGGGAAAGCCTTGTAGCGGGCAGGCTGTGCAATGACTATGAATTTGCCGGTGCAAAAACCGTGAAAATTCTCACACCCATCACGGTGCCCATGAATGACTACAAGCGCAGCGGCACCAGCAGATACGGTGACCCCACAGAGATGCAGGACATCATTCAGGAACTGACACTGACCCAGGACCGCAGTTTTGCGCTGACAATAGACAAAGGCAATGACGCAGACCAGGGCTACGCAAAGAATGCAGGCAAAATGCTGCTTTTGCAGATAGCCGAAAGGGCTGTTCCGGAGTTTGACAGATATGTCTTTGGCAAACTGTCCAATAAAGCCGGAATAATTGTGGGCAATGAAACAGCGCTGAGCAAATCGAATATCTGCGAAAGGATAAGCGAGGCCACAGCGGTGCTGGATGACAACGAGGTGCCGGCCTATGACAGGCTGCTGTTTGTATCCACACAAGGATATAAAATGCTGAAACATTCGGACGAATTTATGGCGGTGGAAAGCCTTGGCAAAGAGGCCCTGGCAAAAGGCATTGTGGGCAGTTATGACAACATGCAGGTTATAAAGGTGCCGGCTACACGCTGGCCTGCAAATGTGAACTTTATGATAGTTCACAAAAATGCGGCCACTGCGCCTGTAAAAATGAATGAAACCAAGCTGCATAAAGACCCGCCCGGTATTTCCGGTCACCTTCTGGAAGGCAGAGAGTACTATGACTGCTTTGTTTTTGCTCCCAGAGCCTGCGGCGTATATGTGGAGGTGGATACCGGAAGCGGCAAAGGCAAAATATGCCCGGCGCCAAGCATATCCGGACGGGGTGCAATTACCTGTGGCGAGGCTTCTGCAAAAATATACTATACAACCGACGGTTCCGACCCCAGATATTCACCTACAGCAATACAGGGCGCAAACCCGGGCGTACTGTCAAAAACCACAGTAAAAGCCTATGCCCATATGGACGGTATGTTTGATTCTGCGGTCAGCGAAAAAACTTTTGAATAAAATAAAATTTGAATTTCCCCAAAACAGGCGGCTTTCAAGCCGCCTGTAATACAAAGAAAGGAGACTGGTATGACAGCACAGGATATTATAGACACAGCGCTTTCCTTGTCGGCCGAAGATCCGCAGTATTATCAGAACAAGGATATCTGCATAAAATGGCTGAATATGGTGCTGGCAGAGAGCATGCCGGCGGAAAACCGGATAAGACAAAGACAGGGCAGGCAGCTTCTGACAGAGCCCGTAAATATCAGCCGGCTGAATGACAGCGTGGAGATGGACCTGTTTTTATGCAGGTTTTGTATACCCATGGGACTGGCGGCTTATGTATATGCGGACAAGGAAGAGGAGTATTTTTATACTGTTTACAGGCAGAGATTTTTGGAAAGCCTGCAAAAAGCGGCCGGAGCGCAGGAGATGAGAATAACCGACTGTTATGGACCTGAGGTGGTGTGATGAGTGTAAAAAATACATTTAAGAGCGAGCGCGGTGTATATACTTTTGACACATTCAAAGGCGTGGATTATGTCCACGCGCCGGGTAATGTTTCGCCGCAGAGGAGCACTGACGGGCTGAATATGGTCCGAAGCGAAGTGGGAAAGGTGAGAAAAAGGACAGGCTACCGGCTGGACGAAAAACAGTGGGAGGGCAATATAAACGGAATACATTTTTATGTTACCGGCGAGGGTACACAGTGTATAACCCACTGCAAAAATACTTTTTACATTCAGGGCGAGCCGGTATGGCGGGATGCTAATGATGATTTCAGCCGAAGCGTGCAGATAGGTGAGTATCTTTATATTGTGGACGGGAAAAATTTTTTGGTGTATGACGGCGAAAGTTTTTCTTCTGTAAGGGACAAGGCTTATGTCCCGGTTATATATGCCCACAGAACTCCGGGCGGCGGCGGACAGCCTTATGAGCAGGTAAATATACTGACAGACAAAAGAAAGGAAAGCTTTATATCAGACGGCCAAAGCACAGAGTATCTGCTCAGCCGGCAGAATGTGGGGGAAGGGCCGATATCGGCTTTGATCCTTGATACAAACGGGAGCGCCACAGAAATAAAAGAAAACAGCGGACTGACTGTCAACAGGGCTGCCGGTATAGTAAAATTTTCTTCTCCGCCTGCGGCATCCAGGGACGGAAAAGAGGACAATGTGTATATCGAATACGAAAAGGCGGCCGAAAATGCCGGTTTGTCCCCGGAGGGGTGCACGGTAATAACTTCTTTTGGCAAAGGCGGCAGGCGGGATACATTGTTTTTAAGCGGCAGCAAGGCCCACCCGGGAAGGCAATGGTTTTCGGCGGCAGGAAACCCGTATCTGTTCGGAAATGACAGCACGCGGATAATAGGCGGCGACAACAGCGAGATTGTGGGATACAGCCGCAGTGAGGATAAATTGTTTGTCCACAAAAATGCAGGAGGTATATCCCGGAATATTTTTGTACTTGAGTGCCGGGGCAATGATGAAAATTTTTATTCCTATCAGGTTTCCAGCGCTATGTACGGCCCGCCCGCAGTGTCAAAGTCGAGTTTTGCAAACCTTATAAATGACCCGTTGTTTCTGACAGACGCCGGGGTGTATGCCATAACAAAAAGCGAATACCGGCAGCGGTATTACACACAGCTTCGCAGTTTTTATATCAATCCGTCGCTGCTGTCTGCAAAAGGCCGGGAGAGCGCCCGGGCGGTGGCTTTTAACGATTTTTATGTTATAGCGCTGGGCCGGGACATATATCTTCTGGACAGTCTGCAAAAAAGTTTTGAGATAGACAAAGAGTATTCAAATTTTCAGTATGAAGCTTATCACTGGAAAATAGACAGGCAGATAAGATTGCTGTTTGTCCAGGAAGGCAGGCTGTGCTTTGCAGACACGGAGGGCAGGATAGGCAGGTTCTATACAGATTTTTTGTCTCCGGCCTGCTACAACGACCGGGGACAGCCTATAGCAGCAGTGTGGCAGACCGGGGACTTCAAAGAAGACACAGCCGCAAAGGAAAAAAGTATATACAGGCTGTGGGCTGTGTGTGATGTATCTTTGCGCACATCAGTAAAGGCTTTTGCACAGATAAAAGGTATATGGAAACAGCTGTTTTATGACGACACCACATGCCGATATTTTAAATGGTCGGATATACAGTGGTCAAAATTTACCTGGTCCTGTGACAAAACGCCCAAAACCGTGAGCAGGTCCGTAAGGATAAAAGGGGTAAATAAAACAGCTTTCAGATTTGAGAATGACAGCCTGAATGAACCCTTTGGACTGTCAGAGATAGGAATTGAATACACCCTGGGCAAATTTTACAGATAGGAGGAAAATATGGAACTGAAAATAATAACAGAGGCTGACCTGGTCGGCCGAGGGGTGATAGGTATGGCTGACACCCCAAACCTTTCCGCCAGGCGGATGCAGGAAAAGGTGGAAGAGGTGGTAAGAAGCGTTGTAATACCTGTTATGAATGAAAATGCACAGAAAACCGTAACCAAGCAGGACCTGGCAGATGCAGTGTTTAATTCCGGCGCAGGTGATATGCAGTCCGGATTTTATGATGATAATACTGACGGCATAGTAGATCGGGCAGACAACGGGCTGTTTGTCTACACCCAGTCAGAAAGTATCCTGTCCGGCAGCGGAGCCAACGGCAAGTTTAAGGCTACAGCCGGCGGCACATACACCGCCTTTACCATAGACGGGCAGAGCTATGCTGTGCAAAGCGGCAGTGAGAAGGAAATAGAGCTGACAGAGGGGGTGTGGTACACCTTTGTGCTGGATACGGAGGACAGGACGATAAATTTTAATATGGGCGGAGCAGTTAGCGTTCCCGATGGAAAAACTGCAATGCCCACAAACGATAAAGACATATGGTTAAAGTGTGCGTCACTGAAGAGCGATAAAACAATTGAAGAAATAGTCAACGATGCACAATTGTGCGCAACTTTAATGAGTACTCAAAATTCAGTTGAATACATGATGAGGAGTACAAATATCCAACAATATGTACTCAATAGCGAAATTGCAATTTCTGCTTTGGACGCTTCTTTGCCCTTTACAACGCCGGAAATGACTTCTAATACAGAGCCTTTCGGAGAAGTCACAACAAATACCACGGCAAATCAATATACGCCCGGTGCTTGGGGGTGCTTCAATACAGAATTAACAGGTTATTACATCACAGATGGGGATAATAAGTACCTGCAATGGAAATGGGATAGACCTATATGGGCGTATAAATTCAAAATAAAAGACATATACGGCAACAACTCCAAAGTACATTTACAGGCAGTTTTGGAAGATGGAAGTATTGCAGATATATCCGATAGCGTAAGTGTACCAAAAGATACTTTGGTATATCAAAATGCAAACCCTCATTTGATTAAAGCTGTTGGTTTTAGGATATATATTGATCAATCTTCTTTGGGCGCCAATAACTGGGTAGACTATGGTGCAATCAAGGTATGGGGGAAATATTATGAATAATGCAGAGATACTTCTTAAAGAAAATGCTTTGTTGAGAAAACAAGTTACAGAGGCTATAGAGAAAATAGACCTTGCAAATCAACTTATATATGAGCTGATGTCAAAGCTGGAAAGTCAAATAGCTTATACAGCAATGATGACAGATACAGTTCCGGAGGTGATTTGATGAACTGGTATGAAAAGATAAAGAAATGGTATGCCGCCGGCTACTGGACGCAGGCAATGGTTCAGGACGCTGTGGACAAAGGCAAAATAAGCCGGGAGCAGGCAGCAGAGATAACAGGAGGATAAAAAATGTACGGAGTGGACATATCCGCCCATCAGGCGGCAGACGCGGTAAGGCAACTGGCGGCAAAGGGCAAAGCTTCCTTTGTCATCACCCGAAACAGCTCGGGCAGTTATACACCGGACAGCGACCTGGCTGCCTTTATGGCGGACATAAACAGATATGGTCTGAAAAACAGCGCCTACCTGGCCAGCTATGCAAAGGATGAGGCGGAGGCGGCGGAAGAGGCGGATTTCCTGGTGTCATTGGTGGAAAAATACGGCAACCGGCCGGAGCTGCCGCTGTTCTTTGACTGGGAATATTTTTCCGCCGACTATATCAAAAATCAGTTTGGCATTGTGGTCACCAAAGAGCTGGTGCAGAAAATCACTGCTGCATTTTGCGAGAGGATAAAAGAGCATGGCTACACTGCCGGTGTGTACTGCAACCTGGATTTTATCCAGAGGTTTTACACGCCGGAGTTCTGGGCGGCGCACCCGGATTACAAACTGTGGTATGCGCGCCCCGGCCTTG
>CALWZO010000005.1 GCA_944386045.1 uncultured Clostridia bacterium | reverse complement strand
GGCTGTGATTTTCCCTTGCAAAGATACCTCATTGTATCAAGCATTTTCTTGGGGCTGAGATAGTCGCATACAATCTCTCCGTCATCCGAAATATACACCATATAAAACGGGTGTATCTGGTTGCGGTTATTTTTGTTCACGCTGTCATTGATGTTTTTGAGTATAAATATAACACCGCTGTCACTGTCATCAGCATTTATAACGGCATGCATTCCGTGAGGTGCTTTTTCCACATCGTCATGGGTTTTCATATATTCCAGCAAATCCAGGCGAAACTCGTTAAGGCCCAAATCCATTATGGATATACCGTCGGACATTTCCTCGATATCCACCACCTCATCATGCAGGCGTTTGAGCTGTTTGCGACGGTATTCCAGGTCGCCCTGTTCTTCGGCGTTAATCAGGTCATCATCACCGGTGGAAGTCATTACGGTGATTTTCATTCTGGTTTCAACGCGACTTTTAAGGTTTATGTATTCGTCCAAATCCATATCCGGCCAAAAATTTACCAGCTGGATATATTTATTTTTGCTGCCGATACGGTCTACGCGGCCAAAGCGCTGGATAATGCGGACAGGGTTCCAGTGAATATCATAGTTTACCACATAGTCACAGTCCTGCAAGTTCTGACCTTCGGAAATACAGTCAGTGGCAATGAGTATATCTATATCCGGGTCAGAGCTGTTTTTCAGCAAATCCCTGCCTTTTGACACAGGTGAGAAGTTAAGCAAAACATTATTCAAATCGCATTTCATTTTGGGCACGGTGGTTTTGCCTTCAACCGAACCCGTGATTTTGGCAGTATTCAGGCCAAAATTCTGCTTCACAAACACGCTTATGTTGTCATACAGATAATCTGCCGTATCAGCAAAAGCAGTAAAAATAAGTATTTTTTTATTGCCGCTGTTTATCGGGTGCTGTATTTTATCCGATATCATTTTCAGCAATGTTTGCAGTTTGGTATCATATTCCGGAGTGATGTCTGCCACCATCATAGACAGCAGCTCCAAAGTATCACCGTCATTTTTAATCTCACGCAGCCAGGATATATAATCCATATCCGCCACATCAATCTTCATCTTTTTACCGACGGTAAACAGGTCTGTGTTCCGGTCGTCATCGTCCAGCTGGGATATATCCTCTATATCCATAAAACTGAGCTGGCCGCGGCCTTCCCTATACCTTTCCAGTGCCTTTTCGGTATCCTTGATGTACCTGCTTATCCTGTCTATAGTGAGCCTGAAAGAGTAAACAGAACTTTCCAGGCGCTTGAGCAGGTTAATGCTCATAAGGCGCCTTATACCCTCCTCACGGCCCATTTGAGTAAGGCTACCGTCTGCCGGGTCATCTATGTATTTTTCCAGCTTTGTAGGCAGAATAAACATTGATGGTGTGTAGATTTTAAGGTTAAGCGAAATCAGGGCTTCATATATCTGGTTGTAATTTATTGCATCACTAAGGCTGGTAAGCGACGGTCTTTTTGAAATGGGTTTAAGCCTTTCGGGGAATTTTCCTATATCCCGGGTGTTGTAGTACTTCTCTATGTGCTTGCGTGAGCGGGCGATGGTCACGCTGTCCAACACTTCAAAAAAGTCAAAATCCAACATTTTGAGCAGCGTCTGTGTTGTTCTCTGCGCGGCCGGCAGCTGGCTCCACACATTAAATGCCCTCTGGGCGTTTCTGAATATGTCGTCTATGGATTTTGATGTGTTCAGCTTTTCATTTATAACTGCTGCGTCACCTTCGTAAGCCAAGGCGAGCTGGTTTTTCAAATCTATAAACTTATTGTTCACGGGAGTGGCAGACAGCATCAACACCTTGGTTTTCACACCGTCTTTTATTACCTTGTTCATAAGTTTCAGGTAGCGGTTCTGCTTTTCGTCTTCGCCGGATACCTGGCCTCCGTTACGGAAGTTATGGCTTTCATCTATAACCACAAGGTCATAAGCACTCCAGTTTATAACGCTTAAATTTACTCCGTTTGAATAGCCATTTTCCCTCGACAAGTCTGTGTGATAAAGAACATCATAGCGCAGCCTGTCCGAGGCTATCGGATTATTTATGTAATTGCCTTTGTATGTATTCCAGTTTTCCGACAGCTTTTTGGGGCACAGGACAAGAACCGATTTGTTCCTGTTTTCGTAGTATTTTATCACCGACAGCGCAGTGAAGGTTTTACCGAGGCCGACACTGTCAGCCAGAATACATCCGTTGTATTTTTCCAGTTTGTTTATAATTGCAAGTGCGGCATCCTTTTGGAAATCATACAGCATATTCCAAATTTTGCTGTTTTTAAATCCGGTAGCCTCATTGGGCAGAACATCTTCTGATACATCTTCCAGAAATTCGTTGAAAATATTGTAAAGGGTAAAAAAGTATATGAAGTCCGGGGAGTTTTCTTTGTAGGCAGTTGATATGCTTTCCAGCACAATATCCGTTACATCCTGCAATTTTTTGCTGTCGTTCCATACTGTGTCAAACAGCTGCAAGAAATATCTTCCATTTTCATTGCTGCTGTTTTTCATAACGGTACTGTATGCGTTGTTACCTCTTTCACATCCTAAATCAACTGTTGTAAATCCGTTTACAGGACAATAAGAGCTTTCATCAACATTGATGAAACCCGTCATATTTTCAGATGTAACATTTGACTTGAATACAACTTTTCTTCTTATCCAGTCCGCGCATTCTTTAGCTATTGCTTTTTGTGTGAGCTCGTTTCTCAGCTTCACCTCAAATTCAGTGCCGTATATACTGCGCTCACGGTTTATGCGGGGAATATAAAACTCTCTTTTTTCTTTTGGAGTTTTTTCACTGATAAAAGCCGGAGAGGTAAAAATAAATTGCAGTTGCTCTACTCCCTCAAGCTCTTTTTTCAGTTCTTGATAGGCATAAATTGAAAAACAGGCAGCAGCGATTGACACCTTGCTGCCTTTTTTAATAGTATTTTTTAAATCTTCGCCAACAGTGTTTTGTATGTTGTCTATAATCTGCATATCTATCCCTTATTTATACATATAGTTATATATTTTATAATATAACACAAAGGCAGATTATTATCAATCAAACAGTGCTATTCAATGGTAATTGGCTTTAAATAAATAATTTTAAAAAACTGCATTCAAAGCTTAATTATTGTATTTATGCAAAGAAAAAGTGATATGTAATACACATATCACCTTTTCAGTAATAAACTATTCAAACTTATTAAAATACTCTTTTCCTGCCTGCCACAGGTACCTGTCTATTTCTTTCAATGTGAATTCTTTCAAATCAAAATATTCTATGAATTTAAGTATAACATTTTTAAAAATGCTATACTTTTTCAAATCTTTGTTTCTGAAATCAGCAAAGCCATATGCGTCCCTGAAATACCTCAGCATTTTTTCTACATAGCTATCAAATATCGGATACCGGTCCGGGCAATGATGGCTGCAATATTTTGTTGCAAATGAATAGTGGTTTCTAACTTTACCGTTTGCATAAATAGACTTAATATCGTCCACCAGATTTGGGTCTTTTCTCCGAAGCCTGTTGTCAATATCCAGCTCATATATATGTTTTGCCATGGAATATATTGAAAAGACTTTTGTACTGTAAAAATCATTCAGCGCAGCAGCTTTTATAAGGATGTCCGACAAATCTCTATTCTCCGGAGCTGTTTCAAAGAAAAGCTTGTCCAGTGCCTTTTCCTGCTCACGGTAATTATCCAGACTCTCCCATTGCTTCAGGTATAAGACAACCTGCTCTCTGCTCGGCTCGGGTATACTGATATTTCTTACCCTTCTTGGTGGTATTTCACTAACCTTTGTTTTTGATACAGTCAAATTCATTTCTTCTTTGCGGAGCCTTGATACCTGCCCATCTAAAAATCTTCTAAACCTTCTCAAATGGGATAAATGCCATTTTGCATCTCTTTCAACATCTTTTGAACCTTTTTCAGTTAAGATTTTTTCAAGATAAATTCTGCCGTTTTCAATATAGTTATCCGAATAAATCAATTGCCAAAAATCAACTTCCGGCATATTTTTCATAATATAAAATGCACTTAATTTTGAGCAGTTAATAGTACTTTTGGACAGCCCCTGACTTTCCATGTGCTGTACATACTGATATTTTATTTCTTCCAAAGACATTTTTCTTACTTGTTCTATTGTCATTTCTTTTCCACCGAATTATATTTTATTACATGCTATATATCCTTTAAAAATATTGTATAAAACAGAACAAAAATTTACAATGTTTGAATTTATTGATAGTCATTCTCTCCAAACAACACGCTTTGACCGTCAAACACCAATGTTTTACCCGACATGTTTTCTTTTACTTTTGTTGCTGCAAGTTCAAACATTTCATAATCCTCGTCACTGATTTCTCCGGCAAAAAGCAGCTGTTTTCTTTCCAGATTTCTGCTGGTAATAACCCTGCGGGTGCCTTTTTCGTATCCTCTCATTCTGTCAAAATACATTGTTTTGCACAGGTATGTGGAAATCCTGTCTGTGGTTTCATCCAGATAATTTATCTTTTCCACCAAAGTGAAGCCGCACCTTTTGGAAAAGACGGGAGCGTCATAGCACTGTACACCATACTCAATCTTTTTGAGTATTTCTTCCGGCAAGAAGTCATCCATGGTTGTAAACGGCGTCAAAATTTCCGGCGGCAGGCTGGTGAGTATATGCACATGAAATCTGCCGCTGTCTGATATTTCCGGTACAATCATATATTTCAGGTCAGGGGCGATGCGTTTTATGGCTCTAAGCGCATTGGCGACCTTTCTTAAAGACGGCTTTCTCTGCGGAGGCTGTCCGTTGTCGTCTTTGAATGTCACGGTTACAAAGTGCTCAAAATGATTGCAAACAATCAGCTCCCTTATACGGCTCCTCGTTCTGGAAAAGGATATTCTCAGCCTCTCTTTGATTTTTTCATCTTCCGTTTCGGGTTTCACAAACTCAGTGTATCCGTAAGAGCGGGAAACCATCTGATATTCCTTCCCTGTTTTATACAGTTTTACATTGGCCATTGTATACTCCTTGCTGTGCAAAATGGGCGTTTAGTGTTACTATTTATCAAGTAAGGGACTCGAAAATTTTGATAAAACCGCTGCGCTCCGCTTGCCTTGGAGTTGCAATAAGTACCGGCTTATTTTTTCTTTCCGGCCGGCCGAAAAATATGAAGCACAGCTTTGATTATCTGATATACATTGAAATCGTTTTTCGTATTTTGAAAATACTTTTCGCCCGGGCAATAGAATTGCGCATCTTGCATATCTGTCATATACTCAAACCGCTTTTAATATTTTGGAAATAAAAAATGGCTGACCGCCGCACTTGGAAAAGCACGAACAATCAGCCGGAAATGGACAAATATTCAATTTTAGGGGACATTTGGGTGAGTGTGAGTTGATATTTTTTGTATTCTGATACAGCTTTTAATGGTTTTTATCCTTTGTTTCAGCGTGTTTGCGGGCGTATGTAAGTGGGGAACTTTTGGTGAACAAGCCCCGCATTTTTGCCCATTTTGGGGCATAAATCAAGCAAAAACCAGCTGATTTTTTCAAAAGTTATGATAATCTGTGCAAAGATATGAAAAAGCAGAACAGGATATACAGGTTGCTGCAATACCCTGTTTTTGCTCATAACCCGAAGGTCGTTGGTTCAAATCCAGCCTCCGCAACCAGAAAGAAACCCTTGATTTGTAACAAAATCAAGGGTTTTTGTTTTGTTTTTCTAATATTTTCGGCATTTCAGCCTAATTTTGCTATATTTCTGATTTTCACAAAACGGCCCCAAAAAGGCTGCTTTTTGCTTTTTGGGAAACATTTGGGGGACACGCCTGTATTTTTCCGCAATTTTCAAGGCATTTTCCGGCATAAGCCCGGAAGAATTTTTATACACAGATAGCTTTTTGTGTCAGTTGTATATTTTTTTCACTTTAAAGTTTGACATTAAGGAGAAAACGGCCGGCTACTTTATTGGAAGATTATTTTATAGTATAATTTATATAGTTAAAACTTACGCAAAGGCGGGATGTTATATGAAAAAGATTATCAGCATTTTTATAGTTTTTATATTTATTATAGCTTTGGCTGGGTGTGGGCAGAAGGATTTACAGTCACCTGATACAGACAGCAACAGCATAACTTCTGAGCAGAATAAAGACAGCCAGAACATAAGCGATGAAGAACTGATTGATACAGCCATGGACATTTCAAAGGAAGAAAACAATTATACTTACTGGCTGTTTTCTGCGCCGGCTATATCCGATGAAGGTGACATTGTACAGGCAGAATACAGCTACACGCTGAACGGCGAAAAATTTTCAGAAATCCGGGAATATGTGCCGGTATCAGAATATGAAAGTATACGGGATTTTCTCCAAAAGGCTTCCGGCTGCCTGTCCCAGCGGTATATTGAAAATTATCTTTACCCATATTTGGGTTTGCACCCCACCGATAACATACCGGCGCCGATACTGAAAGAAATTGGCGGCAGGCTGTATAAGCTGACTTCTGCAAACGGTGTAAGCATCATACCAAACATGGTATATACCGGCGGAGAGGTTATACAAAAAGACGAAACGCAGGCCACAGTAAGGCTGTTTGCAGACCCAAACGAGGGATATGATATTTCTTATTTTGATTATCTGCTTGTTTTGGAAGACGGTGTATGGAAACACAATCCAAGCTTTTGAAAATACCGGAATAAAAAAATTATTTATCTGCATTGTATCTGCTGTTCAGGCGGGTACAACGCTTTTAAATTGCGGCCTCTGCATCATATGTCAGGTAATTTTTTAAACAATCTGTTGTTTACGACATATAAAGACCTTTACATTTTTGAAAAAGAGTGATATTATAATTAAATAGTATGGAGGCGTAGCTCAGCTGGTCAGAGCGTTCGGTTCACATCCGAGAGGTCGTGGGTTCGAGCCCCTCCGTCTCCACCAATGCAAAACAGCCGGTTGTGTTTATCACAAACCGGCTGTTTTTTTGATGCAGATTTTCTGAAAATTTTTATACTGCAAACTGTGTGTTTTTGTTATTTTCATTTATAAGGCTGCGGATTGTCGGTAAGTTCCAGGATATAGTCCACCGATGTGCCGTAAAACAGCGCAAGGCGGGCCAAAAGCTCCGGAGATATCATCCTTTCACCCTTTTCATAATAGCTGTAACTGCGCTGGCTGATGTTCAGCCGCCGGGCCAGCCGGCTTTGGGTTAAATCACTGTCTTCGCGCAGGTCTTTAATTCTTTTGTACACTTTCATAAAATCACCTGTGTACAGTATAATCAAGAACAAATTGTTCTATTGATTTTTAGAACTAATTGTTCTAAAATAACAGACGGGGTGATATTATGACAGACTACAAATCCATGTACTACACTTTGTTCAATCAGATAAGCAAAACCATTGAAGATCTGCAGGAGATACAGAAAAAGACAGAAGAAATGTACATGCGGGCAGAAGATAACTGCGATGAGGAAGCCGGCAAAAAAATAATATACATAAAATAAAAATGCAAAAGCAAGGGGGGAAGCCCCCTTGCTTTTTATTTGTTGTAATCGGTTATATTCTGTACTTCCTGCCGGGCCAGGTCTGAATATTTTGTATTACCAAACAGGCTGTTGTAGCTGTAAATTGCGTATCCGTCCAGGTTGGGGTTGGCGTCTATTACTTCCATCATTTTTTTCAGGTTGTCGCCGGTCTGCCATTCGCTGCTGGCGGCTGCACTGCCGTCGCCGTCACCTATCCTGTATGCGCCCAGACCCACATACAGTTTTACACCGGCGGTCCTTTTATACTCTGACCAGTCGTAGCTTAAATTTTTGAAAGCGTAGCGGTCACTGCCGGAGGCTGTGGTATAATTGAAACCCCAGTACAGCTGCGGCATTATGTAATCGGCATAGCCCGGCTGTGACAGCCACAGGGCCACATCGGAATACTGCATATTGTAGTTGTTGTCATCATTGCCCTGGGGGCTGATGCCGAAGGTGACGCTGTCATCCGCCTGTCTTACTGCGCCGTAAACCTGCCTGATAAGCATATTTACATTTTCCCTGCGCCAGTCTTCCAGGGACATATCTCCATCATACCGCCGGTACTGCCGGCTGTCGATTTCCTCTGATGTGTCCGGGTAAAAATAGTCGTCAAAATGTATGCCGTCCACATCATAATTTTCCACAATTTCCACAACGCCGGCGGTGACCAGGTCCCTGACTTCTGCCAGGGCCGGATTGTAAAATATCCCGCTGTCGGTTGTTATGGTAAGGGCGGTGTTCTGTGCCGGGTTGTCTGCTGACAGCTCCTTCGGCATACTGTTGCCCAGCTTTACACGGTAGGGGTTTACCCAGGCTTCTATCCTCAGGCCGGTTGCATGGGCGGTTTCCACCATTATTTCCAGCGGGTCATAGCCCGGGTCTGTGCCCTGGCTGCCTGTGATTATATGGCTGTATGGGAAGTAGGATGAGGGGTAAAATGCGTCGCCGAAAGCGCGGGCATGAACTATAACTGTATTGAGCCCCATTGCCTTGCAGTCGGAAAAAACTTTCCGAATGTCCCGTGTGAATGCCTGCCGGCTGGAAAAGTCCAGGTTCTGATATTCCAGATAGCTTATCCACATACCTTTCAGTCCGTTTTGCCGAAAATCAGCCTGCGCCCGCCGCAGGTCCCCGGTCACGACACCGTTTTCCGCCGCATCCGGGTTGTCATCCAGCGCCGCAGAAGGGTCTGTTTTGAAAAACAGTTTCGCGCCCACAGCACAGGTCAGTATCAGAAAGGCAAATATCGCCACTATTTTTACCACTGCTTTTGAAGAATTGAACATATGATATCACCGTAAAATCTGTTTTCCTATACTTTAACATATATATGTGAACATTTCCACATTTAGGCGGAAAAGTTCACATACTTATTATGGAAACGGTGCAAAAGGCCCAAGGCTTGACACAGGTGCGCGGCAGATGATACCCTTATATTCAGAATGGGAGGGAGCGGATTGTTTTCAGACAAGTTTGAATATGTGCCGGCGGTAGCCGAAGAACAGACCCTTACAAAAGCGGCCATAGATCTTGCCCAAAAAGGCGATGTGATAGTTATCGACTGCGGCGGCTGTACACGGCGCGCGATGGTGGGCGGCATGATGATTGCATACCGGCAGAAAAAAGGCATAGGGGGATTTGTGGTTGACGGCGCAGTCAGGGATATTGACGACATAAACAATTCCACCCTGGCAGTGTATGCAAAGACCGTCACCCCCCAAGGGCCGTACAGGAACGGGCCGGGAGAGATAAATGTGCCGGTTGTATGCGGCGGCCAGGCAGTTATGCCCGGGGACATAATAATCGGCGACAATGACGGGATAGTTGTAATTCCCCGCCGGCAGGCGCAGGAAGTGCCGGTAGCGGCGAAGGAAAATCTTTTGTCAGAACAGAAAGAACTGGAAAAAATGCGCCGGGACAATGATTATGATGACGGCCACAGGGAAAAATTCCTGTCGCCTTTCCTCCGCGGCTGAAACCGGAAATTTTCCTGTTTTTAAAACAGCTTAATGCAGACTACAGATATTTTTATCTCCTTCTATAACACAGAAAAAAGCGGCCGGCGGCTGCTTTTTTCATCAAAACAAAAATCCGCACTGATGTGCGGATTTTTTATTGAAGATTATTCCTTTGACCTTACATAAGCGGCGGCGGCTGTGGCGGCCACTGCGCCGTCGGATGTGGCGGTTACCAGCTGTCTGAGGGTTTTGTTGCGGGTATCGCCGGCGGCAAAAACGCCTTCCACGCTGGTTTTACAGCTTTCATCTGCCATGATATATCCGTCAGATGTCAGTTCCACTTTACCTTTGAACATATCGTTCTGGGGAATAAGACCCACGGCTACAAACACGGCGGATGTGAATATATCCTTTTCCTCGCCTGTTTTTACATTTTTGACCCTGAGCCTTTCCACTTTGCCGCTGCCTTCGATGGACAGGGGGATTGTGTCGTAAACCACCTGGATTTTTTCGTTTTTCAGCACCTTCTCCACTTCGTGCTGATCTCCGCGGAAGGTGTCGCGGCGGTGTATGATATACACCTTTTCACATATGCCGGCAAGGTATACCGCATCTTCCAGCGCTGTGTTGCCGCCGCCTACCACAACGGCTGTTTTGTCTTTGAAGAACAGGCCGTCGCAGGTGGCGCAATAGCTTACGCCGGCACCCAGCAGTCTGTCCTCACCGGGGATTTCCAGCTTTCTTCTGGTTACACCTGTGGCTATTATGACAGATTTCGCCCGGTATTCTTCATCGCCACAGATAACTTTTTTTATCTCGCCGGAAAAATCCACATCTGTAACTGCTTTGTATTCCACAACAGCGCCAAAGCCCACAGCCTGGTCGTAAATATTTGATGCGTATTCCACACCGCTTACCTTGCCCAGGGCCGGGTAGTTTTCCACTTCCGGTGTGTTTATTATCTGTCCGCCGTGGACATTTGATTCAAAACAAATGGTGCTAAGGCCTGCTCTCCGTCCGTAAATGGCCGCCGAAAGACCTGCCGGACCGGCACCGATTATAGCTATGTCATATATCATATTTTTGCCCCCCGATTGGTTTTAACACATAATTTTTTTATTTTATGTCTATTATTATACTAAACAGCCGCTTTAGCCGCGGTGACAAAATCACAAAGGCATTTCAAGGAATATATACCGGTACCGCCGGCCACAATATATCAGAAACGGATTATGCAAATGAAAAAATCAACACGAATATCTTTGAACATTACAGGTGCGCTGGCCCTGCTTGTCGTCGGGGCGGTGCTGATAGGCCGGGGCGGCATAAATATAAGGCAGATTATGCAGCTGCGGGACGGCAGTGCAGTTTTTTCGCTGATATTACTGCTGGCAGTTTATCTTGTCAAAGGGATAGTGATGGTAATCCCGATACAGGCACTGTACCTGGCAGGAGGAGCGCTGACCGGCAGTTTCTTTTCCGCCCTGGCGCTTAACGCCGCCGGCGTATGCCTGTGTCTGAGCAGCGGATATGCGCTGGGAAGGGCCGCCAATCCGTCTGCGCTGGGCAAGCTGGCCGTAAAATACGAAAAACTCCGGGAACTGGACCGTTTTCAAGGGGAAAACGCACTGTTCTTTTCTTATATGATACGCCTGGTGGGAATATTGCCCTGCGATATAGTCAGCTTTTACTGCGGAGCAAAGAAAATTCCCTATGCGCAGTATCTGGCCGGCTCTTTGACCGGTATGCTGCCGGGAATAATACTGACCGGCATGATGGGCGCCAATATCCATAACCCCCGTTCGCCGCAGTTTGTCCTGGCGCTGGTACTGCAAACACTTTTGTCCCTGCTTTCAGTACTGCTGTATAAAAAAATGAAAAGTGTAATTTTTCGGAGGAAAGAATGAATATACTGGTAACCCTTAACAGCGGATATGTAGATATCCTGTGCGTTATGCTGAAATCCCTTGTCCACTGTCACCCCGGGACGGAGCTGGAAATATATGTGATGAATTCCAGCCTGGACCGGCAGGATTTTGAAAAGATAAACAGCAGCCTGCCGGCAAGGCGGCGCACACATGATATAAAAATATGTGATGACATGCTGGCCGGCGCGCCCATAACGGACAGATATCCCAAGGAAATGTATTACCGAATATTTGCCGCCAGGTTTTTGCCCCAGCATGTGCAGAGGGTGCTGTATCTTGACCCCGACATCGTGGTGCTGAAAGATTTGACAAGTTTGTACAATATAGATTTTGGGGACAATTACTTTGCCGCCGCCAGCCATGTGGGCAGGTTTCTGACCAACATCAACGCCATGCGCCTTCAGATGGAGGAGGGCAGCCCGTATATAAACTCCGGTGTGATGATGATGAATATACAGCTGCTGCGACAACAGCAAAGCACCGAAGAGGTGATAGATTATATACAAAAAAACAAAATGCGCCTGGTTCTGCCCGACCAGGATATAATCAGCGCTTTGTACGGCGACAGGATAATTGACCTGAACCCGTTTATATACAATATGAGCGAAAGACTGCTGATGCTGCCGTCAGCCATAGAAAAAGGCATCAACCGGGCATGGATAAAAAACAACAGCGCCATTGTGCATTTCTGCGGCCGCAACAAGCCGTGGAAAGCCAGCTATATAGGTGTATTGGGGGATATATTCCGGCAGGCAAAAGCACTGACGCCGGAAAAATAAAAAAGCGGAGCAATGCTCCGCTTTTTTATTATAAAGATTATATAACTCCGGTAAGTTTCAAAACCAGCTGTGCAATCACAGCACTGCCGATGTATGTTCCGAAAAATGTACACAGCGCCACGCATATAATGGCAAAGCCCTGTTTTTTGAAAGTTTCCATATCCTTGCCGATGGATATACCGGCATAAGCCAGTATCGGTGTGCACAGCGGCAGCAGACCCACTTTGTTAAATTCTGTAACCACAAAATCAGCTATGGGAGAAACACCCGGTATGCTGGCAATTACAGATATTGTGGATATATAAAGAATTGTGGGGAGGTGGAATTTGAAAGTCTTTTCCAGGACCTCCTGCAAAAAACACCCTACTATTATCATAGCTATCATTGTAAGCAGGCCGGGAACGGATTCCAGCGGAGTGACCATATTTGCCGGATCGGCTTTATAAGAAGTTATGGCATTGGCTATAGAGGCAAAAACCGCGCTGATGACCAATACTTTAATCCTTGTTGCCCATTCTGACATTTATACTTCCTCCTTTGCTTTTTCTTGCTCCCGCTGCGGTGCGGGATTGGGCTTGCCGCCCAGTTTTTTGTACAGCCAGTTGGTAAGCGGAATGCCCATAAGCAGGCTCATGTACATTCCGTCAACCGTTGACAGCATATTTGATGTGGAGGCGTAGGCCGTTACCTGCTCGGCCATTGCCGGGAATGTTTCCACAATCGGCGCCAGGGCTGCGCTCATCATAGATGCCGAGCCTGTACCTGCCGCCATAGCCAGTGCATACGGGTGAAAAATATTAAGTGATATGAGCAATGATACCATAAGTCCGTTGAACACAGTGCCCAGAACGGTACCGGTGATGTAACCGCCCATGACACCCTGTCCTTCCGGCGAATCCAGACCGTACAAATCTGCTATTATGGCCAGCGAGCCTTCGCGGCTGATGGAGAAAGAGCAACCAACCGCGGCTCTGCCCATTTTGAACAAAAGCAAGGCTACCGGGAGAGCTACAAAAATAGTGCCCAGGTTGCCGAATTCCTGCAATATCAGCGCCGGGCCGGCTTTTACTATCCGGCCAAGGTTGGGGCCTATGCTGGCGCCCATTTTTACTGTCAGGAGCATTACGCTTATGCCGATGTAGGGGGAGGCGGTCTTCATGGTCTGCGGCTTTATCAGCTTGCACACGCCCAGTATCATGCCGAATATCAACGCATACAGCATGGGCAGCAACGAGAAGCTGACAGGCCCGAAATTAAATTTTTTTGTACCGATAAATTCGGCGGCCAGTGTCAGGGCCAGGCACAGGGCGTGAACCCTCCAGTCCTTAAACAACTCCTTCATGAAGATTTCCTCACTTTCTTGATTTTTTATACATTGTTTTCAACATAAAATTACATTGTCTTTCCCTTCGGATAAAACTGTGTCAATTTTGTGTTGTGACTATGATAATACCGGAAATGCTTTTTTGCAAGCATTTTTTCCGGCCCTGAAATTGCCGGAAATGCATTTTCGGACAGTTTTGTAAATAAAAATTGTGCAACATAAACAAAGTAAATTTAAACCCAGTGGGTTTTTGTGCAGCTTTTTTATTTGTTTTACCAATTAAACAGGCTTATAACACCTGTATTTTGTAATTTATTACGAATATTTTACTATTTTTGATTATCATTTAAATACATTTGTATTCTATACAGATACATTTATGCAGGATATTTTTTTGATTATCAGGTTATCCCTGAAAAATAAGGGGTATTTTGGAAATCAACTGTATTTTGTATACACACATTTTGCCTGCGGAAAGGAAATTTTGAAGCTTTTGAGTTTGGTATTTGTGCAACTTGTCCTATGCCCAAAAGAGCAGGAGCGAAAAAAGCCTTGTATTTTTCAAATGCGGTTTATATAATAAAACTAACATTTATATGGGAGGGAAATAAATATGAAATATGTAACAGAAGGATATGAGCCGGCGGATGTGCTCCGCTTTTTTGAGGATATATCCAGAATACCCAGAGGCAGCGGCAACGAACGGGCCGTGGCCGAATACATCTACAACTGGGGCAAAGAACTGGGCCTGGACGCTTACAAAGACGAATATAACAATGTTGTGCTGAAGAAAAAAGGCAGTGCCGGCTGCGAAGATCTGCCGCCGATAATGCTGCAGGGACACACCGACATTGTGTGCGTAAAACTGCCGGAATCTGACCATAACTTTGAAACAGATCCGCTGCCGCTGTACATAGAAGACGGCAAACTGCGCAGCCGCGGAACAACCCTGGGCGCAGACAACGGCAACGCCGTGGCATATATGATGGGTGTATTGTCCAGAAACGACCTGGTGCACCCTCCGCTGGAATGTGTGTTCACATCCGGTGAAGAGATAGGCCTGCTGGGTGCAGAAGACCTGTCCAAAGATGCTTTTACAGCAAAAAGAATGATAAACATGGACGCAGGCGGAATGGACCAGAGCGTGACCACAGTTTCCTGTGCCGGCGGCCTGGAACTGGTTATGACACAGAAAGCGGTATGGCAGAAAGCAGAAGGCAACTTTATCTCCCTGTTTATCCACGGACTCAAAGGCGGCCACTCTGCCGGTGCCATTGACCAGGGCAGAGGAAATGCAGCCAAACTGATGGCCAGAATTATCAACCATGTTTCCCTGAGCACAAAAACCGTTGTAGCTTCCTTCAACGGCGGCGATAAGATGAACGCCATTATATCTGATACAAAAGCCGTTATCAGTGTACGGGACGCAGACACAGCCATGAAAGAAATTGAAAAGACAGTGGCTGACATCAAAGAGGAACTGCGTGTTACAGATGAAGGTTTTGTATGTGAATTTGGCCCCTGCGACGCTCCTGAAAAGATGCTGGACGATGTACAGAGCAAACGCCTGGTACAGTTTGTGCTGACAGTGCCCGCAACTGTAAGGGATATGAGCTTTGAAATAAAAGGACATGTGCTGAACTCCAACAACCTGGGCGCCGTTCAGGTACAGGACGACGAAATCAAGGTATGGACACTGGCCAGAAGCGGCGATGATTCCAGACAGGATGCCATGGGCGAAGAAATTATGGCACTGGCCGATGTATTCGGTTATGATGTGAAAATAGGCGCCAACTTCAAAGGCTGGAAGTACAACCCCAACTCAAAGATGAGAGAACTGCACAAAAAGCTGATGAAGGAAAAATTCGGCGTTGACCTGAAAGTGGAAGCCACCCACGGCGGCCTGGAATGCGGCGTGTTCTACGGCAAAGAGCCCGAAATGGATATAATCACATTCGGTCCCAAAGGCGACGGCGCACATACTCCGGAAGAATTTGTTCTGCTGGACTCCTTCAAGGAAATGTTTGAATATCTGTGCTGCTTCCTGGAAGAACTGACAAAAGAATAATAAAAATAATAAAAGGCGGACATAAAGTCCGCCTTTGTTTTTTTGTTTGATTATATCCGCCGCGTTTTTATGACACAGAAAAAATTTTATTGCCCGTTTGCCTTTTCGTTTTGTTCCTGAGCCCTTATCCGCGAGGTAAATTTGGTGAGAGTAGCTATGTCCGATTTTTGCCGGTCAAAATCCAGTCCTTGCAGCGCTTCCAGCAATTCTTCCGGCTCCCGGGATGTATACTGCGGCAGAAGGCTGAGCACATTGTACAGCTCGTCCAGCCGGCTGTGATACATATAGTCATAATTCCGGCTGTCCTCATATATCCGGCACCGGGCGTAGACATGGGCGGCTGTAGCCATATAGCTCCGGCTGTCACCCTTTTCGCAGAAATCCTGCCGTCGGCTGACAGCAAAGCTGATTTCGGCGTTGAAAGAATTGTTCAATTTGGTCTGTTCTTGCTGTTTTTGGCTGTAAAGGGTGTAACCAAGAAAAATATTTGCAACCACCGAAACAGCCAGGAGAACCGGCAGAATTTTCTTTTGCATAACATCACCTCTGTACAGATTATATCATCTGCCGCCGCACAATGGCAACAAAAAAGGCCCCGGAAACCCGGGGTCTTTTCAATAAGTATCATTTAATCCGAAGCTGATATTCAGCGCCCGGTTGACCTTTTGCAGGTCTGTGTCGTCCAGCCTGCCGGTTTTTTCCTTCAGGCGCTGCTTGTCTATGGTGCGTATCTGCTCCAAAAGCACCACGCTGTCCTTTGACAGTCCGCAGCTGTCGCCCTTTATGGCTATGTGTGTGGGCAGGCTTGTCTTGTCCTGTCGGGAGGTGATTGCCGCCGCAATAACCGTCGGGGAATGGCGGTTGCCCACATCGTTCTGAACTATAAGTACCGGCCTTGTGCCTCCCTGCTCACTGCCCACCACCGGGCTGAGGTCGGCATAAAAAACCTCGCCTCTTTTTACATCCATATCTGCACCTCTGTTTCATCGTTCTGAATATAGTATGCAGACTGGCAAGGCTTTTTATTCACTGCCGGGCGGTATATTTACATCCTGTTATTTTACATCTTTTGCCAAAGCGTCGGCCAAAGCTTCTATCTGCTCGCCGCTTTGCAGTGCGGATTTTATCAGCACTTTTTCTTCCATTATTCTCATATCTTTCATGGAAGAGAATATCTCTGTGGCATTTTTGATTACTGCCGGTGCCCAGGAGCCGTTTTCTATCAGGGCCACTGTTCTGTTTTGCAGGTTAAGGGCTTTCATGTCCAGCAGGAAATGTTCCATTTTGGGGTGAATTGCCAGGTTGTAGGTACAGCTGGCGATTACAATATGGCTGTATCTGAAAGCCAGGTAAATCAGGTTGGATACATCTGTTACGGAAACATCCTTTACCCGAACATTTTTTACGCCTCTTTCACCCAGGGCCAGAGCCAGGGCATTGGCTGCGTTTTCGGTGTTGCCGTACATGGAAGCATAGGCGATGAGCACGCCTTTTTCTTCCGGCCGGTATCTGCTCCACAGGTCATATTTTGCAATAAAGTCACCTATGTTGCTGCGCCAGATATAGCCGTGCAGAGGAGCTATCATCTTTATGTCCAGGCCTGCGGCTTTTTTCAGAACCGCCTGTGTCTGGGGGCCGTATTTGCCCACAATGTTGGTGTAGTATCTGCCGGCTTCCGCATACCAGGCTTCGTCTATCAGTGCCTCGTCGTTGAATATTGTGCCGTCCAGTGTGCCGAAACTGCCGAATGCGTCAGCGGAAAAGAGTATTCCCTCTTTTTCTTCATAGCTGAGCATTACCTCCGGCCAGTGAACCATTGGGGCGGCTATAAATGTCAGTGTGTGGCTGCCCAGTTCCAGCTTATCCCCTTCCTTTACATATACAGCGCGCTCGCCCAGGTCTGTGCCGAAAAACTGTTTTATCATCTGTCCGGCTTTGGCGCTGCAAACCACCTTCATTTCCGGATACATTCTCATCAGTCGGCCTATATTGGCGGCATGGTCAGGTTCCATGTGGTGCACCACCAGGTAGTCCAGCCGGCGGCCGGCCAGCAGTTTGTCCACATTTTCAAAAAACGGCTCGGACACAAAGCGGTCTACTGTGTCCAGCACGGCTGTTTTTTCGTCGTCTATAAAGTAAGAGTTGTAAGAAACTCCGTTTTCAATGGGAAACATATTTTCAAACAGCGCCAGCCTGCGGTCATTGGCGCCTATATAGTAAATGCTGTCTGCAATTTTTCTGTTGGTCTGCATTTTTATCTCTCCTTTTTAATTCTCATAATAAATAAATTATCGATTTATTATACAAAAAATCCCCTTGTGTTTAAAGTGATTTACTCACAAAATTACAGTTTTTTTATCCCCATTCCCTTTTCCAGCAGTACCATGGCAATGGCCGTGTCACCTTCGTGGGACAGGGAAACCTGCGCCGTGTACCTGCCGGACAGCACTATTTCCAGCGCCTTGCCGGAAAAGACAAAATAAGGCGCGCCCATATCATCGCGCAGCACTTCCACCTCATTGAGGCCAAAGCCGCGCACCCCACTGCCCAAAGCCTTGGCAAAGGCTTCCTTTGCGGCAAAGTTGGCCGCCAGCGAATGGTATTTCGGGTTTTGGGCGCAAAAAAGTTCCCTTTCTTTTTCGCCGAAAACAAACGGTGCAAAACGGGGATTTTCCATGCTTTTCTTTATTCTTGAAACGGTTGTCATATCAACGCCTATGGTGTACATAAACACCTCCTGCAAATCTTTTGATAAAGTATAACACATATTTGTGTAAACTATTGCAAAAATTTTTAAAAGGTGATAAAATATTTTTAAATTCTGTGAACAAGGAAAGTAGTTTGTGACAAGTCTTGAAAAGAGAGCGCCGGCCGGTGAAAAGGCGCAGACGGACACAGATGAAGTTCCCTTGGGAGAAGCGGGGCTGAAAAATGCAGTAGGTTTCGCCGGCATGCACCGTTAAAGGCAAAATGAGTGTTTGCTTGTTGTGCAAAAATATGGGTGGTACCACGGAGATATACAGTCTTCGTCCCTGTTTTACGGGGGCGAAGGCTTTTTTGTTTTCCCCCTGATGTCATTTAAAAAATAAAGGAGAAGATTATGAAAGAGCAACTGGAAAGTATCAGAGCCAACGCTCTGGCAGAAATCAGCGCCGCTGACAACCTGTCTGCCCTGGAAGAAATCAGGGTAAAATACAGCGGCAAAAAAGGCGAAGTTACAGCTATCCTGAAACAAATGGGTAAACTGAGTGCCGAGGAAAGGCCTGTTATGGGTGCCCTGGCCAACGAAGTAAGGTCCGATATCGAGCAGGCGCTGGAAAGCAAGACTGCCCGGATAAACCGGCGGATGCTGGAAAAACAGCTGGCCGAAGAAGAAATTGACATAACCCTGCCCGGCAAAGAGCTGGAAATGGGCAAGCGCCACCCGCTGCAGCTGGTTTTGGACGAATTTAAAGAGATATTCCTGGGCATGGGCTTTGAAGTGGTGGAAGGCCCGGAAGTTGAATATGACAAATACAACTTTGAAATGCTGAACATGCCCAAAAGCCATCCGTCCCGTGACACACAGGACACATTCTACATCACCGAAAATGTACTGCTGAGAACACAGACCAGCCCGATGGAAGTGCGCACAATGCTCAGCCAGGACCTGCCCATCAGGGTTATTGTTCCCGGCCGTGTATACCGCGCTGACGAAATCGACGCGACACACTCACCGCTGTTCCATCAGATAGAAGGCCTGGTGGTGCAGGAAGGCCTGACAATGGCTGACCTGAAAGGCACACTGGAAGCTTTTGTGAAAAAGATGTTCGGCGAACAGACAAAGGTGCGCTTCCGTCCCCATCATTTCGCTTATACCGAGCCCAGCGCTGAAATGGACATGACCTGCTTCAAATGCGGCGGCAAAGGCTGCAGCATGTGCAAAGGCGAAGGCTGGATAGAAATTTTGGGCTGCGGTGTAACCAACCCGGTAGTTTTGGAAAACTGCGGAATAGACAGCACCAAATACCAGGGCTTTGCCTTCGGTATGGGTCTGGAAAGACTGGCTATGATGAAATACAACATTGACGATCTGCGCTTGCTTTACGAAAACGACATGCGCTTTTTGTCACAGTTCTGATAGGAGGATAAAAAGATGAATGTTTCCCTTAATTGGCTGAAAGAATATGCTCCGTTTGACTGTGATATACACACATTCAGCGAAGAGATGACCATGGTGGGCCAGAAGGTGGAGATATTTTCCACCGAAGCCGACAAATGCAAAAATGTGGTTATCGGCAAAATTCTGGAGATAAAAGAACATCCCCACGCAGACAAACTGCTGGTGTGCATGGTGGATGTGGGCAAAGAAGTATTGCAGATATGCACCGGCGCAAAAAACCTGAAAGTTGGCGACCTGGTGCCGGTGGCCCTGGACGGCTCCATACTGCCCTGCGGCAAAGAGATACACAACGGCCAGCTGCGCGGTGTTGACAGCAACGGTATGCTGTGCTCACTGTCCGAGCTGGGCCTGACAACCCATGATTTCCCCAACGCTGTTGACGACGGCATAATGGTGCTGGACGAAGAGTGGCCCCTGGGTACCGACGCGGTAAAAGCCCTGGGTATGGACGATTACAGTGTTGAATTTGAAATCACACCCAATCGTCCCGACTGCCTGTCCGTATTGGGCCTGGCCAGAGAAGCCGGCGCCGCTTTCAAAGTGCCTTTCAAAATGCCTGATGTGGAATTTCCCAAAGGTGAAGGCGATATCAACGACCTGCTGAAGGTGACAATTCACGACACCGAACACTGCCAGAGATACACCGCCGGCATGATTAAAAATGTACGCGTAAAACCCAGTCCGAAATGGATGAGGGAGCGTCTGAGAATGTGCGGTATCCGCCCGATAAACAACATTGTTGACATAACAAACTATGTCATGATGCTGTACGGCCACCCGATGCACGCCTTTGACTACAAATATGTAAAAGGCGGCCACATCAATGTCCGTCTGGCCAAAAACGGCGAAGAGATTATGACTTTGGACGGCGTACAGAGAAAGCTGACAGACAAAATGCTGGTCATCGCCGACAGCGAAGAGCCAATCGGTATAGCCGGTGTCATGGGCGGCGAATACTCCGGCGTATATGACGACACTAATATGGTTGTGTTTGAATCCGCCTGTTTTGAAGGTACCAATGTAAGGGCCACCAGCCGTGCGCTGAACCACAGGACCGAAGCTTCCGGCAAATACGAAAAAGGCTTGAACCCGGAATACTGCGTGCCTGCTTTGCAGATGGCCTTGCAGCTGGTAAAAGAGCTGGACGCCGGCGATATCATAGACGGCCATATTGATGTATATCCCCAGCCCCGCACCGAAAGACATGTAAAATTTGATGTGGACAAGATAAACAAAATCCTGGGCACACAGATAAGCCGCGAAGAGATGGAAAAAATCCTGCTGTCTTTGGACTTTGGCGTAAACGGTGACGAGATAACAGTACCTACCCACCGCTATGACATAGCCAAGGACAAGGTGACCGAAATGAATGACATAGCAGAGGAAATTGCCCGTGTATACGGATACAACAATCTGCCCAGCACTATCATGAACGGCATTGCAGTGGCCAAACCCACCGAAATGCAGCGTTTCACCAAAAAGGTGGTAAACGCCCTGCTGGGATTTGGCTTCTACGAGATAGAAACCTTCTCATTCTACTCACCCAAAAACTTTGATATGCTGAACATTCCTCAGGACAGCCCGCTGAGAAAACCGGTGGTAATTTCCAATCCGCTGGGCGAGGATACATCCATAATGAGAACCACCGCCGTGGCCTCCATGATGGGTGTAATCGCCAGAAACTACAACGCCAGGGTTCAGTCCGTATCCCTGTTTGAAAACGCAACCGAATACCTGCCGGTTGAAGGCCAGGACCTGCCCGACGAGCCCCGGAAATTTATCCTGGGTTGCTACGGCGAGGGCAAGGACTTCTTCTTCCTGAAAGGTGTTATCGAAAAGCTGGTATGGAGCCTGGATATATCCGACATCAGGTTTGTACGCAGCGGCGGCGCCGGCACATATCACCCCGGACGCTGTGCGGATGTTTACATCGAAGGGGTAAAAGTGGCAACCCTGGGCGAAATTCACCCCACAGTCCTGAACAACTACGGCATAAAAACCAAAGTCTGTGTGGCAGATATAGACAGCCGGCGGCTGTTCGGCCGCGTAAAGGGCGTACATCAGTATGTATCCCTGGCCCGTTTCCCTGCCCTGACAAGGGATATTGCCGTTGTATGTGATGACGCCATAACCAACGGGGAAATTATGGATATAATCAAAGACAGCTGCGGCGACAAGCTGGAAAGTGTAAAACTGTTTGACCTGTACAAAGGCAGCCATATAGAACCCGGCAAAAAGAGCATGGCCTACAGCATTGTGCTGCGTGACAGACAGGCGACACTGACAGACCGGATCGCCGACGAATGTATCCGCAAAATTTTGGACAATTTGGCGAAAATAAATGTATTTTTAAGAAGATAAGCTTTTCTCTTGAAATAATCACAGTTTTACTGTACAATAGTAATAGTAAAAAGGAGGATGTAGGATGAGCGAAACAACTGTTTTTTCCATTTACAACGAAAGAGATGAAGAGATAAAGCAAACTTTAAAGGAAGTATACGACGCTTTGCAGGAAAAGGGCTACAACCCCATAAACCAGCTGGTCGGATACATTCTTTCTGAAGACCCCACCTACATCACAACTCACCGGGGGGCACGCAACAAGATAAGAAAGCTGGACAGAGACGATATACTGCAAAGTCTTTTAAAGAGCTATCTCGCCTGAGACCCCCTGAATATTTCAAGGAGGTAATGCCCAATGGACACACCATTGACATACAAAGGCCTGCCTATTGTGAGAAACGGCGACGAGATGTACTACGGTGACCCGTCAAAGCCGGTTATAGTATATCTGAAAGTTTTGAGCACAAAAGAGGTTGGCGGCCAGACTGTATCAGACAAGATACATGTATCACTGATTTCCACCGACACAACTTTGGACCCCATTGCCAGAATGAAAAAGCAGGGGGTTAAAAACGGACTGTACAGCGCGCTGGATGTGGGCGCAGTATGGCTGCAAAGCGAGTTGGCTGGCACAAAATAATAAAAAAGCGGAAGTTTTACATAACTTCCGCTTTTTTGTTATATATAAAATTTATAAATCCGCCTGATTTTATATCTTTTTCAGCTCCACTGTTACCAGTTCCGGGCGGTTGGCAAGGCGGAAGGGAAACACGCTGTTGCCTATTCCGCGGCTGATTATCTCGGTGGTATCCCCCAGCTTTTTCATGCCGGCGGCGTAGGGCGGGAAAAAGCCCTGATTTGGCACCAGCACGCCAATGTCTGTAAATGGTATGCCAAACTGGCCGCCGTGGGCATGGCCGGTCAAAGCCAGGTCTATTCCGGCCTGCCGGTAACATTCTATATACTCCGGTCGGTGGGACAAAAGAATTTTCAGCCCCTGCACACCTGCGCTTATCTGCGTAAGGTTTTTGGTAAAGATTTTGCTGTATTCCTTGCCCTTGCCTTTGTGATGATATGTATAAAAACCCGGATCAGACATGCCTATCAGGTTTATCCGTGCACCTTTGCGGAATATGGGGGCGCAGGTATTGTCCAGTACAATTCCGCCCCGGCTGCGTATATCCCGGCTGAAAGAAGGATAATCGGATATCCTGGCCTCGTGATTGCCGCTGACATAGTAAACGGGGGCAGAGGCGGACAAAGCCTTTACCAGGTCCAGGCCGGCGGACAAATCGGTGCGGCGGCAGTCCACCAGGTCGCCTGTAATCACCGTTATATCCGCCCCTTCCGCCAGGGAAAAGGCAATAATTTTATTTTTCAGCCGCCGGGTGTTGTGATAGTCCGACACCTGCAAAATCTTATATCCGTCAAACTCCCGGGGTATCTTTCGGCTTTCGTACACATATCTTGTCACCCTGAGGCCGTTATTCTGCCAGTGCAAAAACACATATCCGGCGCAGACAGCCGCTGCGGCAGAGGAAATTATCTGCATTGTATCATATTCATTTGCCATTTTTCTTCTGCCTCCCCTGTCTTTAATATATATAATATATACCAACTGCCATGTAAAATAAAGGAATATTATGGCTTTTTTATCAAATTATCATATCTGTTAAAACAAAAGCACCTGCATTGCAGGCGCTTTCTTTAATTACTTCAAAAATCCGCTGATTATCTGTTCTTCCGCTTCTTTTTCGGTAAGACCCAAAGTCATCAGCTTTATCAGCTGTTCGCCGGCTATCTTGCCTATTACAGCCTCGTGTATCAGGCTGGCGTCGGTGTGGTTGGCCTTGATTTCCGGTATGGCGCTTACCTTTGCGTTGTCCATTACAATGGCATCACATTCGGTGTGGCCGTTGCAGGCGTTGTTGCCGTAGACGCGGGATATAAACTTCTGCTGTGAATCCTCTTTGGCAACACTGCGGGAAACCACATGGGTGGAACTGTCCTTGCCGTTCAGCTCAACTTCAAATTCCGTTACAGCCACCTGACTGCCGTGGGTCATAATCTTTTCGCCGATTATCAGTGTGGCACCGTCGGCTATTTTGGCAACAGTTTTGCGGTTGGTTGAGTCTATACCCTTTATCTGGGCTGTTTCCATCTCCATATAGCTGTTTTCAGCCAGTTCCACAACTGTTGTGGGGTTCATTATTCTTTCGCCGCGGCCGTCGCCTTCGCCGTAATGCTTTTCGATGTATTTTACCCTGGCGTTTTTGCCCACAAAAAATCTGTGTACACCGGAGTGCCGGCTGGCAGCGTCGCCGCCGTTGTGTATACCGCATCCGGCAACAATTACGACATCGCTGTTTTCACCGATGTGAAAATCGTTGTAAACTGTTTCCTGCAAGCCGCTTTCGGCCAGCACAACAGGGATGTGCACGCTTTCGTTTTTGGTGCCCGGTTTGATTATTATATCTATTCCGTCCACATCTTCTTTGGTTACTATATCTATATTTGCAGTGGTGTTTCTGCCGGCCTTTGTGCCGTTGGAACGGATGTTATATGCGCCGCTGGGCACACCGTGCAGATCAGCCACCTTTTCCAGCAAATCCAGCTGTATTTTGTCCAATGTCATACCTTTATCACTCCTTTATCTGCGGGCAGTATCCGGTCGCGCCCAAAATCTGCGGCATTATCTCTTCTTTTGTGCCTATCTGCCGTATCCGGCCGTCTTTGAGCAAAACTATCTTGTCCGCAATGTCCAGTATTCTTTCCTGGTGAGAAATTATCATTATGTTGCCCTTGACGCTCTGGTGCATATTTTCAAACACCCTTGTCAGGCTGTTGAAGCTCCACAGGTCAATGCCTGCTTCCGGCTCGTCAAACAGCGACAGCTTGGTGCTGCGGGCCAGTATCATGGCTATTTCTATTCTTTTCATCTCGCCGCCGGACAGACTGCCGTTTACCTCGCGGTTGATATAATCTCTTGCGCACAGGCCCACCTCTGACAGATAGTCACAGGCTTCGGTAAAGCTTATCTTTTTGCCCGCCGCCAGGGATATCAGGTCCTTTACGGTGATACCCTTGAACCTGACCGGCTGCTGAAATGCAAAGCTGATGCCGGCTTTGGCCTTGTCTGTAACCGACAGGTCGGTTATATCTTCCCCGTCCAGGATAATGCGGCCCCGGGTGGGTTTTATTATGCCGGCAATAATCTTTGCCAGTGTGGATTTGCCGGAGCCGTTGGGCCCGGTTATTACTACAAATCTTTCGTCAACTGTCAGGCTGATATCTTTCAGTATATCTTTTTTTACCCCGTTGTCCTCTACAGAATAGCTTATGTTCTTTAATTCTAACATTCTCTTCTCCGTGATAATTGTATTATATATTATCGGGCCGAAGCCCTTATTTTTTCAGCATTTTATTTATACACCATTTTAGTAGGTTTTTCAATAGTTTTGTGACTTGCACACATTATGAATTATTTTCCAGCAGCCGGCGCTGGGCGTCCCACAGTTTCTGTGACAGGTCCACATAATATTTGTGGGGGTATTCCAGCCTTTTCAGCTCGTCCCAGAGGGTATCCAGCTGTCGCATGGCAAAATCCCTTATATCTTTAAGGGCCGGGCTGTTGTACACCTTTTCGCCATTGCGGAAGATGGGCACCAGCAAAGGTTTGAAATATATGTTTGTCAGCGTCTGTTTTTTCCAGGGCTCCAGCGGGCTGAATATGGTTATTTCATCCAGGTCTGACGGGTCCTCGTCATAAATGGTCATGTAGTCCGCCTGTGCCTTGCCGGTTTCTTTTGAATATATACGCCATATCTGTTTGCGGTAAGGTATGGTGATTTTTTCAAAACTTTCGCTGATTTTTATCTTGGGGATATACTGCCCGTCTTTCTTTACAGCCACCAGCTTGTACACACCGCCCAGCACCGGGCTGGTCCGGCTGGTTATCAACTTTTCGCCTACTCCGAAGGAGTCCAGCTTGGCATCATTTATCAGCAGGTCCCTGATGATATATTCATCCAGCGCGTTGGAAGCCACTATTTTGCAGTCTTTGTAACCGGCGGCATCCAGCATTGCACGGGCGCGTTTTGACAGGTAAGCTATATCGCCGCTGTCTATACGCACGCCCAGCGGTCTTTTGCCCATGGGCGCCAGCACATTGTCAAACACCTTTATGGCATTGGGGATACCGCTTTTTATCACATTGTATGTGTCCACCAGCAGAACTGTATTGTCCGGATAAATTTTGGCATAGGTTTCAAAGGCTTCATATTCGCTGTCGAAGCTCTGCACCCAGCTGTGTGCCATTGTCCCGGAAGCCGGTATGCCCATATCCCTTTCCATCATAGTGTTGGAAGAGGACACACAGCCGCCTATGTATGCGGCGCGGCTGCCGTAGTTGGCTGCGTCAACACCCTGGGCGCGGCGGGCGCCGAATTCCTGCACCGGGCGGCCCATTGCGCTGCGCACAATGCGGTTGGCCTTGGTGGCTATCAGCGTGGGGTGGTCCATAAGTATCAGCAGCGCTGTTTCCAGCAGCTGGGCCTGTATCATCGGCCCTTCCACAACCATAAACGGCTCTTTTGGGAATATGGGTGTGCCTTCTTCCACCGCCCATACATCACAGCAAAATTTGAAATTGCGCAGATAATCCAGAAATTCTTCGCTGAATATATTTTTACTGCGCAGGTAATCTATGTCATTTTCGGTGAAGGAAAGGTTTTCCATGTAGTCTATCGCCTGCTCCAGGCCGCAGCTGATGGCAAAGCTGCCGCCGTCCGGCACCCTTCTGAAAAAGGCGTCGAAAACACCTATTGTGTCCTTGTGGCCGCTTTCAAAAAAGCCGTTGGCCATGGTCAGCTCGTAAAAGTCTGTCAGGATTGACAGGTTACGGGCGTCCCTCACTTCAAATTTACTGTTCTTCATAATTGTAGTCCCCCGCTGTGCCTTCGTATATTTTTTTGAAATTAAATTTATAAAAATCCTCAGGGTAAACCAGAGAATAATCCTTTTCAAAGTTTAAAATATCCCTGAACAGATAGGCTGCAAACACACTGCAAACAAAATGGTCCTCACTGCGGTATGGTTTTCCCGCCATCATTTTGGGCATTTGGAGCACGCCGTATTTGTACTTTTTGGGATTGGCAATAAACGGTGCCAGGCGGGACTGAACTGTATCAAAATCCTCGTCGGAAATTTCCCCTTCCAGGACGCATATCCTGGTTTTGGGGTGAATGCCGAAAAATCCGCTGTGCACACCCTCTATAATAAACCCGGCAGGGAACATCAGCCTGGGGTTGCGGCGGCCGAAGGAATAAAATACATCCAGGCTTTTGTCAAAGGCAACCGATGTGTGGTTATAGTATTTTTTTGTAAAAATTCTTATGGCTCTGGCCAAAATGGTGTTGGAACGGCTCAGGACAATGTATATCTTTTTCATCTTCTGCCTCTGTGAACCTTCCTCATCTTGTCATGCTTTTTGCGCTGTACATAAACATATGTCACATAGCCGGCCGCCATAAGGCCGCTGACACACAGCACCACCCTGAAATACAAAGACTGATAGGCTTCCTGGAATTTACCCACCAGGAAAAGCACTATATTCCTGTCCATGTCATCATGGCTGACCAGCTGGCTGGTGCCCACCTTCTGCCCGGCCAGGTAATAATCCACCGTGCCTATCACATCGCCGCTTTTTATGGGCGCGCCCACAGATTCAGGCAGGTTGTAAACCTTCTGAAAACTGCTTTCGTCCACATCGTTGGGCAGAACTGCCATAACCTGTGTATCCGGGTAAAGCAACAGTCTGTCAGCGTCAGAGGAGTATTTCAGTTCAATTTCGGTTATGGGATATTCCAGCCGGTTGGCACTGCGCAAAGAATAGTTTTCAAAGAAATAGTCCATTATCCGCGCCGCGCTGGTAAATGCCGGCTTTGAGTCGCTTTCGCTTTTGGCCGCACCTATGACCACCAGTATATAGCTTTGGCCGTCCTGCTGACATACTGTCACAAAGTTGTGACCTATTTCATCCAGCGAGCCGGTTTTCATACCTTTTACATAAGAGCGATAATATGGTGATGACCTATTCTGCATACTTATTGTACTTTGGATATAGTAGGGCGAAGTATGCTGGCTGTTGGCCGGAAGCTGATATGTGGTGGTAGTTGCTATATCCATAAATCCCGGTGTTTCATAACAAGCTTTGGCTATAAGATACATATCCCAGGCACAGGTATAGTGATTATCGGTAAAAAGGCCGTGGGCATTGGTAAAGTTTGTGTTTACACAGCCCAGCTTTCTGGCCTCGTTGTTCATCATCATGCAGAAGTTGGGTATACTGCCGTTGCCCACATAGTCAGCCAAAA
>CALWZO010000004.1 GCA_944386045.1 uncultured Clostridia bacterium | reverse complement strand
TCAAATAAGTTTTTCACTTCTTGTTTACCTCCTTAAACGAATACAATATTAAATTACATAAAAAAGCACACACTGCCAAGACAGTGTGTGTTGCCGTTCTTGGCATTTCGATTTATTATATCAAAAGTCGATACCATTTGCAAGGAAAAATTTTATGTAAATAATTTTATTTTTTTGTATAACTTCGCCAAAAGCAGTTTTTTACTTTATTATCTGCGGTTTACAAAATTTTGACATTTATACACCTGCAAGTTATAATTATGTTAAGAAACCTGGTGTTTTCTGTTAATATTATTAAATTTGTTTATAGTTATCCGATTTGACATATACAATACGGAACGGAGGCAGAAACCATGAGCGAAAACCAATACAAATATCAATACCTGTTAAGTTTGCAAAATGCCTTTACCGGAATATGCATTGCCCTGGCGCGGTGCGCCTTCAACTCGGTGATATTTTCCGCCGGCCGTTCCGATTTTTCAAAAGCCTGGGCGGTGTCGGCCATTTCCGGCTGGGCTTTCGCCTGCCGGCGCATAGGCAGTATCACGGGAAAAGAAGAATACAAGCCTCTCCTGCCCGCCAAGGTAAAAAAACGGCTGACAATAATATACCGGCGGTTTATAATCGTTCCTTTCCTTTTATTGGCAGCGTTTCTGGCACCGCAGGAAATTGCCGGAGAAGATACCATGCTGGCGGCGCTGTATGTTTCCTACGGCGTTATGGGTGCTTTGTCCCTGCTTGTTACATACAGAATTATCAAAAAAGAAAAGCGCAGGCTGACTGAATAAAATCAAAAAGGCGTGGTGTTCCCACGCCTTTTATTTTGTCAAAAGCAAATTTTCTTGCCAAAATTACAATCTGTATATATTTTAATAATTAAACAATATGTACATTCGCATAACCTGCCGGCAGACGGCAAAGGATATTTTCCCTTAAAAATATAAATAAAAACCCCGGATTGCTCCGGGGTTTTGCTGTATTTGTTTACAAACGGCCGCTGTCTGTTTTATTCCGTTTTTTCCGGCCGCGCGGCTTTCCGCTTTTCATATTTTTCCATACGCTCGAAATAATAGTCCACGCCTTTTTTCATCGATATTGTCAAAACTATCTCCAGCATAAACAAAGGTACAAAAGCCACTAAAAAAACAGATATCAAAGTTTCAAGTATTTCCATAACTGCATCCCCTTCCACATCTATGTATCTTTTCTGCTTTATATTTATATTATATCATGTTTATACAACTGTGTACATGCCGCTTAATATATATAAAATATACTCATTTGTTGTATAACATAAATAAAAACCCCGGAAAATCCGGGGTTTTATTATTTTGCTGTAAAAATCAGCCCAGTTCGGGACGGGCGCAGTTGAATGTCTTTTCGCCTTCTGCTGCGGTGGCTTTTATATCAGCCTGCCACATGGTGTACCACATCCATGAGCCGAATATATTGTAGCAGTCGTAGCCCAGGTTGGACAGAATTCTTTCTGCCACATAGGCGCGCAGACCGCTCTGGCAATGGAGGTAAACCGGTTTGGATTTGTCCAGCTCGGTGTATCTTTCCCTCAGCAGGTGCAGAGGAATGTTGATAAATCCGGGGACATTTCCTCTGGCGTATTCGGCTTCGGTGCGCACATCCAGTTTTGTCACTTCGTCGCCCATGGCCAAAACCTGTTCAAAGGTGGCAATCTTGCTTTCGCCCAGCACAACATTTTCGCCCACATAGCCGGCCATGTTTATCGGGTCTTTGGCGGAGGAGAACGGCGGTGCGTATGCCAGCTCCAGTTCGTGCAGGTCAAACACTGTCATACCTGCCCTGATGGCAACAGCCAGTATGTCAATGCGTTTGTCAACGCCGGAATAACCCACAATCTGTCCGCCCAGGACTTTGCCTTCGCCTTTTGTATACAGCAGTTTTACGCTCATCATCTCCGGGCCCGGATAGTATGCGGCGTGGCTGTTGGTGGCGGAGAAAGATTTGTGATAATCTATGCCCAGACGCTGGCAATCCTTTTCGCTCAGGCCTGTGGAAGCCACTGTCATGTCAAATACTTTGGCGATGCTGGTGCCCTGGGTACCTTTGTATTTTGTCTTTCTGCCTTTGATGTTGTCAGCCACCAGTCTGGCCTGTTTGTTGGCAGGGCCGGCCAGCGGAATGACGGAATGTTCGCCGCTGACAAAGTTCTTTACGCCTATTGCGTCACCCACTGCCCATATACCGTCCACATTGGTGTGCAGGTACTCGTCCACGATGATTTCACCGCGTTTGCCCAGTTCCACGCCGCTGCCGGCCAGGAATGCTGTGGCAGGTTTTACACCGATGGACAGTACAACCATGTCGCAGGGCACAAAGCCGCCGTCTGCCAGTACAACGCCGTCAGCGGCAATCTCTTTTGCCAGCTTGCCCAGGGCCAGTGTCACACCTTTTGCCCTTACATGGCCGTGCAGGCCGTGGGCCATATCCAGGTCAATATTGGGCATAATGTGGTCTCCGGCCTCCACAATGGTCACATCTATGCCGGCTTCTTTCAGGTTTTCGGCCACTTCAATGCCGATAAAGCCGCCGCCTATAACACAGGCTGTAGCCGGTTTTTTCTCGTCGATAAAGTCCTTTATTGCGTACGTATCCGGAATGTTGCGCAGTGTGAACACCGGCATTTTCTCGCTGATTGTCATGGGCGGGATCACCGGTACCGCGCCGGGTGACAGAATCAGCTCGTCATAGGACAGGTCATATTCTGTGCCGTCGGCGTGATTTTTCACATGAACGGTTTTATTTGCGCTGTCCACCGAAACAGCTTCGGAAAAAATTCTTACATCAACATTAAATCTTCCGGTAAAGCTTTGGGGGGTCTGCACCAGCAGTTTTTCCTTTTCAGCGATAACTCCGCTGATGTAGTATGGCAGGCCGCAGTTGGCAAAGGAGATAAACTCGCCTTTTTCCAGCATGATAATTTCTGCCTGTTCGTCCAGCCTCCTGAGTCTGGCGGCCGCACCGGCACCGCCGGCAACACCGCCCACAATTACATATCTCATATTTTTATAACCTCCGTTTTATGCGGTTTTGATAATTATATTATCTTTTATAGATAATATTTTGTCAATACGAACAACGGTTTTATCCGCCTTCTTCCTGAAATTTTTGCATATGTCCGCAAAAATCCCACAGGCTCCGCTGCCGGCCGCATCATGTCAAAACATATTTTCTGCGCCCGCGGCCATCTCCGGCCAAAGTTTGCACTGCCCTGAATTTTCTAAAGCCGTTTTTGCATTTACACGGAAGGATAGCCGCCGCGACACCGTCCAGCCGCAAACACAGGGCAAAAAATTTGTATTTTATTTTTTAATTATATATGTTAAAATAAAGAGTAATGTAATTTCCATAAACGGAGGAAAGAATTGAAACAGGAAAACATACGCAATTTCTGCATAATCGCCCATATTGACCACGGCAAAAGCACCCTGGCCGACCGCCTGCTGGAAAAAACCGGCTCGGTGGAAAAAAGGCTGATGGAAGAGCAGCTGCTGGACAACATGGATATAGAGCGCGAGCGCGGCATAACCATAAAGGCCCGCGCCGTAACGCTGAACTACACTGCAAATGACGGACAGCAGTATGAATTCAATCTTATAGACACACCCGGCCATGTGGACTTCGGCTATGAAGTAAGCCGCAGTCTGGCCGCCTGCGAAGGTGCCATTCTGGTGGTGGATGCCTCCCAGGGTATCGAGGCGCAGACGCTGGCCAACACCTATATGGCTGTGGAGCACAACCTGGAGCTGCTGCCGGTGCTGAACAAAATCGACCTGCCCAGTGCCGAGCCGGACAGGATTGCCAACGAAGTGGAAGATATAATAGGTATTCCCTGCCTTGATGCACCCAGAATAAGCGCAAAAATGGGCATAGGCATTGAAGAGGTGCTGGAAAGGATTGTCACCGATATCCCTGCCCCCAAAGGCGACGCCGCCCGGCCGCTGACAGCCCTTATTTTCGACAGTTATTATGATGCTTACAAAGGCGTTATAGTTTATGTCAGGGTTATGGACGGCACACTGAAAGCCGGTCAGCGCATACGCATGATGCAGACCGGTGCCGAATTTGATGTGGTGGAAGTGGGCCGCATGGGTGCCCGTGATATGGTTGTCTGCCGGACTTTGTCCGCCGGCGAGGTGGGCTATATCACCGCCAGCATAAAAAGCGTACAGGACACACGCGTAGGCGACACTGTCACCCTGGCAGAAAATCCTGCCCCGCAGCCGCTGCCCGGCTATAAAAAAGTTACCCCGATGGTATACTGCGGTATATACCCGGCAGACGGCGCAAGATACGGCGACCTGCGCGATGCGCTGGACAAGTTGCAGCTTAACGACGCTTCCCTTGTGTTCGAGCCGGAAACCAGTGTGGCGCTGGGCTTTGGCTTCCGCTGCGGTTTTTTGGGGCTGCTGCACCTGGAAATAATCATCGAAAGGCTGGAAAGGGAATTTGACCTGGACCTGGTCACCACCGCCCCCAGCGTTGAATACCGCCTGACTTTGTCCGACGGCAGCGAGCTGATGATAGACAACCCCACCAACTACCCCGACCCGGCCAAGATAGTAAAAAGCGAAGAGCCGATGGTGGACGCTCATATATATACACCGAAAGATTTTGTGGGCGGACTTATGGAGCTGTGCCAGGAGCGCAGGGGTATATTCCGCGACATGAAATACCTGGACGAAAACAGGGTGGACCTGCACTACGAGCTGCCCCTGGGCGAAATTGTATACGACTTTTTTGACTCCATAAAAAGCCGCAGCAAAGGCTATGCCAGCTACGAATACGAATTCAAAGAGTTCGCCCCCTCCAAACTGGTGCGCCTGGACATAATGCTCAACGGCGAAATTGTGGACGCCCTGTCGCTGATTGTCCATGCGGACAAAGCCTACGAGCGCGGCAGAAAAATTGCCGAAAAGCTGAAGGAAAACATTCCGCGCCAGCTGTTTGAAATACCCATTCAGGCGGCCATAGGCGGCAAGGTTATCGCCCGCGAAACCGTCAAAGCCATGCGCAAGGATGTGCTGGCCAAATGTTACGGCGGCGATATAACCAGGAAGAAAAAACTGCTGGAAAAACAGAAAGAGGGCAAGAAAAAAATGCGCCAGCTGGGCACGGTAGAAGTCCCCAGCGAAGCCTTTACCGCTGTTTTGAAACTGGACTGATGTATAATTTACCCAAAGACCTTTTCCCCGGAAAAGGTCTTTTATTTTTTAAAGTAAAGTTCATCATTTTGTGCAAAATATAAAAAGCATCATGCCCTTTCTTGAAAAATTGTAGTATTTTACAATAAATAATTACAAATCTGTTTTTTTGTTGACAACTTTGTGAAGGGGCATTATAATAACACACAACAAACACAAAGGAGGAGCAAAAGATGAAAGCAGCAAGATTTTATTCACGCAATAATGCTTCTGCCAACGGCTGCGCCTGTGCGCACGCCTGCTCTTCCCATGCCATGGTTGAATACTTTGCGTATGCCTGCCTTGCGGCGGCATGCGCTTTTGTTTTGGCACTAATATCTGTTATCGCTCTGGGCGCTGTCATCAGCGTCATTATTTGCGTTGTCATTATTATTACAGGCGACAACAGGATAGGTACCAAAAAAGTATTGCTGTTATAGGCATCAGTTTAAAATTGACGCGGCTGTACTTCTTTGGAGGTACAGCCGCATTTTTATTTGTCAAAAACGGGCAACCGTTTTTATATAATCCGCGTCAAAACCGGTGTTGATGCGGAGACCCGCAACAAATTTTCAGTTATATATTTTATTACGAGGTGCAAAATGAAAAAGTTTTTAAGTGTTTTTATGGCAGGCGTCATGGCCTGCGGCATGCTTACCGCCTGTTCAGGCAATTCCGATTCCCAAACCGAAGGCAAAGTATTGTATATCGGCGGCAGCGGCCCGCTGACAGGTGACTATGCCACCTACGGCACATCTGTAAAACAGGGCGCAGAACTGGCTATGGAGGAGATCAACGCCGCCGGCGGTGTCAACGGATACACCGTATATGTAAAGGTTGAGGACGACCAGGCAGACCCCCTGCAGGCGGTTTCAGCCTATGCTTCCCTCATGGATGACGGCATGAATGTATCCCTGGGCGGAACCACATCCGGCGCATGTATTGCAGTCAGCGAAGAAGCATACAAAGACGGCTTGCTGATGCTCACCCCCTCCGGCAGCCAGAAAGAATGCACACAGTATGACAACGGCTTCCGCGTGTGCTTCCAGGACCCTGACCAGGGCAAATACGCCGCCAAGTTTATCAAAGACAACAATGTGGGCAGCAAAGTGGCCATCCTTTACGAAAAATCCAACGACTATTCCGTTGGCATATACGAAAACTTTGCGGCAACTGCTGAAGAAGTGGGCCTGGAAGTTGTAACAACACAGGCTTTTACAGACCAGTCCAACCAGGACTTTTCCGTACAGCTTCAGGCTGTAAAAAACAGCGGTGCTGACCTTCTGTTTATGCCCTTCTATGCACAGCAGGCCGCCTATGTGCTGACACAGGCTGACAGCATGGGTCTGGATGTGGTGTTCTTCGGCGTTGACGGCATGGACGGCATACTGGAAAAAATCGGCCGGGAAAACCAGCATCTCACCGAAGGCGTTATGCTTCTCACCCCCTTCGCCGCATCTTCCACAGAGGAAAATGTAGTATCTTTTGTAAACCGGTACAAATCAAAATACAATGCCGTTCCGGATCAGTTTGCGGCTGACGCATACGATGCTGTATATGCAATAGTTGAAGCCTTTAAAACAGCCGGTGTGGAAACCGACGACGAAACATTCAACGAAAAAATGATAGCCGCCATGACACAGATAACAGTGGAAGGCGTCACCGGTACAATGCAGTGGACAGCCGAAGGCGAACCCAACAAAGAAGCCAGCGCTGTTGTGATAAAAGACGGCGCCTATGTAACATATCAGGATTACACGGCTTAAATAAAAAAAACAGAATAAATTCGGGCGGCAAGTCGCCGCCCGGATTTTCCAACTTTAAGATACGGAGTGTATATTATGAACTTTCTTTCCAACCTTATCAGCGGCCTGAGCCTTGGCAGCATATATGCGCTGATAGCCCTGGGTTACACCATGGTTTACGGCATTGCCAAAATGCTCAACTTTGCCCACGGTGACATCATTATGGTGGGCGCTTTCACCTGCGTGGTCTTTATCACCAATATGGGTATGCACCCTGCGGTGGGTGTGCTGGCCAGCGTGGTCGTCTGCGTGGTGGTGGGCGTGCTGGTGGAAAGAATAGCTTATAAACCACTGCGCAGTGCCCCTCCCCTTTCGGTGCTTATTACCGCCATCGGCGTCAGCTATTTTCTGCAAAGCCTGGCACAGCTGATATTCGGCACCAACCAGAAAAGTTTTCCAAAATTCATATCACTGTCCCCCATAACAATCGGACAGCTTACCATAAAAGGCGAAAGCGTCGTGACAATGGCGGTAACAGTTGTTATAATGGCCGCCCTTACACTGTTTATATCCAAAACCCGAATGGGCAAAGCCATGCGCGCCGTTTCCGAAGACAAACAGGCCGCAGAGCTTATGGGTATCAGCGTAAACCGCACCATAACAATCACCTTTGCCATAGGCAGTGCGCTGGCCAGCGTCGCCGGCAGCTTTTACGGGCTTACCTACGGCTTTGTGGGGCCCTACTCCGGCTCCATGCCCGGCATCAAAGCCTTTGTGGCCGCTGTTTTCGGCGGCATCGGCAGTATTCCCGGCGCCATGCTGGGCGGCATATTGCTGGGTGTCATAGAAAACATGGCCAAAGCCTATATATCAACGGAACTGTCTGACGCCATTGTTTTCGGCGTGCTTATTGCAGTACTGCTGGTAAAACCCACAGGACTTCTGGGCAAAAAGACAAATGAGAAAGTTTAAGGAGGGCATATGAAAAAAAATCTGTTTCAGAACATGAAAAAGACAAGCCGAAAAAACCTTGTCACATATCTTATATGCTTTTCATTTTTTGCCGCCGTGCGGATAATGGGCGCCACCGACAACCTTACCAGGCATTTTTCCAGCCTGCTGGTGCCTATATGTATAAATGTTATACTGGCGGTATCCTTAAACCTTGTAATAGGTTTTCTGGGCGAATTGTCCCTGGGCCATGCCGGCTTTATGTCGGTGGGAGCCTATGCCGGATGTCTGTTTGCCATAAAATTCAAGGAAATTCTGCCGGCAGCAGTACGCCTTCCGCTGGCGATGCTGGTGGGCGGAATGGTTGCGGCGCTGTTTGGCCTGCTGGTGGGCATACCGGTACTTCGCCTGAAGGGCGACTATCTGGCGATAGTCACCCTGGCCTTCGGCGAAATACTGCGCAGCGTCATAATCAATCTCAACTTCACAGGAGGAGCTTCCGGACTGAAAGGCACCCCTCAGGACGCCACATTTACAGCAGGTTTTGCCGCTGTCATACTGACATTGTTTGTAATTCTCAACCTGGCTGATTCAAAACACGGCCGCGCCATAATGTCACTGCGCGAAAATGCCATCGCCGCTTCATCGGTGGGCATAAACGCCAACGGTTACAAACTGATGGTGTTCAGCCTGTCAGCGTTTTTTGCCGGAATTGCCGGTGTTTTATACGGCAGCAGCGTTTCCATACTTTCCGCCTCAACCTTTGACTACAACAAATCCATAGAAATACTGGTTATGGTGGTTTTGGGCGGCATGGGCAGCATCCGCGGAAGCGTTATAGCCGCCGCGCTGATAACAATACTGCCCGAAAGCATGCGTGCCCTGGCGGATTACAGAATGCTGATATACGCGCTGGCCCTTATTGTTATGATGATACTGGGTACCAGCGAGAAATTCATGCTGTTAAGGCACGCCCTGTCACCCAGGCGCCTGCTGTCAAAGGCGGTAAAACATTTCAGATACAAAAAGGAGGGGCAGAATAATGGCTGACAGAACAATGGTACCTTTTCCCAGCAACGCAATCGTACCGCGCAAAGACGCCGACAAAAGGCCGGTGCTGGAAGCCCATCACCTGGGCATAGACTTCGGCGGTCTGACTGCTGTGGAAGATTTCAACCTGACCATAGGCCGCAGTGAAATAGCCGGCCTTATCGGCCCCAACGGCGCAGGCAAAACAACCGTTTTCAACCTGCTGACCAGCGTTTATCAGCCAACCCGCGGCACCATACTGCTGGACGGCTATGACACCAAAGGCAAAAACAGTTTTCAGGTAAACAAAATGGGCATTGCCCGCACATTTCAGAATATCAGGCTGTTTGCCAACATGTCGGTGCTGGACAATGTAAAGGTTGGCCTGCACAACAAAATAAAAACATCTTTCCCTGCCAGCCTCACCCACTTTTTCGGATATTCGCAGGCCGAAAAGGCAGCCGACCGGAAGGCTCTGGAACTGCTGGACTTTTTCTCCATGGCCGATATGCGCGACATGCCGGCCGGTGCACTGCCCTACGGCGACCAGCGCAGGCTGGAAATAGTCCGCGCATTGGCAACACAGCCCAAAATACTTCTGCTGGACGAACCGGCCGCAGGTATGAACCCGTCGGAAACCGCCCGGCTTATGGAAAACATCCGCCGCATACGCGATGAATTTGACATAGCGGTACTTCTGATAGAGCACGACATGAATTTGGTTATGGGAATATGCGAAGGAATATGCGTGCTGAACTACGGCCGTGTAATAGCCAAAGGCACACCGCGGCAGATAAAATCCAACCCGAAGGTTATCGAGGCTTATCTTGGAAAAAAGGCGGAGGGGAAAAATGCTTAAAGTAGACAATCTGAATGTATATTACGGCAAAATCCACGCCGTCAAAGACCTGTCCTTTCAGGTGAACGAAGGGGAAATTGTATCCCTTATAGGTGCAAACGGCGCAGGCAAGTCCACCACGCTCAAAACCATATCCGGCCTTCTGCACCCCAAAGGCGGCAGCATAACATTTCTGGACAAGGACATAACCAGGGCCCCGGCCCACAGTCTGCCGGCCATGGGGCTGGCACATGTTCCGGAAGGACGCAGGGTGTTTTTGCAGATGAGCGTACAGGAGAACCTGGAAATGGGCGCGTTCACCCGCAGCGGAGATATATCCCGGGATATAAAGGACATATACAGGCGTTTTCCCCGCCTGGAAGAAAGAAAAAACCAGCCGGCCGGCACCCTTTCCGGCGGCGAACAGCAGATGCTGGCCATGGGCAGGGCGATGATGAGCAAGCCCAGGCTGCTGATACTGGACGAACCTTCCATGGGTTTGGCTCCCATACTGGTACAGCAGATTTTTGATATCATAAAAGAACTGCACCGGCGGGGCACAACCATACTGCTGGTTGAACAGAATGCAGAGATGGCACTGTCCATAGCTCACCGCGCCTATGTGCTGGAAAGCGGACGAATAGTGCTTTCCGGCACCGGAAAACAGCTGAGCGAAAGCGAAGATATCAAAAAAGCCTATCTCGGCGGCCACTGAAATCCGCCCGGTCCCTCTGATATACCGGCAGGAAAAATGTATAAAACAAAAACACCGGAGTTTTCCGGTGTTTTTTATTTTTTTATAAAATTTTATGCCACATCTGCATGCTTGAAAAATCTTACCAGCACTACCACTGCGGCAATGGCAAGGAACAGTTCGGTGATTGTTCTTGCCCAGGCCAGGCCGTACAGCGGATAGACCATATTCAGTATGTACAAAGCCGGTATCTCCAGTATTATCTTTCGCAGTATTGCAAAGACAAAGGCCATTTTGCCCATGCCGCAGGCCTGGAACACGCCGACAGCCAGAAAGTCGATACACATAAGCGGCAGTGACAGGCTCATGGCTTTCAGGAATGCAGAGCCGTAATCAACAATTATCTGATTTTTCATAAACATCTGAACCAGCTGACCGGAGAAGAAGAAATAAACCGCTGTCATGACTGCCAGGAAGCCGAGGGATACTTTTGTAGCCAGGGTCAGGGCGTTTTTCATTCTTTCATAATTTCTGCTGGCATAAGTATAGCTTATCAGCGGCATGATGCCCTGTGAAAAGCCCAGGGCTATCTGCATGGGAACCATGTGTATTTTCTGGGAAATACCCATAGCGGCCACAGCGTCAGCGCCAAAAGCCGCTGTAAAGTTGTTCAGAACCGTCATGCCCGTAACATTCAACAGATTCTGTATGGCGGCCGGTATGCCAACTGCGCAGACCCCTACGACTATAGCCCTGTTAAAGCTGAACATTTTGGGGTTTACGCTTACAAATGTATTGCCTCTCTTTACAAACAGCAGTACCGCAAAGTACAGGCAGGCAAATACATTGGATATACAGGTAGCCAGGCCTGCACCGGCAGCACCCATTCCCAGGCCCCAGGGCATTACAAATATGGGGTCCAGGATAATATTCAGTATACATCCACTCATGGTGCCTATGCTGGCGTGCATGGAAGCGCCTTCCGCACGCACCATATATGCCATAACTACATTAAGTATGGCCGGCGCAGCGCCAAAGGTAACCGTCCAGAACAGATATCCGGAAGTAGCGGCGGCCGTCCGGCTGTCTGTACCCAGAATTTTCAGCATCGGCTGTGAAAATACAGTGTAGCAAACCGAAAACAGTATACCGCTGATTATAGCGCAGTAAAAACCAAAAGCGCTGCTGCGCTTTACAGTGTCATAGTCTTTTCTGCCCAAAGCACGGCTCATCATACTGGAAGCACCGACGCCGAACAGGTTGTTTACCGCATTGAACGCCAGCATCAGCGGTGCCGCCAGGGTAACCGCCGCATTCTGTATCGGGTCATTGAGCATACCTACAAAATATGTGTCCGCCAGGTTGTAAATAACCATTACAAGGCTGCTTATAACAGTGGGCACAGCTAAATTCATAACGGCCTTTGGAATGGGCATGGTTTCGAAAAGCCGCAATTTTTTACTTTCATCCATAGTATTACCTCCTTATAACAATAAATTTTATTATCACACTATTTTATGATTAAATTTTGAAAAATTAGTAAAAAAATAAACGGCGGAGGGGAAATTCCGCCGTTTTATTTTGCTTTTGGAGCAGGTATTTTTTATTTAAACTTTACAGCAGTGCCGTAGCATATAACCTCTGCTGCGCCGGCCATAACGGCTGATGAAGCATATCTCATGCCTACAACAGCATCGGCACCCAGCCGCTGTGCCTCTTCAACCATTCTTTTTGTGGCTATCGCCCTGGCTTCGTTCATCATTTCGGTATAGGATTTCAGCTCTCCGCCCACCAGGGTTTTCAGCCCCTGGGAAATATCCTTGAACATATCCTTGCTCTGTATGGTGCTTCCCTTTACAAGGCCCAGCATCTCCAGTTCTTTTCCGCTTATGTATTCAGTAGTTACCAATATCATCGTCTTCACCTTTCTCTATCTCGTCCAGTCTTTCCAGCAGCATCTGCGCCATGGTGTATATCAGCCACAGCGGGGCTATCAAAAGCAATGCTTTGAGCAGGAAAAATTCCACCCGTGCCGCGATAACAAAAACATACAGCAACAGGTACAAAGTCATAATAGCTGCCGCAATAATGGGCGCAATCTTTTTCTTCATCCGTACATCTCCAAAAGTCAAAATATTATATACACACAGTTTATCACAGTGCCATAATACGGTCAATGACAGGCGGCGATATTTTACCTGTATGTCATAAATAATTTACAGACTGAAAACATCTGCCCCCAGCCGCCGGGGCAGGCCGGCATCGTGGGTTATGACCAAAAGCAGTCTTCCGTTTATATTCTCCTGCACCATCTGCACAACGATTTTCAAGGTGTCCTCGTCAAGGCCCTTGAACGGTTCGTCAAAAACCAGTATATCGCTGTCAGAAAGCAGGGCCCTGACTATTGCCGCCCTGCGCCTTTGGCCGCCGGACAGCTCCCTTACCGGCCTGTATATATCTTCCGGCAAAAGTCCGCAGTCCAGAAGCAGGCGGCGCACACCATCGCTGTCGGCTCTTTCGTCGGCCACCGCCACATTCATAAATGCGGACAGGTCTTCGCACAGTCTGTCCTCCTGAAATACTGCGGAAAACCTTTTGCCCTCTATGCCGCTTATGCTTCCGCTGTCGGCTTTTTCCAGGCCCATTATTATTGACACCAGTGTGGTTTTTCCGGCGCCGGAGGGCGCCATTATGCACAGCGGGCGGCTGTTATCAGCCGTAAAACTGACATTTTCCAGCACAGGCGTGCCGCCATAGCTTTTGCTTAAATTCCTGACAGTTATCTTTATTTCTTTTTCCATATTATCGGCCGCCCTTCCTTGTCAAAAATCCCCGGCTTATTTTTGAATTTACGGTTTCAAGCACCTTCAAAAACAACTTTTCTGCCGCTATGCTGATAATTATGATGACCAGCGTCCAGGCAAAGGTTTGGGGCGTATTGAGATAAAGTTTTGTGGAGTACAGCCGGTCACCTATGGACCCCCGCGGCAGGCCGATAACTTCGGCCGCAATGCCGCTTTTCCAGCAAAGTCCCAGCGAGGTTGTACACGCGGCGGTGAAATAAGGCAAAACCCGCGGAAGGTATATATAGAGAGCCTTGTTTTTGGCGCTCATACGGAAAACCGCTGCCATTTCCAGCAGTTTTTTATCCACATTCATAAAGCCTTGCAGCATATTGGAATAGACTATCGGCATAGCCATAAGGAATGATATAAATACCGACAGGTTTTTTCCCGAAACCCACAGCAGGGCCAGTATGATAAAAGAAGCCACCGGCGCCGCTTTGACAGCGTACAAAAACGGTGACAGCAGCAGCCTTATCCGTTCCAGCCTGGCAGACAAGGCAGCCAGCACCAGCCCGGCCGTCACTCCCAGGACAAAACCGGCCGCTATCCTCACTATGGAAAATGTTATTGTATGCCAAAACGCTGATTCCCCCACAAGGGAAACCAGCGCCTGCATTGTTGCCGCCGGCGAGGCAAGCAGAACCTCTTTGCCTATTTTCAGCGCAAGAATCTGCCACAGCCCCAGCCAGAACAGCAGCACAAATATTTTTTTAATCAAATTTTCAGCCCATGTAATAGAAGGCTTCATCCGGTATACTTCCTCCCACTGATTCCGGGTTCCGGTCAAACAGTACATTCAGGTAACTGCCCACCATATCCTTCATCTCCTGGCCGCTGACATATGTTATGTTGCACATGGGTATGGCTTTCTGTGCCAGGGGCCGCTTGGCGATGATTTCATATTTAGCCACCAGCTCGGCAGCAGCTTCCACATTTTCGTTTACATACTGTGTTGATGCGGCGTAATCTTCCAGAAATTTGTCAAAAGCCGCTTTGTTTTCTTCGATAAATGATTTTCTTGCCACCAGAACGCCTGTCACCAGGTCTTCATCGGAAACTTTGGACCATTCTTCTGTCATGTCCAAAGCTATTTTTATATTTTCGTTCTGGGCCATAACAGCCGTTACATAAGGCTGCGGCAGCATGGCTATCATGTCGCCGTCGGCTGCTGCCAAAAGGCTGCCCACCTCTGTGGCTTCGCTTTTATATTCTATCGTAACATCCTTGTCCGGGTCAATACCGTTTTCCTGCAATATATAGCGCAGTGTGTATTCCGGTGTGGTACCTTTGCCGGTGGTGTATATGGTCTTGCCTTTCAGGTCGGCAATGGTCTGCACGCTGTCGCCTGTCTGTACCATATACAGTACACCTAGGGTGTTTACCGCTGCAATCTGCACTTCACCTTCGGTTTTCCGGTACAGTGTGGCCGCCACATTGGCAGGCAGTGCCGCCACATCCAGCCGGCCCTGTATCAGCAAAGGCATAACTTCATTGGCTGTGCCGTACATGGACACATTGTATTTGTTGCCGGTGTAGGCGCTGTCAGCGTTGTTTTTCTCTGCGTCGTCCATCAGTTTTACCATGCCCATGGTTGTGGGGCCTTTAAGGCCGGCTATTGCAAAAGTTGCGCCGGTTTCCGCCTGTGACTGGGACTGGGACTCATCCTGCGAACAGGCAGAAAACAGACCCAGGCACATAACCAAAGCCAATACAACACTTAAAACTTTTTTCATTTTGTGTATCCTCTCTTTCAGCTGTGCTGTTTTTCCGATACATTATATCACACCTGTACACAAACTTTTGTTGCCATGGCAACATTATCTCAAATTTGTTAAAAATAAAACAAATCAAGCCAATGGCTTAAATTTTTTTGTAAACAATGGGCATATCAAATCCGAAAGTGCGCCTGCCGTTCACTTCCATGCTTTCGCTTACCTCCAGAAAATCAGGGGAAAATCTTTCATAGAGGGTAAATTTCAGCACGGGGCTGAACATGCTTACACTGCCGCCTTCCCACACGCCGTCCTTCAGGCTGTAAACTGCCGGGGTAAATTTGGCGGAAGGTTTAAGATCCGCATAGTCCACAACGGGCATATTTTCATAGGTAAAGGAAGCCTTTTCACAGCCGGCAGGCAGTTCATAGGATGTCAGTTTTATCTCTTCCCCCTCCCGGGTGAACAAAAACAGGTTGGCCAGTCGGTTTTCCTTGCCGGCCATTGCATAGCTGCTTTCCTCCACCATAAACACACCGTCAAAGTCTGCCGGCAGGTTTTTTATCTTATCGTTGCAGGCAGTATTTTTATGCTTTGAAAAAGGAAAGTTTGTCACCCCTTCTTTTTCCAGTGCCTCCATCTGCTGTCTGTTGTCAAAATCTCCTGTCAGTATTTCCATAAAGCTGTCCAAATTTCTCATATCAAATCCTCCTTGGTATTGCTTATCTTATAATCACGGCAGTATACACCTTTTGCCCGGCTTTGTCATCTGTTTTCACAGCTGTTTCACACAAAACAGTATTTTTTTGCACTTTCGTCACAAACTCATGCTGTAAATCAAAGTACATACGGAAAATCATCACTTTTCATTCCTGTGCGTAGAATGGATTGGAGGTGATTTTTTGAAAACAAAATTTTTTATTTCAATTTCCCTGGGACTGGCCTGGCTGGCAGTTTCACTGTTTTTTGCAGTGGGCTGGGCCGGGAAATTTCACATATTCTCCCTCCGCTGTATGTGTGGTGGGTGATCATCGGCATTGCACTGCTGCCCGGATTTCTGATGAGTGTAATGTTCTTTTCCGACCTTATGCACCGCAAACCGGTTAAATATCCGCAGACTTCGCAGGACATATCGGCAATGCAAAACTATGATTATCTGCTGAGCATTGCTGCTGTAAAACGCTTTCAGGGAAGTTACAGTTCCACCCTGGTGGCCCAAGGGGCGTTCAGCGCGTTTCTTACAGAGGCAGTGCGCCGGGCCGGCGGCTGGCAGGATGTAATGGGAGAAGATATAGTGCTTACATACAAACTTATCAAAAAAGGGCTGGCCTCAGAATACGAACCTGCGGCAGCGGCATATACAACCGTTCCCCTGTCTTTGGGCGGGCTGTACAGTCAGCGCAAACGCCGGGCTATCGGAATGCTGGAAGGCCTGCGCGCGGCGGCGCCCTGGGAACAGCCAAAATTTTTCTCAAAGTACTTTACCGGCGTAAACCTGTGTGTAATTTACCTTGACCTTGCATTTCTGTTCGGTTTTATACCGGGTATCATACTTGCACTTATGGGATATTGCTACATAGTAGGCATTCTTACCCTGCTGTATCTGGCCGTCAGCCTGCTGCTGTATATAAATATGTATATATATCGGAAAAGTCTGAAAATCCCCTTTGAAAACAGCCTGGCAGGGTTTATCCCTTTCATTCTGTTCTTCCAGATTATACAAAGCACTGCCGCAGTACACGGGTATATAACCGGCATACTGGGCAGAAAGGCGGAATGGAAATGAAGAAGAAAAATTTTATATTCTGCCTTGCAGTATTTACCGTTATTCTGCTTGTCACGGCAATGCTGTTATCTTTACATCACCCGACACCAGGGCAGAGAAAAACCGTCCCCTTTGACAGGCTCTGACCGGCCGGCTGTGGCAATCACTTTTGACGACGGTCCCGACCCGGTGCACACTCCACGGGTGCTGGACATCTTACACCGGCACAATGCACCGGCCACATTTTTCCTCGTGGGAGAAAATCTGCCTGAAAACCGGCAGCTGGTAAAAGAAATCAGCGCCGGCGGCCATGAAATAGACAACCACACCTATTCCCACCGGGACCTGTCGGTGCTGGACAGCCGGCAGATCAGTCGGGAAACAGAAAATATGCAGCGGGAACTGCAAAAAATCCTGCCCGGTTATGAGATAAAATATTTCCGCCCGCCCTACGGCCGTTATACCCCGCATACCGAAGCGGCCGCAGGCGTGGATATGGCCCTGTAGACAGTTGACAGCGGCGACTGGAAAATCCGAAAGCAGATGACATATACCGCACAGCCACCACCGGCATAAAAGATGGTGATGTGATAATCTTTCACGACGACAACCGGCAGACAGTCAGTGCCCTGGACGATATACTGACCAACCTTGAGCATCAGGGGTTTCAGTTTGTCACACTTTCACAGCTGCGGGAAAGAGAAAATTAAATCAGGCAAAAGTCATGACCACCCCTAAGAGGGGTGGCATGACAAGCCGCCTTGCCTGTATCTGCACCGAAAACCGAAATAAAAACCAATTACAGCCAGCCCCAAAGCAATTATGACAGGGTTCAGCAGGTAGCTGCCAAACAGACTTCTGCACAGCTAAAACAGCCGGGTATTGAAACGGAGAAAAGATATATAATAAACCCGGTAAATCAGACAGTGGCGCAGGTAGACAAGAAAGATACTGTAAGCGGTGGAGTGCTGCAAAAAGCGCTGTCCGCCGTTGGCGACTACCTGTATGACAGATATAAGAATAAAGGCGGGCATCTGTCTGACTATGAAAAGCAGGTGATGTACAACCAGGGCGGTGTAAAGGGCGAAGATGCAGGCGACAGCCGCGCAGGCCGTGTGGTGGTGGCGTCTGCTTTGAACACCGTGGGTGGTCTTGCCACCGCAGTGGAAGGGCGGCAGCAGATGAGCGGCGATAACTACCGAAACCGGTTGCTATATAATCAGGGGGCGTATGCCGGCAGAGCGGCGACGCAAGACTATATAGAAAACAGCTCGAAGACATTGGACACCGACACATTCGGCACCAGGACACTGGCAAAGGCAAGAGAGGAAACCGAGGCGGCCCTGGCCGGATTGGACCCGGTGGAACAGTTTATGACACAGACAATGATAAGCGTACTGCAGAACGCCTATCTTATGCCGGTAGGCGCAGTGAGCCCTATTGCGGCCACGGCAGCACTGGCTACCACAGCCGCCGGCAATACCATGTATGACGAAACAACGGAGGGCAAAAATCTGCAACAGGCGTTTACCCGCGGTGTTATAGACGGCAGTATAGAATTTGCCACTGAAAAAATAGGGGTGGACAACTGGCTGGAAATGCTTGCCGGCAAAGGCGGTTCAGTGCTGAAAAAACTGCTGATACAAAGCGGTTCGGAGGCCGGCGAAGAGGCGCTAAGCTATATTGCGGGATACCTTGTAGATGTGGCAGAAAAAGAGCCTGATGCGGCGTTCAGTGCCCAGGAGCTTATGCTGAGTGCATTGGGCGGTGCTGTCAGCGGTATGATTTTGGGCGGCGGTGCTGCGTTTGCAGGTGTAGATATCGGCGGAGAAACAGACATCCGGACACAGGCACAGACGGCAGAACAGGCGCATGGACAGGCCGATGCACAGACCGGTATGCAGGCGCGGCCCCGGATAGATGAGCAGATAAGGCGGAGAGCGGCGCAAAATATACCCACAGTACAGCAACTGGCGGAGAATGGCATAGCGCCGCAAAGTGATGTGGATGCGCTTACAGATACCATTGTGGGCGAAAACGGCGAAAGCCGGCGACAGGTGGCCCAAGTGGCCGCCGCAGAAAACCGGAGAGTAGATGCTGTGCGCCGGCTGCGGGAAAATAATATAGCCAGCCGGGAAGATTTGACAAAGACGCAGCAGGAGGCTGAAACAAGAATACGGCAAGCGGCAGCGGCGGAGAGCGCGGAAACTTCAAAGATTAGGCGGACAATGCAGGCGGTGGAAGAGTTTGCGGCCGGCAAAGGTCTGAAAGTGGAGTATTTTTCCGATGGAGACCGGCGGGCACCGGAAGGATATATCAGCGGCGACACTGTATATATCAACATGGCCTCTGATGCACCCATAGTTGGTGTGGCGGTGCACGAAGTCGGCCACCGGCTGAAAGACGGCAACACAAGGCGGTGGAACAGATACGCCCGCAGTGTCAGCAGGCTGTTGAGCACCAACCGGGAACTGGGCGAGTTTGCGGCCCAGGTAAGGGACAGCTACACCGACCCGGACAGCGTACGGTATTCCGGCATGCTGGACGAAAACGGGAATATAGACCGGGCAAAGGTAGACGAGGAAGTGATACTGAAAGTCACCCAGGAGATACTGAAAAGGACAGCCGACGGTGACAGCGCAATTTTGCAGCAGATAACGGCAGACCGCAGCCTTGTAGACCGCCTGCTGGACTTTATCCGAGGAATAAAAAACAGCATTACCATAAAGCTGACAGGCAGCGAAATGGCAATGCTGGACGAAGCCGAAAGAAACCTTGTGAATTTGATGAGGGGTGAGAGTCGGGAGCAAACTACCGCCAAATTCAGCCTGAAAACAGATAGCAGCGGTAACCCATATGTTGTAATAGATGAGGATATTTTGGCCGGAGTACCAAAATCACAGTGGGTGCAGACTGTAAAAAAAGAACTCAAAAGCCACAGGATAAACATGGGAGCCTTTGAGGTGGTTGTAAATGCTATCACCAGAAATGAGTATATAAATTCAAAGTATACGAAATATATCGAAAGAACAGGGGAAGGCGTATATGCAGATAAACTTAGAATGGCCGGAAATATAGATGAAATTGTACAGAATGCTTATAACACAAGAAATGAAGATGCAAGGCACAAAAATTTCCCCAGTTTTAACAGAAGCGAAATTAATGTTCGTATAGGAAATAGAGACTATGCGGTAGAAGTAGTAACAGGTATAAACTTCAATAATAATGAAATATTGTATGATATTGTAGGTATCCGTACTACAAAAATAAAAGAAGCGAAGACCGGAAATAAGGTATCAGTAAAAAATACTAATCCTTTGACTCGGTCAACCGCTTCCAATAAAAATATATCACAGGAGAATTATACTGTCAACCAATCCTCCCAAACCCGGCAGAAAAATACCACAAACAGCAATAAAAAGAATACCAGATACAGCCTTGATATCCGCCAGCGGATATTGCAGCAGACGGCAAAGGCCGACAATATCAAAAACAGGGCCGTAAGCGATTTTACAAGGCAGGTCAGGGATATATTCGGCATAGACAGTTCTGTGTCTGCGGATATAAAAACAGCGGTGCAGGATATGGCCACAGAGGTGCTGGACAACGGTTATGTCAGCCCGGCGGCGGCAAACCGGCTGTTTGATAAGGCTGTGCAGCTGGGCAGTGAAATTGATGACAACTATCGTCAGTATGACGAGCTGCGCAAAAGAATAAACCGCACCGGCATAGAACCGGTGGGCGGTGCAGAGTACAGGGATTTTTTGGCCAGATACCGCGGAAAGGTGAAATTCAAGCGCGGAGGTATTCCGCTGGACACTTTTTACCGGGAATTGCAGGAAATGTATCCGGAATATTTCCCGGATATAAACAACATCTATGACCGGATGGAGCAGATCGGCCGGGTGTATGATGACATCAGCAATAAGTCTGTGAGCCTGGAAGAATACTATGGCGAAGCCTTCCGGGATTTCAAAGAGATGAGCCGCACAGAATTTATGGAGCGCCTGGACAGATTTACAGCCAGGGTGAACAGTGCTTACAGATATAATGAGGCGCTGGGACAACAACAGCGGCGCCGTCAGTTTGCAAACAAAGCGGCAGCGGCCGGAGTTGACTATGAAAAGGCCATGGAGAGTTTTGACAGCGTGACGGAGCTGGACAACCGGATAGGCCGGCTGAAAAAACAGTATGCTTTTACACCGGAAGAAATAAAAATGGTGGAAGCGATGACAGGCCTAAGCGACCGGATGGCGGAAAACTGGCAAAAGACAGTCAGTGAAAGCTATGACAACGGCGCAGAGCATATATTGGAGCTTTACAGGCTGCAAAAGGCAAAGCGGGAGATAATGCGGCCACTGAATGATATCTACGCCCGACAAAAGGATGAGGCAAGGGCAAAAACCATCAAGTTTATGAGGTCAATGCGGCTTGCCAAAGAAAAACAGTCCTTCCGCGGACTGAGATATACAACGCGCAGTTTTGAAAGAACTGTTGACCGGTTGATTAAGGACCAAAAACAGAACGAAGCTTTTAAAGATGAGTATGTCCGTCCGGTACATAAAGCTGTAACCGCCGCCCAGAGAATGAAAAACGAATACCGCGACAGGGTGCGCCGGCTGAACCTGGACCAAAAGAAAAAGTATGATGTGAAGTTCGAGAACCGCCAGGGAACACTGATACAGGGCAAACTGAGTGAATCCGGCCTGGTGCAGGCATACGGCGAGGGCCTTATCAATGACAGCTACCTTGAACAGATAGGAGCAGACAGCGCAAAAATAAAGGCGGCGGCAGGTGAGCTGAAAAAGATATACCGGGAGCTTTACAGGCAGATAAACGAAACCAACATAAGAAACGGTTACAGGCCGATGGAACACAGGCGGGACTATTTCCCGCATTTCCAGGAGGAAGACGGCCTCATAGATAAAATCAGGGCAAAGCTGGGCATGGGTCCGCAGGAGGAACTGCCCATAGACATTGCCGGCCTGACAAGTCAGTTTACACCCGGCAGAAAGTGGAACAGGTTTGCACTGCAGCGCACAACTGACACCACAGCTTATGATGCCCTTCGCGGATTTGATATGTATATTGAAACCGCCGCCGATGTAATACACACCACCGATATTATACAGAAACTGCGTATGCTGGAAAGCAGTATCAGGTATATGTACAGCGACCGGGGTGTAAAAGACAGACTGGATGAGATAGACAACAACACCAACCTCTCACCGAATGAAAAGCTGGAAATGAAAAACAAAGTGTACGCTGACCTGGACAAAAACAACAGCGGCCGTGGCCTGACAGGCTTTGTCCAGTGGCTGCATGGGTACACCAACGGACTGGCAGGTAAAAAGAGCGATGCCGACCGCGATGTGGAATTTAAGCTGGGCAGGGGCATATACACCTTTTCAAAGAACTTTGAGGGCAGGGCGGCTGCCAATATGATAGGCGGAAACATTTCCAGCGCGCTGACAAACTTTATCCCAATCACCCAGATGACCGCAGAGGTAAAAGGTAAATACATTCTGGCGGCTATGTATGACACCATGAAAAGCCTGCACACAAATGACGGTTTTGACCGGCAGTCTGATTTTCTGGTGCGCCGCTTCGGCTCCGAAAGGCTGTATGAAACTTTCTGGGATAAAATAGTAAATGCCCCGGTGATAGGCCAGGTGTATAACCTGATGGAGCTGGTGGATGAGTTTTCCTCCAATGTGGTAACCAGGGGTATGTACATACAAAAAATCAATGAGGGTATGGAAAGCCGGTCAGCCATGCAGTATGCCGACGAGTTTGCCGCCCGTCTTATGGCGGACAGAAGCAAAGGCGCGCTGCCCACTGTCTACAATGAGCAGAACCCGATAAAGAAGCTGTTTACAATGTTTCAGGTTGAACAGGCCAACCAGTTCCAGTACCTGTTCGGCGACCTGCCCAGGATAGCCGGGGACAGCGGAAAACCATTGAGATATCTGCTGTTTATGCTGTTTAAAGTATCTTTATGGGCATATTTGTTTAACCGGGTATATGAAAAAATCGCCGGCAGAAAACCGGCGTTCAGCCCTCTGGACATTACATTTGATGCAGCCGGCAGATTTACGGGCAAAACCGTAAACAATCCTGTGGATATTATAATGGGAGAAGGTTTGATTGAAGAAAGGACAAAAATGAAACCGAGTGCTGCGATAATTGAAACGGCTAAGGATGTGGTGGAGCAGGTGCCCTTTATCGGCGGATTTCTGGGCGGCGGCCGTGTGCCGGTAAGCAGTGCAGGTGTAGATTTAAGTAATTTAGCAAAACTGAGTGACGAGGATGTCGCACCGGAGAAAAAAAGACAGATATTGTTTGAGGAGCTGTCAAACCCTCTGGCATATCTTGTTTTGCCCGGTGGCGGCGGACAGATTAGAAAGATATGGCAGGGTGGCCAGCTGATAGCAGATGACGGCGTAATGTATGCAACGGATAAATACGGTAACAAGACAGTGAAATTTGCTGTGGATATAAACCCGGCGACACGGGCCCAGGCCCTTGTCTTTGGTCAGTGGGCCAGCGAGCCGGCGCAGGAATATATTAACAGCTTCAAAGGCCTTGGCAAAACACAGACAGGCGTGTTTGAGGAAATGAAAAAAGAAGGGCGGTCCAACAGCCGGGCCTTTACCTTTGCGCAGACAATAACCAAAAGCGAGGAAGAGGGCGGCGCAGATGCAGACGGCAACGGCTATTTTAAAAGTGAAGAGGTGCAAAGCTATCTGGACAAGCAGACAAACCTGAGCCAAAGCGCCAAAGCCAATATTTTCAGGCTGTTAATGCCGGATGTAGAAGATAATCCGTATGAAAAATAAATAATTCGTGCACAATTCGTGTACACAAAATAAAAAAGCCCCGAATTTCGGGGCTTTTTGTTCCTATGGCGGAGATGGTGGGATTCGAACCCACGTGACGCTCGTCGCGCCAAAACGATTTCGAGTCTTTTAGTCATCTTATCAAGATCAGGTAGTTTCGTGTTATTTTCAGGTCGTCTCGTCTGCGCTGAAAGCCGCTTAAAATAAGGCTTTTTAGACCCTAAAGCCTTGTTACTACTGCATTTTTTCAAAGTGGGTTCAAATCGGCATTTTTGCCGATTTTGGAGAGAAATCGGGGAAGACAGGAGAGAAATCACGAGAGAAGGCAATACAAAATTATATACACCGCAGAAAGAGCTTCAAACCGACGAAATCTATTTTTGAGGTGTATCTAATGAAGAATCTACCGATTGACTGGGACAGCGTTCCCGATGTGATGAATAAGGATCAGTTTTATAGGCTCTGCCATATCAGCAAGTCTACGGCATTGCATTTGCTCAAAAGCGGCAAGGTGTCCTGTGAGTGGACAGGCAAGAAAACACGATGCTATAAAATCAAAAAAGAGGATGTCAGGGCGTATCTTGAGGAGCGAGCTGTTTACCCCGAGCTCTATTCCGCACCGAGGGGATGGTACGGCGGTCATTATGTTGCAAAGCTCTCAAAGGAACTGCCAGAGGATGTACTCCGGCAAATGCACGGCTATTACGCCAAATTGCTCAGCAAATATAAGGATGTCGTGACCGTGCAGGAGATAGTCGCCCTGACCGGCTACGCCAAAACCACCGTAAATAATTGGTGCAATCGTGGGCAACTTAAATCGTTCCGCAAAGGACAACTCTTTTACATACCGAAAATCTTCCTCATCGACTTTTTCTGTTCGCTGACCTTCCGTTCCATCACCCGCAAAAGCCTGTGGCATATCCAAACGCTAAACGATTTTCAAAGGAAGATGAAGCATAGAAAATAAAACTTAATATATTTCTGCATCTCCTTTGTATTTGATAGCCACAAAGGAGATGATTTTTAATAAAATACTTGCATTGTTTTCGTGATTTAGGTATAATGAATATGCTTGAGGGCGTAATACATTAAATTTGAAACATTGTATCTTAGTGTTTATTCCTGTTTATGAAAGTGAACCCGAGTAAACAAACGGAAACAAAGAATTAAATTTAATGATATATGTCTGGCATTGTCTTTCCTATTCTCACAGGGAAAGTGTTTTTGTCAGGCTATTATTATGCCTTTTGGTAAAATACATTACCGAAAGGATTTTTTATTATGGAAAAAGAATTAGTATGGAAAATGGTGCAGGGACAAATCGGGTATGATTTTAAAAATCTTGATTTGTTGCAGCAAGCTTTCACTCGTCGCTCATATACTGCAGAGAACGGCGGTGAAAACAATGAGGTGCTCGAGTTCATTGGAGACAAAGCACTTGATTTTGTGGTTGTTAAACTGCTTATTCAGAAGTACGGGTATTTAGCAAAAGGGGATCCGGTTGACGGAACAAAGCTTTTTGTTTGGGAACAAGAATTCAAACGTAATCAAGAGGGTTACGAAGCGCCGGCAGTAAATAGTTTCGGCTGTGACTATGACGAAGATGACCTATCTAAAATCAAAAGTCGAATGGTGAATAAAAAAGCATTGGCTCGCCGAATGGATGAACTTGGTTTTTCCGAACATCTTATTATGGGGAAGGGCGATATACAGAATAATATCAACCAAGAAGATTCTGTAAAAGAAGATTTGTTTGAAGCTATTATCGGAGCTGTTGCGATCGATTCAGGATGGAATCTGAAGGACTTGCAAAAAGTGGTTGAAGTAATGCTTGTGCCCGAAGACTTTCTAATTAATGATACCGACACCAATTATGTGCGATTTATTCAGGAATGGGAAATGAACGAGAATGGGTGCATTCCTTGGTACAAATACAAAGAAGCTTCTTACTCATCGACTTGGTATTTAAAAGAGGATAACACTATATATCAAAGCTTTCCGTTAGATTACAACTATTCTAAGCTTAAATATCATTGTTACCTCAAACTGCTTGATTCTCTACCGGTGTTTTGCGGCTTCGGTGTATCTATCCGCGAGGCGAGAATGGCTGCTTGCAAATTAGCGTATGAGTATTTAGAGAAAAATGATATGCTTCCGTCTATCCGTGACGAAATTGAAAATCCTAACCGTGATGATGCAATTAACCAACTTGAAACATTGGCTCGCAGAGGTTATTTTTCCATTCCTACTTATGAATTCAAGGAAACATATGATGACAAGGCTAATCCCATTTGGAATTGTGAATGTCACATAGCGGAAGAAGATTATTACTTTGATGGGACATCCTCATCAAAAAAAGAGGCAAAGAAAGATTCTGCTTTTAGAATGCTTTTATATGTACTCGGAATGGAGGATGAATAAAAATGGCTAAGTGGTGTTTTAATTATGAGTCCGGCGAATATGAATACATCGAAAAGGATGGCTTCAGTATTGACCGAGGCGAATATGTTTACAATTGGGATGATAGCGAATATCGTCGTGAAGAGGAAGAATGCCGTAATTCTTTATTTGATGGTGAAGATGACGACTGACCCCAGATACTAAAACAATACCAATGTGCGATTTGAAAATTCGCATACTCGCACCTGCTTTTCGGTTCTGCTAAACTGTAATCGAAAGGCAGGTGCATTTTTATGTCACGGTTTATCAAAGAATTTTACTACGGAAATATTGATCCGCAGGCACACAGTACAAAAGAAAATAAAGCGGTGCAGAAGCAAATGGAAGTCCTGATGAATAACGAGGATTTACTGATCAACGCCCTGACCGACAAGCTGAAGAAATGGTTTCTCGACTATGTGAACGCTTGGGGTGTTGTCAACGGCGAATCCAATCTCGATAGCTTTATTATGGGCTTCCGCCTCGGAGCGAATTTCACATACGATACGTTTATATCAAGCGAAACACCATTTGAAGATTTGTTAAAGGAATAAAAGGAGGATTGACTATGAAATCAATATTTGAACAAATTGGCGGTACTTATACACAGATTGGTGACTATCTCTTGCCGGACTTGTCATTACCGGCGGAAACACAAACGGGTAATATCGGCGTGTGGGCATTAAGGCACAAACGATATTTGAAACAACATCATAAGGTGCTGTACTACAATTTGCTCACTTCCGGCAAGCTCCATTCCCACCTTGCCGATACCCAAGAACAGGCGCAACAACTTTTTCTCCGGCTGGTAAAAGAACTCGCCGAAAAGGAAGGCGTAACCGAACAACTCAAATCCACCGACCAATTGGCGTGGGTGCGGAGGATGAACAATATTCGTAATCGAGCAACGGAGATAGTAAATAACGAAGTCATATATGGGCAATTATAACGAATAAGCCATATTATCTGCTTATATAGTTAAAATCAGTGCTTACTTTGAACTTGATTCTTCGTAGGCACTGATTTTTTATTTTTCATAGCTATCCCAAAGTATCAAATTGATACTTTGGAACTTTGAGATGATACTTTAGAATAACATAATTAATAAAGCAAGAGCATTTTCACTAAGTTCGCTGTAAAAACCGGACTTATTGCTCAAATAATCGTTGAATTTTTTGGCATATAGTGATATACTAATACTGATTTATAATATGGGGGTGCAGTATGTACCGAATTGCGATTGAAAAATTATATAAATGGAAAAACAGTAAGCGCCGCAAGCCGTTGATTATTGAAGGTGCAAGACAGGTCGGCAAGACTTGGCTGATGAAGGAGTTTGGTAAACAGGCTTATGCGGATACTGTATACATTAACTTCGATTCCAATTCAAGAATGGCGGATTTGTTTTCAGCAGACTTGGATACAGACCGTCTGATTATGGGACTGGAATTGTATGCCGGACGCAAAATCAATCCGGATAACACCCTGCTGATTTTTGACGAGGTTCAAGAAGTTCCGAGAGCACTTGCTTCGCTTAAATATTTTTATGAGAACGCCCCGCAGTATCACATTGTATGCGCCGGTTCTCTTTTGGGAATTGCTTTACATCAGGGTACCTCATTTCCTGTCGGCAAGGTTGATTTCTTAAAGCTCTATCCTCTCTCTTTCAGTGAGTTTTTAATGGCAACCGGCAACGAACGCTTTGCAGAGCTTTTGAAAAATCAGGATTATGAAATGATCACAAGCTTTAAGCAAACATATATTGACGCATTGAAACACTACTATTTTGTCGGCGGTATGCCGGAAGC
>CALWZO010000003.1 GCA_944386045.1 uncultured Clostridia bacterium | reverse complement strand
AGAACGCCTGATTTTGCACATGAACGCTTAAAGCGACGAAGTGCTGAATCCAATGATTCATTATCTTTAACTCTTATCTCTGACATCTTTTTCACTCCCTTACGCTTTTTAGCTCTATTTGCCCAAGGCATTCCTGCCTTGAACATCACAAAATAATTATACAGATATTAGCCTGTCTTGTCAACAAAAACTTTATATAAACACAGTAATTTATTGATATTTTTGCAGTTGCTCTGCTGCGTTATTTGACCACAATATTTACCAGTTTGCCCGGAACATAAATCTGCTTTACAATGCTCTTGCCTTCCAGCTGTGCCTTGACATTTTTCTCTTCCAGGGCCAGTGCAATGATGTAATCTTTGTCACTGTCAGCCGCAACTGTAACTTTGCCTCTCAGCTTTCCGTTTACCTGTACCGGTATTTCCACTGTGCTGTCCACACACTTGGCCTCATCGTACTCCGGCCACTGTGCAACGCTTGCCAGGCCTTCATATCCCTGCTGTGCCCACATTTCTTCAGCCATATGGGGTGCAAAGGGGCTCAGCAACAGTATAAGGGTTTTCAATTCGCCCTTTGTGACGCTCTTTTTGGTGTACAAATCATTTACGGTGCTCATCATGGCGGCAATGGCAGTGTTAAAGCCCAGGTGCATTATGTCTTCCGACACTTTTTTGATAAGTTTGTGGAAGGTGGATTCCATATCGGCGGAATAACCCTCTTCGTCGCTCACCATATCCTGAAGGCCCCATACTCTGTCAAGGAAGCGGGAACAGCCTTTTATGGAGCTTTGGCTCCACGGAGCAGCCTTTTCAAAGTCGCCCATAAACATCTCGTACATACGGAATGTATCTGCGCCGTATTCATTCACTATATCATCGGGGTTTACAACATTGCCGCGGCTCTTGGACATTTTATCGCCGTTTTCACCCAAAATCATGCCGTGGCTGGTTCTTTTTGCATACGGTTCCGGACAGGGAACAGCACCGATATCATACAGGAACTTGTGCCAGAAACGGGAGTACAGCAGGTGCAGTGTGGTATGTTCCATACCGCCGTTGTACCAGTCTACCGGCATCCAGTATTTCATCCGGTCCCAATCGGCAAAAGTTTTGTCGTTGTGGGGGTCGATATAACGCAGGAAATACCAGGAGGAACCGGCCCACTGAGGCATTGTGTCTGTTTCCCTCTTTGCAGGGCCGCCGCAGCAGGGACATGTGGTGTTTACCCAGTCTGTAACCCTTGCCAGCGGGCTGTCGCCTTCGCCTGTGGGTTCGTAGTCTGTCAGTTCCGGCAGAACCAACGGCAGCTGGTCTTCCGGTATGGGCTGCCAGCCGCACTTTTCACAGTATACCATGGGTATCGGCTCGCCCCAGTAACGCTGGCGGGAGAATATCCAGTCGCGCAGTTTATAGTTGACCTTTTCTTCACCTATACCTTTTTCTTCCAGGTATTTTACAATGGCCTTTTTGGCTTCTTCAACGCTCATTCCGTCCAGGAAGCCGCTGTTTGTCATCTGTCCGCTTTCGCAGTCTGTATAAGCCGCTTTGGTAACATCGCCGCCTTTGACAACCTCGACAATCGGCAGGCCGAACTTGGTTGCAAACTCCCAGTCGCGCTCGTCATGGCCGGGAACAGCCATAATGGCACCGGTGCCGTAGGAAGCCAGTACATAGTCGGAAACAAAAATCGGAATTTCCTTGCCTGTAACCGGGTTTATGGCGTTTACGCCTTTCAGCATGATGCCTGTCTTTTCCTTGGACAGCTCGGTTCTTTCCATATCGCTCTTTTTGGCGGCAGCCTCGCGGTAAGCAATTACTTCATCATAATTTTCCAGCTTGTCCTTCCACATATCCACATATTTGTGCTCAGGGGCAATTACCATATATGTGGCACCGAACAGTGTGTCCGGCCTGGTTGTGTATATTTCCAGCTGATGGCCTTCTGTGGTGTCAAATTTTACCTGGGCGCCGTGGGAACGGCCGATCCAGTTTTTCTGCTGTGACACAACAGGCGGAATAAAATCAACGGTGTCCAGGCCGTCAATCAGCTTGTCTGCATATTCGGTTATCTTCAGCACCCACTGGCTTTTTACCTTGTGCACAACCTGGCCGCCGCAGCGTTCGCACACGCCGTTTACAACTTCTTCGTTGGCCAGAACAACTTTACAGCTGGTGCACCAGTTTACATTCATTTCTTTTTTATATGCCAGGCCGTGTTTATACAGCTGCAGGAATATCCACTGGGTCCATTTGTAATATTCCGGGTCAGTGGTGTTTATCTCCCTGTCCCAGTCAAAGGACAGGCCCAGGCTTTTCAGCTGGCTTTTAAATCTGGCCACATTGTTTTTGGTTACAATCTCCGGGTGAATGTGGTTTTTCATGGCAAAGTTTTCTGTAGGCAGGCCGAAAGCGTCCCAGCCCATGGTAAACATAACATTGAAACCGTTCATTCTCTTGTATCTGGAAATTATATCCATGGCAGTATAAGAACGGGGGTGGCCCACATGCAGTCCGGCTCCGGACGGATAAGGAAACTCTATCAGGCCGTAAAATTTCGGCAGTGAATAGTCGTCCTTTGTCTTGAATGTTTTATTTTCGTCCCAAACCTTCTGCCATTTGGCTTCGGTGGCTTTAAAATCGTATTTCATCTTTCTTCTCTCCACAAAATTAAATTTTATGCAAAATTATTCCAAATCGATGGTTACCTCTTCGCCGTCTGCCCAAAGTTTGTCCAGATTATAATAATCTCTTGCCTCCGGGTGGAAAATATGAACAATAACGGTATCATAGTCCATCAATATCCAGTTTTTAGACTCGTATCCCTCCACTCTTGTGGGTTGCAGGGAATATAGCTGATTTAGCTTGAAATCAACCTCGTCCGCCAGAGATTTTACCTGTGTTGTGGAAGTACCTGTGGCAATGACAATATAATCTGTAACTATTGTCAGGTCTTCTATCTTCAACACTTTTATCTCGCGCGCTTTCTTCTCGTCTAAAATTTTGGCGATAGCAGTGGATAGCTCTAAACCCTTCATATTTCCTCCTCTGGTTTAAATTTGCCCGCCCCCATATAAAGGGCGGGCTGTGGTTCCATACACTTTTTATGGATATTTTTTATTTTAAAACTTTTTTAATATAAAATCAACTGTTATTTTACTGCGCGTCGTTTTCCGGAGATTTTGCCAGTATATCTGCAATAGTCTGCACGCTGGGCCGTGTGGCACTGTAATCCCTTACCACTTCACCTTCCGGCGGCTGTGTGGGCATTTTCAGCACATCTGCGCTCTTGGCCTCCTGATGCGGGCGACAGTATTCGTTCAGTAATTCGGCCCAGTTTTCCTCCTCGCACACCAGAACATTGGTATAGGTGGTGTTTCCGGTTTTTATCACATCATAGCCATGGAGCGACGGTTTTATTATCGTCATATCCCGGTAATCAACACCAAAACCAAACTGAGCTATGGACGCTATTTTTGTCCAGTGCATATCGGTGGTCAGATACTGGGTAAAACGGCTCATTATCTTTATAAAGTCACTGATATTCAAAGTTTCGGTAAAGTTTTTGATGATTGCAGCATAGAAGTAGCTCTGCACCTCAAGCCTCTGAATATCCCGGTTGGGATAGTTGCGGTTGCGCACTATCCGTTCGGCAGTCTGTCCGCTTACATAATACCAGCCCGGCTCTTCTATTATTGTTTCTTCCTTGCCTGTTTCGCTGTCTTTTATTATTATCGGATAAGGCACATACATCTGCAAGCCGTAGTCAATGCTGTCAACCATGGCAATAAATGCTTCCATGTCCAGTGTCACATAGTGGTCCACGGGCAGGCCCAGCTTGTCATTGATAACTTTGATAAGGTTCATTATCTTGTTTTCTTCTTCGCCGTGCCAGTAAACACCGTTTATCTTGCCGCTGCCGCCGGTGGGCACATCGTCACCTATGTATGTATCACGGGGGATCTGAAATGCGCTGACCTTATTGTTTTTTATGTCCAGAGAAACATACATGATGACATCGCTCATCATGGCAGTTCTGTCTTCTTCATAGTCCAGGCCGCACACCAGTATATTCAGCACATCACCCTGCAGTTCCCGGGCAGTCCTTATATCATGCGGAACCTCATCGCCTTTATTGAAAAGCCCCGATAAAAACTTGTCTGCCGCAAAGGCGCCTACGCCTATAACCAGCACAACGGCCAGCAAAACAATCAATATTCTGTTTCTTTTCACAGCTTTTTTATGTCTTTTCTTTTCGCTTTCAGTAACATGGGAATGTTTATTTTCCATCAATACTTCCTCCATCTTTGTTCAGTGTTTTAAAATAATTCAATGCCTGAATGCTGTCTGTATCTATAGGCCGTTTTTTCTCTTCCAGCCACCGCAAGCTGCTTTCCAGCGCCTTTTCCATAGCATTGTCAAGGTTTTCATACGCTATGTCCAACAACCGGTTTTTGCCGTCAAATTTTCTTTCTGCACTCAGCATATCGGCCAGATATATAATCTTTTCCACATCGCTCATACCTGCCCTTCCGCAGGTGTGGCTGCGCAGTGCCCACAAAGTTTCATCGTCATCGATGGCCATTTCCTTTTGGGCAAAATGCGCTGCCGCAAAACCGTGAAGAACCTCCGGCGGTTTGTCCCGGGCTGCTTTTTGTCCCAGGAAAGAGCCGGCGCGGCGCAGTATTTCCCGGCGCGGTGCCTGTTTCATCACATCATGCAGCAAAGCACAAAGCTGTGTTTTATCTGTATCAACCCCGTGCCTTAACGCCAATTTCACCGCCAGCCGCCGTACATTCAGCGTGTGCCTCTGTCTTTTTTCATCCATCATCAGCGGCAGCAGAAAGCGTGCTGTGGATATGTTTCTTTTATAGTAATCCTCGTCATAAACCGCAGACTGCATAATTATATTTTGCACCTGCGGACATACCTGCTCGCTTATATCAGCGCCTTTTTGCACCTGCTGTCTTATCCGGGTGGAGGACTGCTCCACCGGCCGTGCTTTCAGCACAATGCTGTCCGGGCTGTAAACCTTTATCTCTTCAACAGCCTTTTTAAGCATCTGCCCGTCCCGCCGTCCTCTGTCAAGAATTATAAAAGCTGTCTGCTCCGCCAGCCTTTGCCAGTTGACCCAGCTTTTCATATTTATCGCGCTGTCCGCCCCGATCAGAAACCAGATCTTTGCTGTGGGATACACCTCTTTCAGGTGTTCCAGAGTTATGTAACTGTAGCTTTTCTCATCTTTCAGACCTTCATAATCCGACACTTCCACATTAAGTCCCGGATATTCAAAAGCCTTTTGTGCCATCAGCTTCCTTATGGGAAACGGCGCCTTGCACCCGGACTTGTGCCCGGGAGTGCCTGTGGGCATTATTATAATCTTGTCAAAAGTCTTATAGGTCAGCGCCCGGCTAAGTATATGGCTGTGGCCGGTGTGCGGCGGGTCAAAAGCACCGCCGAAAAATAAAATATCCATACAAATCCTTTACAAAACTGTAAGATTTTTCAAATCGTATTTGGAGTCCTTGCTCTTTTGTTTGAACAGAACAAATTTGGAACCTATAACCTGCACGCTGTCACTGCCTGTTTCTTCGCTCAGCAGCGCTGCCGCTTCCTTGGCTGAATAGGGGCAGGTATCCAGCACGCGCAGCTTTATCAGTTCCCTGGCGTTCAGCGCATCGGTCACCGCCTGTACGCTTTCAGCCGTAAATCCTGTTTTTCCTATCTGAAAAATCGTGTCCAGGCTCTGAGCCTGTCCGCGCAGAAAAGCGCGTTGTTTTGATGTTAACATATAAACTCCCTCATTTTATACAATAATAAATTACAAATTTGTTAAATTTTTTAAATTAAAGTGAAAGACTTTTTATTTTTTCAGCCATCATCCTCATGGCCTTGCCTCTGTGGCTGATGCTGTCTTTTTCCTGTGCGTTCATTTGGGAATAGCTTTTATCCCCTACCATAAACACCGGGTCATAGCCAAATCCGCCGTCCCCCTGTCTTTCAAAGCCTATATACCCCTCGCAGGTGCCCACACAGCTTATGTGGGCATCGGTATCCGGGAAATAAAGGCATATACAGCTGACAAACCTCGCTGTTCTGTCCTGCTTTTCAACGCCTTCCAGGCTGGCCAGCAGTTTGTCTATATTTTCATCGTCGGTGGCGTGTTCTCCGGCGTACCTGGCAGTATAAACACCGGGCCGTCCGCCCAAAGCGTCCACTTCCAGGCCGGAATCATCACTGATTGTGGGCATATTGCATATTTTTGCTATAGTTTTTGCCTTTATCAGCGCATTTTCTTCAAATGTTGTGCCGTTTTCCTCAATTTCAATATCTATCCCCAGCTGATCCAGGGTTTTGGCATCATGGCCCAGTGCGTGCAGAATTCTCTGGATTTCCGCCAGTTTTTTCCTGTTGTTTGTAGCCCGCGCAAATATCATTGTTCTGCCTCCTGCAAATTTACAAGGGTGTCGGCAAAGGCTGCCGCATCAAAGGTCATCAGATCGTCCATGCCTTCGCCAACGCCGATAAATCTCACGGGTATACCCAGGCTGCGTTTTACCGAAATAACGCTGCCGCCTTTGGCGGTGCCGTCCAGCTTGGTCAGTATTATTCCTGTGGCATCTGCCGCCCGCACAAACTCTTTTGCCTGACTTATGGCGTTCTGTCCGGTTACGGCTTCCAGCACCAGCAGGGTTTCCACCGGTGCATCGGCATCGGCTTTCTGCACAACCCTGCGCACCTTGCCCAGCTCTGCCATAAGGTTTTTCTTGTTGTGAAGCCTGCCGGCAGTATCGCATATCACAATGTCATAGCCTTCGTTTTTAGCTTTGGTCACTGCGTCAAACACCACCGACGCCGGGTCAGCGCCTTCCGGGTGTATAACTATATCAACACCTGCCCTGTCTGCCCATTCTTTCAGCTGGCTGGCCGCTGCCGCGCGGAAGGTATCCGCCGCTGCCAGCAGCACCTTTTTGCCCTGCTGTTTGTAAAGATAGGCCAGTTTGCCCACAGAGGTGGTTTTTCCCACGCCGTTTACGCCTATCATCAGCAGTACGGCAGGCTTGCCGTCTGTGTTCATTTCGCCGTCAGCAGACAAAAGTTCGGTTATTATACCTTTCAGCAGTTCCACTGCCTGCCGTCCGGTTTTGACCTTTTCTTTTCTCACCCTTTTTTCCAGCTCTTCGCACAGGTACCGGCTGGTATCATATCCCACATCAGCCATTATCAGCTGGTCCAGCAGGTCTTCGTACATATCATCAGTTATGGGAGAGGCTATCAGTGCCCTGGTAATGGAATCAAAAATGCCTCCCTTTGTTTTTTTCAGGCCAAAGCCCAGTTTGTCAAACAGTCCCATTGTGTTCTCCTTAATTCAAAATAGACGGTGAAAGGTTGTTCACATCCAGCTTCAGCAGCTTGGAAATACCATCCTCCTGCATTGTAACACCGTAAATCACATCTGCGGCTTCCATTGTACCGCGGCGGTGGGTGATAACTATAAACTGTGTTCTGTCACATATCCTGTGCAGATAATTGGCATACCTGGTAACATTTACATCATCCAGTGCAGCTTCTATTTCATCCAGCACACAGAAAGGTGACGGATTGTGCGCCAATATGGCAAAATATATCGCCAGTGCCACCATCGCCTGCTCGCCGCCCGACAGCGCAGTAAGGCTTTTTATCACCTTGCCCGGAGGATTTACCGAAATTTCAATTCCGCTGGACAATACATCCTCTTTGTCCACCAGTTCCAGCCTGGCACTGCCGCCGCCGAACAATTCGGCAAAAATACGGCCAAAATTGTCATTTATAATTTCAAAGCTCCGGCTGAACAGGCTTATCATCTCGCTGTTAAGGGATGCTATCAGTTTTATCAGCCGGTTTCTGCTCTCCTGCAGGTCCTCCAGCTGACCTTTGAGATATTCATATCTCCGGGACACTTCTTTATACTCTTCAATGGCGCCCACATTTACACTGCCCAGGCGCTTTATGGCATTTTTTACCGACGCCAGGTCTTTTTTCATCAGTGCTTCGTCTGTTATCCGCACGCAAAAAGCCCTTGCGGTCTGCACCGTCAGTTCATATTCTTCCCAAAGTTTGGCAATTATCTCGTCATAGGCCGTTTCCATTGCGCTTATTCTTTCGCCGGTTTTGGCTATCTGTCCGGAAAGTTCTTCCTTTTTGGACAGCAGGTCTTTATTGTCTGTATTTATCCTGGTTCTTTCAGCCTCTACTTCCAGCCTCTGAGCAACAAACGAACGGTTTTCTTCCTCCTTTTGTGCTATAAGCTGTCTTTTGTCCTCGATTTTTTCATCTGTAGCAGCCGCAAACCGCCGTTTTTCCTGCAAAGACTGCTCCAGCACCTGTATATCCCGGTTTATTTTATCCCTGCGCGCCTGCCGGTTTTCCAAAGTCCGGCACAACCGCCGGAGATTGTTTTCCTCCAGGGTTATCTGCCCTTTTATCTGTACTATATCCAGCCTTGCGCCGCTGATAAGCTGTGTAAGGTGTGCCCGCTGTTTTGTACTTTCTTCATCCTGCCGTCCCAGTTTTTCCAGCCGGCTTTGCAGCTGCTGCAGCTGCATCCGGTTAGCTTCCTGCCGGCCGTACAAAGCGGCCTGTCTGTCCTCGTTTTCCTTTATCTGCGCCAGGGACCTGTCTATATCTGCCTGGAGCCGGCGGATATTTTCCCCGTACCGGCTTATCATCTGCTGCAGTCGCGCGCACTCTATCTGCGCCCGGGCTTTGTCTGAATTCAGCTGCGCTGTTTCGGAATCACAGCCTTCTATCCGGCTGTCAACCGCCGCCAGTGCATCCAAGGCACTTCTCACATTTTTTTCCAGCTCTGCCCGATCTTCCTTCAGCTGCACTACATTCTGCTTCAGCTGTTCTATCTCGCTCTTTCTGGTAAACAGCCCGGCGCTTTTGTTCAGTGAGCCGCCTGTAAAAGAACCGCCGGCGTTTATCTGCTGGCCGTCCAGCGTTACTATCCTGTATCTGTAAGACAGTTTTTTTGCCAGGGAAGAGGCACTGTCTATATCATCCACTATCACGGTTCTTCCCAGCAGGTTTGACACTATATTTTTATATCTGTCCCGGGCTTTTATCACCGTATCGGCGGTTCTGGCCCACCGGGGCAGATTTTCGTTGAAATTGGACGGTCTTACGGTATCCAGCGGCAAAAAAGTCGCCCTGCCTGCGCGGTTATTTTTCAAAAATGCCATGGCCTGTTTGGCCGCACCTTCATTTTCCACCACTATATTCTGCAAGGCGTATCCCAAAGCTATTTCCACTGCCGTCTCATAGCCTTTTTCCACGCTTATAATCTGTGCAACGCTGCCCAGTATTCCGCCCAGTGAACCCTCGCGCCCTTTTTTCAACACGGCTTTTACGCTTTGGGCAAAACCGTCCATATTATTTTCCAGGTCCTGTAAAATTCTTATCCTGTCCAGGCTGCGCTGCTGATTTGACAGGTTTTCCTCGGCCGCTTTCCTGGCCGCATCTGCTTTTTCCTGCAAGGAAGCCCTTTTCATCAGCAGGCCTTTTTTTATATTGTTGTTCTTTTCAATGCTTTCATCGGCAGCCGCAATAAATTCCTGTATCTGTTTTTCCTGATTTTGGCTTTGCCGGCAGTACTCCTTCCGTACAGCTGCAGACTTTCTTGCGTTTTCCACCGCCCGGTTAAGGGAAACATTCCGGCTTTGGGCCGTGGCTATATCAATTTTGTTCCGCTGGTCTTCCAGCTGCAGGCTGTTTATCTGTGCGCTTATCCTGCCTTTTTCATCTCCGCTGCTCTGCGCTTTTGCGGCAATTTCTTCCAGACTGGACTGCCACTGTGTCCGCTGCTGTTCTTTTGCCTGCTGTTGCTCTTTCAGCTGCCGTATCTTCTCTTTCAGCCGCCGGCTCCGGCTGTCAAAACGGCTTTGCTCGTTTTCAAAACCGGACAGTTCCCGGCGCAATGACTCTATCTGGTCTTTGGCAAAACCTGCCCGACTTTGGGCGGCAGCTTTTTCGGCCGACATGGAGGATATATCCGCTTCTGCCCGGCGCATTGCCCGGGTGTTCTCTTCGCCCTTTGCCAGCAGGCTGTTGGCGTAAAGGTATCTCTCCTCCAGGTACTTTTCGCTTTCTTCCAGGCTTTGGCTTACCTGCTCATAATCCGAGCTGAATATCTCCAGCCTTCTCTGCTGCCGTCTGATCAGCTCTTTGGACTTGTCCACCGTGTCCAGCCACAGGGATATTTCCAGCTCTTTTTTCTCTTCGGAAAGGGAAAGGAACTCCTTTGCTTTCCGGCTTTCTTTTTCCAGCGGGCCTACCCTTTCTTCCAGGGTGGACAGTATATCGGACAGCCTGGTTATATTTCCCCGGGCGTTTTCCAGTTTTCTTTCCGCTTCATTTTTTCTGTATCTGTATTTGGCAATTCCGCAGGCTTCTTCAAATATTTCTCGCCTGCCTTCGGGCCTGGCCGTTACAATTTCGCTGACTTTACCCTGGCTTACGATGGAGTAGCCGTTTTTGCCCAGACCCGTATCAAAAAACAGCTCCTGTATATCTTTCAGGCGGACCCTTGCACCGTTTATGTAGTACTCGCTGTCGCCGCCGCGGTAGTATTTTCTCATAACGGCAATCTCGTCGCTGTCCACATCAAAATCCCTGTCGCTGTTGTCCAGAATAAGGCTGACGGAAGCAAAACCCATGGGTGCGCGTTTTTGTGTGCCGCCAAATATTATATCTTCCATTTTGGCACCGGCACGCAGCTGGCTGCCTCTGGTTTCCCCCAGCACCCAGCGTATGGCATCGCTGATGTTGCTCTTGCCGGACCCGTTGGGGCCCACCACGACGCTCATGCCTTTTTCAAATTCTATTTTGGTTTTATCCGGAAAGGATTTAAAACCATGAAGCTCGATAGCTTTTAAATACACCGTATTTCCCCTTTTTCACAAATTATAAACTCTTCTCCCTGCACGCGTGCATCCGGCACAAATTTGACGCTCCAGCCCAGGTCAGCCAGGGCCGTGACATTGCTTTTTTTCTGTCCGACAGCCTGTGACAGCCTGGACGGATTTACATATATCTCATACCGTCCCGCCGGTCTGCCGTCCAAAGCCCGTTTTATTTTTTCCATAAACATATAGCTTTGCACCAGCTCCTTGAAAGCAGGATGATACGGGCCGGCCACAAGAGATTTTTCCAGGCCTGTATCTGCATGCAGACCCAGCTTTATTATCCTGATACCCCGTTTGTTGAACATCTTTACCAAAACTGCACATATTTTCACCGTCTGCCGTATGTCCGGCGGTGTGTAGATACCCTTTTGGTAAAGCTTTTCAAGCAGTGTGTCCTTCAGGGTAAGGGTGGGATAAATCCTGACTGTATCAGGCCCTATTTCTATAAACTTCTGTGCCGTGTCAACGGCATATTCCATATAATCTTTCTGCCGGTACAGGCCTGTCATCATCTGCAGGCCCAGGGAAAATCCCCGCTGTTTTATCAGCTTTGACGCTGTGTAAACATCCTGTACGCTGTGTCCGCGCAGATTGGCTTTCAGCACATCATCCTGCATACTTTGGGCGCCCAGTTCTATGGAAGTCACACCATAATGCTTCAGCAGCCGCAGTATTTCGCTGTCTATGGCATCGGGACGGGTGGATATTCTTATGCCCATAGCCCTGCCCCGGCTTACAAACGGCCGGGCAGCTTCCAGCAGCCGCACCATATACCGCCTGTCTATGGCGGTAAAACTGCCGCCGAAAAAAGCTATTTCATAGCTTTGTCCGGCTTTTTCATCCTTAGGCAAAAACTCTTCACACAGCCGTGTTACCTGCCGCGGTGTGGGCGGATTTTGTGTTCCGCTTATCTTTTTCTGGTCGCAGAAGCTGCATTGGTTGGGGCATCCCTCGTGGGGGACAAATATTGACAGATTTTTATGCTTTTCCATAACAGCTCCTTTTCCGCGGCCTAATATTTGTATCCCATCAAAGCCAGAGCCTCTTTGGCCGCCGCCTGCTCTGCCTGTTTTTTACTTTTGCCTGTGCCTTTTCCGATGACATTGCTGTTCAGGTGTACCTGAACTTCAAAACTTTTGTCGTGGTCGGGGCCGTGCTCGCCGCTGACAACATAGCTCAGCCTTTCGCCCGGGTTTTTCTGTATTATCTCCTGAAGCAAAGTTTTGTAATCCTGCAATGACAGGTGTGCCGCGTCAACAAATCTCAGCACAAACTTTTTGGCCACATCCATGCCGCCGTCCAAAAACATTGCGCCTATCAGCGCCTCAAAAGCATCCGCCAGGATAGACGGGCGGTTTCTGCCGCCGGAAGCCTCTTCGCCTTTGCCCAGCAGCAGAAACTGACCCAGCTGTATCTCCGCAGAATATCCGGCCAGGGCGTCCTCGCACACCAGCGCCGCGCGCTGTTTGCTCATTTTGCCTTCTGCCATGTGAGAGCTTTCCCTGAACAGCTTTTCGCTGGTTATCAGCTGCAGCACCGCATCCCCCAAAAATTCCAGCCTTTCGTTGTAAGGAATATTTCCCTTGTTTTCATTGGCATAGGAAGAATGGGTCATTGCAGCTTTCAGAAGGCTTTTGTCTTTGAAAGTATATCCTATGTTTTTTTCCAGATCTTTCATGGGTTTATTCCTCCCGGGACAGGTGAGCCGCAATCAGGTTGGAAACATCGTTTTCGGCATATATTTTGGCCTGCCTTATGGCGTTTTTAAAAGCTTTTGCGTTGCTGGAACCATGGGCCTTGATGACGCCTTTGCTGATGCCCAGGATAGGTGCTCCGCCGTATTCTGTATAGTCCAGCTTGGCTTTGAAGGCTTTCAGCTGGTCTTTCAGCAGCAGTGCCGCAATTTTGGTTTTTATATTTGTCATAAACATGGTTTTCAGCTGTTTGTTCATAAACATGGCCACGCCTTCGCTGGTTTTCAGCGCCACATTGCCGGAAAATCCGTCGGCTACCACCACATCGGCCAGGTCAGACAGCACATCCCTGCCCTCGATATTTCCGATAAAGTTTATCTTGCTGTTCTCCTTCATCAGCGCATACGCGGCTTTGTGCACATCGGTACCTTTGGAATCTTCTGCGCCATTGTTCAGCAAAGCCACACGGGGGTTTTTCCTGCCGGCCACATTTTCCATATAGACAGAAGCCATAACCGCAAACTGATTAAGCATTTCCGGCCTTACTTCGCTGTTGGCACCGCAGTCCATCAGCATAAATCCGCCGGGGTTTTCTCCCGGAAGGACAGAGCCCAGTGCCGGGCGCTTGCAGCCTTTAATCCTTTTCACGATAAAAGTTGCGCCCATCAGCAAAGCGCCTGTGCTGCCGGCACTTACCAGCGCATCGCCCTCTCCGTCAGCCAGTGCCTTGCAGGCGATGTGCAGGGAGGAGTCTGTGCGTTTTTTGACCACATTCATCGGGTCTTCGTGTATATCAAACACGCCGTCCGCCTGTTTGAATGTTATGTTTGTTGTATCTATATTGTTTTCCTTGCAGCAGGCTTCCATGGTGGGGATATCGCCCACAGCCAGTATTTCCACTCCCAGTTCCTTTACGGCCATTGCCGCGCCTTTCAGCGGTTCTGCCGGGGCCAGGTCGCCGCCGAAAACATCCAGTATTATCTTCATAGGTTACAATCTCCTTTCAAAAATCCCTGTCAGAAGGGCAGTTTTTTGCCGCATTTGGGGCAATATTCAAAATCCTCGCCTGTCTTTGCACCGCAATAGGGGCAAAAACGGTTTTCGCCGCTGCTAGTCTCTCTCGGGGTGCCGTCAGCGTATGTATCGCCGTATCTCTGCCTTACATATTCGTTCAGCGGGTCGGTTTCTTCGCCTTCGTCGGTTATTTCAAATTCGGAATATCTGTTTTTTCCTGTGGCGTTTTTGTAATGGTAAACAAACTGCACAATGCTCATTATTATAATAATCACGCCGAATCCGGCAAAAAATATCGGTGCGCCCATGCTTACCGCCGCAATAGTCCAGAATATGGCAAACACTATTCCAAACCGGCTGCCCATGGCGTTAAGTCCCGACGGACCTCTTCCGGGTTTTATGTTTTTCATAAAAAGACCTCCTTAAAGAGTGATTGACTGTATATCCTTTTTGCCTCTTTCGCTGAGGGCCGCATATCTTTCGCGTTTGTCCCTGATGTGGGTTTCCAGCGGCGGCAATATGCCCATATTGGCGCCCATAGGCTGAAAATCCTTGTTGGGGGATGTTATATAATTTATCAGCGCGCCGCTGATGGTTGTCAGGGGCGGAATCTGTACCGGCCTGCCTTCCAGGCGCCGCCATACAAAATACGCCGCCAGCAGACCGCACATGCTGCTTTCGCAATAGCCCTCCATGCCGGTTATCTGTCCGGCAAAATAAATATTCGGATACTTTTTCAAGTTTAGCGTATTATTGAGTACATTCGGTGAATTTATAAAACTGTTGCGGTGCATTACGCCGTATCTGGCAAAAACCGCGTTTTCCAGCCCGGGTATCATGCCGAAAACCCTTTTCTGCTCGCCGAATTTCAGATTGGTCTGAAAACCCACCAGGTTGTACATGGTTTTTTCCCGGTTTTCGCACCTCAGCTGTACATTGGCCCAGGGGCGGCGGCCTGTCCTGGGGTCAGTCAGACCCACCGGACGCATCGGACCATAGCGCAAAGTTTCCGGTCCTCTGCCGGCCATAACCTCCACCGGCATACAGCCTTCATATACTGTCAAGTCCTCTTCAAAACTTTTCAGCGGTGCCCTTTCCGCCTCTGTCAGTGCCCGGTAAAAAGCCTCGTACTCCTCTTTGTTAAACGGACAGTTGAGGTAATCGTCGTCGCCTTTGCCATACCTGGAAGCTGCAAAAACTTTGGACATATCTATGCTGTCTGCCATTACTATGGGGGCGGCGGCATCGTAAAAAGACATGCCCCGGCCGCACATTTCCTTTATCTGCCGGTACAGCCGGCCGCTTGTCAGCGGGCCTGTGGCAACTATTGTCAGCCGGTCCGGGTCGATCTCTGTCACTTCGCCGTACTCCATTGTTATGTTGGGGTGACTTTTTATCTTTTCGGTTATCAGCGCGCTGAAAATATCCCTGTCCACCGCCAGCCGGCCGCCGGCGGGAACACTGCATTTTTCGGCGCATTCCAGCACGATGGAGCCAAAATGTCTCATCTCGTTTTTCAGCATTCCCTGGCTGGAATCCTCCCTGGTGCTTTTCAGGCTGTTGGAGCACACCAATTCGGCAAAATTTTCACTTTTGTGTGCGTCTGAAAACTTTTGCGGTTTCTGCTCGCACAGCGTTACCTTAACGCCTCTCTGAGCCAGGAAATAAGCCGCTTCGCAGCCGGCCAGGCCTGCGCCCAGTATCCTTACACTTTTTTCCATATATTATTTTTCTTCTTCCGTTTTCTCTGTCTTTTTCTTTACCGGCCGGGCCGTATTGTTGGGACAGCCCTCTTTTACACAGTGGGGCACAGCACCTTTTGTGCTCTTTTTGAACATCGTGCTGCCGCATACCGGACATTTTTCGTCTGTGGGTTCTTCCCAGGACATAAAATGACAGTCCTTGCTGTTTTCGCAGGCGTAGAATGTCCTGCCTTTTTTGCTGGTCAGCATCAGCATTTTTCCGCCGCACACCGGACAGCTGCCTTTGGCATATTTCACCAGGCGGCGTGTATTTTTGCATTCCGGGAAACCGCTGCATGCCAGGAATTTGCCGAAGCGGCCGGTTTTTATAACCATTGGCTTGCCGCAGATTTCGCAGATTTCGTCTGTCATCTCCCGGGGAACAGTTACCTTCTGGCCTTCCATATCCTTTTCAGCCTTTTTCAGGTCAGCGTCAAATATGGCATAAAATTCTTCCAGAACTTTTGTCCATTCCTTTTCGCCCTCTTCTATTTTGTCCAGGTCATCTTCCATCCGGGCGGAAAACTTTACATTGACTATATCCGCAAACTGCGCCCGCAGTATGTCATTTATTGTTATTCCCAGGGCTGTGGGCACCAGTTTTTTGGCCTGGCGTTCCACATAGCCTCTTTCAATTATGGTGTATATAATCGGCGCATAGGTGGACGGGCGGCCTATGCCGTTTTCTTCCAGCGCTTTTATCAGCGTGGCCTCGGTGTATTCAGAGGGCGGCTGGGTGAATTTCTGCTCTGTTTCCATCTCCCTCAGTTTCAGTCTTGTGTCCTGCTCCAGGGGCGGCAAAGCTGTTTCCTTTTCCTTCTTCTCGTCTGTCTGTTCTTCGTACAGGGTGGTGAAGCCGTCAAACAGCACTGTATATCCGGCGGCTTTGTACAGATGTCTGCCCGCCCTGATATCCACATTTACCGTTTCCTGCACACAGTCAGCCATCTGGGATGCGGTAAAGCGCTCCCATATCAGCTTATACAGTTTTGCCACATCTCCCTGCAGGGAATTGTATGCAATCTGCGGGGTGATGGCAATGTTGGTGGGGCGTATGGCCTCGTGGGCGTCCTGGGCGTTGGATTTGGTTTTGAAAACCCTGCGCTGTGCCGGCAGATATTTTTCGCCGTATTTTTCTTTTATAAATTCTTTGGCTGCGCTTTGTGCCTCGTCACTGATACGCAGGGAGTCGGTTCTCATGTAGGTGATAAGACCCAGTGTGCCGTAGCCTTCCACCTCCACACCTTCATACAGTGTCTGGGCGGCGCGCATGGTGCGCAATGCCGTAAAGCCCAGCCTTCTGCTGGCCTCCTGCTGCAACGAGGATGTGATAAACGGCGGCGCCGGGGTGCGTTTTCTTTCACCTTTTGCAATTTTTTCAATTACAAAGGTTTCATTTTCGCTTTCCTGCTTTATCTGCTGTGCCGCCTGCCGGTTTTCGACAGTTCTTTTTTTGCCGTCAGTGCCGTAATATCTGGCGCGGAATTTTTTTGCGCTGCTGCCGGGAGAAAGTACAGCATCTATATTCCAGTATTCAGACGGAACAAACCGTTCTATCTCCCTGTGTCTGTCCACAATCAGCTTTACAGCCACAGACTGCACCCTGCCGGCTGACAGGCCGCCTTTTACCTTCCGCCACAAAAACGGAGACAGTTTGTAACCAACTATCCTGTCCAGAATTCTGCGCGCCTGCTGGGCGTTTATCAGGTCCATATCTATACTGCGTATATTGGCCATACCGTCGCTGATGCCTTTTTTGGTTATCTCACCGAATGTAACACGGTTTTTTTCCTTTTCGTCCAGCTTGAGAATATGGGCCAGGTGCCATGATATCGCTTCCCCCTCACGGTCCGGGTCGGTTGCCAGATACACCGCATCGCTTTCCCGCGCGGCTTCTTTTATCTGTTTTATAAGCTTGCTTTTACCGGGTATGTTTATATACCTGGGCTTGAAATTATTATCTATATCTATGCCAATCTGCGCTTTGGGCAAGTCCCTGACATGGCCCATGGAAGCTATTACATTGTAATCCTCGCCCAGATATTTTTTTATTGTCTTTGCCTTTGCAGGCGATTCAACAATAACAAGTTTTGACATCTTTTTCTCCTTTATTTTGTGTTTTGTGCAATAATATGCGCCGGCGGCGGCACATATAATCACTGGCGCCTTACATATCGTCCGTCGGTGCCTTTATATACCAGTCCGGCCAGTTCCAGCCCGGTCAGGGCCGCTTTAACCTGCCCTGCCGAAAGGCCGCTGAGCCTGATAATCTGCGCTGTCAGCATGGCGCCGTCCAGTGTATCCAGCACCTGTTTTTCAGTCCGGCTCAATTGCGGAATATTTTCCTCGCAGTGTTCCTGTCCGCTGACGGCTATTCCCATATATTCCAGAAGTCCGTCGCCGCCTGTCAGCGCCATCGCTTTTCCCCGGGCCAAAAGCCGGTTGCTTCCCCGGTAATACGGGCTGTAGATACTGCCCGGAACGGCAAACACATCTTTTGAATATTCCAGTGCTCTTTCAGCCGTTGTCAGACTGCCGCTGTGCTCCCGCGCCTGAATGACGCACAGCCGGTCCCCGGCGGCAGCTATCAGCCTGTTGCGGTGTACAAAATCTGCGCCGTAATACCTGCGTCCGCACAGATATTCGCTGATGACCAGATGTTCTTTTTCCAGCTTTTGCTGAAAACTTTTATTTGTTTTGGGGTAATATTTGTCCAGGCTTACACCCAGCACCGCCACGGTTTTGCCTCCGCTTTCCACACATGTTCTGTGAGCTGTCGTATCCACTCCCCGGGCAAGACCGCTGACTATAACCGCATAAGGACTGACCCGGCTGACAATATCCCTGCAAGCCATTTCACCTTCGGCGCTGAAACGACGCGAACCCACAACGCTGACGGTGTGCTGTGCTGACAACAGCGAAATATCACCTTTATAATAAATTACCGGCGGTGCCCGGTCAATACTTTTAAACCTCTTCGGATAATCCATATCGGTGTAGTTCACAGATTTTATCCCCAGCCGGCAGTGGGTGCGGTATATATCTTCCGCCCGGTTTATGTCCAGCTCCGCAGCCTTTTTTACCTGTCGCGCGGTAAAAATATTGTACTTATCCAGGCTTTCTCTGTGGTTGTACAGCCACTGCGGGCTCACACCGCCGGAAATTATCTGCTGTCCGTTGGCACAGGCGGCACCTGCCACCAGTGACAGCCAGATATCATACTCCCTCATTACCTCAGCTCCCACATAAGTATCGCTGCACTGACAGCGGCATTCAAGGATTCTATCTTTTCGCTCATGGGTATTTTCACTCTTTTTTTGCAGGCAGCTATCACATCCCGGCCAAGGCCCTGGCCCTCGCTGCCGATATACAGTGCCACAGGGCGGGATATTTTTTCCTCTCCCAGTTCTCCTGCACCTTCCAGGCAGGAGGCCACCGTGCAAAAACCTCTTTCGCCCAGGTCGGCTGTAAAGGAGGCCAGGTCATCCACCCTGATGACATTCATCTTTACGCTGGCGGTCATGGACGACCTTATAACCTTGCGGGAATACACATCGGCACACCCGGGGGTGACAACCGCGTTTTCAAAACCAAAAGCCAGGGCGGTGCGCATTATCGCGCCCATATTGCCCGGGTCCTGTACATCCTGCAAAACCAGCAGTTTTTCGCTTTCAAGCACTTTTTCAGGCTGTATGCTGCGTCTGCAAAAAACCCCATACACCCCGTCTTCGGTTTTGCCTTCGCTCAGTTTGTCCCGCACCCGGCGGGATATGATGAAAACATTTTCTTTTGGCATTGCGTCCTTGTGTTTTTCCCACACATCACAGCACACAAAAATCATTCTGTGCTCAAAGCCGAAATCCAGCATGTCAGACACAACCTTGGAAGTAGATGCAAAAAACACCCCTTCCTTTCGGCGGAAAGTCCGGTCATCTGCCGCTTTTATCGCATATTTTATCTTCGGGTTATCCCTGCTTTCAATATTTCCGACCATAATGTTGCCTTTCTGCGCCCGACAAAATCTTCTACCGCAGTAAAAAATTTTGTCCAAAGCAGCTGTATAAATTTTGCCTTATATATAAAGAATTAAGTACAATATATCTTGCGGTCTGCCGGCGGCAAACCGCAAAATATGTAATTTTCACCGTGAAAAATCAAAAAGGTGCATAAGCGAATTACGCCCTAACACAACAGTGCTAAGGCGTTTTTTCAATATAAAATTACAGAGCTTTTTTAGCTGTTTCAACCAAAGCTGCAAATGCGGCAGCGTCATGGATAGCCATTTCAGACAGCATCTTTCTGTTCAGTGTGATGCCGGATTTTTTCAGGCCGTTCATGAATGAAGAATAGTTCATGCCGTGCATTTTTACAGCGGCGGAAATTCTTGTGATCCACAGTCTGCGGAAATCTCTCTTCTTCTGTTTTCTGCCTATGAAAGCGTAGTTGCCGCTTTTCATAACCTGCTGTTTGGCCATCTTGAAGTGCTTGCTTTTAGCACCAAAGTAACCTTTGGCCAGTTTCAGTGTTTTATTTCTTCTTTTGCGAGTCATCATCGCGCCTTTAATACGAGCCATTATCTATTTCTCCTTTAAATATCAATCTTAGTATTTACACAAATTAAGCGTAGGGCAGCAATTTTTTGATTGTTGCTGTGTTTGTCTTGTCTGTGTATCCGCCTTTTCTCAGGTTTCTCTTTCTTTTGGTTGACATTTTTGTCAGGATATGGCTTCTGAAGGCCTTGCCTCTTTTTACCTTACCGTTTTTTGTCAGCTTAAATCTTTTCTTAGCGCCTGTGTGTGTTTTGATTTTGTACTTCATTGGATAACATCCTCCTGTTTATTTTTTAGGTGCCGGAGCAATAACCATCTGCATGCTTCTGCCTTCAAGTTTTGCCTGTTTTTCAATAACGCCGCCTTCAACAGCCCGGCCAAAGCGGGCCATAACATCCAGACCGGCTTTGGAATGTGCCATTTCACGGCCGCGGAAACGAATGCTGGCCTTGACTTTATCACCGTTTTTAAGGAACTTGTTCGCCTGATTTACTTTTGTGTTGAAATCGTTAGTGTCAATGTTGAGTGACAGTCTTACCTCTTTTGTTTCCACAATTTTCTGGTTTTTTCTGTTCTCTTTTTCTTTTTTCCGCTGTTCAAAGCGATATTTGCCGTAGTCCATAATACGGCAAACCGGCGGTGTGGCGGTCGGGGCGATTTTAACCAGATCCAGGTTAGCCTCGTCTGCCAGCTTCTGTGCCCGAGCTGCGCTCATAACACCCATCTGGCTGCCGTCTGCACCTATGACCCTAACTTCTTTGTCTCTGATTTCTTCGTTGATCTCAAGCTCTTTTTTTGTACTAATGATAAAGCACCTCCATTGTTTTAAGCAAATTAAAAGCACGAACATACAGCCCGTGCCAAATAAACATAAGTTTGGGGCACACACCCCACACTTTGAATATTGACCCGCCCGCGTACTTGCAAGCCAGGTGAGCACATGCTGTTGCTACTTTATTGCCTTAAAAAGTATATCATAACACACTGTCTTTGTCAACGGCAAAACGCCTGTTTTAAAGGGAAAACAGCGGTTTTCACACTCAAAATAACACAGCCTTTGCAAAAAATCAAGTAAAATTTTGATTAAGCCGGAAAATTTTGCCAAAATTACAACTGACAAACAAAAAACCGGAGAAATTGCAATGAAAAAAAATGAAATCAGCATACTGGCCGGGCTGGTTATAGCCCTGTTTATAAGTTTTTTTGCCGATGCAGTCAGCCGGGCTGACAGTATAAGAGCCGGCACTCTGCGCCTGCATGTGATAGCCAACAGCGACAGCCGGGCCGACCAGCAGATAAAACTGGAGATAAAAGACACCGTCAGCCGGCTGCGGAGCGACATATGCGCCGGGGCCCGGGACTGCCGGCAGGCGGTGGACAAAACCAGGGACAGCCTGGATATGCTGCGGCGGCGGGCCAACCGGAAACTGCGGCAGCTGGGGGCGGATTACACCGCCAGTTGCAGCGTTGAAAACTTTTATTTTGACACCACAGAATACGAAAACTTCACCATGCCACGGGGCGAGTACCAGGCCCTGACCGTAAGGCTGGGACGGGCCGAAGGCAAAAACTGGTGGTGCGTGGTATATCCCGGCCTGTGCGCCTCTGCGTCGGCAAAGTACGAAGACGAGGCCGACAACACCTTTGTGGAAACCGACAATTTCCGAATAAAATTCAAAGCGGTGGAAATATATCAGGATTTTATCTCTCTTTTTGAAGAAAAAGCTGAAAAGTACGACAAAATATAGACCTGTACCGGGCAATCATAGCGGGTTCAAATTTGCAAAATAAAAAGGCGGAAAACCCGCCTTTTTTGTTCTATTTTGACTTATGTCATACAGATTTGTCCTGCGCTGCCAATTTCACGCCATATTTCCGGCGCAAAGCAGATGTGAAAAGGTTACGCTTCCACTGTCGCCTATGTACACCGTCATCAGCGCTTTGTCCAGCGGACATATACCCGCGCCTATCTGCAAATCCATCCTGCCGCTTTTAGCAAACACATTTATTATGCCGTCCTCAAGCATAGAGAATTCATACCTGCTTCTGATTATTGAATATCCGGATTTTGCAACGGAAATCGGCTGTGTATAAAACACAGCGCCACGCGGGGTAAAATAGCTTACCTCACATTCGCCCTGTATATCCGCCTGTATCCTGTTATCGCCTGAATACGCCTCGCTTATTTCTACTCTTATGCTTTCACGGTCTGTCACAATGGGCACACCGTCTGTCCGCCATATCAGGGTAAGATAAAATACCCCGTCATCATACCTTTCGTTTTCTACATGCACCTGATAGCTGTATCCCCGGTTCTGTACATCTGTCACACCTTCCATCATCAGTGACAAGCCAGTATCCGCCTTTCCGCAGGCATCTGCTCCGGGTGAAAAGATCATGGATAGCGCAGGCACCAGTATTATAGCTCCCAAAAACAAGCCGCAGACAATCAACCCATATATATCAAAATTGTTTTTCATAACTCATGCCTCCTTTTTATGGATAGTCGAGATACGGGCGCAAAAACAACTTTCAGATATAAATTTCAAAACAAAAAAATGGCAGATTATAAAAGTCAGCCTTTACAGCTTACTTTAATTAAATCTTACCATTTTTTGTTTTTATTATCAACAATTTAAATATTTAAAAGTTGAAAACTATTGTGCAATATGCACCTTATTCCTGTTTTTCAATCTTGTATACCAATATGGTGTCCACATCCGGGCAGGAAAAGACCGCAGTATTTTCCCGGTTGCCGGGCACCTGTCCGCCGTAGCGCAGTATATCTATGTACGGGAAGGCCACATGGGCGGCCATGGGGCACATTTTGCCCCTTTCTGTGTCAAAGTCATAGCTGTCCCCCACCTTGCAGCCGCGGTGACATCCCTTGGGTCCCAGGCGGTCCATTATGGTAATTTTTATCTTCGGTCTGGGCATAATATCACAACTCCTCAAAATATCTTTCTATTCTTACCCCGGCGTATTTGTCAGGGTTTTCAATGTCTTTTATCATCAGCTCCCTGACCTTATCCATCGCCTTGCGCAAAGCCTGCCGGGCACCGTCACCGCCCAGGACACCGGCCATAAACAGCGCACAGAACAAATCCCCTGTGCCCACAAACCTTGCCGGCACCTTGTCAAAGGGCAGTATCTGCATATCGTTTTTGCCATCCTTCAGCAGGGTACAGTCTTTGCCGTCCACCTTTGCGCTGGTTATCACCACATTTTCCGCACCCATTGCCTGCAATTTCTCGCACAGGCGGCAGGCACCGGCGCAGTCTGTTTCTTCGCCGTTCCACTGCTCTCCGGCCAGGAAAACCGCCTCGGTATAATTGGGCACAATGTAGTCTGCCACGCTTACTATTTCGCGCAGGTACTCCACCGTCTTTTCGCCTATGCCGGGGTACAGAATTCCATCGTCGCCCATCACCGGGTCACAGAAAACCTTCACGCCCTTTCCTTTCAGTTTTTTACAGTAATCCGCCACCAGCTTTGCCTGGCTGTCGCCGACGGTAATGCCCGTGGCAACCGCATCAAAAGAAAACCCCAGCTTATCCCACACATCAATGGTGTTTTTCATAAAATTTTCGGTGGATAATATCTCAAATTCCCCGTAGTCCAGTGTATTGGATACCAGCGCAGTGGGCAAACTGCTGACATGAAAGCCTTTGCTTGCCAGCACCATGCTCATAACTGCGTAAGAAATTCTGCCGTATCCGGCCATATCGTTTATCAGCAATACCTTTTTCATATTTTCACCTCGATACTTCTGATTTTATTTTATTATAAAAATACAGTCTTTCAATACCATCCAGGCAGATATTACAGAAAGTTAAGAAAAATATGAATAAACTATGAATAAACCCCCGATAAAGATTTCATTTTCAAAACATATAATATTTTTCTCATGTCATAAAACAGTCTGTGTCCTTGACAATTAAATAAAAATATTATATTCTTTTGTTATCAGACCTCACATGGTCTGTAACAAGAAAACAAAGGCGATGACAAAGACAGTAACCTTTCCAGCGAGAAATTTTCAGCGAGCCCGGGCCGGTGCAAGCCGGGTAAAAGTATCGGAAGGGCGAATATCACTTTCGAGCCGAAGGCCCAACGCCGGCGCAAGTAAGCCTCTCCGGAATTTCCCCGTTAGCGGAAAAGCATATTATCTGTATGTTGTAATAGGTGGTTAAACAAGGTTATTTTATACCCTTGTCCTGTTTACACGGGACAAGGGTTTTTGTTTTATATCTACTGCAACGCAAATGTTAAGGAGGAAAACAAAAACATGTACAAAAAAGTTCCCACCGACCTCAACTTTGTTGCCAGAGAAAAGGAAGTTGAGAAGTTCTGGAAGGAAAACCACATCTTTGAAAAATCCATGGAGGCCACAAAGAAAGGCCCCACATACACATTTTACGACGGCCCCCCGACAGCCAACGGCAAACCCCACATCGGCCATGTGCTGACCAGGGTTATCAAGGACATGATACCCCGCTATCATACAATGAAGGGCGAATTTGTGCCCAGAAAAGCCGGCTGGGACACCCACGGCCTGCCCGTAGAGCTGGAAGTGGAAAAAAACATCGGCATCAACGGCAAGGAACAGATAGAGGCCTATGGTCTGGAGCCCTTTATCAAACAGTGCAAGGAAAGCGTGTGGAAATACAAGGGCATGTGGGAGGATTTCTCCGGCACAGTAGGTTTTTGGGCCGATATGGAGCACCCCTATGTAACTTATGACAACAGCTTCATCGAAAGCGAATGGTGGGCACTGAAACAGATATGGGAAAAGGGCCTGCTGTACAAAGGTTTCAAAATTGTTCCTTATTGCCCCCGCTGCGGAACACCCCTGTCCAGCCACGAAGTTGCCCAGGGTTATAAAGATGTAAAAGAGCGTTCTGCCATTGCCAAATTCAAGGTAAAGGATGCTGACGAATACATTCTGGCCTGGACCACAACCCCCTGGACACTGCCCTCCAATGTGGCTTTGTGCGTAAACCCGCAAGTGGATTATGTAAAGGTAAAATACGAAAACGGCGAGGTTTACTACCTGGCAGCCGAACTGTGCGACAAAGTTCTGGGCGAAGGCAAATACGAAGTGCTCCGGCATTTCAAAGGCACCGACCTGGAATACAAAGAATACGAACCCCTGTGGCATTTTGTCAGCCCCAAGGAAAAATGCTGGTATGTGACCTGTGACGGCTATGTAACCACCACCGACGGTACCGGCGTGGTACACATCGCCCCCGCCTTTGGTGAAGACGACGCCAATGTGGGCAGAAAATACGGCCTGCCGCTGGTACAGCTGGTAGACCAGAAGGGCGAAATGACCCGGGAAACCAAATGGGCCGGTGTTTTCTGCAAGAAAGCCGACGAGGAAATCCTCAAAGACCTGCGCGAAAGCGGAAAACTGTTCGCCGCCCCCAAATTTGAACACAGCTACCCCCACTGCTGGCGCTGTGACACCCCCCTTATCTACTATGCAAGGGATTCATGGTTCATCAAGATGACAGCAGTCAAAGATGACCTTATCCGCAACAACAATACAATCAACTGGATACCGCAGTCCATCGGCAAAGGCCGCTTCGGCGACTGGCTGGAAAATGTTCAGGACTGGGGCATATCCAGAAACCGTTACTGGGGCACACCGCTGAACATCTGGGAATGTGAATGCGGCCACAAACATTCCATCGGCAGCATAGAAGAGCTGAAACAGATGTCACCCAACTGCCCGGAAGATATCGAACTGCACCGCCCCTACATCGACGCCGTGACCATCACCTGCCCTGTATGCGGCAAGCAGATGAAGCGCGTGCCGGAGGTTATCGACTGCTGGTTTGACTCCGGAAGTATGCCTTTTGCCCAGCATCACTACCCCTTTGAAAACAAAGAGCTGTTTGAAAGCCAGTTCCCCGCCCAGTTCATCAGCGAGGCGGTGGACCAGACCAGAGGCTGGTTCTACTCACTGCTGGCCATATCCACACTGCTGTTCAACAAGGCTCCTTTTGAAAATGTTATCGTCCTGGGCCATGTTCAGGATGAAAACGGACAGAAGATGTCCAAATCAAAGGGCAACGCCGTAGACCCCTTTGAAGCGCTGGAAAAATTCGGCGCGGACGCTATCCGCTGGTACTTCTACGCCAACAGCGCCCCGTGGCTGCCCAACCGCTTCCACGACAAAGCCGTTGTGGAATACCAGAGAAAATTCCTGGGCACACTGTGGAATGTTTACGCATTCTTTGTGCTGTATGCCGACATTGACGAGTTTGACCGGACAAAATACACCCTGGAATATGACAAACTGTCCGTAATGGACAAATGGATACTGTCCAGGATGAACAGCATGGTGAAAGCTGTTGACGGATACCTGGCAAATTACGCCATACCCGAAGCCAGCAAAGTTTTGCAGGAATTTGTGGACGACCTGTCCAACTGGTATGTGCGCAGAAGCAGGGAAAGATTTTGGGTCAAAGGCATGGAGCAGGACAAAGTCAACGCTTATATGACCCTGTACACCGCGCTGGTGACTTTGTGCAAAGCCGCCGCGCCCATGATCCCCTTCATGACCGAGGAAATTTATCAGAACCTGGTGCGCACCAACGACAGGAGCGCCCCGGAAAGCATACATCTGTGCTCATTCCCGGAATATGACGAAAAACTGATAGACAAAAACCTGGAAGCTGATATGGACCTGGTGCTCCAGGCCAGCACCCTGGCGCGCAACGCAAGAAACGCCGCCAACATCAAAAACCGTCAGCCCCTGGCAAAGCTGTACATCAAGGCGGACAGGCACCTGAACGATTACTACAAGGCAATCCTGGCCGACGAGTTGAATGTAAAAGAGGTTGAAGAAATCGACGACGCCTCCGGCTATATCAGCTACACATTCAAACCGCAGCTGAAAACACTGGGTCCCAAATACGGCAAGCTGATCGGCGAAATACGCTCCGGCCTGCGGGCGCTGGACGGCGCGGCCGCCAAAGCACAGCTGGACAAAGACGGATATATCACACTGTCCCTGTCCACCGGTGATATCCAGCTGACAGCAGATGATCTGCTGATAGAAACCAAGCAGACCGAAGGCTTTGAAAGCGTAAGCGAAAACAACATCATTGTTGCGCTGGATACCCACATCACCCCCCGGCTGCTGGAAGAAGGTTTTGTAAGGGAGATTATCTCCAAGCTGCAGACCATGAGAAAAGAAGCCGGATTTATGGTAATGGACAGGATAGAGGTCTGTGTTTCCGGCAATGACAAAATCTTTGGTATAATGAAAAACAACTCCGCTGAAATACAGGAAAATGTGCTGGCAGACAGCATAACAGACACTGCCTGCGACGGCGGTTACACCAAAGAATGGGATATAAACGGTGAACAGGTAACATTTACCGTAAAGAAAAACTGATTATAACCCCACTGTAAATCAAAAGGCAGGCTTAAAGGCCTGCCTTTTATTTTAATTTGTCACAGCAAAAAAAGACGCCCGAAGGCGTCTTTTTTATTTTTATAACATAACTATAAAACTGTATTACTTGCCCTGTTTGATTGTGGCCAGGCTGACGCTCTGTGTGTGAGCGATAGGCTGCCAGGTTACATCACCGAACAATGCGCAGATGGCAATCGGTATAAATGTAAACATAAACAGCGGGAATGTGAATGTGTACAGTATTTTTTTGTACCATGCGGTGTGGATGTCTTTCCACTGTGTGATAACGGTTATGCCGCCTACCAGGAACAGCATCAGGTAAGAGTTTACCAGGCTCATCAGGCAGCTTTCCATCAGTATGCTCATATCCCAGCCCAGCAAAAATCCAGCCAGTGATACGGTGATGTTGAGCACGAAAGAACCCATTGCCAAAACAGCCGCCGGCATTATTGACATTGACATATCAAAGCAGGAGAAATTTTCCCTGGCTATTGTCTTTTTAATCAGGGTCTTGCCGTATTTGGCAAACACCTGGAAATAGCCTTTTGCCCAGCGCAGACGCTGTTTGTAGCTTTCGGAAAATTTTGTGGGCTGCTCGTCAAAGAACTGGGCTGTTCCGCAGTAGCCTATCTTTTTGCCGCCCAGAACATTGTCTATGGAAAATTCTATATCTTCTGTCAGCAGGTGGAACGGCCAGCCGCCCTGTTTTTTTGCAATTTCGTTGGAGAACATAAAGCCTGTTCCGCCGACAGCACAGCTGTTGCCCATCAGGTGACGGGAATGGTTTAAGTACTCGCTTTCGCGCAGAAACCACAGTCCGTAGCCGGCGCTTATCCAGTTTTCGCCCCAGTTTTTGCTGTTGCGGTATGTGGTTATTATATCGTATCCGTCAGAGAAGGTTACATTCAAATTGGTGATGTAGTCTTCGCACAGAACATTGTCAGCGTCAAAAACCACAAAGGCGTCAAAGGCATCTTCGCCCCAGTCCCTGTGTATGTTCTTCAGCAGTACATCCATGGCGTAGCCTTTGCCCACCAGCTGTTTGTTAAATCTTTCATACACCTGCGCGCCGGCATTTCTGGCTATTTCGGCAGTGTTGTCGGTGCAGTTGTCAGCCATTACAAAAGTGGTTATCAGCCGGGAGGGATAGTCCTGGGCATTTATGCTGTTTACCAGGTCGGCAATAACGGCAGATTCATTTCTGGCACAAATCAGAACTGCATACCTGTGCATCTTTGTCTCTTTATGGGGCCGGTCTTGTTTGAAGAAAGGTACAAACACATAAAAAACCTGATAAGCATAGCAGATAAAAAACAAAACAGACACTATAATATTAAAATATAATATAAATTCCATTTTTCTTTCCTTTTCTGTCTTTCAGTCAAAATATACTTTAACAAATTATTTTCATATATTAAAACAGCACGCAAATCTTTGTTTACATGCTACGATTAAATATTATAGCCGTATTGCGTAAAATGTAAATGACTTTTAGATTACAAATAATTTACAATTTGTTACTCTTACAAAAATTCCTGTCAGAATATGACAGGAACTCTTGTTTATGTAAGGTATTTTTTATACATATTGCCAAAATTTATTTTGTGTTGATTATAGCGCTTAAATTTTTGCTGTCTGTGTGGGCGATCTGTTTCCACTGCACATCCACAAACAAAGCAGCTATGGAAATGGGGATATATGTCATCATAAACAGCGGGAATGTAAACAGATACATCACTTTTTTGTGCCGCGGCGCATATATTCTTTTCCACTGGGTCAGCAGGGTCACAACACCTATGGCCAGGAACATGGTGTACATATTATACAGCCACATGGCTATACCCAGGCCTATGACATCCAGCCGCCGGCCGGTTATGACCGATATAAAACAGGCTGTACCGTTGACCAGCACGCTGACAAAGGCCAGCAAAGCCGCAGGCATCAGGTTCATCATCATGTCATAGCAGGAAAAATCGCCTTCCAGCGCACCTTTGAACAAATCCAGGCCATATTTGCCAAACACCTGGAAAACCCCTTTTGCCCAGCGCATACGCTGTGTAAAACTTTGGGAAAATTTCACCGGCTGCTCGTCAAAAAACACCCCGTTGTGGCAATAGCCTATCCTGTAACCGCGCAGAACGGAATTGATGGTAAATTCTATATCCTCTGTCAGCAGGTGGAACGGCCAGCCTCCTGTTTCCCGCAGCACCCTGTCAGAGAACATAAAACCTGTTCCGGACACGCCCGCATTGGCAGACAGAAGATGCCTGGGCAGGTTCAGAAACCGGCTTTCACGCATAAACCACAGCGCATAACCGGCGCTTATCCAGTTTTCGCCCCAGTTTTTGCTGTTGCGGTAGCCTGTGACAATGTCGTAACCTTGGCAAAAAACATCATTCATACGGCTGATAAAATCCTCTGCCAGGATATTGTCCGCATCAAAGACAAAATACCCGTCAAAAGCGTGTGCGCCCCAGTCGCGCTTTATATTTTCCAAAAGCGCCTCCATGGCATAGCCTTTGCCCACGCAGGTTTTGTCAAACCTTTCATACACTACAGCCCCGGCCCTGCGCGCTGTGGCGGCTGTGGCGTCGGTGCAGTTGTCCGCCAGGACAAACACCGTGACTTTATCCTTCGGATAATCCTGGGCCTTTATGCTGTCTATCAGCTGTCCAATCACGCTCTGCTCGTTGCGCGCGCATATCAGCACCGCATATTTTTTGTTTTGCCGTGCAGGGGTTGTTTTCTGCTTTTTTAAAAACGGAATTACAATATACAGCATCTGATAAGAGTAAAAAATCATAAACAAAACAGATACTGCCATGTTGAAACCTGTCAGAAAATTCATTCATCACACCTCCGTATCAGTGTCGGCCGACAGTCTTTGTATAAAATGCCATTCCCGCAGCTGCTGCCGCAGCAGTCAGCGCAAAAACCGCAGCTGCAAATATATAGTTCCCGCTGCCTGCTAGGCTTCCGCCGGCAGTGGATGTTATTATGGACGGGAACCTGGCAAAAGTGGATATAAATATCCAGCTTCCCAGCTTCATTTTGCTCAGTCCCACAAAATAGGACATTATATCTTTTGGTGTGCCGGGAATAAGAAACAGGGTGAAAATTATCATATTCAGCCTTTTTTCATCCTGCAAAAAGGACAGCTTGTCCACATCTTCCTTTTTGAAAAACAGATACACCAGCCTGCGCCCCAGCACCCTTACAGCCGCAAACACAATCACCGAGCCCAGCAGGGAGCCGGCCAGGCAAAGGACAGTGCCCCAGCCGACGCCGAAGGCATATCCGGCGCCTATCTCCAGCGGCTCGCCGGGTATAAACGCCAGCACTATCTGAAACGCCATCATAAGGACAAAGCCTGCTTTGGCCCACCGGCCGCCGGAATTTACCCACCGGCGGAATTTTTCGCCGTCGGATACAAAGCCGATAATCTGCCCGCCCCACACAAAGCATGCCAGCCCCATAAGTGCGGCCAGCAACAGCAGTGCGGCGGCGGCTATATATTTTTTGTGCAACTGAGATAAATTTTTCATAACCTTATATCACATCAAACACCAGTGTAACCTTGAACATATCGCCGTCTATGTGCAGCATCATTTTTCCCTGCAATATCTGTGTCAGGCTTTGGGCTATGGACAAGCCCAGGCCGCTGCCTTCGGTATTGCGGGAAGAATCCCCGCGCACAAACCTTTCCATCAGTTCGTCCGGTGATATGTTCAGCCTTGTCCTGGATATGTTTTTAAAGGTGATTACCACCTTTTGCCCTGTTTTTTCTGCTGAAATATAAATCCTGGTACCCGGCATGGAGTATTTGCAGGCATTGCTCAGCAGATTGTCAAATATTCTCCACAGCAGGCGCCCGTCGGACAGTATATAAATTTCGTCCCGGGGCAGGCTGAGGTCTATTTCCAGGTTCTGCCGCCTTGCCTTGTCCTCAAATTCTCCCACCGACTGATTAAGCCGCAGGCACAATCCGGTGGAAGCCAGATGTACCGTTATATTGCCGGTGGATGCTTTGGAAGCTTCCACCAGGTCGTCTATCAGCTTTTTCAGCCTCCGGGACTGTCTTTGAAGCACTTCGGTATACTCTTTCAGCGGCTGTGTTGTAATCTTTTCTTTCTGCATCAGGTCTATGTAGTTGATTATTGATGTCAGAGGAGTTTTGATATCGTGGGAAACATTTGTTATCAGTTCGGTTTTCAGCTTTTCGCTTTTCAGCTGTTTGGAAACCGCGTTGGAAACTGCGATGTTTATGTTGTTGAGCATATTGGCCTGCACGGCCACAGACGGCGGCATACCGGCCATGTCAACCTGATAACCGGTGTCACCCCGGGCAATTTTTTCTATTCCCTGCTGTATCTTGCGGTAAGCCATGGAATACTTAATGCCCATTACAACAGCCGCAACAAACAGCAAAAATTTTACAATTATATAAAACTCTATACTGTACGGAAAACATATAACCATCAGCACAAAGTCCGCCAGGCCATAGGCCACAGCCAGCAGCACCAGCTTTAAAAATATATCCTTGTGCCGTGCATAGCTTATTATATTTTCCTTTACGCCTGCAATAAATTTCCGCACCAGTGACACTGCCATGGCGGTAAGGGAGTTGGAAAACAGGCTGTGATCCTTGCACCTTGCTGCCAGGCTGATGGCGGTGACAATAAACAGCAGGTATAATATCGCCAGCGACAAAAACACCACCTCTATGCCGTATTTCCAGTAATACAGCGTGTCAAAGAGAGAAAATGCCGTCAACCGGACTGAAAGCATCACAAAAAGGTATATTTCCAGCGGTATTTTGTCAAAGAAATTCGGTTTTATTTCCTCCAGCCCGCCGTAGTGTCCGCTGCTTCGCATAATAAGTGCAAAAACACCGATGCCTGCCACAATCAGCCCCAGGTTTATCACCGGCGGGAGGGTAAAATACAGGCCCCACCAGTCAAACCGGCTGCTGCCGCCGCATATTACAAGGAATATATCCACTCCCAGCAAAGCCACCAGGACACCGCGGAAAACCTCGTTGTTTATGACTTTTTTCATTTTCCATTCTCCATCTTATACCCGTGGCCCCAGACCACTTTCAGGTATCTGGGTTCCGCCGGGTTTATCTCCAGCTTTTCACGCAGATGGCGTATATGTACCACCACCGTGTTTTCAGCGCCGTAGGGCAGGTCCTTCCACACCTTGGTATATATCTCTTTGGGCGAAAATACCCTGCCGGGATTTTTCATCAGCAGGCGCAATATTTCATATTCTGTGGGTGTCAGGCTGACAGGTTCGCCGTCGCAGTACACCTGCTTTTCGCCTTCGTCCAGGGCAATGCCGCCCACAACCGGCCTGTCCTCTTTTGTGACCCGTCCGCCCAGCTTTGTATACCTGCGCAGCCGGCTGCGTACACGGGCCTGCAATTCCACCGGGTTAAAAGGTTTTGTTATATAGTCGTCTGCGCCCATGTTAAGGCCCAGTATCTTGTCTGTATCCTCGCTTTTGGCAGACAGGAATATCACAGGTATGTTGTACTCCTGCCTTATAAGCGACAGGGCTGATATGCCGTCCAGGTTGGGCATCATAATATCCATCAGCGCCAGGTGTATTTCCTGGCTTTTTATAATATCCAGCGCCTGCACTCCGTCATAGGCCAGAAACAGATTGTAATCCGGACCGGTCAGATAGATTTTCAGCGCATTAACAATATCCTTTTCGTCATCGCATATCAGTATGTTATACATGATAGCCCTCCTTTGATTATATTATCCTCTTTTTCTTATTAAAATTATACAATACAAATTATTAAAATTCTTTTAAGAATAACTAATATTATTGTAAGATTATTGTAAGTATTGTAAGAAAAAGCGGAGGCTGGTGCCTCCGCCTTTGTTATTCTTCTTTCTGTGCCGCTTTTCCTGTAAATCTCAGTACCGGCACTTCATCGCCTTTCAAATATATCGAAGTGCAGGTCTGCCATAATTTCAGAACTCTTTCAGCATCATTTTGGCCGCTTTGTATATATCGCCGCAGCCCAGGGTGATAACCAGGTCGCCGGGCTGTACATTTTCCTTGCAGTAGCCGACAACGCCGTCAAAACCTTCAAACCATACACTGCCGGGGATAAGGGCCGCCAGGTCTTTGGTGTATATGCCTATGTCGTTCACCTCGCGGCTGCCCATTATTTCGGTCATAACCACCTTGTCTGCCAGCTTCAGCGACCGGGCAAATTCGTTCAGCAGCATTTTTGTCCTGGAATAGGTAAAGGGCTGGAACACTGCCCACACGCGTTTAAAGCCCATGTCCGCCGCAGCTTTCAGCGTTGCGGCAATTTCGTCCGGGTGGTGGGCATAGTCGTCGGCTATTGTCACACCGTTTACGGTGCCCAGTATCTCAAAGCGCCTGCCGGCGCCGCCGAAGGCCGCTGTGCCCTTTTCTATATCGGCGGCGTCAACACCGCTTTCAAAACAGGCGGCAAAGGCTGCCAGCGCATTGTATATATTGTGACGGCCGGGTATGGACAGGTGTATTGTGGATATTATCTGTCCGCCGTGTTTTACATCAAAGGAGAAAAAGCTCCGGTGTTCCTTGCGTATGTTCACCGCCTGATAGTCGCACTCCTTTTCAATGCCGAAGGTGACTATCGGCACCTGCATATCCTTTATCACCGATGTGGTGTTTTCATCATCGCCGTTGATAATTATCATTCCGCTGGCCAAAGATGCAAACTTTTTAAAGGACGCCTGCAAATTTTCAAAAGTTTTGAAAAATTCCAGGTGGTCATGGGCTATGTTCAGCACAACGGCGATATAGGGCGCCAATTCCAGAAATGTATAGCTGTACTCGCAGGCTTCAATAACCACATTGTCCCCTTTTCCGTCGCGGCCGTAGCCGTCTATCAGCGGCAGTTTTCCGCCGATGACACAGGCGGGGTCCTTGCCTGCCATTATCATTATCTGGCTGATAAGGCTGGTGGTTGTGGTTTTTCCGTGGGTGCCGCTGACGCATATGCTCCTGTCAAAAAACCTGTTCACCCGGCCCAGCATAACGCTTCTTTCCACGCAGGGTATGCCCAGTTGTTTTGCCCTGGCCAGCTCGCAGTTGTCCTTGAATATAGCGGCGGAATACACCACCAGGTCTGCCCCCTCCACCGCGGACGGGTCGTGGGGGATATTCACCTTTATGCCCATTTTTCTTTCATAGTTGATGATGTCCCCTTCCAGCACATCACTGCCGGTGATATGGTAGCCCCTGCCGGCCAGTATCTGCACTATCGGGTACATGCCGCTGCCGCCTATGCCCACAAAATGTATGTTCTTCTTTCCTTCCAGTATATCCATATATAATCACTCCGGTATTTGTTATCTGTTATATTCTATTGCTATTCTATCACAAAATAAGCATTTAAAATAGCTTTTTTAAAAAATTTTCAAAAACCTGTTGACAAAACCGTATATACTGTGTATATTGTATATACACAGTAATTACTGCAAGAGGTACCAGATGAACATAATTATATCAAATTCCAGTCCCTTGCCCATATACACCCAGATAGAAAACCGGATAAAAGAGACGATAATGTCCGGCCGGCTGGCCGAGGGAGATATGCTGCCGTCAATGAGAGCACTGGCGAAGGAGCTGCACATAAGCATAATCACCACCAAGCGCGCCTATGAAGAGCTGGAAAAGGGCGGCTTTATAGTCACTGTGGCCGGCAAAGGCTGTTTTGTGGCGGCAAAAAACACACAGCTGATGAGGGAGAGCTATCTTCGTCAGGTGGAGGACAGCCTGCGGCAGGCGGTGGCCGGCGCAAGGCTGCGGAACATAGGGCCGGAAGAACTGAAAGAAATGATTGAGATAATTTATAAAGGAGAATAGTATGGAAAACGCCATAGAAATAAAAGGACTGTGCAAAAACTGGCCGTCCTTCAGGCTGAAAAATGTGGACATAACCCTGCCAAAAGGATACATAATGGGCTTTATCGGCGCCAACGGCGCCGGCAAAAGCACCACCATATCCCTGCTGACAGGCCGGGCAAAGGCTGACGGCGGCAGCTGTAAAATAGACGGCGTGCCCGCAGAAGCCCTCAGCCCGCGGCAGAAGGAGGACATCGGCCTGGTGCTGGACGAATGTCCCTTCCCGGAAACGCTCAATTACAAAGAGATAGACAAATTTATGAAAAACATCTACTCCCGCTGGGACAGCGCCAAATTTCTGGCAGACTGCACCGCTTTCGGCCTCAACCCAAAACAGCCGGTGAGCAAATATTCCAAAGGCATGAAGATGAAGCTGTCCATCGCCGCCGCCACCTGTCACGGGGCAAAAACCCTGATACTGGACGAAGCCACCAGCGGTCTGGACCCGGTGATAAGGGACGAGATACTGGATATGCTGCTGGACTTTGTCCAGGACGAGGAAAACAGCGTGTTTATGTCCAGCCACATCACCTCCGACCTGGAAAAGGTGTGCGACTATATAACCTTTATCAACAACGGCCGGATAGTGTTTTCCATGACAAAGGACGAGGTGGACACCACCTACGGTATGCTGCGCTGTTCGGCAGAGGAATTTGAAAAAATAGACAAAAGCCGGATTGTGCACTCCAGGAAAAACGCCTATTCTGTGGACGCGCTGGTGTATAAAAACAAAATCGGCCCCGGTCACATCGTGGACAAAGCCTCGCTGGAAGATATTATGCTGTACTATGTAAAGGAGGGCAAACACTGATGAAAGGCTTATTGTTAAAGGATATTTACACTTTGAAAGCCACCCTGAGGATATATGCTGTAATGATAATAATTTACCGGATTATCGGTGCTGAAACCGGAAATACTTCGCTCCTGTACACATTTTTCGTATTGGCCTGCGCCATAATCCCCATGACAGCTATCGCCTATGATGACAGATGCACTTGGAACAGCTATACCGCCTCCCTTCCTGTTAGCAGGACGAAGGTTGCGCTTTCAAAATATGTGTTAGGGTTGTTGTCCCTGGCTTTCTGTATCGTGTGCGATGTATCCGCGTTCTTTTTGTCGGATAAAATAAATCCAGCAGAATTTACTGCTGCACTGATAAGTGCCAGCTGCACCGCTGTTATATATATGAGTTTCACCATACCGGTGGTCTACAAACTTGGAGCTGAAAAAAGCCGCATAGCCATACTGGTGGTAATGCTTTTACCAGCGGCTGTAATTTTTGGAGGTATGTATATCGCAGTGAAAGCGGGTTGGCATATAACAGTACCAGAACAGATTATAGAAAATATTTTGCGTAATGGTCTGCTGATTTTTTCTGCCGCTTCAATTTTAATTCTTATCGCTTCCATGGCAGTATCCGTTTCCATATACAAAAAAAGGGACTTTTAGTTTTTCTCTACACAAAAAAGACACGGTTTGCACCGTGTCTTTTTTCATTCAGTTTTTGACAAACTGTTTCATCTTGCCTGTGTTGGCCAGCATCAGTTTTATCCTGTTTTCCTGGTTTATCTTTGTGGCGCTGGGGTCGTAGTCTATGGCCACAATATTGCTTTGGGGATAATCGTCCTTTATCTTTCTTATCATGCCTTTGCCCACAATGTGGTTTGGCAGACAGCCGAAAGGCTGTGTGCAGACAATATTGTTCACGCCGTCGTTGATAAGCTCCAGCATCTCGCCGGTCAGCAGCCAGCCTTCGCCCATCTTGTTGCCTGCGCCCAGATAGTTCATGGCCAGATGTTCCAAGTGCGAGAATGTGCCCGGGGCGCGGAAAGCGGGATATTTGTTTATCACATCTATCATCGCCTGTTGGTAGCCTTCCACAAATTTTCTCATAAGGGCGCACACCGCCTTTTTGGCCAGGTGTCCGCCGTACAGGTTTACATCCACTTCGCGGTTGTAGATTTTGAAGATTATAAAGTCCATAAGGCCGGGCACCACCGGCTCGCAGCCTTCGCCCAGAAGGAAATCTTCCAGGTTGTTGTTGCCCAGGGGCGAATATTTTACATATATTTCCCCCACTATGCCCACCCTGGGCTTGTTTTTTTCACCTACGGGTACGGCGGCAAAATCGGCGCAGATTTTGTCCATATTCTCCACCACCGCTTTTTTGCTGACTTTCACACCCTTTGCAAACTGCTCCACCAGCTGTTTTTCCCATTTTTCCACCAGCCGGTCGGTGCGTCCCTTTTCCTTTTCGTAAGGGCGGGTCTGATTGGCCAGCAGTACAATCAGGTCGCCGTATATCATGGCGTAAGCCATTTTAATGCCCAGGTCAAGCGAAAGTTTGAAGCCGGGATTTTTTTCCAGGCCGGACAGGTTCAGGCTTATTACCGGCACCTGCTCATACCCGGCTTTTTTCAGCGCTTTTCTCAGCAGATGTATGTAGTTGGACGCACGGCAGCCGCCGCCGGTCTGGGTTATCATCAGTGCCACCTTGTCCTTGTCGTAGTCGCCGCTGTTCAGCGCATTTATCAGCTGACCGATAACCAGCAGGGCCGGATAACAGGTATCGTTATGTACATATTTCAGGCCGGTGTCCACTATCTGCCTGGGGTTGCCGCCCAGGGTTTCGCATTTGTAGCCTTCGTTTATCAGTATCTGGCGCATTATGGTAAAATGCACCGGCAGCATCTGCGGGATAAGAATTGTATATTCCTTTCTCATCTCCTCGGTAAAAAGCAGACGGCCGTTTTCATCGTATTCCAGTTTTGCCATTTTACTTTTCCTCCTTTGCCTGCATCGCTGCAATAAGGCTGCGTATCCTTATGGTGACAGCGCCCAGGTTGGATATATCGTCTATTTTTATCTGTGTGTACAGCTTGCCGGCACTTTCCAGTATATCCCTTACCTCATCGGTGGTTATGGCATCTATACCGCAGCCAAAGCTGACCAGCTGTACCAGCTGCATATCCGGCTGTGTGCACACATATCTGGCCGCCTGGTACATACGGGACTGATAGGTCCACTGGTTGAGAACTTTGCGCGGCCGCCTGTCCAGTATGTCACTGATGCCGTCTTCGCTGATTACCACCAGGTTGAAAGAAGATATCAGTTCGTCTATACCGTGGTTTATCTCCGGGTCGATATGATAGGGCCTGCCGGCGATTACAATTATCGGCAGGTTTCTTTCCCTGGCAATGTTTATGTATTCCCTTGTCCTGTGCTTTATATCGTCTTTGTATGCGTGATAGGCCTTGTATGCGGCGCGCACCGCCTTGACCGTTTCGCGGTGATGTATACCAAATTTTTCCTGCATGAACCTGGCCATCTTTTTGGCAAACTCCCTGGGTTTGTGCAGGCCCACATAGGGGTTCATAAAATTGATTTTCTCCGTGTCGGAAACATTGGCGGCAATAAGTTCCGGATAATAGGCCACCACCGGACAGTTGTAGTTGTTGTCCCCTTTGCCCTCGTCAAAGTTGTAGGACATACAGGGGTAGAAAATATTGGTCACACCCATGTTTATCAGTTTTTCCACCTGCCCGTGCATCAGTTTGGCCGGATAGCACACGGTGTCGGAAGGTATGGTGTTCTGACCCAGCTTGTATGTGGTCCTGTCAGCCTTGCCGCTGTGCACCACCTCAAAATTAAGGTTTGTAAACAGCCGGTACCAAAAGGGCAGGTTTTCATACATATTCAACCCCAGGGGCAGACCCATTTTGCCGCGGCTGCCGTCGCCATTGCCCACACCCTGCATTGCCAGCAGCTTTGCCAGTTTGTACTGATATATGTTGGGGGTGTCGGCCTTTTCTTTGCCCAGCGGGCGGGAACAGCGGTTGCCGGATATAAATCTGCGTCCGTTTTCAAAGGTGTTCACTGTCAGTGCGCAGTGGTTGGTGCACAGATTACAGGTGGTCGGCCTTGCGCTGTGCACAAAGTTTTTCAGGCCGTCGGCAGTGATGATGCCGCTGCTTTCCAGACCTCTGTCTTTGGCATAAAGGGCTGCACCGTAAGCGCCCATAAGACCGGCAATGGTCGGGCGGATTACATCTCTGCCTATCTCCTGCTCAAAACCGCGCAGCACTGCGTCATTCAGGAATGTGCCGCCCTGCACCACTATATGCTGGCCCAGGTCGTCGGCAGATGCCGCCCTTATAACTTTGTAAATTGCATTTTTTACCACCGATATGGACAGGCCTGCGCTGATGGAATTTACGCTGGCGCCGTCTTTCTGCGCCTGTTTTACGCTGGAGTTCATAAACACTGTACATCTGCTGCCCAGGTTTACCGGCGTTTTGTCAAACAGGCCCAGCTTTGCAAACTCTGCAATGTCATATCCCAGGGCTTTGGCAAAAGTTTCTATAAAGGAGCCGCAGCCGGAAGAGCAGGCCTCGTTGAGCATTATGCTGTCCACAACGCCGTTTTTTATCTTGAAGCATTTCATATCCTGGCCGCCGATGTCGATGATGAAATCCACATCCGGCTGGAAATGTTCCGCCGCCCTCAGGTGAGCCACCGTTTCCACCAGGCCAAAATCCACCTTAAAGGCATTTTTTATCAGGTCTTCGCCGTATCCGGTGACACCGGCGGCGCGTATATGTATTTTGTCTGCGCACAGGCGGTAAATTTCTTCCAGCTGTGCTTTGACCACCTGCACCGGGTTGCCCTTGTTGGAATTGTAATAGCTGTACAGTATACCGCCGTTTTCCGCCATCAGTACAACTTTTGTGGTAGTGGAACCGGCGTCTATACCTATATAGGCATCGCCGCTGTACTCGTTTATATCCACCGACACCGGGGTGGCTTTGCTGTGTCTGGCCCGGAACCGGTCATAATCCCGCCGGCTTTCAAACAGCGGCGGCATAGGGTTGTCTATGGTTGACGCGCTGACGGCGTTGTTCAGCTTGTCAATAATGCTGTCATAGGTTTCGGGGGCATATTCCTCCGAACACACCGCAGCACCCAGTGCCGCAAACACCTGTCCGTTTTCCGGGAAGATGCCATGCTCTTCGTCCAGGTGCAAAGTTTCGACAAACCTTTCGCGCAGACCCTTGAGAAAATGCAGGGGGCCGCCCAGGAAAACTATCTTTCCGTCCAGCTGTCTGCCCTGGCTGAGGCCGGCTATGGTCTGGTCCACCACCGCCTGGAAAATGCTGGCGGCCACATCTTCTTTTCTGCCGCCCTGGTTCAAAATCGGCTGTATATCGCTTTTGGCAAACACGCCGCAGCGGCTGGCTATTGGGTATATCTTTTCATGTTTCAGGCTCAGCTCGTCCAGTTCGTCAGCGCTTACATCCAAAAGCGTTGCCATCTGGTCGATAAATGCGCCGGTGCCGCCGGCACAGCTGCCGTTCATCCTTTCTTCCAGGCTGCCGCGGAAAAATATTATCTTTGCGTCCTCGCCGCCCAGTTCTATAACCGCGTCAGCACCCGGTATGTACCGGTTTACAGCCGCTGCCGTGGCATATACTTCCTGCACAAAAGGCAGGTTTGCCGCCTTTGCAACGCCCAGGCCGGCGCTGCCGGTTATGGCAACATTTACAGTTTTTCCCTGCAAAAATTCTTTTGCCTTTTCCAGCTGCTGTACAGCTTTTTCCCTTACTTTGGCAAAATGTCTTTCATAACTTTGATACAGCACACTGCCGACTTCATCCAGAACAACTACCTTTACAGTGGTGCTTCCAATATCAATGCCCAGCTTCATACTCATCAAAACATTCCTCTATAATATTATTTTTGGCATACTTTTTCTTTATAATTTTATCACCTAATTTGTAAAATGATTGTGAAATACAGCCCAAAATCCATTTTTTTGTATAACTGAATAAAGTTTTTGCCGAAAAGCCGATAAGTATTATATATATTTGTACATATCTAAAAAAAACGGAGGTTTACATCCCTCCGCTTTTCATATTGCTGTCTGACTGCGGTGCAAAAATCAGCGGTGCTGCCAGCAGTGCAGACAAACCTATAACCACATACACTATTCTTGCAAACATATTTTGCTGTGAACCGAAAATAAAGGCCACAAGGTCAAAATTCAGCAGGCCTACCAGGCCCCAGTTCAAGCCGCCTACCATAAGCAGGCCAAGTGCAATTTTGCTTAACATATTTTTCACCTCTGATGTTTTTTATTATTATTCCTTGCAACAACAAAAATATACCCATATGTTTGCATTTTAAAATTTATCGGCGTGTGTTATAATACAATTATTACGGCAAGGGGGTTTTTATGCTTAAATTTGTCATCGGGACTGCCGGTACCGGCAAGTCCGCATATATTACAAATCAGATAATATCTTTGGCACAGCAGGGAGAAAAATGCCTGCTGATAGTTCCGGAACAATTTTCCAAAACCGGCGAAAGCATATTGTTTTCCGCCCTGGAAGACGCCCGGGCATCGCTGGTCAGCCTGTACAGCTTTACCAGCCTGATGAGAGATGTGCAGAACAACCACCGCCGGCTGGCCGGCAAGGTGCTGGACGGCGCCGGCAAAGCGGTTATGGCCAGGCGCGCCGCCGACAGATGCAAAAACCGGCTTCAGCTTTATTCCAGGCAGACAGCCCATTTCCCCTTTGCATACAGTCTGGCAGGCCTTTTTGACGATTTCAAACGCAGCGGCATATCCGCCCGGGGGCTGTACCGGCTGGTGGGCAGCATGCCGCAAAAAAGCCCAAAGCTGAAGGAGCTGTCGCGGATTTACTCCGAATACTGCGGCATAATCAGCGACGGATTTTGTGACGGAGAAGACCTGCTTTTGCTTTTGTCACAGGTGCTGCCGGACCGGTACACCCGCGACACACATATTTTTGTGGACGGGTTTGAAAGTTTCAGCTTTGGCCAGCTGGCAGTGCTGAAAAACATGATGGGCGCCGGCAAAGACATAACCTTTGCCCTGACCTGCGACAGCCTGTATGATACCAGCGGCGGCACCGGCAACTTTTCCTTTGTGCAGAACACCGCCGCACAGCTGATAAAAGCCGCCAAGGACATAGGGATAAAAATTGCAAAGCCGACGGTTATGTCCGTGCCCTACCGTTTTAAAAACGAAGACCTGCGACAGGTGGATATGTTTTTGCAGGGCGCAGACTGCCAGCCGGCAGACGGCGGCCATGTGTTTGCCACAGAGTTTGACAGCCAGTATGAAGAGGTGGCTTTCACAGCCGCCAGGATAAACACACTGGTAAAAAACGGCTATATGTACAACGACATAACAGTCGTATGTCCCCAGCTGGAAAAATATGAAAATCAGCTTCAGGACAGTTTCACCGCCGCCGGTATACCTTATTTTATTGACGCCAAAAGAATAATCTCCTCCAGCGCACCGGTAATGCTGTTCAAAAGCATACTGGAAGTCATGGACCGGGGGCTTAACGCCGAAAATATAATTCCGCTGCTGAAAACCGGACTGACCGGCTTTGACGAAGAAACCGTAAACATGCTGGAAAATTATCTTTATATATGGCGGGACTTTGATTTTGATTTCAACCGGCCGTTCCGGCTGCCGCCGGGAGGCATAAAGCGGCAGATGACACAGCAGGAAGAAGAATATCTGCAAACAATCAACGGCCTGCGCCGGTCCCTGCGGGAAATTTTTGCTCCGTTTCCGTACAGCACGCCCATGGGTGCCGACAAACTGCTTCAGACTGCCTATGACACAGCCCTGCGGCTGAAATCCGACGAAGCCATGGAAAAAATGATAAACGGCATGCCGGACAAACAGGACAAGGAACTGCTTGTGCGCCAGTGGGACACTGTGATAGAATGTCTGGACAGCCTGTACGAAATCACCGGCTATGACCGGCTGACACCGGGAGAAATCAGCCGGCTGTTCATGCTTATGATAGAGGGGGCGGCCATAGGTTTTGCCCCGCAGACCCAGGACTGCGTTATGATAACCGACCCCAAAAGAATGAAGCTGGAACGGGTAAGGGCGGTGTTTATACTGGGTGCCGCCCAGGATATTTTCCCGTCCGTAGTGGCCGAAAGCGGCCTGCTGTCTGCAACGGACAGACAGTTTTTAAAGGAAAACAACTATCCGCTGAAAAACAATTTTGAAAATCTGTTCAGCTTTGAAAATCTTTACTATTACAAAGCGCTGACCAGCGCCGGGGAATCGCTGTATATTTCCTGCTGTAAGAAAAACATCGACACAAAACAGTTTTTCAGCGCTGAAATAGACGGTCTCAGACAGGCTCTGTGCCTGCCCCGGGCCACGGCCGCACCGGAAGAATACGCCATAAACCCGACATTTTTTGCGCAGTATATCAGCCGGCAGGCGGATAACACCAACAGACAGGCATATATGGAACTGCTGTCAGGGCTGGGAATATCATCAGCCGCTGCGCCCCAAAAGGATTTTATAATACACGACCCGGCTTTGCTGGAACAGGTGCTGGGCAATTATCTGACTTTGTCCCCCACCCGGGTGCAAAGCTACTACAACTGCGCCTTTATGTACTTTCTGCAAAGGGTGCTGGAAATACAGCCGCTGGAAAAAGCGGAATTTTCCCCGCGAACTGCCGGCAACTATCTGCACTTTATCGCGCGGAAAGTCATGGGGCAGTTTGGGGAAGAATTTGGAAAAACACCCTGGGAGAACATTCTCCCCTGTATAGACCGGGCGGTGGAGGAATATATATCCTCTGCATATCCGGCGCGGCTTACCGGCCGGGCCAAATTTGCCGCCCAGCACGAAAACATGAAAGAAAACGCCGTTCAGCTGCTGAAATACATTCACAGCGAACAAAGCCGCGCGCTGTTCCACCCCATTGCCTTTGAAGAAAAAATCGGCCTGGGGTCAGACATACCGCCGCTGAAAGTGACCACTTCCGGCGGGAAAACCATAAATATCGCCGGTGTCTGCGACCGCGTGGACATATACCGCGGCGCCGACAAGGACTATCTCAGGATAGTGGACTATAAAACAGGCACCCAGCAGTTCAGCCTGGACGATGTGTATAACGGCCTGTCATCACAGTTGCTTTTGTACATGAGCGCCCTGCTGAAAGCCGGCTTTGGAAAAGCTGAAAAACAGCTGGCTCCGGGTGCTGTCATATATCAGCCGGCGGATGCGGCTTTCAATTTTGATGACGAGAGCAAAGGCCTTTACACTCCTGTGGGACTGGCGCTGGCAGACCGGCAGATAAGCACCGCTTTTGACGGTGTCGGCCGGGGGGCCTGCGGTGTGATACAGGGCAGTGACAAAATAAAACCTGCCTCCAAAAGCAAAACCGTGGACCGGAAGGTTTTTGAATATATACTGGACTATGCGGTAAACAGTGTCAAAGCCATGGCAGAAGATGTATACAGCGGCAAATTTGAATGTCTGCCGCTGGAGGACGCCTCCGGATACAAACCCTGCCGCTGGTGCCTGTTTTCCAGCGTGTGCCAAAACAACGACAACACAAGACAGATGAAGAAAAACGACTTTGAAAAACTGGGCAAGGAGGAAAAATAAATGGCGGTAAAGTGGACTGACCGGCAGCTGCGGGCCATGGAAAACCGGGAAAAACTGACAGTGCTTTCCGCCGCGGCCGGCAGCGGAAAAACCACCGTGCTGGTGGAAAGGGCCCTGCGCCTGCTGCTGGATGAAGAACACCCTGTATCGGCGGACAAATTTTTGATAGTGACATTTTCCAACGCCTCTGCGGCAGAGTTCAAAAAAAGAATTGAAAAAGGCATAAACGAAAGGATAAAACAGTTTCCCCAAAACAACTATATAAAAAGTCAGAAAGTGGCTTTGCAGAAAGCTGACATTTCCACAATTCACGCCTTTTGCATAAAACTGGTCAGGGAAAATTTTGAAAGTCTGGATATCAGCGCCGATTTTACCATATGTGACGAGGCCCTGGCCGCCTCCTTGCACCGGAAAGCCATTGAAAAGGCAATGAACTACGGCTATGAACTGGAAGATTTCAGGCAGCTGGTATCTTTTTACGGCAAAAGCAGCAGTGACAGGCATATAAGGGATTTTTTATCCCACATGAATTATTTCTTTTCCGCCCTGCCCCATCCGATACAGACGGCGCAGAAATATGCCCGGCAGTACGACCGGCGGCATAATGTGACAGACAGCCCGGCGGCTGCGCGGATAATGGCAGAACTGACCTTTGGCGCAGACTATCTTAACACCCTGGCCGGGCGCATGAGAAGCATATATGACCTGGGCGCCTTTGACGGATACGACGACGGAATAACGCGGATACAGCAATATGCCGCCCGTCTTTTGCAGGCGGCGGAAAACAACCGGACCGACCGGCTGAAACAGCTTCTGTCCGCCGAAAAAATTTCCCTGGGCAGGGCCAAGCCGGCCTGCGATGAAAGCAAAGCCATAAAAGATGTTGTATACAAAGAGTTTTACAACTTCGTAACCGATATGTGCACCCTGGCAGGGTACCTGGACGAAGAAAAGCGGCGGCGGGACATACAGGCCACCGCAGGGGCAGTCAGGGCGCTGTTCAGCGTGTTTATAAAATATCAGCAGGAGCTGATGGAGCTGAAAAAAAGCCGAAAGACCTTTGAATTTTCTGACTTCGAGCATTTCGCCCTTCAGCTGCTGCAAAATGAAGACACAAGTCCCACCGCCCTGGCAGAAACCCTGCGAAATGAATATGAATATATCATGGAGGACGAATTTCAGGACACCAGTTATATACAGGACGAAATTTTTTCCATGATTGCAAAACCCGGCCTGTCCAACCTGTATGTTGTGGGTGATGTAAAGCAAAGCATATACGGCTTCCGCAAAGCCAGCCCGGAGATTTTCCTGGAAAAAAGGTCTGTGGGCATAAACAACCCGAACGCCGGGCGCACCATATTCCTGCCCCACAATTTCCGCAGCGAATACCCGGTGATACAGGGTGTAAACTACATTTTTACCCGGTTGATGAGCCGCCGGTGCGGAGGGGTGGACTATGATGAAAACGAACGGCTGAAAACCCTGAAAGAGCCGGCGCGGGATGTGGGTGTACAGCTGATGATAAGCGAAAACGGCTGCGAAGCCAAAAACACCGCAGCCGCAATCAGCCGCATGATAAAGGAAGGTTATATCATACAGACCGAAAACGGGCCGCGCCCCGTGCAAAGCGGCGACTTCTGCATACTCATGCGCAACGCAAAGCAGTTTGCCACATACAAAGAAGAGCTGGAAAAACTGGGCTTTGAAGCCTTTGTAAAGGATGACGAGCTGATTTTGCGCAAAAAAGAAGTGCAGAATATAATCAACCTGCTGCGCGTTGCGGCCAACCCATTGCAGGAAGTATACCTGACCGCGGCAATGTTCGGCGATATGTTTGACTTTACCCTGGACGAAATACTGAAGATAAAATCCGCAGGCAGGCAGATGAACCTGTACAAAGCCCTGGCGGCTGCCGATGATGAAAAATCCCGATATATGCTGGATGTGCTGAAAGACATATCCTATGTGGGCGGAGTTTATTCTGCGGACAAGCTGATAGATTATGTGTGCAAAAAAACCGGATATTATCAGCGCATCGCATTCAGCCACGACGGGCCGCAAAAGCGTGAAAACATACGCTGGTTTATAGATTTTGCCAGAAACTGGGCAAAAAACAACCAAAGCAGCCTGCGCGATTTTCTGCGCTGGATTGACCTGTATCTGGAAAGGGGCCGTGCCGATTCGGCCGCCGCACAAAAAAATGACAGGGCCATAGCCATAATGACAATGCACACCTCCAAAGGACTGGAATTCCCGGTGTGCTTTGTGTGCGGATTGGGCACAAAATTCAACCGCACTGACTCCAACCGGAGATTTTTGCTGGATGTGCAGCTGGGCGTGGGTATGTATGCCAATACCAGATTTGGCTACAACCATTCGACGCTGAATGTGCGGGCCATCAAAAGCCGTATAAAGGACAATTCCGCCAGCGAGGAAATGCGCCTTCTGTATGTGGCCTTCACCCGCAGCAAAAACCTGCTGGTGCTCAGCGCCGAATACAACAACACCTTTACACCCAACAGCGTTGCCAAAGCCGTGGCACTCACCGGCGAAAAGCCCCATCCCCGGCAGCTGCGACAGGCGGTGTCCCCGATTATATGGGTGCTGTATGCACTGTCACATCATCCTGCCATAGCCTGCGAGTACAGCTACGGCATAGAGGACAGCGATATACCGCCGTCCATAGATATAAATCTTCATTGCCGGTATGACATACAGCGGCAGGAAAGTGCAGAGCAGACCCGGCAGAGCATTGATATCGACCGGCAAAAAATAGCGGCGGCTTTCACCTTTGTTTATCCCCACGCCGCCAGGACCAGACTGCCCATAAAGCTGTCTGTCAGCGATATTGCCAAAAGCGCACAGCTGACTTTGTCCAGACCGGATTTTATCCGACACGGCCGGCCCACCGCCGCCGAAAAAGGCACTGCAATGCACCGTTTTGCACAGCATGCGGATATTTGTGCCGCCAGAACAGACCTGGACGGAGAAATAGCAAAAATGACCGCCCGGGCGCTGACAGAAGAAAGACTGCTGGACAAAAAGGCTTTGGAAAAATTTATCTTCAGCCCTGTGGCCGATATGATCTTGTCCGCTGACAAAGTCCATACGGAAATGGATTTTCTCATTCCATACAACGCGGCTTTGGCCATGGGCGACGAAACATACTCCGAAGATGAAATACTGGTTCAGGGTGTTATGGACTGCGTGCTGGAAAAAGACGGCCGGATTACAGTCATAGATTACAAAACCGACCGCGTGCCGGATATGCAAACGCTTAAAGAAAGGTACTCCAAACAGCTGGAAATGTACCGCCTGCGGGCAAAACGGCTGTTCCGGACCGAAAATGTAAACTGCCTTCTGTACTCTTTTCATTTAAACCAACACATAATTTTTTAACAGGTGATATTATGAAAGTTCTTATAATAACCGCCCCTCTGGGCAACGGGCACAACGCCTGCGCCAAAGCCCTGAAAAAGCATTATGACAACCTGGGGGCAGAATGCACCGTGCTGGACCTGTACGAATATATCAGCCCGCACCTGAAAAGCTTTATCGAAGCGGCCTATTTCTGGACTATGAAAAGCGCCATGTCTGTGCGCCCCCTGGCCAATGAATTATATATGATGAACGAAAGAACCGAACCCCGGGCCCATTTTATCACCGACCTGCAAAATGATATCCTGGCTTCCGCTTTATGCAAATATATTGACGAAAACCGCCCGGATATAATAATCTGTACGCAGGTTTATGCGGCACAGGTGGTCAGCCGGCTGCGCCGGGAAAACAAAACCGACGCGCTGACCTGCGCCATAATAACCGACTTTACGGTGCAGACCTACTGGCAGGACACGCAGAATATCGACTATATTGTCACATACAGCCCGATGCTGAGCCAGCAGTGTGCAAACAGGGGTATCCCCCAAAGTAAAATTTTGCCGGTGGGTATACCCATAGACGAAAAATTCAGCCTGCCTGTGCCGCAGGACAAAGCCAGGCGGCAGCTGGGATACAGCCGGGACAAATTCTGCGTGCTGGTGATGAGCGGCGGCATGGGATACGGAAAAATCAGCCGCTGTGTGCAGGATATGGACAAACGGTTTGACAATATACAGTTTGTTGTGGTGTGCGGCTCCAACGAAAGTCTGTACAAAGACATGCAGCAGGTAAAGACCAAAAACGAAATGCACCTGCTGGGCTATTCCAACCGGGTGGAACTGCTGATGGACGCAGCCGACTGCATCGTCACCAAACCCGGCGGTATAACCGCCAGCGAAGCACTGGCAAAACACCTGCCTATAATCACCTATGACCCGCTGCCGGGAATGGAGGAAAACAATGTGGACTTTCTTGTCAACATGGGCTGCGCCATATCCTCGGAAAAAAATTTCCCGGTGGAACTGTGCCTGGGACTTCTGATAAACAGCAAAACCAGGATAAAAAACCTTAAAGAAGCCATGGCGGACATTGCAAAACCCAATGCCACCGCCGTTTTGGTGGATTTTCTGGAAAAACGATACAAAGAAAGGAGCTGAGCATATGGCAAAACTGGAAAAAGTACTCTCCTGCGACCTTCAGACAGCGCTGGAAACAATCGAAAGCGCCGTGATGAACTCTGTCAGCGCCAGCCTGGAAGATGCCAGCGATATAGTATTTGAGGGCGGCAGATGCGCTGTCAGGGTATACGAAAGATACAGCGCCTTTGGCAGCAACCGCGTCAGCCTTAATATTACTGCTTTGGAAAGCGGCGGCAAGGTGTACCTGTGCGCCATAACCAGCGGCGGCAGCCAGGCGATGTTTTTCAAGGTGAATACACTGGGTGAAGAATCCTTCCTGGACAGCATAACCGGCGCGGTGGAAAGCCTGACATAATATACATATTGTATATTTTTAAATCAAAATTTCATTTTGTAAATTAAAAGCGATATAATTGACATACAGCGCAATTACAAACCATGAAAACAATTTTTTAAGCTGTGTATTTGTAAACTGCACTCCAAAGCATTTTTTCAAAAAATAAAAAACCGTCCGTGAAAACGGACGGTTATATTTTTATTGGGATATTACAGATTGTAATCTCTTATCCTGATGTGAACATCAGCCAGCTGTTCTTCTGTAACTTCGCCGGGGGCGCCCATCATCAGGTCCTGGGCAGCGCCGTTAAGCGGGAAGGCAATAACATCGCGTATTGTGTCTTCTTCCGCCAGCAGCATAACCATTCTGTCAATGCCGGGGGCCATGCCTGCGTGGGGCGGTGCTCCGTACTGGAAAGCTGTGTACAGTGCGCCGAATTTGGCTGCCAGTTCCTCTTCGCCGTAGCCTGCAATGGCAAAGGCCTTGCGCATGATTTCCGGGTTGTGGTTTCTCACAGCACCGCTAGACAGTTCCACGCCGTTACACACAATGTCATACTGATATGCGTATATATCCAGCGGGTCTTTTGTTTCCAGCGCTTCCAGGCCGCCCTGGGGCATGGAGAACGGGTTGTGGGTAAAGTCTATTTTGTGTGTATCCGGGTTCAGCTCGTACATCGGGAAGTCCACGATATAGCAGAACTCAAACTTGTTTTTGTCAATAAGGCCCAGGGTTTCGCCCAGCCATTTTCTTATGCCGCCGGCCAGTGAATCAACAACTGTCTTGCCGTCGGAAATGAAGAATATGGTGTCGCCGTCCTTCATCTTTGTCATTTCAATCAGGTGGGCGCGCTGTTCTTCTGTCAGGAATTTGTCTATCGGGCCTTTGAATGCGCCCTCTTTCAGTGTCAGATAGCCCAGGCCTTTCATACCGATGGACAAAGCGTGTTTCAGAGAGTCCTCAAAGAATTTTTTGCTCTGGTTTGCACAGGGAGCAACAATGCCCCTTACCGGCTTGCCTTTGAAGGCGGCAAACTCAACGCCGGCAAAAAACTCTGTCAGGTCTTCTATAATCAGGGGGTTGCGCAGGTCGGGCTTGTCAGAGCCGTATTTAAGCATTGCGTCCTCGTACTTTATCCTTCTGAACGGAGCAGGGCTTACCTCTTTGTCAGAGAACTTTTTGAAGGTGTTGTACAGCACCTGTTCGCCCACTTTGAATACATCTTCCTGCTCGGCAAAGGCCATTTCAAAGTCCAGCTGATAGAATTCACCGGGGCTGCGGTCGCCTCTGGCGTCTTCATCCCTGAAACAGGGGGCAATCTGATAGTATTTGTCAAAGCCGGACACCATCAACAGCTGTTTGAACTGCTGAGGGCTCTGGGGCAGGGCGTAGAATTTGCCCTCGTGTTTACGGCTGGGCACCAGATAGTCACGGGCACCTTCCGGTGAAGAAGATGTCAGGATAGGTGTCTGCAAATCGATAAAGCCCATTTCTTCCATCTGTCTGCGCAGATAGCTGATTATCTGTGAACGGAAAACAATATTTTTGTGCAAAGCCGGGTTTCTCAGGTCCAGATAGCGGTATTTCAGCCTTACATCTTCCCTGGTCTCCTTGGAATATTCAATCTCAAAAGGCAGCATATTCTTGCAGGGGCCCAGCACTGTCAGTTTGTCGGCGTGTACTTCCACTTCGCCGGTGGCCAGTTTTTCATTAACCGCCTCCGGGTCTCTGGCTACTACCACGCCTGTGGCCTGGATAACAGTTTCCCTGTTTATGCCTTTCATCAAATCTTCGTCATGAAAAACCACCTGTGTAACACCGTAATGGTCACGCAGGTCGATAAAAATAACGCCGCCGTGGTCACGGATGGTGTTTACCCAACCGGAAAGCGTCACTGTCTGTCCGATGTGTTCTTTTCTCACTTCGTTGCAGTTGTGTGTTCTCAACATGCTACATATCCTCCTGTAAAAAAATAAAAAGTCCCGGAAATTCGTAAAAATTTCCGGGACGAGCATTGTAAAAATACCCGCGGTGCCACCCGCATTGGCGCACTGGCGCCCACTTTGATATATGATTTTCCGGTTTTAAAAACAAATGTCACTTTACCGCCGGCGCGCTTTCAGCCTATGGCACGCTTCTCTGAAACGGCAGTCTGTCAGAGTGTTCCCCGCTAAACCGGGCGGTGCGGCGCTTTCAGCCCATGGCGCAGCTCTCTTTTTCCGTCCTTGTGTCTATGGAGTCTCTTTATTGATTATAATAAAACCGCCGCCGGTTGTCAATGCCAAACCCGCTTTATTTTTGCCGTAAATAAAGGAAAAATTCCCTTTGGCGCTCTTTTTTGTTGCACAAATTGTGAAAATGGGGTAGAATATATAAAAAAGCAAAAGGGGTAATAAATATGTCAATGATAGATACAGTGCGCGCCGGCATGATGCAGGCAATGAAAGACAAGGACAAAATTAAGAAAGATGCCCTGTCTGCCCTGCTTTCCGCGCTGAAAGCCAAAGCCATAGACAACCACGGACAGCTGTCTGACGAAGAGGCTGTTGCAGTTGTTTCCAAAGAGATAAAACAGCTGAAAGAAACAATGGACACCGCACCGGCCGATTATGTACAGGTCAAGGAAGAATGCCGGGCAAAAATTGAAATTCTCTCCGTTTATATGCCCCGGCAGATGAGCGAAGAGGAAATAAAACAGACCATAACAAAGGTACTGGCCGACCTGGGCCTGGAAAAACCCACAGCCAAAGAAAAAGGCATAATAATGAAAAATCTGATGCCGCTGGTAAAAGGCAAAGCCGACGGCAAGCTGGTAAATGAAATACTGGCAACATTTTTTGTACGGTAACACAATCTGTAAAACACCCGTCTGCTTCTGATAAAAGCAGGCAGGTGTTTTTATCTTTAACGGGGGTTTTGTATGGACAGACTTATTCTGTTTGACTGGGCCAATGTCCTGCTGGACTGCTACAGCGATATTTACAATATACGCGATGCGCAAAGGGACATTGCCGCACACCTGCGGCCGGAAAATGCCGACGAAATGGCAAAAATTTTTTCCGACGACAGGTTTTGGACTTGCTGCGGGGCCAAACTGGACGATTTGATAAAATCGCACATGGTAAAATGCGGCTGCCGGCACACCGTCGGACAGTTCAAAGCCTGCTACCTTGAACATTACAAAAAAGTCCCATGGTTTGAAAACACAGTAAACCTGGCCGGACAGCTGGCCGACAGCGGCTGTGTAAAAACCGGGATACTTTCCACTTTGTGCGAAATGGACCTGCAGTTGCTGAAAACAAACTGCCGCTGGACAAATTCAGTCATCTGTTTTTCTCTTTTCAGCTGGGTGTGCAGAAACCCGACCCAGGTATATACCGGGCGGTACAGTCCGTTTCACGCTGCAGGCCAAAAGATATATTTTTTATCGACGACAGGCCGGAAAACACCCTGCGGGCCGGTTCAGCCGGCTGGAACGCCCTTACAGCCACCGGAAACGAATTTGAAACAATACGCCAAAAATGCCTTGCATTTGCCGGGCAAGGAGAGCCTGAAAGATAAATTTCAAAGCGCAAAAAGACAGCGGACGGTTTTCCCGTCCGCTTTTTTGCTGTATTTATTTTTTGTTCCTCAGCTTTTCAAAAAAGCAATCCAGCAGCGCCAGGCTCTCCTTTTCTCCCACACCCACAATGATTTCGGGGGTGTGGTTCAGGCCGCTGTTTGTCAGGTCCAGCTTTCCGCCCATGGCCCCGGCCTTGAAATCTATCAGCGAATACACCACCGTATCAATACGGCTGTTGATTATGGCGCCGGCACACATGGGGCAGGGCTCCAGCGTCACATACAGGGTGCACCCGTCCAGACGCCAGCTGCCCAGGGTTTTGCACGCGTCGTTTATGGCGTTTATCTCCGCATGTCCCAGGGCGTTCTGTTCATTTTCCCTGGTGTTGTACCCGCGGCCTACCACGCGCCCGTTTTTCACCACCACGGCACCCACCGGCACTTCCCCCATATCATAGGCTTTTTTTGCCAGTTCCAGCGCAATATTCATAAATTCCCTGTGAGACATAACCCCTCCTACAAAGACAGATCACGGAACATCTGTTCCATGATAGCCATTAAACAACACAGCAGCGCCACCACCATAACCGGGCTTTGGGTCAGCTGTTTTAAACTGTACCGGCCGCGTTCCTCTGACAAAGGCCGCAGAAAGCCCGCCTTTCTTCTTTTCAGATAGATTGCCGAAATTATACCCAGCGCTATTATCACCGCAATGGCAAAAGCCGCAAAGGAAGCCGCGGATATGGCGTTTACCTTCTGCTGCATATACATCATCACAAACGAGTAGGCATTGTTTACAAAATGCAGGGACATGCTGACAAAAATATTGTCGGTGTACAGGTATACGCAGGCCAGCAAAACCCCGGCCCCAAACACCGGTATAAAGCTTTGGACCTGTGTGTGCATCATCATAAAAATCAGTGCACTGGCAATGACGGCAAATTTTCTGCCATAGGGCAAAAGCAGGTTAAGTATTTCTCCCCTGACCAGAAGTTCTTCAAAAATCGCCGGAATAACAGATGTAAAAACAAAGTACAGCACCAGCGTAAGAGTGCTGTCGATGGGCAGCAGCCGGCTGGGTGGAAAGGATATGCCCAGCTTTTCCAGCGGCATCAGAACTATGCTGCCTATCACCGAAAAACCGATAAACATCATCATGCAGGTCATGACCAGCCGCCCGTGTTCCATTTTAAAAGCCGGCTGCTTTATAACCTGCGGGTGGAAATCGCACATTCTTTCGATAAACATCGCCGGCAGCAGGCAGGACAAAGCCAGCGTCAGCATATAAAATATCAGCCACAGGTCAAAATTTTTATTCAGCCCAACCTGCAGGCCTATCATCGGCACATATGTGCGGATAAGCAAAAAAATTATCAGCGCTCCGCCTATCACATTCAGGCGGTATTTTATGGGTTGCTTTTTCATCTTTCCTCCGGGAATAATAAAAACTGATAAATATTTTATCATTATATTTAAAAATTAACAACAATTTGTTAAATAATGTTGATTTTATCTTTATTTGCAATTACAATGAAATAAAAACCTCCGGAGGCAGACATGAATTTTGAACAAGTGATAAACAGCTTACCCCGACAGCTGCTGGCACCGTTGCCGACGCCGATACAGCGCCTGGCCGCCAGCGAAAAAATACTGGACAGCCCTGTAAAGCTTTATATAAAACGCGATGACCTGACGGGTGTCGGCGCCGGGGGCAACAAGGTGCGCAGCCTGGAATACATCATCGGCCGGGCCAAAGCTGACGGCTGCGACATAATAGTGGCTTCCGGCAACGGACAGAGCAACCTGTGCTCCCTTGCCGCCGCCTGCGCCGCCAGGGCAGGGATAAAATGCCTTATTGTACACAACTGCGAGAAGCCCGATACCTCTGCCGGCAACTCAATTTTAAACGATTTGCTGGATGTGGAAAGGATATATATCGGCGATGTGGACAGCACCCGGCGCGAAGAATATATGCCGCTGGTAATGCAGGTGCTGAAAGACCGCGGCCAGAACCCCTACCTGATACGCAACGGCGCCACCACCGGCTGCGGCGCACTGGGATACGCCAATGCCGTCATAGAAATACGCGACCAATGCCGCCGGCAAAACCTGGAAATAAAGCACATCTTTGCCCCCGGCGGAAACGGCGGTATAGCCGCCGGCCTTATATACGGAAATGCCATGCTGGGTTTCCCTTTCAAAATACATATAATCAGCGTGGAAGATGACACCCCCACACTGACAAAACACATTGAAACCACCATAGCCGAAATGCGGCGGATAACCGCCCTTCCCTTTGATTTTCAGGTAAAGGACTGCGCCGACATATCAGACGCCTACCGCGGCGAAGGCTGGGCAATAAATACAGACCAAAGCCGGCAGATGGTAAAAACTTTTGCCAGGACCGAAGGCATATACATAGAAAATGTCTACACCTCAAAGCTTATGGTCGGTTTTGAAGACATGGTAAAAAAAGGTCTGACAGGCGGCGATGCGCTGGTGATACACACCGGCGGTTTCGGCAGTCTGTTCAGCCAGTACTGATTTTGAACAATTTTTTCGGGGACGGGCCGACGGCCTGTCCTTTTTTGTTGCCGCAAAATTCACCAAAGATATCCTGAAAGAATAAAATATCATAAGCAATCGCTTACTTTTTTATAAAAAAGGAGAAATTATGGCAACAGGATATTTACAGGTAATGGTGACCACCCAGGGTTCCCTGCCTTTGGAGAATGTAAAGATAACCATTACCGACGGACGGACGATGAAAGTTCTGGACGACAAAACTTCTTACACAGACACCAGCGGCCAAAGCGCCCTGACACGGCTGGATACAGTGGATGCGGAATATTCCCTGGACGAAAATAACACCACTGTCCTGCCGTACAAAAACTACAACCTGATGATAGAAAAAGAAGGCTTTATACAAGGCGAAATAATCGGCGTGCAGATTTTCCGGGGGCAGACCAGCCTTCAGGCCATAGACCTGCTGCCGCGCCCGACAGACTTCGGCAGTAATTTTGAAATGGAATACAGCCGCGGCGGTGTGGCAAAGCTGTTTGATGTACAGCCCAACCTGCAGCAGGGCACCAGTGAGGCTGTGCTCTCCCAGGTTATAATTCCGGAATATGTCACGGTTCACCTGGGCAAACCCCAGGAAAGCGCAGAAAATGTACGCGTTACATTTCTCACCTATCTGAAAAGCGTCGCCGCCAGCGAAATTTACCCCACTTGGCCCTATGAAGCGCTGAAAGCCAATATTCTATGCCAGGTTACCTTTATACTCAACAGAATATACACCGAATGGTACCGCAGCCGCGGATATAATTTTGATATAACCAACAGCACCAGCTACGACCAGAAATATATACACAACCGTTCAACTTTTGAATCCACCGACCAGGTGGTGGAAGAGGTTTTCAACAACTTTGTCACAAAAGCCGTCAAAAAAGACCCGTACTTTACCGAATACTGCGACGGCAAACAGGTAACCTGCAACGGGCTGAAGCAGTGGGGCGCCTTTGACAAAGCCAATGAAGGCCTGACGGCGCTGGAAATTTTGCAGTACTATTACGGCGATGTGATAATAAACGAAACAAACAACATTTCATCCGTCACCACATCCTACCCCGGAACTCCCCTCAGGCTGGGGGACCAGAGCAGGTATGTGCAGATAATCCAGGCACAGCTTAACCGCATAGCCGACGACTACCCCGCCATACCCAAAGTTTCGGTGGACGGAAAGTTCGGCCCGGCCACACAGCGGCAGGTAAAGAAATTCCAGGAGATATTCAAGCTCACAGCCGACGGTATTGTAGGCAAAAGCACCTGGTATAAAATCAGCTATATATATGTGTCGGTAAAAAAACTGGCACAGCTGACCAGCGAAGGCGAAAGCGTTGAAGACGGCTCATACCCAGGATATGTGGTAAAGCAGGGCGAAAGAGGCATAAATGTAAAGATAGTACAGTTTTACCTCAACCAGGCTGCTGTATATGTTTCCAGCATAACACCCGTAGCTATCGACGGCATATTCGGCCCGGCCACCCGGCAGCAGGTAATCAACTTTCAGAAGTTTTTCAACCTTGTACCGGACGGCAAGGTAGGCCGCCTGACCTGGGACAAAATGTACAACATATTCCTCAGCATACAGGCCGGCGTAGAGGTGCCCGTTCCCACACCTCCCCGGCGGGACGCTTATCCCGGAACGCTGTTTATGCTGGGCTCCACCGGTGACAATGTGGTAAAAATACAAACCTGGCTCAACGGCTTGGCCGCAAATTACAGCCAGATACCCAGGGTCAAGGTAGACGGAATATACGGTCCGGCCACACAGAACAGCGTAATCGCTTTTCAGTCCATATTCGATCTTTCCGCCGACGGCGTTGTGGGCCCGGCCACATGGAACGCATTGTACAACGCCTGGCAGAACCTGGCAGCAGAAGGACAGCTGTAAAAATAGTAGACAAAACCTGCATTTATATTCACATTTTTTATATATAATATCACATAAATTTCACATACAAACTATATTTTATTGCTTTTGCAAATAAGCTATTGTATAATATTTCCGTCTAATTTTTAAGAGAGGAAGTAAAAATACAATGTGGTTTATTTTTACAATATGCACTATTCTCGCCTGGTCCGGCTCTGACCTGTTCAGCAAGATAGGCTCACGCCCGGACGACAAGCACAGCCATCTGAAAATGCTTATGGCTGTAGGCCTGGTAATGGGCATACATGCCATATGGCAGGTTACCATAGGCGGCGTTGAATACAGTCTGTTCAACTTTATTGCTTACATGCCCGTAAGCGCAATGTACATAATATCGATGATGTTCGGCTACATCGGCCTGCGTTATATCGAACTTTCAATTTCTTCACCCATATGCAACTCTTCCGGCGCACTGGTTGCCATCATGTGCTTTGTATTTTTGGGTGATACCATGTCTCCCCCGGCACTGCTGGCCGTCACACTTATATCAGTCGGTATAATACGGCTGGCTGTTATCGAGAAAAAAGAAGGCGAAGAACAGCGCGCTTTGCACATTAACCCCAATTCCATCAAATACGAGCGCGGCCTGCTGGCCATACTTTTCCCGGTTTTGTATCTGATAATCGACGCCATGGGCACATTTCTGGACGGAATGTACTTTGACTTTGCGCTGCCGCGGTGGTTCTATCAGGATGTAACCGAAGAAACCGTAGAGGTCGTATGCAACATATCCTATGAATTTACATTTATGATTGTGGGCATTATATGCGCCATATATGTGCTGGGCATCAAAAAAGAAAGCCTGTCCGCCGGCAGGGATAAATTCAAACTTATCGCCGCATGTTTTGAAACATTGGGACAGTTCAC
>CALWZO010000002.1 GCA_944386045.1 uncultured Clostridia bacterium | reverse complement strand
TTGTAATTTGTTAGTTTTAAGATTTGTTATTCATAAATCTTCTTTTTATTTTGTTTTCCGTTTTATAAAAGCTACAAAACAAAATAATAAATCCTAAAATTATTCCTACTAATACAGTATTATTTATAGAAACATTAAATAAAGTTAAAAATATGCTTAAAAAAATTTCTACTATTACTAATATTTTTCCATGATTTATAAATATATCAGGTGCTATACTCTGTGCATATTCCCAGTGTGCTTTTGATTTTCGCGAAGTAGGTGTATTATACCCATTATTTGACTTCATATTTTCTACAGGATGTTTCTTTAAAATATCCCCAACAATAATCATTACAAAAGGTATAATCAAATTTAAAACTAATAACCAATACATAATTTTTTCTCCTCTACAAATTACTATCTTATGTTCTCATTATATAATAAAGAGTAGATAATTTCAACTATATTACCTACTCTACTTATTGTAATTTAATATCTAATTATATAGTAAATGACATACACCCAACTCATTAATCCATGAACAATTGCCCAACCAACTGAATGCCAATTTACATAACTGATAACCATTGCTAACGCACTTCCAAAAGTAATACCAGTTTTAACTGTTTTTGTTATTGTGTCATTTTTCTTATTCATAATTGACCTCCTCAACAAATTTGAATTTATCCTGTCTTTTTTGCCTTTCAAAACGAATATGAAATTGAGAATTACTATACAACCGGCCATAAGCAAAGCCAGCCGGTTCCAGGCCAGCCTGTAACTGCCCATGGCATCATAAACGCCGGCAATCAAAGGGCTGCCCAGAGCACTGCCCACAGAGGAAAACACTGTTATACTGCCGTATATGCCGGCGTAGTCTTTTTTGCCGAAAAGATCCTGTGTTACAACAGAATATGCCACAGTGGAAAAGGAAAGGCCAAAACCGATTATACCGGTGGCTATGTAAAGAAACAGCACGCTGTCCGCAAAGCCATACAGCACAAAGGCTGTGAAAAACATGGACAGGGATATTGTTCCTGCCAGGCGGCTGCCGACCGCATCAAAAATCTGGCCCATGACAATTTTTCCCACCGCCAGGCTGGCTGTTATAACCGAAGCTATTCCGGCGGCAAAGGTATATTCATAACCCAGGTCTGTGACATATGACACGCTGTGCTGCATAACACATGTACAGCTGGCGCTGACAACCGCACATATAAAACACCACATCCAGAACATCGGTGTTTTCCTGGCCTGCCGAGCAGTCATTCCGCTGAGGTCATTGTTAACAGCTCCTGCCTTGGCGATACCCCCGTAAGGACCCAGACCTTTTTCCGCCGGTGTATCCTTTACCAGGAAAAATGTACAGGGAATTACAGTAGCCGCCATTATGACCGCCAGAATAAGATATGTCTGTCGCCAACCCACGCTGGTAATAAGCCAGCCTATGAACGGATTCATGAATATTCCGCCCACGCCTGAACCGGTGGAAGCCAACGCTATGGCAAGGCCTCTTTTTTCATTGAACCAGTTGGCCATCAGGGTGGATATGGCTATCATTGTAAGGCTGCATCCCCGCAGGCCGGTTATAAATGATATTATATAAAAAACATAGATATTGGGGGCTATGCTGTAACAGGCATAGGCCGCCGTCAGCACAACGCTGCTGAACATCATAACCCTTTTGATGGTAAAGCGGCGATAAATTTTGCCTATAAATGCCGACAGAAGTATACCTGCTCCGGCATAAAAAGTGGTTGTCAGGCTGAACTGCTGTCTGCTTATGCCCATGCTTTCGCTTACCGGTGTTACAAACATCCCTACACAGTTGGACACTATGCACACCACAAAACACATTATCACAAAGCCTACAAAAACAATAACCCAGCCGTAGTGCAGTTTATTTTTACTTTTTGTTTCCATATAAACTTTTCCCTTTTCTTTATTTACATTAAGGTTACAGCTTATAATTATATTACAACCGCCTTGTAATATCAATATAAACCTGTATTTTATTCAAATAAAAGTATTTAAAATTACAATTAGTTTAATTCGTCTGATTTTTTACAATAAGTAGAAACAGGCAGGGATATTTCCCCGCCTGTTTTTACCTGTATATAAATTGTTTTTTGCCGTCGCTTCCCGTACATTCCAGTCTTTCCATGCCGAAATGAGAAAACGGAAAGTTTTTTTCACAAAACTGACGGGGCGAGCCGAAAAACACAGCGTGTCCGCTGTCCATAAGCAAGATTTTATCGGCAATTTCCAGTGCCTGATTTATGTCGTGCAGAACAGTTATCACACCGTCACCTGCCGCTTTTCTTTCAGCAAGCATTTCCAGTATGCTTTTGGCATGAATTACATCCAGGTTGGCAGTGGGCTCGTCAGCCAGGATATAGGGTGACTGCCGGCACAGCATCATGGCAAAAAAAGCCTTTCTTTTTTCGCCGCCGGAAATTCTGTCCACTCTTTTTTCCGATATATGCTCCAGTCCCGTCTGCCGAAGTACCTGATGTGTTATCAGTTTGTCCTCCGGAGAAAGTATGCCGCTGATGCCGGTATACGGCCGCCTGCCGAAAGATACCAGCCTTTCAACGCTTACAGGCGGAGAGGGCAGGTTCTGCGCCATAAAAGCTATTGTAGCTGCCCTTTCGCGCCGGCCCAGGGCAGAAATATCCCTGCCGTCTGCCATGATACATCCGGTGTAAGGCGCATTGGAACTGATGGCTTTCAGCAGTGTGGTTTTTCCGCTGCCGTTTTTTCCCAATATGACGCATATTTCACCTCTGTCAACGCAAAAGGACACATTTTCCACCACATTCTGCCTGCCCAGCCTGACGCTGACATTATTGAATTGTATCATAGCTGCGCCTCCTTTTTATAAGAAGATACAGGAAGAACGGCGAACCCAGCACAGCCATTATAATGCCGGCCGGCAGTTCTGCCGGCGCAAACAGCACTCTGGCCACAAGGTCAGACAGCACCGTGATGAAAGCACCGCACACCGCGCACAAACCGATGTCAAAGCGCATATCCACACCCGCCAGCCGCCTTACGGCATTGGGCACAATCAGGCCCACAAAACCCAGGTCGTTAAGGTCGGGTTTTACACAGTTGTTGGGACAGCCGCCCACGGCAATTTTGAATTTATGCGGAAGGGCCACTTCATGATAACCTTTGTAAAACAGGTTGTGCAGCTTTTCTGACAGGTCAAAGGTGTCTATCAGGCCGTACTGACAGGTTGTACCTTTGCAGGATACCACCGGACGGACTTTGGAACCTGTGCCGCCTGTTTCCAGGCCGGACTGTTCCAGGAACCGGAAAAGCTCTTCCAGCCTGTCATACTGTACACCCTGAATTTCCAGTGTAAGCCTTGTGGTCATGGTCACTTCACCGGAGCCAAATTTTTCGGCAGCCGCGGCCACGGCCTGCTGTTCTGCGCTGGTCAATTTGCCGTTACGGGTTATAACCCTTACATTGAATACATCATCATATCTTTTGGGCATGTGGTGTACAACGAAAACCGCATAAAACAGGAACTTTCCCAGAAAACCCACTCCCCGCTGAAAATCGGGGCCACCAAAACCATAGGCGAATATGTGATAGAAGACCGGGTGGCCGATTATCTGTCCGCCGGCCGGAGAACGCTGCACATTACCGTTGACAATACGGAAAATCTTCTGAAAATGCTGGATTCACAGCAGCTGGATTTTGCAATAGTGGAGGGTATTTTTGACAGGACCAGATATGATTACCGACTGTACAGCAAAGAAAAATACACCGGCCTGTGTGCCAAAAGCCACCCTTTTGCCGGCAAGGAAGTGGAAATAGCGGATATTTTCCGCTGTAATGCAATACTGCGTGAAGAGGGCTCCGGCACCAGGGCCATAATTGAAAGAATTTTCAACGAATACGGCTGCGGTATCAACATGTTTTCCAAGGTTGTGGAGATAAACAACTTTCCCCTTATATGTCATCTGGTGGCCAGGAATATGGGCATCAGCTTTGGCTATCAGTGCCTTGCGGAAAAAAGGGACGACCTTTCTGTATTTTACATAAAGGGACACCACATATCCTACGAGTTCAACTATGTTTACCTCAAAAATTCCCAGGCGTATAAGGTCGTGGACGAGTTCAATCTAAAATAAAAAAAGCCATGCCTATAGCATGGCTTTTTTGGTATATATTATTTGTTTTCCAGTGCTTTTTCCACTGCTACGGCACAGGCGACGGTGGCGCCCACCATCGGGTTGTTGCCCATACCGATAAAGCCCATCATGTCCACATGGGCAGGAACAGAGGACGAACCGGCAAACTGTGCATCACTGTGCATTCTGCCCATCGTATCTGTCATACCGTAGGAGGCCGGGCCTGCGGCCACATTGTCCGGGTGCAGTGTTCTGCCGGTGCCGCCGCCGGAAGCAACGGAGAAGTATTTCACGCCGTTTTCATAGGACCATTTTTTGTATGTGCCGGCAACAGGGTGCTGAAAACGGGTGGGGTTGGTGGAGTTGCCGGTGATGGAAACATCCACATGTTCCAGTTTCATAATGCCCACGCCTTCCAGAACATCATTGGCGCCATAGCATTTTACGGCAGATCTTTCGCCTTTGGAGAAAGCTTTCTCTTCTATTACTTTTACCTGATTTGTTTTGAAATCGTACTCTGTCTGTACATAGGTAAAGCCGTTTATCCTGGAAATTATATAGGCTGCGTCCTTGCCCAGGCCGTTGAGGATAACCCTGAGGGGTTCTTTTCTGGCCTTGTTGGCATTTCTGGCAATGCCTATTGCGCCCTCTGCCGCGGCAAAGGATTCATGGCCGGCCAAAAAGCAGAAACATTTTGTTTCTTCTCTCAACAGCATTGCGCCCAGGTTTCCGTGGCCCAGGCCAACATGCCTTTCGTCTGCAACAGAACCGGGAACACAGAAGCTTTCCAGGCCTTCACCTATTACGGCGGCTGCATCTGCGGCTGCCTTGACGCCTCTTTTCAGCGCCAGCGCCACGCCGTAGGTGTATGCCCACACAGCGTTTTCAAAGGCAATGGGCTGAACACCCTTTACTATTTTTTCCACATCTATGCCGTTGTCCAGGCACAGCTGTTTTGCCCGGTCAAGGCTTTCAAAGCCGTTTTCGGCCAAAGAGGCCTCTATTTTGGCTATTCTTCTTTCGTATCCTTCAAAATTTGCCATACTGCGCCTCCTATTCTTCCCTGGGGTCAATAAATTTGACACCCTCGTCATATCTTCCGTACTGGCCTATATTTTTTTCATAAGCGGTTTTCGGGTCTACACCGTGGCGGATATCGTCCATCATTTTGCCCATGCTTACAAACTTGTAACCGATGGCCTCGTTATTTTCGTCCAGTGCAACGGAAAGGATATAGCCTTCCACCATTTCCAGGTATCTTACGCCTTTTGCATCGCTGGAATAGATGGTGGCTGTCTGGCTGCGCATACCTTTGCCCAGGTCTTCCAGGCCGGCGCCTATGGGCAGGCCGCCTTCGGAAAAAGCAGTCTGGGTTCTGCCGTATACAATCTGCTTGAAAATTTCGCGCATCGCCACATTTATGGCGTCACACACCAGGTCTGTATTCAGCGCTTCCAATATGGTTTTGCCCGGCAGGATTTCACCGGCCATGGCCGCGGAATGGGTCATACCGCTGCAGCCGATGGTTTCCACCAGTGCTTCCTGAATAACACCGTTTTTAACATTAAGTGTCAGCTTGCAGGCGCCCTGCTGCGGTGCGCACCAGCCCACACCATGGGACAGACCGCTTATGTCGCGTATTTCGTAGGCCTTTGTCCAGGCACCTTCCTGAGGAATGGGTGCCGGGCCGTGGTCACAGCCTTTTGACACTTTACACATTTTCTCTATTTCATGCGTATAAACCATTATCAGCTCTCCTTTTGTTTGATATTTTTTTAACATTATGCTTATATTATATTCCGCCCACAGGGCATAAGCAATATACATTTGTTTCTTTCATTTATACCATTTTTGCCGGATAAATGCAAATAAAAACACCCCCGAGGGAAAAATTTACCGGCTTTTGAAATAATATGAAGAAAAAATAATAAACGGTTTGACACAATTCTTACATTATATTAAAATAATATATTAGACCGATAATATAAATAACACTGTTAATTTGTTTTTTAAAAAGGAGATATAATGTCTTTCGTTACCAAACTTTTCGGTAGTTACCGGACAAAAGAACTGAAAAAGATAGAGCCTATAAAAAAATCCGTGCTGGAGCTGGAACCTGTTTACCAAAGCATGAGCGACGATGAGCTGAAAGGCCAGACCGCCATACTGAAACAGAGGCTGGCTGACGGAGAAAGCCTGGACGACATACTGCCCCGGGCCTTTGCCGTATGCCGTGAAGCATCATCCAGGGTACTGGGCATGAAACATTTCCCGGTACAGATAACCGGCGGCATTGCACTGCACAGAAGCAACATTGCCGAAATGAAAACCGGCGAAGGTAAAACTCTTGTCGCCACCCTGCCCGCCTACCTCAACGCCCTTACCGGCGAAGGTGTACATGTAGTTACCGTCAACGACTATCTGGCCAGACGCGACAGCCAGTGGATGGGCAAACTGTACAACTACCTGGGCCTTTCCGTCGGTCTGGTGGTAAACGGCATGAACAGCGAAGAAAGAAAAGCCGCCTACAACTGTGATATAACCTACGGCACCAACAACGAATTTGGGTTTGACTATCTGCGTGACAACATGGCACTGTACAAAAAAGATATGGTACAGCGCGGTTTCAACTACGCGATAGTGGACGAGGTGGACTCCATACTGATAGACGAAGCCAGGACCCCTCTTATCATATCCGGCATGGGCAACTCTTCTTCCGAACTGTACAAAAGGGCAAATATGTTTGCCAAATCCCTGTCCTATTTTGTTATTCCGGAACACAACAGCAAAGAGGACCTGGACAATATAGACCGGGATGTTATAGTTGACGAAAAGGCCAGACAGGCCACCCTGACCAAAAGGGGTATTGCCCGGGCAGAAAGATATTTCAATATAGCCAACTATTCCGACGCAGACAACATGGTGCTTACCCATCATATTTCCCAGGCACTTAACGCCCACGCAATTATGAAAAGGAATATTGACTATGTGGTAAAAGACGGACAGATAGTTATTGTTGACGAATTTACCGGCCGTCTTATGGAAGGCCGCCGCTACAGCGCCGGTCTGCACCAGGCCATAGAGGCAAAAGAAGGGGTGAGGATAGCTGACGAAAGCAAAACCCTGGCTTCCATAACATACCAGAACCTGTTCCGTATGTATAAAAAGCTGTCGGGCATGACAGGTACCGCCATGAGCGAAGCGGATGAATTTTTGCAGATATACGGCCTGTCTGTTGTGGAAATTCCCACCAACAAGCCTTTGCAGAGAAAAGACCTCAACGATGTGGTTTACAAAACCGAAGCGTCAAAATTTGCCGCTGTTATACGCGATGCCGTGCGGGCACACGAAAAAGGCCAGCCGGTGCTGATAGGTACAGCTTCCATAAAGAAAAGCGAAGAGCTGAGCCACCTGCTGAAAAAGCAGGGCATTAAGCACGAAGTGCTGAACGCCAAATACCACGAAAAGGAAGCGGAGATTGTTGCACAGGCCGGCCAGCTGGGTGCTGTTACCATAGCCACCAATATGGCGGGCCGCGGTACCGACATAATACTGGGCGGCAACGCCGAATTCATGGCCAAGTCCGACATGAGAAAACAGGGCTATGAAGAAGAAATGATAGAAAACGCCACCGCTTATTTCACAACCGATGACGAAGAGATACTGCGGGCAAGAAAAGTTTTTGCAGACCTGCTGCAAAAACACAAACAGGAAATCGAGCCTCTGGCCCGGAAGGTAAAAGAGCTGGGAGGCCTGCTGATACTGGGCACCGAGCGCCACGAATCACGCCGTATAGACAACCAGCTGCGCGGACGCGCCGGCCGTCAGGGCGACCCCGGCACAACCAGATTTTTTGTCAGCCTGGAAGACGACCTTATGCGTCTTTTCGGCGGCGACAAGACCGCGGGCATAATGGAAAAGTTCGGTTACACCGATGACATGCCCATAGAAAACAAAATGATAACCAACTCCATCGAAACAGCACAGAAACGCATCGAAGGACGCAACTTTGACATACGCAAAAACCTGCTGCAATATGACGATGTGCTGAACACCCAAAGGGAAATTATTTACAAACAGCGCCAGGATGTGCTCAGCGGAAGTGATGTGTCAGAAAGCGTGCACAACATGCTGGTGCAGTCGGTGGAAGAAAATGTGGCCACATTCTGTTCCGGTGAAGACCCGGCACAGTGGAATATCCTCAGCCTGAAGGACACCTATCTGGGCTGGCTTCTGTCAGACGAAGACCTGGTGTACACCGACGAGCAGCTCTCTGCCCTGACAACACAGCAGCTGACAGACACAATACTGGCCAAAGCTGACCGGATTTTGAAAGAAAAAGAAGAACTGGTGGGAAGTGCCAACATGCGCGAATTTGAGCGCATTGTACTGCTGCGCAATGTAGACATGAAATGGATGGACCATATAGACGCCATGGAAGAACTGCGCCGCGGTATGGGACTGAGAACATACGGACAGCACGACCCCTTTGCAGCATACCGAATGGAAGGCTTTGCCATGTTTGACGAAATGGTGGCAGCCATACGCCAGGACACCGCAAAAATGCTGATAGCTGCCCAGATAAAAATAAACGGTCAGGTTATGCAGCGCCAGCGGGTGGCCAAGGTTACCGGCACAGGCGGCTCCGGAGAGCCTGCCAAAAAGCAGCCTTTCCGTGCAAAAACAAAAATAGGCAGAAACGACCCCTGCCCCTGCGGAAGCGGCAAAAAATACAAAAACTGCCACGGACGCCCCGGTGCAGAACCGCTGCCCTGATAAAACAGATAAAAGCAGAGCCTGACGCTCTGCTTTTTTATTTTAATTTTTCATTTGTATGATAACAGATTTTACAATAATGGATTATCATATCACCAAAGGATGTGATGATATGAAAAAAATTCTTATGGCACTGCTTGTTGCCTTTATTTTGATGTCCTGTGTGAGAGTAAACCATAAAGTGGCTTTTGAGAACGAAAACATAAGCTGTGACGGCGTAGTGCGGCGCGGGTTGTTTGACAGCAGGTTCTACGGCGTGGTGCAGTATAAGGACAGCGGCACCGTAATCACCGCTTTTGATGACAGTACTGCACTGGTGATAGAGGACGAAAACATCATATCCGCTTCTTCCCTGTCCGATTTTTCTTTCCGGCCACCTGTTGGCTGACTTCAGATAAATAACTTTTTCATTCCCTCTGAAAAAACGCAGACCTGCCGGCCTGCGTTTTCTCATTTTAATCGCCGGTATTCTTACCGGAAGATATTATATTTTTAAAAATTATCTTTATTATCTCCGCCAGGATGCCCTTCATCTTTTCGGCCGTTTCACTGTCGATGTTTTTCAGTGCACCTATCATCCTGTCCCCTTCTTTTATGGCCGCCTGCGGCCAGCCGGCAAAACTGGAATACCCTGTGGAATAAATTATGTCAAATACAGTATCCACAAATATTCTTTTTTCTTCGGCTGACAAATCCTCTTCCATCTGGGCCACTGACCGGGCCACCATGTCAGAACTTTCCGAAACTTTGTCACTGTAAACAAAGCTCCCGTCTTTTATCTCCCACGAAAACGGGTCGTGCTGCATTATTCCCAGCCTGTCGCTTTTTACCGCCTGATATTCGCCGTTGTTGAATATGATGCCAATCAGCGACTGCTGCGGCAGCGTGGTTTTTACCCTGTCTTTTATCCGGGCATAATTTCCGGTTTTCAGGATGCTTTGGGCCAGTCCGGGGCCGTCATGGTTATACACACAGATTATTCTTTTTCGTATCTCATCCGGGGCCATGACCGCGCTGTACAGCGCAAGGTTTCCGCCCTTGGAATGACCCCCGATATATATCGGCCGCCGGGTAAGGGATGCCACCTTTTCCAGGTAGGCCAGTGCCGAGCGCTGGCTGGGCACCGTCTGCTCTATTATCATGTTGAAATCTTCTTTCCAGCCCACTATCGTGGCATCAGTTCCCCTGAAAGCTATATAAATTTCACCGCCGGGCAAAAAGAATGTTACGGCGCAAAACTGTTTTTCGCTTTCCCGGTCTATGGAATCCACAAAATAAGCCATCTTCACATCGCGGTACCTGGGGCTGGCACACATCGCAGTCAGCAGTTTCCTGTTGCTTTCCGGATCTCTGACTTCGTCCAATATTTTATCAAACAGTTCTGCCCTGAACAGCTCTTTTATGGCTTTTGGCCGGCTGTCATCTCCCAGGGCCGGCGCCACCAGGCCGATGTGCATATAGCAAAGCTGGGAAAAAATCAGCGAGTCCACATCATCCATCGGTCTTTGCCGGAAAGTTTCCAGTGTGTTCCGGGCGTGTTCTATTATTGAAACACTTTTTTCCTTTTTGGCAAAAATTCCTTCCCCGTCCGAGGTCTTTTTTTTGGCGGAATGGTTTGTCAATGCAATGTTCATTGTTTTCTCCCGTCAAATATGGATTTTGGGTTGTGCCTGGCCACTCCCAGCACCAGGCCGATGGCGCAGTACACCATTATAACGCTGGTGCCGCCGGCCGAAAACAAAGGCAGTGTAACACCTATTACCGGCAGCAGTGAAAGGTTCATACCTATATTTATAACGGTCTGGGCCATAAGCATTCCGAAAACGCCCACACATATAAATATTCCTCTTCCGTCAGACGAGCGGCGGGCTATGGACAAAATCCTTATCCATATAAACAGTATCAGTCCCAAAACTGCCAGGGTGCCTATAAAGCCCACGCTTTCGGCAACAAAGGAAAATATAAAGTCGTTGTATGCCAGCGGCGTGCTGTTGTGATTGTCCACCAAAAAACCTTTGCCCAGTATCCTGCCGGAGCCTATGGATATACGGCCCATGTTCTGCTGCCACATGATGGAAGCGTACTCATCAGGATTGAACAGTGCCAGCACCCTGTTCTGCTGATAGGTGTCCAGTCCTTTGAACCATATCAGCGGGCTGGCCACCACCGCACCGCCTATGGCTGCAAATATCAGCTTGCTGCTGATGCCGGCGGCAAAAAACATACATGCTATCATAGCTATATAAATAAGCAGTGTTCCGCCGTCTTTCTGTATTGCAACCGCAGCCACGGGAACAATGGCTATAAATATCAGCTTGCGCAAAGTTTTTATCTCATTTATATTGTTGCGGTACTTTTCCAAAAAATAGGCCAGGGTAAGTATGGTGCTGATTTTCAGCACTTCGCTGGGCTGGATTGACAGCCCTAAAGGCAGTTCTATCCATGCCCTGTTGGTGGTGCCTTCCGGCCGGTATCCGATGAAAAAGCACAGCACCATCAGCGCATAGGAGAATGCCGAGTGCAGCTTCCACTTTTCGCACAGTTCCTTATAGTCCACAAATGAAATAAGCACGGCCATAACTATTCCCAGCAGGCTGGCTATCAGCTGAACCACAATCTGCCTGGAGCTGCTCATTATTGACATGTGATTATATATGGCATACATTGAAAAAACAGAAATAGCACTGCAGGTGGCGCACACCGCCAAAAAAGGCGTGTCTATCTCTTTAAAAATATCTTTCAGTCTGTTCAATTTATCCCCCAAGACATAAATTTTATGCCCTTACGGCGCATTTGATAAGATTATACCATAAAAAAGCAAATAATGTATTAAATATTACACTTTTATCATTGAATTTTTTGTGATATTATAAGTATTATAATATTTTTACGGAGAAATCAAATTGAAAAGCTATATAACCAATTCAAAGCGGGAAACCGCCCGGCTGGCCGAAAGGCTGGCTAAAAAGCTGAAAAATCACGATATAATCTTTTTCAAAGGCGGCCTGGGCATGGGCAAAACAGCCTTCACCCAGGGACTGTGCCGCGGCCTGGGAATAGACCGGAATGTAACCAGCCCCACCTTTGCCATTGTAAACGAATACAGCGGCAGCCCTTTAAGCCTGTTTCATTTTGATATGTACCGCATTGAAACAGAAGACCAGCTGTACAACATCGGCTTTTACGACTATATGGACTATGACGGTGTACTGGCCATAGAATGGAGCGAAAATATTATCCCGTTCTTTTCCGACGCCAACATAGTTATAACCTTTGAAAAGACAGGTGAAAACCAGCGAAAAATAACCATAGAAGGGGTGGATATATATTGATTATTCTGGGACTGGACTGCGCGTCAAAACAAAGCAGCGTATGTGTAATGAAAGACGACAAAATAATATACACGGCAGTGCAGGCCACCAATGTGACCCACTCGCAGAATTTATTGCAGATGGTCCAGGGAGCACTGACCGTATGTTCGGTTAAAGTGGAGGATATCGGCCTTTACGCCGTGACCGACGGACCGGGCTCCTTTACCGGCATAAGGATAGGCCTTGCGGCAGTAAAGGGCATGGCGGCGGCAAACAACACACCGTGCATAGGGGTTTCTTCCCTGAAAGCCCTGGCCGAAAGCGTAAGCCTGCCCGGTGTTGTTATCCCGGCCTTTGACGCACGCCGAAATCAGGTGTATGCCTGCGCCGTTGACAGCGGAAATGTGCTGATTGATGATTTCTGCCGGGATGTGGGCACACTGGAAGAGTTTGTAAAAAACAGCCGTAAGGACATATTTTTTGTTGGAGACGGAAAAGCTTTGTGCTATAATGTATACAGCAAGTATCCATGTGTAAAGCCCTGCGCCATAGACATGCCGTGTATAGCGGCCGGCGCATGCAGGCTGGCCCGGAAGGAATACCGGACATCCGGCGGTCAAAGTCAGTTTCAGCTGACGCCGTCCTACCTGAGGCTTTCACAGGCAGAAAGAGGATTGAAAGAAAAAACGGAGGGCAAAAAATGATAGTATTAGCAGCTGACCACGGCGGCTACCTGTTAAAGGAAGAAGTAAAGAAACACCTGGACGAAACCGGTGTGGAATATATCGACTGCGGAACCTTTTCAACTGACAGTGTGGACTACCCTGACATAGCAAAGACCGCATGCGAAAAAATTGCCAGCGGACAGTGCAGTCTGGGACTGCTGTTCTGCGGAACAGGCGTCGGCATATCCATTGCCGCCAACAAGATAAAAGGCATCAGGGCCTGTTGCTGTTCCGACACATTCAGCGCCAAATACACCCGTATGCACAACGACGCCAATGTCCTGGCCATGGGCGGCAGAGTTGTAGGACCCGGACTGGCCTGCGAAATGGTAGACCTGTTCTTAAACACAGCTTTTGAAGGCGGCAGGCACCAAAGACGCGTTGACAAAATAACACGGCTGGAAAATGAAAACAGATAATCGGAGGAAATACAAATGGCTGTAACAATGGTTTTGGACCACCCGCTGGTCCAGCACAAAGTTGCGATTATGCGCGACAAAACAACAGGCACAAAAGCCTTTAAAGAGCTGGTAAAAGAGCTGGCTACACTTATAACATACGAAGCCACAAGAGATTTGGCACTGAAAGATGTAAAAGTTGAAACACCGGTTGCCACCGCAAACTGCAAAATGCTGCAGGGCAGAAAATTGGCTATAGTGCCCATTCTGCGTGCCGGCCTGGGTATGGTGGAAGGCGTACAGACAATTATCCCTGCCGCAAAGGTGGGCCATATCGGCCTTTACCGTGACCCCGAAACCCTGAAACCGGTGGAATATTACTGCAAGATGCCCCCGGATATCGGCGAAAGGGATGTTTTTGTTGTTGACCCGATGCTGGCCACAGGCGGTTCCGCCTGCGATGCCATAAGGCTGATAAAGGAACGCGGTGCCAAAAACATAAAATTCCTCGGTCTTATAGCAGCTCCGGAAGGAATTGCAAAACTGCGCGCCGAACACCCCGATGTGGACATTTATGTTGCCGCCCTGGATGAAAAGTTGAATGACCACGGATACATAGTTCCCGGTCTGGGCGATGCCGGCGACAGAATTTTCGGCACAAAATAAATTGCAGGATATAAAAGATAAGTCCTGATTTTATCAAAAACCAAAACAAATTCTCAGCAGTACAGCAAAAACAGCTGTACTGCTGATTTTTTTATAGCGTGTCATTTTATTTATCTGCTTTATTTTTGGGTCTTGTAATTTGATATTTGCAGGCAGTACCGGTACAGAATATTTATACAATAAGTTATTTTTATAATTATATATACTGTTCGGAATAGAAAACTCTGTAGTAACAACAGCCAATGGCACTTTGTTGTTTTTTATTGTACAAACAGCTAAACGGCACCGCAATGCGGCGCCGTTTTTTCTATGACTGTTTTTTATCCATCCAGTCCTTGCCGTCTATAATCCTTGTCACCATCATGCTGGCCACTGTGTCACCGCACACATTGAGGCAGGTGGCCGGAGGGTCAACCAAAAAGCCTATGGTGGCTATCAGCGGGAAAGCCCGCGGCGGAAAGCCCATAAGGCTGACAATCAGCATTTCACCCACCAGGCCGCCGCCGGGAACACCGGACAGCACAACGCCGCTTAAAATAGCTATCAATACAGACACCACATAGGTTTCTATGCCGGCAAACTCTTTTCCGAAGATACCGTACAGGAATGATATTTTCAACACCGCTGCAAGAACACTGCCGTCCATGTGCATTGTGGCACCTATGGGCAGTATAATTCCGCTGATGTCTTTTGATACTCCTATCTTGTTGCTGGCTTCAAAGTTTGTGGGCAGGCTGGCTATACTGCTTTGGGTTGCAAGGGAGGTTATAGCCGGAGAAAGAATATTTTTGAAAAACGCCCTGACAGCCCTCATTCCGCCGCTGAAATAAGCGTAACCGAAAAACGCCACAAAGAAATACACCACACACAAGGGATAGTACAATATCATTGCCCTGCCGTAAGCGCCGATAAGCTGCGGGCCAAACTGTCCCACAAGTGATGCAAAATAAGCGCACAGACCTACCGGTGCATAGAGCATTATCAGATCCACCAGCTTCATCATAACTTCACTGAGGGCGTTCATGGCCCTGGCCACCAGGTTGTTTTCGCCCAGGCTTCCGGTACAAAAACCGAACATAACAGAAAACACTATCAGCGGCAGCATGTTCCGCCTGGACAGCAGTTCGCTGAAATCGCTTACTGTAAGCGCCTTTACTATCTGCTGCGGAAGCGATACCGTTTCCTGCATCCGTGTGTTGTCCAGTGCAATCTGCACACCCTGAGCCGGCGGGAACAGTTTGACACATATTATTATTATCACTGCCGCAATCAGACCTGTTACAAAAAACACCAGCAGCATATATCCCAAAATTTTTCCCAATCGTTTCATATTGGTCATGCTGCCGACGGCACCGGATATGGTGACAAACACCAGCGGAACCACCGCAGTGAACATAAGGTTAAGAAATATATCCCCCAAAGGTGTAAGCACAGTGGCCTTTTCCCCCATGACCACGCCTATAACACTGCCAAGACAAATAGAAAAAATCAACACTATGGGAAAACGATAGTTTTTCCAAACGCTCTGCTTCGTCAATCAAATCATCTCCTGAATAAAATATTGTTTTTTTCATCCACAGCCCGGCCGACATATCCATGCTCACACAGCTTTGATACAGTTTTTGTATCCGATGCCGGACATATTTTTTCTTCCTGCCGGACAGGCTTATTTCCCGAACACTCTTTTTTGACAAATATCCAGTGGGGCACCAGGTTATCCAGCCCGCGCAGACCTTCCAGCAAAAAATCTTCCCGGAAAAGGCCGCCCATGGGAATATCAATGTGTGCCGGGTGCATGTATACCAGTTCTCTCGCCCCGTTTTCCTCCCGGCGCGCTGTCCACAGCTTTGCAGCGGCTCGGAAAAAATTCAACGGTTCATACCTTTTTTCCACCCACAGATATCCGCACACCTGCATTTCCTCCGGTATCTTTTCCCACATATCCCGCAGCTGCCATGCGGCCGCACTTCCGGCAAAAAACGGTGTGCTTTGGGGAAATATGCAGGTGCAGCTTACACAGCGGCCTTTGTCAAACACTCCCCAGAATTCGCCAAAGGTCATTATCTGTGCCACCGCCTCATCTGACAGCGGATTATGGTGCAAAAAGTCAAACTGTTTTTGGTATCTGCTTATGAAATCCATATCAGGCTTTAACATTCTGCGTATTTTGAAAGTTCTGAATGAATCCAATCTTTCCATCAAATCCCCCCTTTGCATATAAGCCATTATATGCGCGGGAAAGTAAAATGTTACTGTTATCCGAAAATTTTTTCAAAAATAAAAACACCTGCGGAAAACACCGCAGGCGCTGTATATTTTTATATGATTAAATTTCAAAATCTTCCGGCTGCAATACCCTTACATTCACCTGTTTAATCCTGTTGTCGTCCACTTTTGTAACTGTGTAGTGGATATAGGCATCTTCAAAGGCGTCGCCGTTTTGAGGTATTCTGTTCAGCTTATCCATCAGGTATCCTGACAAGGTCAGATAACCTTTGATGTTGTGGCTCTTTGTATCAAGTATCTGCTCGTACAAATCGTTCATGGATATTTCGCCCAGAACCTCATAATTCAGATCATCTATTTGAGTTATAAACTGGGTTTCTTCATCATGTTCGTCCCAGATATCGCCAACCAGCTGCTCCAGAATATCTTCCAAAGTAAGTATGCCCAAAGTTCCGCCGTATTCGTCGGTAACAACGGCCATGTGCATCTTGTTTTTCTGCAAAGTGTGCATTATGTCAATAATCTTTTTGCGCGGAGGCACATAAAGACAGGGTTTCATAACACTTTCAATGGGGAACTCCTCATTTTGCAGCATTGCGGCAAAAAAGTCTTTCTGGTTTACAAAACCGACAATTTTGTCAATGGAGTTTTCAAAAACCGGCATACGGCTGAAATTGTTCTCCAAAAACAGATTGAGTATTTCCTGTTTTGTCCGGTTGCGGTCAAAGGCGCATATGTCAACACGGGGGGTCAGCACCTCGCCGGCTGAAATGTCGTTGAACTCGATGGCGCTCTGCACCAGTTCGGCTTCGTCCTGCTGCAATACACCCTCCCCTTCTATCTCGTCAATAATACTCATAAGTTCCCGCTCGGTAACTGACGGGGTGTTGTCCTTTTTCAGCCTGCCGGACAGGACTTTTTTCAGAAATTCCAAAACCTTGATGACAGGGGTCAGGATAAGAATAATAACCTGCAAAGGTTTCTGAACCAGCTTCATCAGCTTTTCAGAGTTGTCATTTGCAAAGCTTTTTGGCAAAACTTCGCCAAAAATAATAATAAGCACTGTTGTCGCCGCGGTGGCAATGCCGACACCGTTGCTGCCAAACAGTTCCAGACACAAGGCAGTGGCCAGAGAGCTGGATAAAATGTTTACAACGTTGTTTGAAATAAGCAAGGCAGAAAGTGCGCTGTCATATTTTGATATTACCTTCAGTGCTCCTTCGGCATTTTTATCTCCTTCCTCTGCCTGATTTTTCAGCCTGATTTTGTTTGCGGCTGTAAGCGCTGTTTCACTGGCGGAAAAAGATGCGGATAACACCAAAAGTATTCCCATTACCAAAATAGTCGACCGATAACTGTCCAAAATAAATTCTCCTTTTTAATAAAAATTAAATTTTTCATATTGTTTTAAATATGATTTAGCTTTATATTACACATTTATTGTGTTGTAAATGTGTTTGAAATATAGTATACTATAAACTGTTTAAATAAGCAAATATTATAATATTTGCTTATATGAGGTATTGGAAATGCTAAAAAAAATAAAAGGTTATTTCAATGAAAACACCATAAGCTATACCATAGCTTTGTGTGCCGGAGTGGTCTTGTTTATAGCCCTGTCCAACATAGATGTGGTAAAAGCTGTCTGGGATAAGATAATCAGCGTTATATCCCCGTTTATATATGCTTTTGCTCTGGCTTTTGTGCTGAACAGGCCCATGATGTGGTTTGAAAGAAAAGTTTTCAACGACAGTAAAAGGAAAAAGCTCCTGTCTATTATATCTGTTTACACTATATTTATATCCCTGTCTGCCTCACTTTTTACTGCTTTGCTGCCGCAGCTGGGCCAAAGTATATCTTATATAATAGAGTCTATTCCGGGATTTCTGCTGCGTGTGACCGAAATAGCCAACGAAATAATAATCAACTTTAACTGGAATGAAGAACTGATCGCCGAAATTAACAGGGTGTGGGCAATGTTTGTATCTTCCGTTACGGAGTTTTCATTTGCAGCCATCCCCGGCGTGCTGACTTTTTCATTCTCCCTGGGCTCGGCTCTTATAAAAATGGTGATGGTGCTGATAATATCGGTGTACATGCTGGACGGAAAGGAAAAGCTGCTGTTTCAGATCAAAAAAGCCACCTATGCTTATATGGGGGTTGAGGCAGCGGACTGGCTGGTATATGTGGCCAACCTTTCCAACAGAATTTTTTCCGGCTTTATAATCGGCAAACTGATTGACAGTACCATAATAGGAATACTGGCGTTTATAGGTATGATGTTTATCTATCCGCCTTATACAGTGCTCATTGCAGTGGTTATAGGCGTCACAAACATGATTCCGTTTTTCGGCCCGTTTATCGGTGCTATTCCGTGTATTTTCATACTGCTGATGATAAGCCCGATGACAGCTTTCATATTTACAATTTTTGTTTTTGTCCTTCAGCAGCTGGACGGAAATATCATCGGGCCCAAAATTCTGGGCAACTCCCTGGGTCTGTCACCGATATGGGTTCTGGCCGGTATCCTGGTGGGCAACGGGCTGTTCGGTGTTGTGGGTATGCTTATAGGTGTGCCTATGTTTGCAGTTCTGTACACTCTTGTTTCAGACAATATCAAAAAGATACTGAATGAAAAAGGCATCAGTGCCGACTATGAAAACAATACAATAGAAATAACAAAAGACAGGTCGTGATATTATGCAGTACAAAAGAAAACTGAAAAGATATATACTGGCGGCCGTAATGCTGGTGCTGGCAACCTACGCAACATTGTTTATAAAGGATACTGTGGACGCCATGAATCCGGAAAAATCCCTGCCCATAATATCTGTGTCCATCGGATATAATCCGCCGGCGGTTGTAAGGGCCGGGTACACATGGAATTTCGGCCTTAAAACCGTGCGCGCCCCATACCTGAGCGCCGCCGATGTACCGCTGATGACAACCGACTGCTATCCCGGAGAACACATTGCAGTGGATTTTTCAGCACCGTATGATTTTATTACACTGTATATGGCCGAAGGATTGGCAAACGATGACTTCCGGCAGGTTTACAACATGCAGACCCCCATGGAGGAAGGCGTGTATGTATTCAAACTTGTGGCCAATTTCAAAGAAGGCGATATTGTTTATTACTTTGCAGTCAATGTAAAAACCCAAAATCTTCAACCATAAAAAACAGCTCCTGATTTTATCAGGAGCCTTTTTTATTTCAAAGCTGACAACAAGCCCAAAATACCGGCCGGGTCGCTGTTCTGTCTTTCAAAAGCCAGCAGCCATTCCTTGTTTGCCGGACCGCCGGCAGAATAGTTGCCCAGTTTACCGCCACTGGGAAGCACGCGGTGACAGGGTACAATTATAACCAGGGGGTTTGTCCTCATGGCACTGCCCACTGCCCTGTACGCATTGGGGTTTCCCACAGCCCGGGCCAGGTTTTTGTATGTGGTAGTCTGGCCATAGCCTGTTTTCAGCAGCTCTTCCAGCACTCTTTTGCGGAAGGGCGTTCCCGTAATCTTTATCGGCAGGGAAAATTCTTTCAGGCTTCCGTCAAAATACCGGTCAAACTGGCGGCAAAGTTCCTTTAAAATATCCGTACCGGCCGGCACCTTGTCGGCTTTTTTTCCCCGGTAACTGACCTGTGTTATATATCCGTCCTCCTGCACTGCTTTTAAAAAGCCTATGGGAGTTTCAAACACCGTATAATCCATATTTATCCTCCTTTTTCCGATAAATATATTATACAGTTTCCGGCTGTAAAATCAATATTATTTAACTGTTGACAAATATATCGGCAGGCGATATAATATACTCGAAAGCCGATATATCGGCAAGCGATATAAAGGAGGACGATATATTTTGAAAAATACACAAAGATCCGAACCGCTGACAGAAGCAGCATATTATATTCTGCTTTCACTGACAAGTCCCCTGCACGGCTACGGCATCATACAGAAGGTGCGCCGGATGACAGACGACAGGCTGGTGCTGGCGGCAGGCACACTGTACGGAGCGCTGACCAACCTCACATCAAAAGGCTGGATAAAAACGGTGGATGAAAACGGACAAAGCCGAAAAAAGGAGTATATTATCACCGCTGACGGAAAGCAGGCTTTGAAAGATGAATACAAAAGACTGAAAGAACTGGTCAGCAATGCAAAAGATATATTGGAAGGAGAAGATATATGAACAAAGTCATTGTAAAGCTTTTCACCCTGGATGAATTTGAAAAGGAAGAAAACTGGCTGAATGAAATGTCCGAAAACGGCATGGAGCTGATAAAAGCCGGCTTTATCTGGTATGCTTTCCGCCCGCGGGAAAAAGATAAATATCAGTACAAAATAATGTTTTACGACAAGGCAAAAAGCGGCCCCGAATGGGACGACTTTATGGAAATTCTGTCCGAAAGCGGCATAGAAGTAGTCAGCAGATACTTCAACTGGCTGTATCTGAAAAAGGAAAATGACGGGACACCCTTCCAGCTGTTCAACACTGTGCGCGAAGAGCTGGCCCATGTGAATAAAATTAAACAGATTTCCACGCTGTTGCTTATAATCGAAAGCCTGGTGCTGGCCAGCGAACTGATTACTATGATAGGCAGCGGCCACATATATCTTACGCTTCCCACTGTTATGGTGGCGCTGGTGTGGCTTTTGGTTTTCAAGGTAGACAGAGGGCTGAAAAAGCTATCTGACAGACTGGCAAAACAGGCAGATATATACCAATAAATAAAAAAATCCCGCATTAAAGCGGGATTTTTTTATTATTTTACTCTGTTTTCAAAAAATTACATTTCAGTAGTATTGCAGTTTGCTCTCAGCTGTTCCTGCATGTCATCCAGGTGTTCTTTGGTCCACAGGGCCATGGCACCGCCTGTGTGTATGAACAGTGCGCTTTCGCCTTCTTTAATGTACTTGCCGTCCTTGACCATATCCAAAAATCCGCGGAATGTTTTGCCGGTATATGTGGGGTCCAGCATAATGCCTTCGGCTTTGGCAAGGGTTATAATCGCCTGTCTGGTCACCGGGTCGGGCTTGTTGTATGCCTCGCCGGAATATGGAACATCGTCAGGGCCATAGGCAATTTTTACATCATCTTCGGTGACTGTAACGCCCAGACCATGGAACTGGCTGGCTTCGTTGGCAAATTTAACCACATCTTTTTCTTTCTGTCCTTTTGGAGCCGGTGAAACGGGAACGGCAATGATGTCAAAAGGCGCCTTGAAATACTTCGCACCCAATATCATTCCGGCAAAGGTACCCATTGAGCCCACGGTACATACCACATGGTCAATTTTTATGTTCTGCTCTTTCATCTGGTCCAAAATTTCTTTCACGCTCATTATATAGCCTGCCGCGCCAAGAGGGTTGGAACCGCCGGCGGGCACAACATACACCTTATCTCCGTTGGCCTCGTACTTTTTGATGACTTCCCGTGCCACTTCCTGTGTTTTTGCCGGATCTTTTACAAAATAGATATCAGCACCCATCAGTGCATCCAGGGTCAGGTTGCCGGACAGATAGCCTGTGTCGCCGCCTGACAGCACCAGTATGGGTTTCAGGCCCAGTTTCACCGCCGCACCCACTGTGGTGCGTCCGTGGTTGGTCTGCGTACCGCCAAAAGTCATAACCGCAGTACATCCTGTATCCAGCGCTTCCCGCAGCAGATATTCCAGCTTTCTGGTCTTGTTGCCGCCGAAAGCAGGGCCTGTGGTATCGTCACGCTTGATATACAGATCGCCTTTGCCCAGCATCTTTGTGATGTTACCCATCTTTTCCAGGGGTGTGGGATAATGCCCCAGCTGTACTTTTTTCAGATTTTCAATAGCCATACTTCTCACCTTTCTAAAATGTATTTACTTTTATAAAAGTATATTATTATTTTCAGTATAACATTACCGGGTCAAGTTTGCTATTGCATTTATACACAAAAATAATATAATATTTTTATATAACAATTATCAGAAAAGGATACAGCATGGAATATATATTTGTTCTCAATCCGGCCGCCGGCAAAAACCGTGCCGCACTGTCTTTAATTCCCGCTATACAGAAAATCTGTTCAAAACACAAAATCTCCCCGCAGATATACATATCCCAAAGCGGCGATGATATATGCGAATATGTAAAAAACGCCTGTGCCGGCAAACGGCGGCGAGTGTATGCCGTGGGCGGCGACGGCACTTTAAGCTGCGTGATAAACGGCTGCGGCGGCAATGAAAATGTCCGGGTGGGGGTTATCCCCATGGGCACCGGCAACGATTTTATACGCAACTTTGATATAAATCCCAAAAACTTTTTTGACATAGAAAAGCAACTGTCCGGCAGGACTGTAAAATGCGACTGCATAAAATATAACAGCGGTCTGTGCGTAAACATCTGCAATATAGGTTTTGATGCAAATGTCGCGGTGGATATGCCCAGGTTCAAACACCTGCCGCTGGTGTCCAACAACATGGCATACAATATGTCTATCGTTTACAATGTGGTCAAAAAGCTGGGCCGCAAAATGGAAATTTACGCCGACGGACAGCCGTTTTACAAAGGTGAAGTGCTTATGTGCGCTGTAGCCAACGGCACAGCCTGCGGCGGCGGTTTCAGGGTGGCTCCCATCGCCAGGACAGACGACGGGCTGATAGATTTAAGTGTTGTCACGCCGCCGTCAAGGCTGAAGCTGGGCCGGTTTGTCAGGCATTTTTCCGCCGGCAGCCAGCTGGAGGATGAGCAGATGAAAAAATATGTGCATTATACAAAATGCAAGACTGTAAAAATTATTTCCCCCGCGCCCATAAACCTGGTAAATGACGGTGAGGGCGAAAAAATGACAGAAGCCTTTTTTGAAATTGTGCCGGGAAGTATAAACTTCATACTGCCCGGTAAAAAATAAAGCCGCTAATTATTTCAAAAGTTACTTTAATTTCAGGCACAAACCTGCTATAATATCCGGGAAAAATTTTAAGGAGGATTACATTATGATTACTGCCACAAGCAAAAAGTGCGACTATATAACCCGGCTGTCTGACGGACAGCACACATTCTACGCCGACACTCCGGTTTCCGACGGCGGCAGCGATATGTACCAGCGCCCGGGAGATATCCTGGCCTCTGCCTACGCCGCCTGTGTCAACATCACCACCAGAAAGGTGCTGAACAGAGAAAATCTGCCTTACGAAGAAGTAAAGGTATATGTGGATATTGACCGCAGCGACCTGGACAATCTGAAAATTTACGCCAAAACAGAGATAACCGCTGACATCAGCGAAGAGAAAAAGCAGGAAATAATCCAAAAGGTAAAGCGCTGCCCCGTGTGCAGAATGCTGGCCGCAGAAAAAGAATTCCTGCCGATGGAATAAAATTTGCCATAAAAAAACAGCCCTATACAGGGCTGTTTTTTTATCTTAATTTAACTGGTCGGCCGCTTCCTTTCCTTCCAGCACCATTTTAGCCAGCGCAAACATTCTGTTATTGCGCCATGCAATGGTCGCCAGGGAAACCAATCCGAAAAAAGCCGCTGTCGCAGGCGGCAGATTTCCCAAAAGGTTTGTTGCAAAACTGAGCACGCCGATCATCATAAAAGCCGTTGCCAGCAGTGCGCCGCCGTATTCCAGTATCAGCGACTTCCTTAAAATTTCAGGTTGCTGTTTCAGGCAGGACTTTATGTAGTTCATTTCTTCCTTTTGCAACATACCGGCGCAAAAAAGACCGGCCAGCGCCACAAAGAACAATATCTGACAGGGCAAGTCATACCTTTCGGACAGGTCGGGATGAAACAGGCTGAACTCTATTAGCGCAATCAGCAAAAAATATGTGAGGGTCTGTACAGTGATTACTTTTTTCATTCCTCGCAGAGCTGTCAGCAAATCCATTTCTTTCATAAATCACACAACCTTTCGATATTGAAATTTTATATAAAGTTTATTGATGTGAAAAAAGATTATTTTCCGCCCAGTGCGCTTGTGGATATATCCCAAAAGAAAATCAGAACCTGTCTTTATTTATATTATAAATTATATCGCAGATAAATTCAATTTTATATAAAAACATACACAATAATTTCAACTTTTACTTTTTATTTTTCAGTTTTTGAAGACGGTCAAAGTTTGTTTTTTTCACCTGGCGGGTCCGCCGTGTGTCGGTGACAAAACGGCCGTCTTCCCATTTTACCAGCCGGGTTTCCCGGGGAAGGCAGTCAAAGTTGTATTTATGGGCGTACAGCGTGCCGCCGAAAAATTCCAGCCGCACAATGTCGCCGTGTATTGCTGTAACAGAAAAGTTCATATATTTCTCCTGTACAAAAATTATCAGTCAATGTTATAAACCAGGTCGCCTTCCTCATATGTAACCGCGTGGAATATCTTCAGGTCTTTCAGCCTGTCCAGCACCTCCTGGTGCGGGTGGCCGTAGCTGTTGTCTTCACCGCAGGATATCGACACATATTTCGGATTTGCCTTTTCCAGCAAAGCCAGGGTGTTGGATGTGGAAGAGCCATGGTGGCCGGCATTGAACAGTGTCACATTTTCCGGTATGTAAGGCAACAGGTATTCTTCCGCCTCGGCTTCACAGTCCCCTGTTTCCAGATATATAAAGTCGCCCTGGGTAAAGGTCAGCGCTATGGAAGTGTCGTTTACATCTCCGTCGTTGTAGGTGTCCGCCAGCACTTTTATCTCGCCGTCACCCACAGGATAAATATCATCTTTTTTCGCTGTGGCCAGGCTGAATTCGCCCTCTTCTGCCCTGGTCAGCAGTTTGTCAAAGAATGAAGTGGTGGGCATATTTTCTTCTGACAGGTCGGGTATCAGCACCGTGTCAACTGCAAAATTGTCCAATACCTCCAGCACCTGCGAGGTGTGGTCTGTATGGAAATGGGTTATAACCAGCAGTTCCAGCCTGTCAACTCCTCTTTGGTTAAGGTATGTAACCACATCGGTGTTGCCTTTGGAAAAGCCGGCGTCTATCAGTGCAAAGCTGTCATCAGACTGTATCAGCACACTTTGTGCCTGTCCCACATCCATGACAGTGACACTGTCGCCTATTTTTCCGCCAAAAAACATAAACACACTGTTTTTGGCTGTCAGAAAAACCAAAGCCAGAGCCATGGCCACTGACACTATTTTCGCCAGTAAATTTTTTGTTTTCCTCATTTATTCCTTCCCAGCCGCTTGTTTCTCTTCTGTATTTCCTGCCAGTTTGCGACCGGTTTTGCCTTCCTTTTTGATTTTTTATTTTCAGCTATTTCGCTCTTTGTTTTTGCACTTCCCGGCAAAAGCAGAGGTATCAAATCTTCCCTGTGCACCATTTTCAGCGCCCGCAGTACAGTCTGTCTGTTTTTGGGGTTGTAATATTGCAGCAGTGCGCGCTGCATCGCCTTTTCCTTGCTGTCTTTGGCCACATAAACCGGTTTCAGTGTATAAGGGTCAAGGCCGGTGTAATACATGGAGGTTGACACCGTACCGGGTGTGGGGTAAAAATCCTGCACCTGTTCGGGGCGTATTTTGTTTTTTGCCAGGTATTCCGCCAGCTCCACCGCATCCTTTACGGTGCTGCCCGGATGGCTGGACATAAGATAAGGTACCAGATACTGTTCTTTGCCCGCCTTCTTGGTGGCCTGATAGAATTTTTTGGAAAATTTGTCATAAACGCCTATGGGAGGCTTGCCCATATATTTCAGCGTCTGTTTTGCAAAATGTTCCGGCGCAACCTTCAGCTGTCCGCTGACATGATATTTTACCAGTTCGTTGATAAATGTATCGTCTTTGTCCAGCATCATATAGTCAAAGCGCAGGCCGCTGCGCACAAAAACCTTTTTTACCTTGGGCAGGCTTCTGACTTTTCGCAAAAGTTCCAAATAGTCGCTGTGATCCACCATAAGATTGGGACAGGGTGTGGGCGCCAGGCATTTTCTGTCGGGGCACATTCCTTCTGTCACCCGCTTTTTGCAGCTGGGTATGCGGAAATCGGCCGTCGGGCCACCTATGTCGTGAATATATCCTTTGAAATGGGGAGAGCCGGTTATCATCTGCGCTTCTTTCAGCACACTTTCGTGACTGCGGCTGGTTACAAAACGGCCCTGGTGCATGGTAATGGCGCAGAAATTGCAGCCGCCAAAGCATCCGCGGTTGTGAATGATAGAAAATTCAACTTCCGATATGGCCTTTACACCGCCCAGCTTTTCATAAGACGGGTGAGGCAGTCGGGTAAACGGCAGTGTAAACAGCCTGTCCAGCTCGGCGCGGTACAGCGGTTTTGCCGGTTTGTTCTGCACCAGATACAGATTATCTGTCTGTTTCTGCACCACCGGCTTTGCGCTGATATGGTCCTGATTTTCCATCTGTATGCGGGTGGCTTTGGAATAGCTTATCTTGTCTGTTTTGACTTTGTTGTAACCGGCGCACTCCACATATCCGTCCGGCAGCTTGTCGGCTGTGGTCAGATAACAGGTACCCGGAATATCCGTCATGTTTTTTATATCTTCTCCGTTGGCCAGCCTTTGCACTATCCGCGCTGTCTGTCTTTCGGACATGCCGAAGGACAGCAAATCCGCGCCTGTATCTATAAGTATTGAGGGCATGACGCTGTCGGACCAGTAGTCATAATGGACAAATCTTCTCAGTGAACCCTCTATGCCGCCGATTATAACCGGCAGGTCCGGATAGGCCTGTTTTGCCAGACGGCTGTAAACAGTCAGTGCCCTGTCAGGCCTGAGGCCGACTTTGCCGCCCGGTGAATAGTCGTCAGTTTCCCTGCGGCGTTTGGCCACAGTGTAATGGGTTACCATGCTGTCCACATTGCCGCTGCCGATAAGGAAACCGTATTTCGGCTTGCCAAATTCTTTAAAGCTTTCGCAGGAAGAATAATCCGGCTGTGCCAATATGCACACCTTAAAACCCAGCGCCTGCACCAGCCTGGCTATTACGGCTGTGCCAAAACTGGGGTGGTCCACATAGGCATCGCCGCCCACAACCACAAAATCCGGCCTGTCTATTCCCTTTTCCAGCATTTCCTGTCTTGATATGGGCAGAAATTCGGTAAACATAGCTTTGCTCCTTTGTATAAAAATTTATTCGCTTTGGCTTAAAGTCATTTCCAGCCACTGATTTTTTGTTATCAGTACCTGTCTGGGCTTGCTGCCTTCGTAGGGGCCTATTACCCCCATGCTTTCCATCTCGTCCATTATTCTGGCGGCCCTGGCATATCCCAGTTTAAGTCTGCGCTGCAGCAGCGATGTGGAGGCTTGTCCGGCTTCCACCACCACCTCCACCGCCTTGGGAAGCATTTCGTCCTTGTCGTCCATTCCGCCGTCAGCGGAAGACTTGTCCTTTGCGGCCAGTTTCTCCATATTTTCTATCATTTCCTGGTTGTACTCAGCCACAAAATCTTTTTTCACATACTGTATCACAGCGGATATTTCACTGTCGGTAACATAAGTACCCTGTACACGGGTTGGCTTGCTTGCACCCTGGGGCAGGAACAGCATATCGCCCATGCCCAGCAGTTTTTCAGCGCCGGCGCCGTCCAGTATGGTGCGGCTGTCCACCTGGCTGGATACTGCAAAGGCTATCCTGGCCGGAATGTTGGCTTTTATAAGGCCGGTGATAACATCCACCGACGGTCTTTGGGTTGCAACAATCAGATGTATACCGGCGGCACGGGCTTTTTGGGCCAGGCGGCAGATGTAATCTTCCACCTCTTTGCCGGCGGTCATCATCAGGTCGGCCAGCTCGTCTATTATAACTGCTATATAAGGCATCTTTTCCAGTTCCAGGTCAGGATTTTCCCGTACCAGCCTGTTGAAGCTTTTTATATCCCTTACGGAATTCTGTGCAAACAACAGGTATCTTTTTTCCATTTCGGCCACTGCGCCGCCCAGGGCCCCGGCCGCTTTTTTCGGCTCGGTAACCACCGGCATAAGCAGATGGGGTATGCCGTTGTATTCGGCCAGTTCCACCACCTTTGGGTCGATGAGTATAAGCTTTACATCTTCCGGACTGGATTTGTAAATAAAACTGGTTATAACAGAGTTTATGCACACCGACTTACCGCTGCCGGTGGCGCCTGCCACCAAAAGGTGAGGCATTTTGGTCAGGTCTGCAATTACCACATTTCCGGCTATATCCATGCCCAGGGCTATGGTCAGCGGACTTTGAGAATTGCGGAACCGGGCGCTTTCCAGTATTGTGCGCATACGCACGGAATTGGAAGTTTTGTTCGGCACCTCTATGCCCACCGCCGCTTTGTTGGGTATCGGGGCTTCAATCCTTACACCGCTGGCCGCCAGGTTAAGGGCTATATCGTTCGCCAGGTTGGTAATCCTGCTTATTTTTACTCCTGCCAGCGGCTGAAGTTCATATCTTGTGACAGAGGGACCGCGGCTGATGTCGATTATCCTGGTCTGTACGCCAAAGCTTTCCAGCGTTTCCACCAGTTTCCGCGCGTTGTGTTTCAGTTCTGTTTCCACATCTCCCCGCACGGTATTTTTGCTTTTTTCAAACAGATCTATGGGCGGGTGCTTGTACACATAAGCCTTTTCGCTGTGGTTTTTCTCTTCCGTATCTTCTGCCGGCTGTTCCGGTGTCTGTGGCGGTGCCTTTTCCGGCTGAGGCTGGACTGCTTCGGCAGGCTGTCTGGTTTTTTCCTCTTCGGCAGCATGGGCTGACATATTCAGCTTTTTCATTATCTCGTCAATTTTCTGCTGCTCCAGGCTTTTCTGTGCTTTGACATCGTCAAAGGTTTCGCTTACAACCGTCTGAACTTCCTGCGTCCGGAAAACATCCTTTGAAGGCCGGTCGTCAATTTCAAAATCAATCTTCGGCTTTCTGGACAGGCTGTGCCGGGCTTTTTCCGCTTCAGCCTTTTGTCTGGCGGCTTTTTCCCGCTGACGCCGGGCTTTGGACGCGCGGCTTTCCTCCAGCTGTTTTGCCAGCCGCCGTTTTTCCCGTGCCGCCTTTTCCTGAACTTTTACATATATGTCATAGGGCGTGGTATCCGTCAGGAACATGAAAAATGTCACCATAAGTATCGCTATTGATATTTTGGCCGCAGCATCGCCAAAGGCACTTTGCAAAGGTATGCCCACTATACCGGCCGCAAGGCCGCCTGAGTACCACACCTCTTTGCCCATTCGGTGCAGTTCCGCCGCTATCCGCAGCGCAGTGGAACCGGCAGCGCCGCCGGCAAAAAACACCTGCATAAAACCGCACAGAAGCACTATAAACCCGCAGGCCCAGAACATTTTCAGCTTTACAGGCTTGTCCTGCGCTGTCAGCACCCCAAGGTATATCAGCAATATTCCCAGGAAGTATCCGGAAAAACCGAAAACGCCAAACAGGAAATTCTGCCTTAAATAAGCCCAGAAATTTTCCCCGGGATATATGGCCATGGCCACAAGGCCCAGTCCCAGGGCAAACATCAGTATGCTCCAGGCGCGGTTTATCTCCGCTTTTTTCTTTGCCCGCGCCGAAGGGCGTCCGCGCCTGCCTTTGGAAGCGGGCGCAGAGCTTTTTTTCGCATTTGATTTATTCGCCATACTTTCTCCTCAAAACTATAATATCAGCATGCCCACAACTGTGGTGCCTATGAATTTTTCCAATATCCCTATAATCAACACTATTATGCCCAGTGCAAATGTGTAATAGGAAAAAATTATAAACTTGTCGTTTATAACCAGATATTTTATCAGCCTTATGGCCAAAAAGCCTACTATCGCGCTGGAAATCAGCCCCGCAATTATCACCGGCCATGAATAGGCCATACCCGCCTGTAATGCCCGGGGTATTTCCAGGACGCTGGCCCCCAGTATGGCAGGTATGCTGAGCAGGAATGAAAATGTAACCATGAAATCTTTGCTGTAACCCAACAGAAGGCCGGTGGATATGGTGCTGCCGGAACGGGATATGCCCGGCATTATGGCCAGTCCCTGGAAAAAGCCTATTGTCAGCGCGTCTTTAATGCTCATATCCTTTGCGCCTTTTTTGCCCTTGACGCATTTTGAGGCAAGGAACAGCAAAGCAGCAGTAAACAAAAAACACAGCCCTTCCACAACTATATCGCTGTCTTCTGCAAAAGAGGTGATGAAATCTTTTATCAGCACAAAACCGAACAAAGGCAGGGTGGTGACCACCAGCATGTATATCATCATTCGTGCCTGGTTGGGTTTTTGCCCTTTCAGTCTTTTGTGGAAAAAGTCATCAACTATTGAAAAGGCCTCTATTATAAGGTCAAATATCACTTTTCGGTATGTAACAAGAACCGCTATCAGCGTGCCCAGGTGCAGCATAAGTGTAAAAATCAGGGCATTTTCGCCGTAATTTCCGGTGAAATGCTGATATATGGACAGATGTCCGTCGCTGGATATGGGCAGAAATTCTGTCAGTCCCTGTATAATTCCCTGTAAAATAGCATCAAAAATACTCATTTGTCCTCCGATATGTATCCGCGGGTTAAACCGCGGTATTCAAAAAATCAATCGCACATTATATAATACCATATTTTATATGTTTTTTAAACCTTATTTTCGCTTTTCAATGCTGGTGTATAAAAATTCCAGCGCGTCGGACAGATATCCTATCTGGTCTATCAGACCCTCTTTGACAGCCTGGTTGCCGTCCAGTACAGTGCCCACATCCATAATCAGCTGGCCGGTTTTCAGCATGAGGTCGGTAAATCTTTTTTTGGAAATTTTGCTGTTTTTGGCCACAAATCCTGTTATTCTCTGCTGTATGGCCTCCAGATAGTCCATTGTCTGGCTGACGCCGATAACCGTGCCGCTGTGGCGCACCGGATGCACTGTCATGGTGGCGGTGGGCACAATAAATGAGCGGTCGGCAGACACCGCCAGCGGTATGCCTATGGAGTGTCCTCCGCCCAGCACCAGGCTGGCTGTGGGCTTTGTCATACCGCAGATAAGTTCCGATATGGCCAGCCCTGCCTCCACATCGCCTCCAACAGTATTCAGTATTACCAGCAGGCCTTTTATATCCGGGTCCTCCTGCACCGCTATCAGCTGTGGTATTACATGTTCGTACTTTGTGGTTTTGGTCTGGGCATTGGCTTCAAAATGGCCTTCTATCTGACCGATTATGGTAAGGCAGTGTATAGGATACTTGCCTTTTGTCCTGCCGACAGATCCATCCGTTGTGTGCTTTTCTGCTTCTTCTTCACTGTTCATATTTTCTTTTTCCTTGTCCATCTTTATCTCTCCCTATTATTTTTATTGAGTATTGGCAAAAATTATAATAGTAAACTTCGGCAGACGCTTTAAAAACTGCTACAAATTTGACAAACCGCCATAAAGTAGTATAATCTAATTAAAAAATGAAAGGCGGTACATCGATGCCTAATGTAAAAGTTCCCCTTCCGGTAATCCGCAGATTACCCAGGTATTACAGATATATAAGCGAATTGAAAAACAACGGTACAACCAGGATATCTTCCAGCCAGCTGGCGGCTATAATGGGCTCTACCCCCAGCCAGGTCAGACAGGATTTCAACTGTTTCGGCGGCTTTGGTCAGCAGGGTGTGGGATATTCAGTTCAGCTGCTGTACGAAGAAATACAGAAGTTGCTGTTTGCCCGGCAGGACCTGCGCGCCGTACTGGTGGGCACAGGCAACCTGGGCATATCCATGGCAAACTTTGTAATGAAAGAAAACACCGGTGTACAGCTGGTGGGTCTTTTTGACAATGACAGCGCAGTCATAGGCAACCATCTGTTCAATATGAAAATAAAATCCATGGAAGAATTTTCGGACTTCTGCCGGAGAGAGCATGTGGACATAATAATAATCTGTACACCAAAGGAAGCCGCGCAGGAAATTGCACCGATGATTTTGCGGACAGGCATAAAAGGTATATGGAATTTCAGCCACTATGACTTTGCCAACCTGGATGACAGCCTGATTGTGGAAAATGTACACCTGAGGGACAATTTAATGGCCTTGTCTTACAGAATAACCCACAGCGGAAGCGGCGAACAGTAATGGCAAAACTATATTTTAAATACGGCGCAATGAACAGCGGCAAATCCACAATACTTTTGCAGTCCGCTTATAACTACACCGAAAGGGGTATGCGCCCTGTTATACTGAAGCCGTTTATCGACACCAAAGGCGGTGAGTACATCGTCAGCCGCCTGGGAGTAAAGCAAAAAGCCGACCGGCTGATAAAAAGCGATGATGACATACGCCGGATACTGGCACGGGACACCCGGGCCAACGGAAAAGCCGACTGTGTTTTCGTGGACGAATGTCAGTTTCTGACACCGCGGCAGGCAGAGCAGTTGTTCTGGATTGCTGTGGAAGATGATATCCCGGTGATTTGCTTTGGCCTGAGGACGGATTTTCTGACCAACGGTTTTCCGGCTTCGTCCAGACTGCTGGAGCTGGCTCACAGCTTGCAGGAGCTTAAAACCATATGCCGCTGCGGCAAAAAAGCTATGTTCAACGCCAGAAAGATAAACGGGAAGTTTGTTTTCAGCGGACGGCAGGTGGCCATTGACAATGAAAACAATGTGGAATACGAATCTTTATGCCCCCAATGTTATATACAAGAAAAGAATAACGCCGCATTAACCTGAGGAGGGATGTTTATGAAATGGAATATTGTATGTGATTCATCATGTGATATTTTGACCTTGCCCGATCTTGCGCGGGATACGGCATTTTCCGTTGCCCCGCTGAAAATAATTGTCGGGAACCGTGAATTTGTGGATGACGAAACTTTGGACAGACAGCGGCTTTTGGATGCCATGGCCAGCTTCAAGGGTGCTTCATCCTCTGCCTGCCCTGCCCCCTTTGAATGGGCGCGGCAGTTTGAAAAAGCGGATTTCAGCATTGCAATATGTATTTCCAGCCAGCTGTCCGGAGCGTACAATTCGGCCATGGTTGCAAAAGATATGGTGCTGGAAAAATTCCCGGAGAAAAAAATATATGTGGTCAATTCCCGTTCCACCAGCGGCAGCATGATTTTGCTGGCGGAAAAGATAAACAGCCTTATCAAGGCAGGAAAAGATTTTGACCAGGTGGTAAACGAAACGGAACAATACAACAACACCATGCAGCTGACCTTCTGTCTGACAAACTATGACAATCTGATAAAAACAGGCCGCATGAGCGCATTTACCGGCGCTGTCGCTTCGGTGCTGGGCATCAGGGCCATCGCCATGAAAAGCCCGCTGGGTGAAATAAATGTGCTGTCAAAACAGCGCGGTGATGCAAACACCTATAAATATATTGTAAACCAGATGGCAGGTCTGAAAGAACTGAAAAACCTGCATATAATCATAACACACTGCCAGAATGCCGACGGCGCTCACAAGATAAAAAATCTTCTGAAAGATATGTACGGCGCGGTAAATGTCAGCATACTGGAAACCAGAGGTCTGTGCAGTTTTTACGCCAACACAGGCGGTATAATTGTTTCCTATTAGCCATAAAAGGCGAATTCCTCCATATTGAAAACAGGCACCGGAAAATCGGTGCCTGTTTTAATTTTCAGATATTATTTTTTAGTTTTAAGGTAATTTTCCACACCTGTTTTGTAAAGGTTTTCGCCGTAGCAGTCTATTACCACTGTCAACGGCATATCCTTTACTTCCAGCCTGTGCAACGCCTCGGCGCCCAGGTCTTCATAGGCGACTATCTCCGCCTTTACAACACACTGGGAAAGCAATGCGCCGGCACCGCCTATGGCGCCGAAGTATACCGCACCGCACTCTTTCATTGCGTCTATTACCTGTTCGTTTCGCTTGCCTTTGCCTATCATTCCGGTAAGGCCGCAGTTGCGGATAAGGTATGGCGAATAGGCGTCCATGCGATAACTGGTGGTCGGTCCGCAGGAGCCCAGGGCCTGACCGGGTTTGGCCGGTGTGGGGCCTACAAAATATATTGTGGCATCCTTCAGGTCAACAGGCAGTTTCTCGCCTTTCTGGTGGGCCTCCACCAGGCGTTTGTGGCCGGCGTCGCGGCTGGTGTATATAACACCTGACAGCAAAACCTCATCCCCGCTGTGCAGGTCTTTTACTTTGTCCAAAGTCAACGGTGTGCTTATATGTTTTTTCATGGCTATATCTCCTTTGACTTATGTCTTGTAACATGGCAGTTGATGTTTACCGCACAGGGCATACCGGCAATGTGTGTTGGCATGGCCAGTATATTTACACCCAAAGCTGTGGTCTTTCCGCCAAAGCCCTGAGGGCCTATTCCCAGCCTGTTTATCTTTTCCAGCAGTTCATCTTCCAGCCGCCGGTAAAAAGGATCTTCATTTGCCCGTGATACATCCCTGAGCAGTGCTTTTTTTGCCAGCAGGGCCGCTTTGTCAAAGGTGCCCCCTATGCCGACGCCCACAACAATGGGCGGACAGGGATTGGGGCCGGCGTTTGCCACTGTGTCCAGGACAAATTTTTTCACGCCCTCCACACCGTCGGCCGGCACCAGCATTTTTATGGCAGACATATTTTCACTGCCGAAACCTTTGGGAGCAACGGTTATTTTCAGCCCGTCACCCTTGACTATTTCGTAATATATCATCGCCGGTGTGTTGTCGCCGGTGTTTGTCCTTCTCAGCGGGTCAGCCACGCAGCTTTTGCGCAGGTATCCGTCGCGGTATCCCTGCCTTACCCCTTCGTTTATGGCGTCTTCTATGCTGCCGTCCACATAAACTTCCTGGCCTATTTCCACAAACACACAGGCAAGGCCTGTATCCTGGCAGATAGCCACCTGATTTTTGGCAGCTATGCTGTAGTTTTCCACCAGAAGTTCCAGTGTATTTCTGGCCGGCAGATAATCTTCCCGCTGTATGGCCATATCAATGGCCCGGCACACATCTTCCGGCAGGTTTACATTGGCGTCTATGCACAGCTGCCTTACGGTTTTTGTTATTTCAGATGCGTTTACTACCCTCATAACCCGATATTCCTTTCTGCAAAAAAACAAAAAATAATTTCAAACAATATATTTTCATATATTAAGAATTATTTTTATTGTAATAACAATAAAACAAGTTGTCAATACAATTCACTTTTATTAGACATTTTGTTATATATGTTGTATAATATATATACAATTTTACTAAGAGGTAATGATAATGAGCATCAGCATACTATCAACAATAGTGGGCGCTGTGTTGGCGCGCACCGACAAAAGTCCTGTTATTATCGCTATCGACGGCCCTTCCGCCAGCGGAAAGACCTCCTTTGCCAACAGCATAGAAAGGGACTTTGACTGTAATGTTTTCCGCATGGACGACTTTTTCCTGACACCGGAGAGAAAAACTCCCGAAAGGCTGGCAACCCCCGGCGGCAATGTGGACTGGGAAGGCTTTAAGGAAAATGTTATGGAAAACATAATGAAAGGCAAGTCTTTTACATATCAGAAATACAACTGTCAGACCGGCAAGTATACAACTTCCGAAACCATTCAGCCCAAAAGGCTGAACATTGTGGAGGGTGTTTACTCCATGCATCCGGAACTGATGGATTACTATGAATATAAAATTTTCCTGGATGTATCCAGGGAAAAACAGCTGGCCAGGATACTGGCCCGTTCCAATGAAAGGATGCTGCAAAAATTTAAACGAGAGTGGATACCGCTGGAAGATTTGTATTTTGATACATTCTCCACCAGAACCAAGGCAGATTTTGCCTTTGACACCACCAAAGCATTTTAACTGAAAATTTAATATTTATTGTTTGAGAGGATTTATGAGCTTTACAAAACTGTTTTTGATCGCTGTCGGACTTTCCATGGACGCCTTTGCTGTCGCTATGTGCAAAGGCTTGAACATGAAAAAGCTAAACTACAGGCATGGGGCTGTAATCGCATTGTTTTTCGGTCTTTTCCAGGGCGGTATGCCGCTGCTGGGCTGGGCCGTGGGCATATCCTTTGAAAAATATGTGGTACGGGTTGACCACTGGATAGCCTTTGTTCTGCTGGCTTTTATAGGCGGTAAAATGATTTTTGAAGCGCTGAAAGGCGAAGAGGAAGAGTGCTGCGAAGACGGTGACAAGCTGGACCTGAAAGACCTTGTTGTCATGGCCGTAGCTACCAGCATAGACGCACTGGCGGTGGGCATATCCTTTGCCTTTCTGAAAATCGAAATTATCCCCGCTGTTTCTCTGATAGGCGTTACCACATTTATCCTGTCATTTATCGGCGTTATTATCGGAAACAACTTTGGCACAAGATTTAAGGAAAAAGCCGAACTGCTGGGCGGTGTTATCCTGATATTTATAGGTCTTAAAATACTGCTGGAGCACCTGGGTATAATGGCGTAGAAATCAAATATTTGCAAAAAGGCGGCATTGGCCGCCTTTTTATTGTTACCTGAATATAAGATTTTAAAGTTAAATCAACACTCTCCCCCGACATACAGATTTGTATAAAACATCTACACTCAGAGGTTATTTTTTGAGTACAATATATATTTTTTTAGGCTTCTTTATCATGTTATAATATAGTTATAAACTAATCGATTATCCGCAACAAAACTGCCATTGTTACAAACAACAACACCTGATACAGATATATGAAAAACAATATACAAAACTCTGCCGGCTGCAAAAGCCGCAGCCTTATAGCCTTACAAAGGAAAATAAAAATATTTTACCGGTATGCGGCAGTGCTGCTCATTTTTCTTATTTTCAAAAATGAAATATTGTACGCGCTGTTAAAACCGTACATTACGGTATTTCATGAGCGTCACAAGGACTATGCCTATATTGTTTATATCACTTTTTACGGGTCGGGTCCTTTTACCGATGTAGTAATTGTCCTTCTGCTGCCTGTTTTGCTGGGTATCGCCTTTTCCGCATATTACACACTGCGCAAAAAATGCGAGTGTAAAAACTGCGGATACAGGTTTTCATTTCAGCAGATTTTAAAAATGAAGTCTTTTTCCTGCCCACACTGCGGCAGCACCGATAACCCGGATTGTGACGGAGGGAAAATATGAACTACTGTTTTGACCAAAATAT
>CALWZO010000001.1 GCA_944386045.1 uncultured Clostridia bacterium | reverse complement strand
ACACAGGCAATATCTGGAATTTTTTTCGCTGTATTCAAAACAGTCAAAATCCGGCACGCCGTTTATATTTCTATATTCCATCAAAAAACCTCTTTACAAACAAAATTGTTTCTTTTACCTTTTCAATATCACCGGGATTTTTCATCTCCAGTGACAGGTATTTATCCCAGCCGGTCTTACCCAGCGCTTTTTTCAGTGTTTCCAGTTCCCGGCAGGGATAAACCGGTGCCAGGGACGGCGCGCTGATGTGTATGTGATTGATTATGTTTTTATAAGTCTTTACCACATGGGGATTTTCCTTGTTGTATATCACAGTGCCCATGTCGGCGTTCACTCCCAGGCCGGGGCTGTCTGCCTGTTTTACAAACTCGCAGGCGTCTTTGGTAAAATTCAGAAAATTTGTATTGTATATCACCGGGTTGGCCTCTATTGCCAGCACGGTGTTGTGCCGCCGGGCAAAGTCCCCCAGCCGGCGGAAAAATTCCAGCGCAATTTGGTAATTTTCCTGTGTCTGCCGGGGCATATTCCTGTTTTTCGGACAGCCGAAAACAATATTTTTTATACCCATGCTTTCGGCAAACAATATCGCCTTTTTTGTATATTCAGACAGAAATTGCCTGTCCTCCCGGCCGGCAAATATATTTTTGTCTATGCCGTACCATACGCTCTGCATACTGCACACTTCCAGGCCATACCTGTTTTTCAGCATCGCGGCATAGATGTGAGCCATTTCCAGATTGTCATAGGGGTTTTCAAACAGCCTGGTAGGTGCAATTTCCAGCCCCTGTATACCGTTGTCCGCCAAAAAGGCGTACATCAGCCCGTCATTTTCCTTGTCCCAGGCTATGTTGGACACCGAAATTTTCATTTCATTTCCTCCACAAACTCCTTTATATCACGGCAGACAAATTCCCGGCTTTGTATATATCCGTCGCTTCGGCCGAAAAATTCTGCATGCTTTGTCCTGAAATCATAATAAGGCGGATTGTCGGTTATATGGTTTACAAACGCTTTGCCTGTCAGCATTTTGTACAGCCGGCCTATTTCCACCGGCTGTGTGGCAATGTTCATCACCTTTATGTCATTATCAATAACTTTTTGTATATCTTTATATAAATATTTCAAATTGTAATATTGAAAAACTCCGCGGCTGTCGGTAAAGTTAAGGGCGGAAAATCCCACATTTTCCAGCACCTTTTTCAGCCGGCTGCGGTCAGTATCCGCTTTTTGCCGCCAGAAGCCGTCCCCTCTGTCTGCATAATAGTCGTATATGCTCCGGTCTGTGCCGGCAAGGGATGCTATTTTGGCGTCGGTCAGCAAGGAGGGGATATAATTTATATAATCGTATATAAAATTTTTCTTTATGTTTTTTCCGTACAGTCCCGGCAGGCGTACTATATGACAGTCTTTCACCGTCCGGGCCGCCAGTTCTTCCAAAACAGCGCGGTTTTTGCCGTAAGCATTTACCGCGTCCGGCTTATCGTCCTCTGTTTTGCCGGCCGGATTTTTGTAAACATCAACGGTGGATATAAGCACCAGCTTTTTCGGCTGTATCTTTCTGATGTTTTCCCGGGCATTTTCTATTATTTCCAGGTCCTGCTGCGGATTTTTGTCCGATATAAATTTCCGGGCCGGAACACCGGAATAGTACAGCACATCCGGGCAGCTGCCGAAAGCCTGCTGTATATTTTTGGAATTATAAACCGCCCCGAAATCCCCGTACATATTCAGGTTGGAACCTACAAAACCTGTGTATCCTACCAATGCTCTCATACTTGTACACCTTTACTTTTATAGATATTCTGCGCCATTATAATATAGTATTATACCCTTTTATGGCTATATCGTCAATTTTTTAAAGGTATTTATATATTTCAATTCTGTAAATTTTTTCAACATTTCCGGCTGCCGGTGTGGAAAACTTTTTGTTGACTTAAAAGCCTGCATAATGTATAATCCTGGGCAGGGAATGAAGTTCTCCCTTGGATTTATATCTTAAACCTCTTTTACAGCTGATGACTTCTGCGTTTTATTTCGCAGGGGCATCGGCTTTTTTGTTTTCAGGAGGTTTGTATGATTTTCAGTATTGCAATAATTTTACTTTCCGGCATAGTGGCCGGCAGGCTGGCAGAAAAGGCGGGTCTGCCTTCTTTGCCGGGAATGATACTGGCCGGCATAGCCATCGGCCCTTTCTGCCTTGATATTGTGGACGGCCGGCTGATGGATATATCACGACAGCTGCGCACCATAGCGCTGATAATAATTCCGGCCCGTGCCGGGCTTTCCCCGGATATGAAGGTGCTGAAAAGACAGGAGCGCCCGGCTTTGCTGATGTGTTTTTTGCCCGCCTGCACCGAAATAGCCGCCATGGCTCTGCTGGCGCCGACATTTCAGCCGTTGTGCTTATACTGCTTATACTGCCAATACGCTGTATCGGTGTGCAGGCCTGTCTGGTGGGTACAGACCTGAATTTCAAAGAAAGGCTGTTTGTGTCGCTGGCATATCTTCCAAAAGCCACAGTACAGGCGGCCATGGGTGCTGTACCGCTGGCGATGGGTCTTTCCTGCGGCAGTCTTGCCCTTGCCATGGCGGTGCCGGCAATACTTATCACCGCCCCGCCGGGTGCATTTCTGATTGATAAATTTTATAAGAAATTGTTGTACTGACAGCAATTTTTCGCTATAATTGTTGATTTTTTATGAAATTTTGGTAAAATATTTTTCTCTTCTCCTTTCTTCGACAATTTTTTCCCATTGCCCTGTGTAGAATATAGTCATAAATTGATGTTTGATTTATGGATCAATGTCAAAATCAATACAGTGATAAGGAGAATTTTTATGAACGACTATAAGGAGCTGTATTTTTATCTTTTCAACCGCATAACAGACATGAACGAAACCCTGATGGAAATCCAGAAAAAATGTGAAGAAATGTACATAGACTCTGAAATTGAAAGAGACCTGGACGAAACCGAGCGCATAAGCCTTTCTGTGCAAAAATAAGCAGGAAATTTTCCTTTTGCACACACAAAAAACCCCCGCCAAAAGCGGGGGTTTTAATTTTATTGCGGCTGATTATTTGGTGGGAACCAGTTTTTCTTTGCCGCCCATATAAGGCTGCAAAACTTTCGGAATGTTTACGGTTCCGTCTGCCTGCAGGTTGTTTTCCAGGAATGCTATCAGCATACGCGGCGGAGCAACGCAGGTGTTGTTCAGTGTGTAAGCCAGCTGTGTCTGACCTGTCTTTTCGTCTCTGTAACGGATTCTCAGTCTGCGTGCCTGAGCGTCACCCAGTGTTGAGCAGGAGCAAACTTCAAAGTATTTCTGCTGACGGGGGCTCCATGCCTCTATGTCACAGCTCTTTACCTTCAGGTCGGCCAGGTCACCGGAGCAGCATTCCAGCTGACGGACAGGTATATCCAGTGAACGGAACAGCTCCACAGAGTTATTCCACATTTTTTCGTACCAGTACATGTGATCTTCCGGTTTGCAGACAACAATCATTTCCTGTTTTTCAAACTGGTGAACACGGTACAGGCCTCTTTCTTCCAGACCATGAGAACCTTTTTCCTTGCGGAAGCAGGGGCTGTAGCTGGTCAGTGTGATAGGCAGCTGTGCGCCGTCCAGTGTCTGGTCGATAAAACGGCCGATCATTGTATGTTCTGATGTACCGATAAGATACAGGTCTTCGCCTTCAATCTTGTACATCATGGCTTCCATTTCCGGGAAGGACATAACGCCCTTAACCACATTGCCGTGCATCATAAAGGGAGGAATTACATAGGTAAAACCTTTGTCTATCATAAAATCACGGGCATAAGCCAAAACAGCTTCGTGCAGACGGGCGATATCGCCTACCAGGTAATAGAAACCGTTGCCGGCAACTCTGCCTGCGGATTCCAGGTCCAGGCCGCCAAAGCTTTCCATTATTTCTGTGTGGTGAGGTATCGGGTAATCGGGAACTACCGGCTCGCCGAAATGCTGTACATCCACATTGTGGCTGTCATCAGGACCGATCGGAACAGAAGGGTCGATGATGTTCGGGATTGTGTACATTATCTCCTGAATTCTCTCTTCCAGTTTTGCTTTTTCTTCTTCCAGTTTTGCCAGCTCGTCCTCATCAACTTTTACAGCGGCCATGTTGGCGTCGATTTTTGCCTGGATTTCAGCTTTCTGTGCTTCGTCAGCAGCTTTTTTCAGCTGTCCGAACAGTGCGCCGTTTTCCTTTGACAGTTTGTTTCTGGCTGCTTTCAGCCGGTCGCCCTTGCCCTGGGTGTCGCGTCTTTTTGCGTCCAGCTCTATAACTTCATCTACCAGAGGAAGTTTTTCGTCCTGGAATTTCTTTTTGATATTTTCCTTTACCAGTTCGGGGTTTTCACGAACAAATTTGATGTCTAACATTTTAAACTCCTTTTATTTTAATTCTTTCAAATGTTTTATTTCTTTTCCAGCAGGTTTGCCAGTTCCATCAGCTGTTCCTGGCTGTTGAAGGTTATGTTCAGGCTGCCTTTGCCGTCTTTGTAATTTATCTTTACAGGTGTGCCGTGAATTTCGCTCAGGGCGATTTCCACCTCTTTTACTATTGACGGCACCTTTACGGCTTTGGGCGGTTTAGCCTGTTTTGTCATTGATTTTGCCAGCAGTTCGCACTGTCGCACAGACAAACTTTTATCTGCGCTTATTTTTGCCAGTTCTTTCTGCTGTTTTTCATCTGTCAGCGACAGTATGACCTTTGCATGACCCAGGCTGATTTTGCCTGTCTTCACCAGCCGCAGCACTTCCTCGGGCAGATTGAGTATTCTCAGACTGTTGGCAATGCTGGAACGGGGTATGGACAGCTTTTTGCTGATTTCGTCCTGTGTCAGGTTGAAACTGTCCATCAGGCTTTTGTAACCCAGGGCCACTTCCACCGGGTCCAGGTCCTCCCTTTGCAGATTTTCAATCAGCGCAATTTCTTTGGCGCTCTGGGTGGAAACATCCTTTACAATGGCGGGAATTTCCGTAAGGCCGGCCATCCTGGCGGCGCGGAACCTCCTCTCGCCTGCTATTATTGTATATCTGCCGATGCCGTTTGGCATCAGAACTATCGGCTGCAAAACGCCGTGTTCCAATATAGACCGGCACAGCTGTTCCAGGCTTTGGCTTTCAAAGCTTTTTCTGGGCTGGTGCGGGTCAATGTCTATATCTGATAACTTTACACTGGATGCCGAGGCATCCGAGATTTGCTGTTCGCTGGTCAGAAACAGCGAATCCAAACCCCTCCCCAAACCGGTATTTTTCTTTGCCATGGGCATCTTCCTTTCTTCCTTTATATATTCAGCCTTTCGGCATCATTACATAATATGATACTACTTATACAGTCAAATAACAAGTAAAAAATTGCATTTTTATAATATTTTGACCGCCTGTATACATTTTATCTTTTGTTCTGTGACAAAAACTCCCGGGCCAGTTCCATATAACTTTTTGCCCCGCGGGAGGCCGGGTCATAATAGTTTATCGGCTGTCCGAAACTGGGTGCTTCGGACAGGCGCACATTGCGCGGAATTGTGGTTTTGTACACCTTGTTCGGGAAATATTTTTTGACCTCTGCCACCACCTGCAATGTCAGGTTAAGGCGGGAGTCAAACATTGTCAGCAGTACGCCTTCTATATCTATATACTTATTATAGTGCTGTTTTACCAGTCTTATGGTGTTCATCAGCTCTGAAAGGCCTTCCAGGGCAAAAAATTCGCACTGTATGGGCACCAAAACAGTATCGGCGGCACTGAGGGCGTTTATTGTCAGCAGGTCCAGCGCCGGAGGACAGTCTATAAATATGAAATCATACCCGTCGCTGACTTTGTTCAGCGCGTTTCTCAGCCTGGCATGGCGGTTTTCCAGCTCCACCAGTTCCACCACAGCGCCGGAAAGCCTTATGGAAGACGGCAGCACATCCACTTTGTAAGGTGTCTTCATTATTGCGCCTTTTACATCGTCACCGTCCAGCAGTACCGAATATGTGCTGTGTTCCAGGCCTCTTTTTGATATGCCAAAGCCTGAAGTTGTGTTTCCCTGGGGGTCCAGGTCCACCAGCAGCACCTTTTTTCCCAACTCTGCCACACAGGACGCAATATTCACCGCAGTGGTGGTTTTGCCCACGCCGCCCTTCTGATTGGCCACAGCTACTATTTTTGCCAAACTTATCCCCCCTGTTTTTTGTATGATACCATTTTATCACACCCGGCACCTTTTTTAAAGCATAATTTAAAAAAATGTTCTATGTGGAACAAATTTTGCCGCTTATTCATATTTTTAGCGACAAAAAATAAATTTTTGTGCTGTTTTTCATCAAATTATTACTGTTTTTTTGAAAAAAACAATAAAAAAATACCGCAAATTGCCGTAATCTGCGATATTTTTTTCTGTAAAAAAAACATTTTATATGATATTTTAAAAGTATAAAACAGGAAAGGAGAAAAAACATGTTTGCCACGGCGTTTAAAACCAAAGCCGAAAGCCCTGTCATAAAGGATGAAAGTATTGTACAGCAGATACCTGTCAGTGATATACTGCCCTGCCCTTATCAGCCGCGAAAACTGCTGAACAAACAGGCGCTTGAAGACCTGGCGCAGAATATAAAGGAAAACGGAATACTGCAGCCGCTGACAGCCACCCGAACAGCCGGCGGAAAATATCAGCTTATTGCCGGACACCGCAGACTGCTGGCAGCCACCAAAGCCGGGCTGGAAACGGTTCCGGTAATAGTTATGGACAAGACACCGGAAGAGGTGGCGGTGCTGGCTGTAATTGAAAATCTGCAAAGGGAGGATCTGAATTTTTTTGAACAGGCGGCCGCAATACAGTCCCTTATGGTCAATCTGTCCCTTACCCAAAGCGAAGTGGGGCAAAAACTGTCCCTCAGCCAGCCGGCAGTGGCCAACAAGCTGAAACTTTTGCAGTTTTCCAAGGCACAGCAGATGAAAATACTGGCTTTTAACCTTACAGAGCGCCATGCCAGGGCAATCGCCCGCCTGCCGGGAGAATTGCAGGACAAGGCCACAGACCATATAATAAAACACAATCTCAATGTCAGCGCAACAGACAGGTATGTAAACAGCCTGCTGGCCCCGTCCAAAAAAGCCAAACGCGTAACAGTCATCAACATAAAGGACATCAGGATATTTACCAACACCATAACCAAAGCAGTAAAGCTGATGCAAAGCGCCGGTGTAGGCGCACGGATGTCCCAGCAGGAAGATGATAATTACATAACCTATCAGATAACCGTGCCGAAGGCACGCAAGCAGTAATTAAAAGCAATGCTTTTAATATAAATAATCCAAATCAGTTGTCAATCATTCTATTAACCGCAAAAACGCCCTTCGGGGCGTTTTTTGTTCCATGTGGAACAAATATATATCACCGTCCTTAACCTGTCACAGAATATACTCCCCCTTTTTATTATATATTCTTTCTATTTATGTATTTATTACTGAAAAATATAATTTTTACAAAAATAAAAACCGGCAGTTATGCCGGTTTTTTTTCTAATCACAGCCTTACAGCGGGGATTTGTTTATCTTTCCGCCGTTTCTGGGGTATGTCGGCGGTGTGGGTTTTACTTTTTTGCAGATAATCAGGCTTCTGTGACTGCCGTCGGGCAGGGTGAAATTTTCTGTCCTTTCGTACTTTGCGCCCAGCTTTTCTATGGCTGCGCGCGCCCGTTCCAGTTCCCGCCGGCCGTCGCCTTTCATGGCGATAAAATAACCGCCCACCTTTACCAACGGTATGCAGTATTCCGCCAGCACCCGCAGGTTTGCCACCGCACGGGCTGTCACCACATCATATTTTTCTCTCCAGGCTTTTCGGGCCGCCTCTTCTGCCCTTTCCTTTATGACGCTGCCTTTGATGTTCAGGCTGTCCAGCACATACTGCAAAAATGTACAGCGTTTTCCGGTGGGTTCTATCAGGGACAGGTCTATATCCGGCTTGAAAATTTTGGTCACTATGCCGGGAAAGCCTGCGCCGGTACCCACATCTGCCACGCTCCCTTTTACCAAAGGACTGGCCGCAAATAAAAGGCTGTCCAAAAAATGCTTTTCTTCTATTCCCTGGGGGTCTGTTATGGCGGTAAGGTTTACCTTTTCGTTATAACTTCCCAGCATTTCGGCATATCTGTCCAGCATGTCCGTCTGCTGTTCTGTCAGATGTATGTCATAAGCGGACAAAGTCCGGGCAAATCTGGTTTTATCTATCATACATTCTCCTGCTTTTTCATATCCTTGATTTTAAGTTCCAGCAAAAGCGCTGAAATATCACTGGGGCTTACACCCGGTATCCTGGATGCCTGGCCCACATTTGCCGGGCGTATCTTTGCCAGCTTTTCCCTGGCCTCCATTCGCAGTCCTTTCATGGCGCTGTAATCAATACCCCGCGGTATCAGCGTACCTTCCAGCTTTTTGGTCTGGTTTATCTGGGCCATCTGTCGTTTCACATAGCCGTCATATTTTATATAAACTTCCACCTTTTCAGCTATAAAAGGAGTGATGCCCTCCCCTTCGCCGATGACTTTCACCAGGTCGGCATAGGTTATTTGGGGACGCTTTAAAAATTCGCTGGCGCGCACGCCTGTTTTCAGCCCTTCCAGTCCCTTTTCCTCCAGCAGCTGCTGCACCTGGGATGGTTTTATGGTTATGGAAAAAATTCTTTCTATCTCTTTTTCTTTCAGCTGTATAACCTGGTTGTAATACCGCCATCTTTCATCGTCCACCAGGCCTATCTGCCTGCCCAGGGGTGTCAGACGCTCGTCGGCGTTGTCCTGGCGCAGATACAGGCGGTATTCACTGCGGCTGGTCATCATTCTGTACGGGTCCATAACCCCTTTGGTTATCAGGTCGTCAATCAGAGTACCGATATAGGAGGACTGCCTTGACAGGGTAAATTCATCTTTGCCCTGTAATTTCAGTGCGGCATTTATACCGGCTATCAGCCCCTGGGCCGCCGCTTCCTCGTATCCGCTGGTGCCGTTGAACTGTCCTGCGCCGTACAGGTGAGGATAGTTTTTAAACTCCAGCGTGGCTTTCAGCTCCAGCGGGTCCACACAGTCGTACTCTATGGCATAGGCCGGCCTTTCCACTTCCAGGTTTTCCAGCCCTTTTATGGTTTTGTAAAATTCCACCTGAACTTCTTCCGGCAGTGAGGAGGACAGGCCCTGCAAATACATCTCATCAGTGTCCAGTCCGCAGGGCTCCACAAAAAACTGATGGCGGGGCTTGTCGGAAAATCTCATCACCTTGTCCTCCAATGACGGACAATATCTGGGGCCTATGCCCTCAATCTTGCCGCCGTACAGCGGAGAACGGTGTATATTTTTCATTATCACTTCATGGGTTTTTTCGTTGGTGTAGCATATATGGCAGGGCAGTATGTTTTTTACCTCGCCTCTGGTCATAAAGGACATGGGCACCGGATGCTCGTCCCCGTACTGTATCTCCATCTGTGAAAAATCTATACTGCGCTTGTTTACCCTGGCCGGGGTGCCGGTTTTAAAACGGCGCAGGGGTATGCCCGCCTCTTTCAGACAGTCGGACAGTGCCAGGGCGGCGTGATGTCCGTCCGGGCCGGAATAATAACTGGCGTCGCCCACATAAATTTTGCCGGTCAGATATGTACCGGTGGCAATTACCACCGCCTTTGTGTCGTACTGTGTGCCCAGCTGGGTGATTATACCGGTGGGCCGTTTGTTTTCATCAAACAGTATTTTGCACACCTCTGCCTGCTTCAGGTCAAGGTTTGGGGTGGTTTCCACCAGCTTTTTCATATATACATGATATTTCTGCCTGTCGCTTTGCACCCTGAGGGAGTGCACTGCCGGACCTTTTCCCAGGTTCAGCATTCTGGTCTGCAAACTGGTCGCGTCGGCAGCTATGGCCATAACGCCGCCCAGCGCGTCAATCTCCCTTACAAGATGTCCTTTGGCAGTGCCGCCTATGGCCGGGTTACAGGGCATGTTGCCCACACCGTCCAGTGTCAGTGTAAACAGGGCGGTTTTACAGCCCAGCCTGGCGCTGGCAACAGCCGCTTCAATTCCGGCGTGGCCTGCACCGATAACAATTACATCATAAGTTCCTAAAACCATATAAAACTCCTTTAAAAATGTTTATGTTAACTTTGCAATCCCTTTCACCGATTGTAAGCAAACTGAAAAATAATCTTAATAATTTTAAGTATTTTAATTATTATTCTTTATCATAATAAAATTTGTCAGCTGTATTCCATGCCTGGTCACCTGCTGGGATTTGACTGTTTTATATCCCATTTTTTCAAAAAACGGGCGTGCAGTCAGCGACCGGTGCACCGAAAAACTGTCCAGGCCGCTCTGATTTTCCAGCGTGCGGCATATAAGGGTTGCTATACCTTGGCGCTGATAACATCTGTGCACATACAGCCTGTCCAGATAGCCGGTATCGTCCATATCGCCAAAGCCAACCAGCCTTTCACCGTCAAAAACCAGCAGGCTGTTATGCCGGCTGAAGGAACTGTCCCACCGGTCAAGGTCAGGCCGGCCGTCTGCCCAGGCGTCCAGCTGCCGCCGGGTGTAATCCGACCGGTTGACGGTGTGGACAGTGTGATAAAACAACCGGGCCATATCCGGCAAAAAACGGCTTTCGTATTTTTTAACAATAAATTTATCCATATTATTTACCCACGCAGAATTTGGAGAACACTTCGTTTACCACCTCGTCGGAAACATTCTCTCCGGTAAGGGAATAAACTGCATAAAGCGCCTCGTCCACGCACACACCTATAATATCCAGGCTGAAACCTTCGCAAAATCTGTCATAGGCATCGGAAATGGAACTGAAAGCGGTGCGCACTGCGTCGTACTGTCTTTCGTTTACTACAGTGCCGGCAGTCATATCTATGTCGGCCAGCCCGATAACCTCCAGCACCCGGTTTTCAAACTCTTTGGACAGATAAAAATCCTTTGCTGTTATATAAAGTACCTTTTTAAAACAGTGGGCTACGGAAGAAATATCAAACTGCTGATTAAGGTCCTGCTTGTTTACTATGGCAATGCTGTTAAGGCCTGCGCACCTGTTTGCCAGGTCAATATCCTGTTCTTCTATGGGCAGACTGCCGTCAAAAACACAGAAAACCAGGTTTGCCCCTTCCAGCCTGTCGATGGAACGCTGTATACCAATGGCCTCCACCTCATCATCGGTGTTTCGTATGCCGGCGGTATCCCGCAAAATCAAATTTACACCGCCCAGTATTATCTCCTGCTCCACCACATCCCTGGTGGTGCCGGCTATGGGGGTCACTATCGCTTTTTCAAAGCCGGAAAGTGCATTAAGCAATGTACTTTTGCCAACATTAGGTTTGCCCACTATTGCAGTGTGCACACCCTGTTTTATCTTCGCCCCGGCGTCGTAGCCGTCCATCAGCCTTTGCAGCCGGTCTTTACAGCGGCGCAAAATATGCTCCACCTCCCGGTCGCTCACCTCTTCCACAGCTTCTTCCGGATAATCGGTATAAGCGGAAATATGTCCGGCCAGGGCCAGCAGGTCATCCCTTATGGCGGCGGCCTTTTTGTACAGATGCCCTTCCAGTGCGCTTTTTGCAGCAATTGCCGCCTGCGCGCTGGTGGCCTCTATCATTTCCAGCACACCCTCCGCCTGGGTCAGGGTCATTTTTCCGTTGAGAAATGCCCTTTTTGTAAATTCTCCGGCAGCTGCCGGCCTGGCCCCTGCCTCGTAACAGGCTTTCAGCAGCCGGTCGGCCACAGCACTGCCGCCATGACAGCTTATTTCCACCACATCTTCGCCGGTGTAGCTTTTCGGCCGGCGGAAAAACAGCGCCACCGCCTGGTCAACCGGCTCTCCCTTACGGTAAAAAGAGCCGAACATCGCGGTATAACCTTTCCGGCTGAGCACATCTTTCTTTTTGTCTGCGGGAACAAATACCTTTTTTGCCACTGTAAATGCCCCGTCACCGGAAATCCTTATGCTGCACAGAGAGGCTTTGCCCGGCGCAGTGGCCATCGCCGCTATACATTCACTCATAATTTACCTCATTATATATAAAAAATAATCTATTATAAAATTCTGACATAATATTATACCAATTTTTTTTAAAATTGTAAAATCAATATTATTGTTGGTTTTGCCTGATAGCCTTATCCCGGGCACTATCTTTACAGCCGCCGGATTTTTCTGCGGCTTGTACATATCCTGGTATAAACAAAAATTTCAGGAAGGCGGCGTACTCTGCCTTGCAGACAGACGCCGAACAGAAACTAATGATTGACAAATTAAAAAAATTAATATTGTTTTCAGCCGTAACACTGGCTGTACGGGCTTTTTTGTTTATAAAATCCTATAACGAAAATATAGACCCATACTCCGAGGCGCTGGTGTTAAGCCAGGCAATAATCGCCGAAAATGATATACAAAAATTTTATGAAGATTTTGGCCTGGGCATAATATACCCGTCCCGGCGCCCCAGCACCATCTACAATTACGACGCAGAATATATAACAAATATTCTGTACTCACAACAGGACTTTTCCCAAGATGACCTGTCTTATATAGAATATAAATCCCAGGTAGGCCTTCAGGGCATAGCGGTGAGATACTTATTTAAATACTTTGATTTTATGAGCGTGGGCAAGCTGTACATTTTATATACGGTTTTGCTGTCAGGGGTCCTGGTGCTGATATCACATCAGCTCACAATAAAATACAATATATATTTTGGGGCCAGTTTTCTTGCGGTTTCCCTGATATATCCAACGATATCGCGGTTTGCCAGAAATCTTTACTGGGCGGAATTTCTGTGGTACATTCCCCTTTTGCTGGGATTAATGTGTTTAAACTATCCGGGCAGACGATTTATAATCTATCCGCTGATATTTATATCCATATTTATAAAATGCCTGTGCGGGTATGAATTTTTGTCTTCGATACTGATATCGGAGGTAATGTTTATTATCTGTGATTTTATAATCTGCAAACAAAACCGAAAACAACTTTTCAAAACCTTTGCTGCAGTCAGCGCAATAAGCCTGTCTGCCTTTGCCGCTGCGCTTTTGATACACGCATATATGTACGGCGGATCAGACGGAATTTTCACCGGACTTTCCGGAATTTTCAGGGAGATTGTGCAGAAAAGAACCTATGGCAGCGCAGACAATTTCGAGCAGATACTGTCAGAATCCCTGAACTCCGGTGTATTTACCGTCCTGGCAAAATACTTCACCTTTGAAATTCTGGGCAAAGTTATAAGCATTGTAACGGTTGTCACCGCAGGCCTGGTTTTGTATAAAGTAATAAACAAACAGGAGGAATACATCATGCAGGCTGTTTTGTTTTTCCTTTCACTGCTTTCACCCCTCAGCTGGCTGATACTGGCAAAATCCCATTCCTATGTGCATATCTCTTTAAATATATCGCTGTTCGCGCTGGGATATATGCAGGTGTGCGGATATATACTGGTAAAACGGATTGCAGATATATTGAATAAAAAAACTTTGCGCCCATAAACAAATATCCGCCCGACAGCACACCGGGCGGATATTTTTATAAAAATTTTGCGGCGGATATTATTTATTTTCTGCATTCAATCCGTCCCCGGAAAGATACCACCAGGAATTAAGGCCGCTCATAAATATCTTTGCGCCAGAGGGCACCTGGGTAAGGGCGTTGAACACATTGTAATAATCCCCCGCCCCCATGGACAGGCAGGCGGCGCCTAAACCTGCAAAAAAAGTCAGCTGCGGCCGCGCCATAAAAATCACAAAAGGTATCAGTCCGAAAACAATGTTGGGCAGCAGTGACATAAACACAAACCTTGCCTTGCTCATATCTTCGGTGCCGGTGACAAACATAATCCCCTGCTTTAAATTGCTGTACAGGAAAACTTCCCCTCTGAAACATAGCCGGTGCAGCAGCTCGTGAAAAATAATGGTTATATTTGACGCGATCAGTCCCCAGCCCAGCGGCATCAGCTTAACAGCCGAAAAACCACCCGGCCTGAAAAACAGCCTGGCCGCCGCAGCCAAAAGGCAGAGGGACAGTATACCCAGCGCCAGGCCGTTGGCAAATTCGGCCAGCTTTTTCATGTCATCAATCTCTTTGAATTTCACGGCCCCTTCCACCTGTCTTGCAGGCAGTGCCGACGGGTCGCCCTTATATCTTCCGCCCATTACCAGCTTCATAATTTTTTCTCCTGTTCACACCGCCTGATATATGAATAAATATTCTCAATTCTATCACAGCCGATTATTACAAACGGCCGCCGGCTTTTGTACCCGCCGTTTATATTTTCCCCCGGTTTTGTCCGAAGGCGTTTTACGGTATATATGTATACCACCCCCGGCCGGGCCTGTCCTGAATGCTGACAGGGCATACCTGCACCGACAAACCCTATGTCAAAGTTTGCTTTCTGCCCTGCGGCATACTCAGCCGCCGCTCTGTACCGGCTGTCACACAGAAAAGATTTTTGCCCTTTTGTATTGACAAAACCTTTCATATTTCCGTTTTTGCTGACAAAATAATATCTTTCTTCCATAAATTATATACTATAAGTAATTTTATAATAAAATATAACTATATATAAAATAAGAGGTGAAAGCTCATCTCTTATTTTTTTATTCTTCAATCTCCTGCTGTGTGTCGGCCTGCTCTTCCTGTGCCGGCTGTTCGTCGTCAGTTTCGTCTTCGGTTTCATCTTCGCGCATGGTAACCGCAAAGGTAACAACCTTGTCATCTGCGCCCAGGCGCATAACCTTTACACCTGCGGCATAGCGGCTTTGCAGCGCTATATCATCAGCGTGCATACGGATAATTATACCGCCAAGAGAAATAATTATAACATCTTCTCCGGGGTTTACAATGCTTACGCCGGCCACATATCCGCCTTTGTTTACATCATAGTTTCTCACGCCTTTGCCGCCGCGGCTTTGCAGGCGGTATTCTTCCACATCGGTCATACGGCCTTTGCCGTCCTCTGTTATGGTCAGCAGTCGGCTGCCTTTTTTGGCAATACCCATGCCCACAACCACATCGTCGCCGGACAGCTCGATGGCTTTTACGCCGCGGGCGCTTCTGCCCACCAGACGCACATCCTCTTCGCTGAATTTTATCGCAACACCGTTTCTGGTGGCTACAATCAGTTTGTCGTTGCCGGCGGTTACCCTTGTCCATGCCAGGGTGTCGCCCTCGTCCAGGGTGATGGCTATCAGGCCGGATTTTCTCACATTGCCGTACTGCTCCAGCGGAGTGCGTTTGATGATACCCTTCCGGGTTACCATCACCAGGTTGCCGCCTTCGTCCTCGCCGGTGGGGATAACATTTGTAATTTTTTCATCCGGCTGCAACTGAAGCATATTCACAATGTTTATGCCGCGGCTCTGACGGCTGCCTTCGGGTATTTCATAGCCTTTCAGGCGGTAAACCCTGCCTTTGTCTGTGGCAAACATAATATAATTGTGTGTCTTGCATATAAACAGCTCTTTCACATAGTCCTCATCGCGCCTGGACATACCGCTGATACCGCGTCCGCCGCGCTTCTGGGCCTGATATGTGCTTTTGGGCTGACGCTTGATGTAGCCAAAGTTGGTGAATGTAAACACACATTCTTCATTGGGTATCAAATCTTCTATGTCAACTTCGCCGCTGACATGGGCGATTTCTGTTCTTCTTTCGTCGCCGTACTTCTGTTTTATCTGCTCTATATCTGCTTTTACCTGCTGCAAAACCATATTGTGGTCTGCCAGGAATTTTTCATAGTATGCTATCTTTTCTGCCAGCTCTGCCAGCTCGGCCTCTATTTTTTCCCTTTCCAGGCCTTGCAGTCTTCTCAGCTGCATGTTGAGTATGGCAGTGGCCTGAACTTCCGACAGCGCAAAACGGGCCATCAGTTTTTCTTTGGCGTCGTCATAGCTGGAACGGATAATGCGTATAACTTCGTCAATGTTGTCGCTGGCAATCTTCAATCCTTCCAGCAGATGCTGTCTTTCCAGCGCTTTTTTCAGGTCAAACTTTGTCCTGCGCACCAGCACTTCACACTGAAAATCAATATATTTTGTCAGCATGGTTTTCAAATCCATTATCTTCGGCACGCCGTCATCCAGCGCCAGCATGATAACGCCCACTGTGCTTTGCAGTTCGGTCAGTGAATACAGATGGTTTAAAACAATCTGCGGATTGGCCTCTTTTTTCAGCTCAACCACCACGCGCATACCGTCCCTGTCGGACTCGTCGCGCAGGTCGGATATGCCTTCCAGCCTTTTTTCCTTTACCAGGTCGGCAATTCTTTCAATCATCTTTGCCTTGTTTACCATATAAGGTATCTCGGTGATTATGATATGATATCTGCCGTTGCTTTTCTCTTCAATTACCGCCCTGCCGCGCAGTGTGATTTTTCCCTTGCCTGTGGCGTAGGCAGAGCGTATTCCGCTTCTGCCCATGATAATGCCGCCGGTGGGAAAATCCGGCCCGGGGATATATTCCATTATCTGTGCAAAATCCGCATCCGGGTTATCTATCAGAAATTCAATGCCGTTGCACACATCTGTCAGGTTGTGGGGCGGAATGTTGGTTGCCATACCAACGGCGATACCGGTGGAACCGTTTATCAGCAGATTTGGTATCTTGGAGGGCAGAACAGCCGGCTCTGTGTTGGAATCGTCAAAGTTGGGAACAAAATCCACAGTTTCCTTTTCGATATCCCTCAGCATCTCGTCTGAAATTCTTTTCATTCTGGCCTCGGTGTAACGGTAAGCAGCCGGCGGGTCGCCGTCCACGGAACCAAAGTTACCCTGACCGTCTATCAGCGGATATCTCAAAGAAAAATCCTGTGCAAGACGCACCATCGCATCATAAACAGACGCGTCACCGTGGGGATGATATTTACCCAGCACTTCACCTACGGTCTGGGCAGATTTCTGATATGCGTGGGAAGCGTCCAGCCCCTTTTCGTACATGGCGTACAAAATACGGCGGTGAACAGGCTTCAGCCCGTCGCGCACATCCGGCAGTGCCCTGGAAACTATTACCGACATGGAATAGTCCAGAAAACTGCTTTTCATCTCCTTTTCAATATCCTGATTTATATATCTTGTATTGTCTGTCATCCTATATCTACTCCTAACAAGCCCTTAATCCATAATACTGCTGTCTGTCCATGGGGCCAGCGAATATTTTCTGATAATCTCATCACATATACTGTCCAGAAATTTGTGCTGCTCATCGCTTAAATTTCTTTTGGGTATCACCATATAGGCAAACCCCCTCATGTTCTTTTCCCTGCTTCTTTTCATAACGAAAATAAACAGATGCCTGGTTTTTTTGATGTGCCGTATTCTGTCATAGTCAAAAAACCTGCGCTGTTCGTCAGTCAGATATTCGCACCTGTCCTCAAAAAAGTAGGCCATCCCCTTTTCCGGGGTAAAAAATGTATGACCGTCCCTGTTTGTCAGCAGGTGATTTACCGCCAGGGAAAATTCCCTTTTGCAGCCGAAAAAATAATTGTAAACAAAATGAAAAGCAAACAAAGCCCAGAAAAACAGGCAGAACCACGCCCGGTCGGGCAAAATCACATTCTGAAAAAACAGTATAAATACAGCCGCAGCACCCAAAACAGCGCTTTCGGCGGCAAAGGCTTTCAGATAACTTTTTCTCGCCAGCTGCATATCCAGCCGCTGTTCCAGTATCTCCACCTGTATAAAATCGTCCTGGCCTATGTCCAGCTGTACTATCAACGGATATTCCATACAGCTCACCTATATGTCCAGGTTTTTTACATACTTGGCGTTTTTCTCTATAAACTCGCGGCGGGGGCCAACCTTGTCGCCCATCAGTATGGTAAAGGTTTCGTCCGCTTTCTGCGCGTCTTCCAGCTCTACCTTCATCATAACCCTGTTTTCCGGGTTGAGGGTTGTTTCCCACAGCTGTTCGGGGTTCATTTCACCCAAACCTTTGTACCTCTGTATCTTGTACCCTGTCTGCCACTGGCTGATTATGGCATCGCGCTCCGCCTCATCATAGGCGTATTTCACCTGCTGACCCTTTGTGATTTTGTACAGCGGAGGCATGGCGATATACACATAGCCGTTTTCAATCAGCGGGCGCATAAAACGGAAGAAAAATGTCAGCATCAAAGTGCGTATATGCTGGCCGTCCACATCGGCATCGGCCATTATAACCACCTTGTGGTATCTCAGTTTGTCCAGGTCGATGTCTTCGCCCAGACCGCAGCCCAGGGCTGTCACCACCGGTGTAAGTTTTTCATTGCCGTAAACCTTGTCCAGGCGGGCCTTTTCCACATTTATCATCTTGCCCCACAGCGGCAGTATGGCCTGATATCTTCTGTCGCGTCCGTTTTTGGCGCTGCCGCCGGCAGAGTCACCCTCGACGATATATATTTCACATTCCGACGGGTCCTTGCTGGAACAATCGGCCAGCTTGCCGGGCATCCTGGCGCTTTCCAGCGCCGATTTTCTCCTTACCAGTTCCCTGGCGCGTTTGGCGGCTTCCCTGGCGCGCTGTGCGCTTTGGGCTTTTTCGTACACCGCCTTGGCTGTGCCCGGGTTTTCTTCCAGAAAATCCCTCAGTTTTTCATAAACCAGATTTTCCACCAGGCCCCTGACTTCGGTGTTGCCCAGTTTTGCCTTTGTCTGTCCTTCAAACTGTGCCTCGGTCACCTTTACGGATATAACAGCAGTCAGACCTTCGCGCACATCGTCGCCGCTCAGGTTGTCGTCCTTTTCCTTGATATATCCTTTCTGCCTGCCGAAATCGTTAAACACCCTTGTCAGCGCATTTTTAAATCCCTGTTCATGGGTACCGCCGTCGGGTGTGTTTATGTTGTTGGCAAAGGAAAGTATCAGCGAATTGTAACTGTCGTTGTACTGCAAAGCTATTTCAGCTGTGGAATTTGAAGTTTCGGTGTACAGATGTATCACCGGGTGCAGTACAGTCATGTCCCTTTTTTGGTGGATATATTCCACAAAGCTTCTCAGGCCGCCCTCATAGTGCATGCTTTCCACCACCGGGTTGGCCTCGTCCCTCAAATCGGACAGGGTGATCCTTACGCCGGCGTTCAGGAACGCCTGCTCCCTCAGCCTTGTCTGCAAAACTTCATATTCATAATCGCAGGTTTCAAACATCAGGTGATCAGCCTTGAATTCAACCACCGAGCCGTGGCGGTCACTGTCACCCAGCCTTATCAGGTCTGTTGTGGCCTTGCCCCTTTCAAAGCTCTGGGTATACCGGCCCTCACCGCTGTATACAGTCACCTTCAGCCATTCGCTGAGGGCGTTTACAACCGACGCGCCCACACCGTGCAGACCGCCGCTGACTTTGTAGCCGCTGTTTTCGCCGCCGAACTTGCCGCCGGCGTGCAGAACGGTAAATACTACAGTAACCGCCGGTATTCCCAGCTTCGGCTGAATACCCACCGGTATGCCGCGGCCGTTATCGCTTACTCTGATCACATTTCCGGGCAGAATTTCCACCTCGATGTGGTCACAATAACCGGCCAATGCCTCGTCTATGGCATTGTCCACTATCTCATAAACCAGATGGTGCAGACCCTTGGGCCCTGTGGAGCCGATGTACATGCCGGGGCGTTTTCTTACCGCTTCCAGCCCTTCCAGAACCTGTATCTGCTCACCGCCGTAGTTATTCTCTACCTTATTTTCAATATTTGACATTTTATCTCCGCCTTCATATAAATTCAAACCTTTTTTTCAATATCTGCGCGTTCAGTTCAACCACATAAACGCTGCCGTCAGCCATCAGCACAAAACTTTTGGGAATATCACTGACAAAATATGTGATTTTCCCTCGCTTTTGCTTTTCGGCCAGAAAATCGTTGGTAAAACGGTTTGTGGTGGTGTTATCAAGGTCAAAAATTCCCACCACATCCCTGCTGTCCACCAGACAGTCAAAAAACAGGTCTACATACATTGCTTTACCTCGCCGCCGTCAACCAAAAATTTTCTGCTGCCGGAAACGGCTATCCTGTCCAGATGGCAGCTGGTGATAAACACCTGCCTGCCGCCTATGTGGTTCAGCAGATAATCCTGTCGCAGCCCGTCCAGTTCGCTCAGCACATCGTCCAGCAATACCGCCGGCGCGGTGCCGGTGACAGATTGCATTATGTCGCTTTCCGCCAGCTTCATCGCCACAACAATGCTGCGCTGCTGTCCCTGGGAGGCGTACTCTTTGGCAGGCCTGCCGTCCAGAAAAATTTCTATGTCCTCCTTGTGTATACCCTGCCCGGTGTGCCCCAGTACCATATCCCTCTGCCTTGACCGCCGCAGTTTTTCGGCTATGCCCCGCCGGCTGTCGGCACAGTATTTATACACAAAAGTCAGCTTTTCCCTGCCGCCGGATATATTCCGGTAATACTGCCCGGCCGCCTCTGCCAGCTGCCGGATAAATTCCTTTCGCATTTTGTATATGGAATACCCCAGCTTTGAAAGGCTGCTGTCAAAAGTGTCAAAAATGGCATCCTGCCGTCCGGAATATTTTTTGACATCCTTCAGAAATGCGTTGCGCTGGGCAATCACATGCATATACTGCCTGTAATTTTCCACAAACGACGGGTACATCTGACACAGACAGGCATCGGCAAACTTTCGGCGCAGTGCCGGTGAACCGCTGACAATATTCAGGTGCACCGGGGAAAAGATAACCCGGTAAAAATTGCCCGCTATCTTTGAGGGACTGACAAAAGCCGAACCGGACAAACTGGCCATCCTGCCCTGAAACCTGGGATTGGTTTTCGAACAGGCGATCCTTATCTTTTCATCATGTTCCCGGCGCCTTACAACACCTTCTATGATAAAGGAATCCCGTTCAAAATTTATCATTTCCCTGTCTTTGCTGCCGCGGAAACTTTTTCCGCCGCTCAACAGCCACACTGCTTCCAGAAAATTTGTCTTTCCCTGTCCGTTTTCGCCGAAAATTATGTTTATTCCCGGTGAAAACTGCGCCTTTGCCTGCTGTATGTTGCGGTAATTCTGTATATCAATACCGGTGATATATTGTCCGCTCACTTACCTTTTACCACCCTGTAATCCTGCCCGTTAAAGGACACCACATCTCCGTCATGCAATTTTTTACCCCTCTGGGTGCATACCCGGCCGTTTACCTTCACTTCGCCGTCCTGTACAAAACCTTTGGCGTCGCCTCCGGTGTACACCATGCCGGCAAATTTCATAAACCGGTCCAGTTTTATAAATTCAGTGGTAATTTCTATATCAATCATTTTTAAATCTCACGGGAAGTACCAGGTAGGTAAAATCTTCCCCCTCCTTCGGGGTAATTCTGCAGGGCGCAAGCGGGCCTGAAAAGTCAAACACCAGTTCTTCCTTTTTGGCCGCTTTCAGCGCGTCCAGTATATATCTGTTGTTAAAGCCGATTTCCAGGTCGCCGCCGTCCTGCTCCACCGGAATTTCATCGTAAACTTCACCCAGTTCTGTGGAACATTTCACACTTAAAGTATTGTCAGACAGCGTCAGTTTTACCGGGTTTCTCAGCCTTTCGGTGATAATCAGTGACACCCTTTCCACCGCTTCGCCAAACTGTTTGGAATTGATGACCGCTTTTGTCATATAGCTGGAGGGTATGGCCTTTTTGTAATCCAGAAAGTCCCCTTCCAGCAGCCTGGAAAGAACGATAAATTCACCGGCGGCAAACATCACATATCTTCTGGAAGCAAAAATTGTCAGCTTGCCGTCTTTTTCTCCGGCTATTTTTCTCACTTCGTTCATCGCCTTTGCCGGTACTATCATCGAGAAGTTGCCGGAAAAGTCCACATCTCTTTCACACACTGCCAGGCGGTAACCGTCCAGGGCAACCATTGTCAGGTGGCTGTTTTCCAGTTTTATCAGCACGCCTGTGTGCGCCGGCCTTTTTTCGTCGGTGGAAACGGCGTATATGACATAATCGCACATTTCGCTGAACAGGCTGTTTTCAATTTTTACGCTGTTTTCGCTGGCCGCGGACGGAAAATCCGGATAGTCGCTGCTGTCAATGCCTTTTATGTTGTATTTTGTTATGCCGCTTTTTATCAGGCAGTTCATCTTTTCATCGCATTCGATGGATATTTCGCCGCCCGGCGCCTTTCTTACTATATTTCCCAGCAATCCGGCGGGCAGGACCACATCCCCTTCCCTTTCCACCTGGCATTCAAAGGTGGTTTTTATGCCCAGCTCAAAATCGTAGCCGGTCAAAGTCAGTGTTTCGTTTTCCGCTATCAGCAGTATGCCTTCGATGGCGGCCAGGTTGCTTTTTGTGGCCACGGCGCGGGAAACCGTCGCAATGGCTTCATTCAGTTTTTCTTTATCACAGATTATTTTCATATTTTGTCCTTTCTGTTTATCAACATTTTGTCTTATGGTAAAAAAGTGTTTTTTCACCATATCGGCTTTTTTTCTTCTCCCTGCGATATAATTTAACAGTAGTAGTAGTAGGGGCCCGTAAAAAGTTGAAAAGTCTGCAAAGGCTTTTCACAGGCTGAAAACAGCCGTCTTTTCTGCTGTTGAAAAAATGTTGACAGATTGTTAATTTCACATTAAAGCCTGCGGCCCATGTGAAAAATGTTGAAAAGTGTATGTTGAATGTTGAAAATCCTGTTGAAAATTTTTACCCTTTCAACGGTATATTTATTCATTTAAAACCGGTTTTTTGTAAACAAAATGCATTTTTTAAAATAAGTGTACAATTTGTGACAGCAAACGGCTGCTTTTTCAACATTCACAGCCTCCAAGGTTAAAAACTTTTCTGCTTATATGGTTTTTACATTTTTGATAATGTCTTCAACGGTGTCGCGGTAGAAGGAATCTTCCTTCAGCCTGTCGGACACATTCCTGATGGAGTAAACAACCGTTGAATGGTCGCGCCCGCCAAACTCCTTGCCTATTTCTTCCATCGTCAGGCCGCACACCTCTTTGACAATGTACATGGACATCTTTCTGGCCTCGGCCACTTCCTGTTTGCGGTTTTTGCCCCTGACTTCGGCCATGGATACATTGTACACCTTGCCCACTTCCAGTATTATCTTTTCGATGGTCACCGGTGTGGACATCTGCTCGTTGAGTATGTCCTTTATAGCCGCCTGGGCGTTGGCCATAATCGGCGGTTTGCTTTCCAGTCGCTGCAAAGCGTCCAGCTTTTTGACAACGCCCTCCAGCTGTCTTATGTTTGTCTTTACCTTGGAAGCGATAAATTCTATTACATCATTTTTAATGTCCAGCCTCAGCAGGTCGGACTTTCTTTTTATAATGGCGCATCTGGTTTCAAAATCCGGCGGCTGAATATCTGCCATCAGTCCCCATTCAAAACGGTTGCGCAGCCTTTCTTCCAGGCTTTTTATCTCTTTCGGCGGACGGTCGGAAACCAGCACAATCTGTTTTCCGGCGTTGTGCAGGGCGTTGAATGTGTGGAAAAACTCTTCCTGGGTGCTTTCCTTGCCGGCGATAAATTGTATGTCGTCCACCAGCAGCACATCAGCCTTGCGGTATTTGGCCTGAAATTCGGAAGTTTTGTTTTCCCTTATGGCGGTTATGATTTCGGTTGTAAAGGTTTCCCCGTCCACATATACTATGTTGGAAGCCGGGTTGTTTTTGCTTATTTCCGCCTTGATGGCGTTCAGCAGGTGGGTTTTGCCCAGGCCGCTGTCGCCGTATATAAACAATGGGTTGTAAGCCACCGACGGGTTCTGGGCCACGGCCAGCGCCGCCGCGTGGGCAAATTTGTTGGACGAACCCACTATAAATGTTTCAAAGGTAAATGCGTATTCGCCGCCGTTGATAGGCTCCTTTACTTCCTCCGGCGCCCGTTTTACTTCCAGCTGTACTATCAGCGTAAATCCCAGCACATTTTCAAACGCTTCGGTCAGCAGAGGGATAAACCTGTCCTCCACCATACCTTTCAGCCATTCGCTGGGCACATATACAATGGCCTTGTCCCCCTGTATTTTTCCCCCGGTCAGAGGTTCTATAAAAAGGGTGTAAGAGGCGCTGACCATTCTTTCGCTGCAATAGTCTTTTACAGCCAAAAAAACATCGTTGAAAGATTCCATCTGTACTCTCCTGAAATTAGAATTTATACTGCTTAATTATACCATATTCACCTTTAAAACTCAATATAAAACCACCATAATATATAAGATATTATATAATTATATACACTCTTATAAACAGCCATCCGCCGCAGGCCCGGCTGCCGCCTTTCGGCTGGGTTTTCGGCCGTGATATATAAATTTTTACCCTTTGCTTTATTATTTTACCCTTGACAAACTGTCGGCATATATTATATACTTTTAATCTGCAAGGGACTGCCTTGCCAAAATCAGTCGGCAGCGGCCGCCGGCCGTTTGCATATATAAAAAATAACAAGACAGGAGGACAAAAAATGAAAAGAACTTTCCAGCCTAAAAAGCGTTCCAGATCCAAGGTACACGGCTTTTTGACAAGAATGTCATCTAAAAACGGCAGAAAAGTAATCGCTAAAAGAAGATCAAAAGGCAGAGCTAAACTGGCAGCTTAATAACAGCCTTTGTTTGTTCTCTTATTTTCAAAAATAATAGTCTAACCAAAGCAAGGCCACCTGTGTGTGGTCTTTATTTCTATTATCAGAAATTTTAAACATTTGCCGGGTTTGATGTTGAAAACTTTTTTGAAAATACAGAGACAGCCTTTTGAAAAGAAAAAAAGATGAAATTTAAATCAATCAACAAAAACAGTCAGTTTATCAGGGCATACAAAAAAGGTCAAAGCTTTATATATCCGTCCCTGGTGGTATATGTCATGAAGCAGCGCTACGGCGGGCTGAGAATAGGCATAACCAGCAGCAAGAAAATAGGCGGCGCAGTAAAAAGAAACCGTTCCAGGCGCGTTGTGCGCGAAGCGGTGCGCAGTCTGGGTCTTGACAGAAATTTAAACTATGACCTGATTTTTGTCTGCCGCGGAAAAACGGCCAGGGAAAAGCCTGCGCGGCTGGCAGACCTGATAAGACAGCGGCTTACAGCCGCGGGGGTTATGGATGATACGACAGATACTGATACTGCCAATCAAAGCGTATAAAAAATACATCTCCCCCCTGCTGGGCCCCCGATGCCGCTATTGGCCCACCTGCAGCGATTACATGATACAAGCCATAACAATTCACGGCGCCGCCAAAGGCCTTGTCCTTGGCACATGGCGCATACTGCGCTGCAACCCATGGTCAAAAGGCGGCTTTGACCCCGTCCCGCCCAAAGGGGCGTGGAAAAACAACAAAACGGCATTTTCTGATCAAAATGCACCGGAGGAAAAATGAATATTATACTTTCAATTATCTCAGAGCCCCTGGGCTGGATAATGCGCCAGATTTACCTTTTTGTGGGCAACTACGGAGTAACCCTTATACTCTTCACCCTGTTTACCAAGGTGATACTCTTCCCCTTGGCCATAAAGCAGAAAAAATCAATGATAAGAATGTCGGCATTCCAGCCGGTAATTCAGAACATCCAGAAAAAATACGCCAACAACCCTGCCAAACAGCAGGAAGAGCTGGCCAGACTTCAGACAGAACACGGTTTTTCCATGACCAGCGGCTGCCTGCCCATGTTCATACAGCTGCCGATACTGTTCGGTCTTATAGATGTTATCTATAAACCTTTGCATTTTATCCTGGGCGTCAGCAACGATGTCATCACCCGGATCACCCCCGTGGCCGAAGGCATTGTGGGCACTTTGTCCAGATACAGCCCCCAGTCCGGCATAATTGTCGCCATAAGACAAAATCCCCGGGCCTTTGAAAGCTATCTGTCAGAAGCCCGGATGTCTGCCATCAGCAGCTTTAACATGAACTTTCTGGGCATGGACCTGACAGCCACCCCTTCCCTGAAGGTGTTCAACACCCTGCTGCTCATACCCATTCTGTCCGCAGCTTTCATGCTGATACAGATGATTGTTTCCACCAAGCTCAACGGCCAGAAGATGGAAGGTTCCGCCAAGGTTATGCCTTTTGTTTCTGTGGCCATGTTCGGCTACTTTGCATTTATGATGCCTGCCGGTGTATCCATATACTGGATATTCTCCAGCGTTTTTGGCATAGTTCAGGAATTTATACTGAGAATTTTCTTTGACCCGGATAAAGAAAAAGAAAAGATCAAGGAAGAGATTGAACGGGCCAAAAAAGCCAGAAAAGAAAAAGAAAAACAGAAACCCGCCCATACAGCAAAAGCTGTGAAAGGCGACAAATATGTGGAGGACACATACACCGAAGAAGAGGCGCGGATAGTTAAAAAGCGTTTGGAAAAAGCCAGACAACTGGACAAGGAAAAGTACGGTGAATAATATGAACGAAGTAATTAAAACAGCTGCTACTGTTGAAGAAGCTATACAGCTGGCCCTGGACGAAATGGGCCTTTCCAGAGAACAGGTGACTGCCGAAGTCATTGAATATCCGGAGAAAAAATTCTTCTTCAAAAAACCTGCCAAAGTAAAGGTTGTAAAGATAGAAGAAGAGTTTGACATCCGGGACCTGTTCAGAAAAGAAGAAAGAAAAGAAGAAAAGAAACAGGAGAAAAAACAGCCTGTAAAGGAAAAACCGGCCAAAGCTGCCGCCCGGCAGCCCAAAGCCCCGGCTCAGCCCCGGCAGGACCCCCAAAAGGCCGCCGATGACATGGAAGAGATAGACTTCAGCCGGGCCGGCGACAAGGTAAAATACGCAGTGGAATTTCTGCGCGGTATGATAGACCGGTTTTACAAACAGCCCTATACAGTTTCTGTTTTCAAGTCCCACAGCGGTTATGTAATCAAAATATCCGGCGACGATATAGGTGTGCTCATCGGCCGCAAAGGCGAAACAATGGAGGCTTTGTCCTACCTTACCGGCCTTGCTGCCAACCGCGGCGAAGAAGGCTTTGAAAAGATTTCCGTTGACATCGCCGACTACCGCCGGAAAAAGGAAAAGGACCTGGTAAACAGCGCCAAAAAAGCTGCCGCCAAAGTCCTGAAAACCGGCCGTCCCTTTGGTTTTGAACCCATGAACCCCTACGACAGGCGCATAATCCATGCCGCCATCAGCGAAATAGAGGGCGTAAAGAGCGAAAGCAAAGGCGAAGGCGCCCGGAGAAGGGTTATGGTTTATTCCACAAATCCCAGACCCCGCGGCCCAAAAGGCGGAAGAAAACCCTACGGCAGAGGCCCCAGAAGAGAAAAGGCCGCGCCCCAGGTGCAGAAAACCAGGGAAGAAAAACTGGTTGACGAATCCAATTTTGGCCTTTACTCCAAAATCGAACTTTAATCTGTGATATTTTCAAAGCCCCCGGCCTGATATGGCCGGGGGCTTTCACAATTTAATTACAGATAAGGTGTACAATAATACAGATAATAATCCTTTGACTGCAAACGGAGAGAAAAATGAAACTGGAATATAAATACAAACAGCTGCTTTTGTGCGCCGTATGCGCCACACTGGTATACATTTCACTGACCAACCTTGAAAGCATACTTGCCTATGCCGGCACGGTCTACACGGTGTTAAAACCGTTTATTTACGGTGCCGTGATGGCCTTTGTCATAAATGTGCCCATGAGAAAGGTCGAAGGGATGCTGTCCAAAGCAGGACTGAAAAAATCCAAAAGAACAGTGGCTTATCTTATCACCCTGATAATAATCCTTGCCGCCATAAACCTGTTTTTCCTGATAGTCATGCCGCAGCTGATACAGACGCTGGGCATACTGGCCGCCAAGCTGGAACGGTTTATCAACACCATTCCCGCCCTGCTGGAACAAAACAGGGAAACCCTGGGCTTTCTGTTCAGCTACCTGGAATCTTCACAGATCAACTGGAACGAATGGATTGCAAAAATCAGCGAAGGCCTTCAGAACTTTGCCTTTTCACTGATAGGCGGCGGCGCCGGATTTCTCACCGGCTTTGTGGGCGGCTTTACCAATTTTATACTTTCATTTATCTTTTCCGTTTACCTGGTTATGGGCAAGGAAAAAATTTGCGCCGCGGCCAAAAATGTGGTGCTGGCTTTTTTCAGCCACGACAGCGCCCAAAGGATATTTTATATCGCCGGCCTGTGCAACAAAACTTTTTCCGGCTTTCTGTCCGGCCAGTGTCTTGAAGCGGTGATACTGGGTGTGCTGTTTGTAATAGCAATGACGGTTTTCGGCTTCCCCTATGCGGTGCTGGTGGGCACAGTCATTGCGGTCACCGCCCTTATACCTGTTTTCGGCGCCTTTGTGGGCGCAGGCGTCGGTATATTCCTGATAGCCATGGAAGACCCTATACAGGCTGTATGGTTCCTTATAATGTTCCTGATAATACAGCAGATTGAAAACAACCTTATATACCCCCATGTGGTGGGCAGCAGCGTGGGCCTGCCTTCCCTGCTGGTTTTCATGTCCGTTATCATCGGCGGCAGCCTTATGGGTGTGTGGGGAATGCTTTTGTTCATCCCCTCCGCCAGCGTCTTGTACACCCTGGCCTCGGAATCTGTAAAAAAACGCATAGAAAAAGAACAAATCCCAACCGATAAGGGTCTTGACTGCTCCCCCGAAAAAGAGGAAAACCGTCAAGACAATGTTAAAGAAAATCTTTCACCTCAGCCGGCACCGCCACGGCATACAGAAAATTAAATATTGATTTTAAGCAAAAGATTAAAAGCAGAAGTTTCAGCTTCTGCTTTTTTTGTATAAATTTTGCCGAAAACCTTTTGTTATGTGTAACAGCGAAATTTATTTTTTTGCAGCTTTTTAAAAAAATAACACCCTTATTTATTTTAAAAGGCGCCAAATATAGCAATTTAAATATATTTTTTGCTTTTTTATGCAAATCGATAAAAATAACAAA